>DAWU01000035.1 GCA_002506105.1 Methanolinea sp. UBA275 | reverse complement strand
CTATCGGTGTTTTTCGAAATCCTCCAAGGTGTTTTGCCAGTCTGTTCTGCACATCACCAGTGCAATGCACTCAGGTGAGCGCCTGTGCACACGATACTGCCTTTCGGAGGAGATATGCAGATTCTGGTGGCAAATTGTTAATATTCTGCTTCCTGTACCTGTCACGTGCCTGGGGGACGATACCCCGGCATTGGACAGGAGGAATACAGAACCATGGACCCAATCCAACCATATCAGGCACGGACGATGTTCACTATCTCAAAGGATGCGGAATATTCGTATCGTCTCGCGACAGAATTGGCGCAGAGGGGAGACTATCACCGTGCGCTTGAACAGATCGAGAAAGCAATCATGGTTGAACCGCATTTTGCATCGGCCTGGCATGAGAAGGCGAACTGTCTCGACGAGCTTGGCCGTTGCGATGAAGCGCTCTCAAGTTATGACGCCGCGATCAAACTGGACCCCCACCATGCCGAGGCCTGGTTCAACAAGGGACTCACACTGCAAAAGATGGGCAGGGAGAAAGAAGCATATTCCTGCATGAACCGTGGCGTAGATCTGGCACTGGGAAGATAAGAACACCAAACTCTTTCCAATGCGAAAAATCTTCTTTTTCCAATTTCTCTACCGATTACACCGTGATGCCAGTCAGCGAAGGCAGAACCTCTCTTTTCCTGAGTTTTTTCTTCCTTCAGAGCGAAAGAGTCAAGCAGTGACCTTTTTCTTTTAAAAATCTGACGCGCGGGAGATCGCGAAAACCGCGGTAAAATATAGGGTATTACAGCACGAGGTGCCTCATCCTGTCTATTCAACAGGTAAAAAAAACGAGAGATTTTGAAGTTTTGGTATTATACGGTCAGTGTGGAAAACCGGCCCGGTTGAAAGAACAGGGCAGGTGTGTATTTTCAAAGAAAGAATGTATCAATATTTGCCCGGCAATGCGATGTGTCAGATACGCACGGCAATCGTGGAGTTAATTATGTTAATTTAAAATGCAGTTAAAATTAAAATAAGCCTTTAATTTAAAAAATATCGTTTAGATACTTTTATTTTCTGTTGGCTGTAACTGCCCCTCGTATAAAGGTGTTTGAATGAATGCAAAGTATGTACAGACTACCTGCCCCTATTGCGGGACCGGGTGCTCGTTCAATCTCGTAGTGATGGACGGGAAAGTGACCGCAACTGCTCCTTACCAACGCTCGCCGGTCAACGAAGGAAAGGTGTGCCCGAAGGGGACCTACGCACACGAGTTCGTCAACGCCCCCGACCGGCTTACCACTCCTCTCATCAAGAAGGACGGCAAGTTCGTCGAGGCGAGCTGGGATGAGGCATATGACCTGATCGCAAAGAAGTTCAAGCAGTATAAACCCGACGAATGTGCCTGCCTCTCATCGGCAAGGGTCTCAAATGAAGAGAACTACGCCATGATGAAGTTCGCCCGCGGAGTGATGAAGACACGTCACATCGACCACTGCGCCAGGCTCTGCCACGCTTCGACTGTTGCCGGGCTCGCCTCAACGTTCGGCTCGGGTGCAATGACCAACTCGATTGGGGACATTGCAGAATCCAAGTGTGTGTTTATCCTGGGAAGCAACACCTTTGAGCAGCACCCCCTGATAGGGCGGAGAGTCATGCAGGCAAAAGCTAACGGTGCAAAGTTCATCTATGCTGATCCAAGGTTTACTCCCACCGGCAAGCAGGCTGACCTCTATATGCAATTCCGATCAGGATCCGACGTTGCTATCCTGAACGGCATGATGCAGGAGATCCTAAAGAACGGCTGGGAGGACAAGGACTTCATCAAGAACCGTACTAAGGACTTTGACAAGCTGAAAGAAGAGGTCATGAAACCCGCGTATTCCCTGGAGAATGTCTCAAAGATCTCAGGAATCCCTGTCGCTCAGCTCAAGACCGCCACTGAATGGTTTGCGAAGGCCGAATCTGCCTGCATCCTTTACTCCATGGGAATCACCCAGCACACCACCGGTGTGGACAATGTCAGGTCGTGTGCAAATATCCAGATGCTGACCGGCAACCTGGGCAGACCCGGGACCGGCGTGAACGCGCTTCGCGGCCAGAACAACGTACAGGGTGCCTGCGACATGGGAGCATTGCCTGTCGTGTTCACCGCGTACCAGAAGGTCATCGACGAAGCGGCCTGCAAGAAGTTCGCAGACGCCTGGGGCTTCCCCGACGGCATCGCGCAAGGCAAGAACGGGTACGAAGTCACGACCATGATGGACGTGCTGGCTGACAAGCCCGGCGAGCTCAAGTGTATGTATATAATGGGCGAGAACCCGATGATCTCCGACCCCGACCTCCATCACGTGGAGAGAGCGTTGAAGAACCTGGAGTTCCTGGTTGTCCAGGATATCTTCATGAACGAGACGGGAGAACTTGCCGACGTAGTGCTGCCAGGATGCTGTTACGCCGAGAAGGACGGGACCCAGACCTCCACCGAGCGCCGTGTCCAGATGTGGAGGAAGGCACAGGACCCGCCGGGCAAGGCCAAGCTCGACTGGCAGATCATCGCCGATATCGCAGCCAAGATGGGCTATGCCAAGCAGTTCCCATGGAAGAGCGCCGAGGAGATCTTCACCGAGATGTCGAAACTCACACCGTCCTACGCGGGGATGAACTATACGCGCCTCAACAAACCTGAAGCGCTTCACTGGCCCTGCCCCACTGTCGAGCATCCCGGGACACCCATCCTGCACAAGGAGAAGTTCTCGCACCCCGATGGCATTGGAGTCTTTTTCGGAGTCCCCTACAAACCCCCGGCGGAAGTCCCTGATGCCGAGTATCCATTCATCCTCACGACAGGCCGCTGCATCTGGCAATGGCACACCGGGACCATGACCCGCCGGTCCAAGTCGCTCGAATCTGAGGAGTCGACGGGATGGGTCGAGATCAACCCCGAGGATGCAAAGGCTCTTGGTATCAAGGACAAGGAGATGGTCAAGGCAACAACCCGGCGCGGAACCATCAATATCCCCGCAAGGATTACGAAGGACATCATGAAGGGCGTGATGTTCATGCCGTTCCACTTCAAGGAATGTGCAGCAAACATCCTAACCAACAATGCACTCGATCCGATCGCCAAGATCCCGGAGTTCAAGGCATGTGCTGTGAAGATTGAGAAGATTGCGGAGGCGAAATAGATGGCTCTCTTTGGAGGAAAACCCAACGCAAAGAAAGGTGACATGTTCTACGCGTGGACAAATGATCAGGAGATTGCAAAGAAGGCCGAATGCGGTGGTGCGGTGACCACTCTGCTCAAGTATGCACTCGAGAAGAAGATCGTCGACGCTGTCCTTGTCGTCAAGAAGGGCCAGGATGTCTACGACGCTGTCCCGACCCTCATAACCGATCCAAAGGATCTCAAGGACACTGCCGGCTCGCTGCATTGTGGCTCATTACTCATGGCCAAGCCCGCGGTACGGATTCTCGAGCGCTCCAAGGGATTGAAACTCGGGATGACCGTGAAGGGTTGCGATGTCATGGCTTTTCATGAGTATGCAAAGCGGAAAAAGGTCGACCTGAACAACCTTCTCCTCATAGGGGTCAACTGCGGAGGCACTGTCAGCCCGGTCTCAGCCCGGAAGATGATCAGAGAGAAGTTCGAGGTGGATCCCGACACTGTCCACAAGGAAGAGATCGACAAGGGCCAGTTCATCATCGAGTTCGAGGGCGGTCACAAGGGCATCAAGATCGATGACCTTGAGGACGCAGGCTATGGCCGGAGGACCAACTGCCGCCGATGCGTGTACAAGGTTCCCCGTCAGGCCGATCTTGCGTGTGGGAACTGGGGAGTCATCGGTGACAAGGCAGGGAAGGTAACCTTCGTAGAAGTCTGCAGCGACAAGGGGGCGGACCTCCTCTCGAGAGCCGCAAAAGACGGAGCGCTCAACACTGAGACGCCGGATCCGAAGGGACTCGAGATGCGTGGGAAAGTCGAAGGTGCGATGGTCAAGCTCGGTGAGAAGTGGCGGAAGAGAGACTTCGAGGCACTCTCGAAGGACCTCTTTGGGGCGATCCAGAAGGAGACATCGCGATGCATCAAGTGCTACTCCTGCATCGAGAACTGCCCTGTCTGTTACCCTGCCGCGGAGAAGTTCAAGGGCAAGCAGTACATGGTCAAGCCAGGGGAAGTCCCGCCGAACCCAATGTTCCACATGCGCCGGTTTGCCCACATATCAGACTCATGCATCAACTGCGGGCAGTGTGAAGAGCTCTGTGCAATGGATATCCCTCTCGCAAAATTCTCACATGCAATCAGGGTTGAGGGAGATTCTGCGTTCGAGCCGAAACTGGGGAAATCAGCCTATTCCAACTGATTCACCCTTTTTGCTATGAACATGGCTCCGCCATTTGGTATTTTCCCTGTTTATTCTTCCCGGTTGAAAGAACACGCTTCCCATTTATGAGAAAAACCGGGGACACAAGGTATTTTATCATTTATGCACAACGGTGGTGACGTAACTCAGTCATGGACATTTTCTCTGCCATCCTGATCATCGCAGGTCTCATTCTCTTCGAGACGATCACCAGTATTGATAACGCCATTATCAATGCAGAGGTCCTCGCCACGATGAAAGAGTGGGCGAGAAGATGGTTCCTGCTCTGGGGGCTCCTCATCGCGGTTTTCATTGTCCGCGGGGTTCTCCCCTGGCTTATCGTCTGGATGTCCACTCCGGCGCTCGGTCCGGTTGGAGCGCTAACCGCTACCTTCAGCAGCGATCCTGCGGTAATTGCAGCAATCGAAGAATCTGCCCCCGTGCTTCTGATGGGTGGCGGAACCTTCCTTATATTCCTCTTCTTCCACTGGATCTTCCTGGAGCCGAAGTTCTACGGGGTCCGTGGGGAGAAGTATATCGCCACGAAGGGTGTCTGGTTCTTTGCCATCGTCTCCATACTCCTCTGCATCCTGGTCTGGGAAGCCCTGCAGGTCAATCCCATGATGGCATTCGGTGCGGTAGTGGGTTCTACCGCGTTCTTCATCGTCCATGGATTCCGCCAGAATGCCGAAGAACAGGAGAAGAAGATGGTGGGAGGGGATATGTCGGATATCAGCAAGATCTTCTACCTCGAGGTCATCGATGCCACCTTCTCCATCGATGGTGTGCTCGGGGCTTTTGCGTTTACCATGTCGGTACCCCTCATCATCTTAGGCAATGGGATTGGTGCCGTAGTGGTAAGAGAGCTGACGGTCCATAATGTCGAGAATATCAAGAAATACCGGTACCTGAAAAATGGCGCGATGTACTCGATCTTTTTCCTCGGCATTATCATGATACTGGACAGTTTCGGTGCACATATACCGAACTGGATCTCACCAATCGTCACGTTCGCCATCGTGGGATTCTTCTTTTACAAGTCCAAGAGAGAAATCGAACTCGGAGCACGGGAATAACGGAGAAAGCATGGGGATGCCTGCGGTACCATGCGCACCTTGGGATGTAAGGAAACGGGATCCTTATCGCACCAGGGCTCGCACATCCTTTGCATCCACAATGCGAATACCGATGTTCTGCATATCGATGATATTTGCCTGATGGATCTCCATACTTTTGGCTGCTACTGCGTCCCTGACAAGGAAGACATGATAATTATACGCCATGGCATCAAAGACCGTCGCCCTCACGCAGTTCGGAGTCTGGATTCCTGCGATAAAGAGTGAACCGATCCACAGCCTCCTGAGCATCAGGTCCAGGTCTGTATTGAAAAATGCACTCATCCGGGTCTTTTTCACAAGGAACTCCCCAGATTCAGGCGCAAGTTCCTGGATAACAGCTGCTCCACGCGTCCCCTCAACCGCAAAAGGTGTATTATTGAAGGTCTCTCTCCTTGTTATCTCTACATCAACACCGGAAGACCGGTGAACACGCAGGATATGGAATACTGGGAGCCGTGCGCTCCTGAAGATCGTCAGGATATCTGCGATTGCTGGAATGATATCCTGAGCACCGGCCACCGGCAGCGGGCCTCCGGGTTTCACAAAATCATTCTGCATATCAATGATTAGCAATGCGGGTTTTCCCGGTAATCCCATGGTAGTTTTATGCATATTCACGTCTCCATCGCAGCCCTATAATAATCCACCAGACTTGTGGCGATCGGTGAAACAACGCGAAGGGCATGCAGGTGTGTGTCTGGTCATGCTCACCTGTGACCAGGTATCGTCACCTTCAATATATCCCGAATTCCAAACATTGAACCATATGCACCGACCCCATGTCATCGTGAACCTCGCGATGAGTGCCGATGGAAAACTCTCGACCCGCGAACGCCGACAGGTGAAGATATCCGGGAAAGAGGATTTTAAAAGGGTTGATGCGCTGAAAGCAGGATGCGATGCGATCATGGTGGGAATCGGGACGGTGCTTGCGGATGACCCCTCTCTCACGGTGAAATCCGGGGAACTTATTGCATCGAGGAGGGCAAGGGGGCTGGAAGATCATCCAATAAGGGTGGTCGTGGACTGCAAGGCGAGGATCCCGCTGGATGCATCCATCCTCCGCAAGGGATCCGGGATGAGGGTGATCGGATGCTGCCAGGATGCTGATCCTGAACGGTGCCGGGCTCTCTCTGCAGCCGCTCGCGTGATTCCTGCGGGAAATGGCGCGGTGGATCTCGAAACACTCCTCGCCCATCTTTATGACATGGGAGTCAGGCGTCTCATGGTTGAGGGAGGAGGTAGGCTGATTGGGTCATTCTTCGAGAAAGGCATTGTTGACGAATTCATAACATTCATTGGAAACATAGTAATCGGAGGCGAGGAGGCGCCAACTCCCTCTGACGGGCGCGGATTTGTGAAGGAGCAGTATTTTCCCTCTCTCACCCTCTACTCTGTGGAGAGGATGGACCACGGAGTCCTGCTCCACTGGATGGTGAGAAAGAATGAACCCGGGTGACCCGGAGTGGCCTTATCCCTGTTCGGGTTACCCGTCCCTGTAATTATACTTGTAATAGTGTTCGTCCTGATCGCCATACGCCAGGTTGGACGATTTCGCCTCCGCATCTGGCAGGTAATGCTGGGTGGAGCGTGCGCCGTGCTGGTCCTTGGGCAGATCACACCTCTGGATGCCTGCAGATCAGTCAACCCGGATGTGATGCTCTTTTTATTCGGTATGTTTGTGGTGGGAGAAGCCATGGACCGGAGCGGATATCTCCCAACACTCGCCGACAGGCTCTTCCGTCTGGCACATACGCGGGACCAGTTCATTCTCCTTGTCCTTGTAGGGATGGGACTTTTCTCGGCTCTCCTTATGAATGATACCCTGGCTATCATCGGCACCCCGCTGGTCATAGCATATGCATGCCGGTTCGACATCTCTCCGAAAACGTCCCTTCTTGCCCTCTGCTTTGCGGTAACCATTGGAAGCGTGATGAGCCCGATAGGCAACCCCCAGAACCTCCTGATCGCCACATACGGCGGGTTACCCCAGCCATTTTTTTCATTTCTTACCTATCTGGGAATTCCAACTCTGATCAACCTGTTTGCCGCGTTCTTTCTCCTCAAATGGCTCAATCCCATAGAGAAGGGGGAATGCAGGTTCGACATGCCGCGGGATCTGATCACCGACAGGAAGCTCGCCGATCTCTGCCGGGTCTCCCTGGCAATCATCCTGATCCTCATCATCGGGCGTGTTTGTACAGGGTCGGCTCTCATCCCTCTCACCCTCATTGCACTTGGAGGGTCGGCTCCCATTCTCATTTTCAGCAGGGGAAGGACAGAGGTACTCAGGGGTATTGACTGGCCGACCCTCCTGTTCTTCGTATCCATGTTCATCCTGATGCAGAGCGTGTACCTGACAGGTTTCTTCCAGGGAGCGCTGGATTTTTCGGCCATCCAGTCAATTCCGTTAATTCTCGCTGCGAGCGTGACCGTGAGCCAGTTCATCTCAAACGTGCCATTCGTGGCCCTGTTCCAGCCACTCATTGCCCACCAGGGAATGCCTCTCGAAGGAGTAATGGCACTCGCCGCAGGGAGCACGATAGCAGGCAATCTCACCATCCTTGGTGCCGCGAGTAATGTCATCATCATCCAGAACGCTGAAAAAAAAGGGTATACCCTCACGTTCTGGGATTTCTTCAGGGTGGGGCTACCCTTAACAATCGTGAATTGCCTGGTGTACTGGCTATTCCTCTCGCTTACGTAAGACAGGACACATTCTCCCAGGGAATTACTTTGATTAACTCCGGTGCTTGATATATGCCAGTAAGGTGAGGGGTTAGAAAAACCGCTCCCCTGGTGATTCCTTGAACGAACCTGAAAAGAGACGTGTGGAACTGAAGATATCGGGAATGCATTGCGCCACCTGCGCTGCCAATATTGAACAATCCCTTGCAGGTTCAGGTAAGGCGGACACTGCAGAAGTCAATTTTGGAACAGACACAGCCCGTGTCGTATATGATGCACGTACCACAACACTTGCCGATCTGGAACACGCAGTACGTGAAGCGGGCTATGAAGTGCACCACGAGGAAGCTACATTAAAGGTAGGGGGGATGGTCTGCGCAACCTGCGTCGAGACTATCGAGACCGCGTTAAAAGGATTGCCGGGAGTGCTGGATGCACAGGTGAACCTTGCAACCGAGAAGGCATATGTGTCCTACAATTCCTCACTCTCCACCCTCGATGATATGAGAAAGGTGATCGAGGATGCGGGATACCAGTACCTTGGACTCGCTGACCAGCTGAGTACCGAAGCAGAGGAGAAGGCCAGGCAGCGTGACCTCGACGATAAATTCCGCCGGTTCGCGATCGGGTTTGGCGTGAGTATCCCTCTCTTCCTCCTCATGTATATCCCGCTCCCGATCAGCATGCATGCACTGTCTCTCCTTATGCTGGTCGTATCCACTCCCGTGTTCATATATGTGACCTACCCCATTTTCCGGGCCGCCCGGATGGCCCTGAAGAACAGGACGCTCAACATGGACGTCATGTATGCCATGGGAACCGGAGTTGCCTATGTATCAAGCGTGCTCGGTACCCTTGGCATCATCCTTACTCATGAGTTCATGTTTTACGACACTGCCATCATGCTGGCCGCATTCCTCATGCTCGGGAGGTACCTCGAGACAAGGGCAAAAGGGCGAACCTCTGCAGCTATAAAAGCACTGGTCGGTCTGCGTCCCGGCACTGCATTACTCGTGGTGGGAGATGAGGAGCGTGAAGTCCCTGTTGAGGACGTCCGCGTCGGCGATATCATCCGGGTCAGGCCCGGAGGAAAGATTGCGGTTGATGGCAGGGTGACCGAGGGGGAGAGTTACGTTGACGAATCCATGATCACGGGTGAACCGGTCCCGGTTCTCAAGGTAAAAAACTCGGCGGTCGTTGCCGGTACCTTGAACACAAACAGTGTTCTCTCGTTTAACGCTGAAAAGGTAGGGAAGGATACCGTTCTTGCCCAGATCATTCGCCTCGTGGAGGATGCACAGGGCTCAAAACCGCCTGTCCAGAGGATTGCTGATGTTGCGGTCAGCTATTTTATTCCAAGCGTTCTTTCTCTTGCCATACTCTCGTTCCTCGTCTGGTACCTGATCCTGGGATCAACGCTCCTGTTTGCACTCACCACCTTTGTATCGATTCTTGTTGTTGCCTGCCCCTGTGCGCTTGGTCTCGCCACTCCGACTGCGGTTACGGTTGGAGTGGGGAGGGGTGCTGAACTTGGTGTGTTGATTCGAAACGGTGAAGCGCTTGAGGTTGCCGACAGAGTCAATATGGTAGTGTTTGACAAGACGGGGACCCTCACGAGAGGCGAACCCTCGGTCACTGATGTAATCCCCTACGAACTTTCAGCAACAACCCTGCTGGGAATTGCCGCAGCCGTTGAAAAAAATTCCCAGCATCCCCTTGCTGAAGCCGTCGTGAAGAAAGCGAGGGATGAAGGTGTTGCGGCTGCTTCTGCAGAAGGGTTCGATACTCACGGTGGAAAGGGTGTATCGGCCAGGATTCTTGGAGAGGCAGTCTTTATAGGGAACCGCACATTCCTCAATGAGCAGGGGATACATATCCCCAACAATGCAGAATCTGCGATGCAGAGTCTGGAAGGGGATGGAAAAACAGTTATCCTTGTCGCGGTGGGCGGGGAACTTGCAGGGATGATGGGGATTGCCGATACGCTGAAACCAACGAGTGGCTCTGCGATTGATGCATTAAAGGAGATGGGGATGAAGGTGGCCATGATTACAGGAGATAACCGGCGGACGGCTGAAATGGTAGGAACTACACTGGGAATCGAAAAGGTGATTGCGGAAGTCCTGCCGGGCCAGAAATCAGAGGAGGTTCAGAGACTCCAGAATTCTGGGAACGTAGTGGCCTTTGTTGGTGATGGGATCAATGATGCCCCTGCACTTGCGAGGGCGGATGTGGGCATCGCCATCGGCAGCGGGACAGACGTTGCCATCGAGAGCGGCGATATCGTTCTTATCAGGGACGATCTCCTTGATTCGGTGGCTGCACTCCAGCTTGCGCGAAAAGTGATGTCACGTATTCGGCAGAATATCTTCTGGGCTTTTGCATATAACGCGGCCCTGATCCCGATAGCTGCGGGGATACTCTATCCTATTTGGGGGTATACGCTTCGTCCGGAACTTGCCGCACTTGCAATGGCACTGAGTTCGGTGACGGTTGTCGCACTCTCTCTTTCCCTGAAAAGGTATATGCCTCCCGCAAAACGATATCAATCAATCCAGGTGTGATACCATGGCGATCGATCCCATTTGTAAGATGACTGTTGATGAAAAGACCGCGAAGTTCACGAGCCAGTATAAGGGAAAGACCTATTATTTCTGTGCTCCCGGATGCAAGAAAAAGTTCGATTCCGACCCGGAAAAATATTTACAGTAACTATGCCCTGATCCGGATCTTCCGGCTCTTCTCAGACCGGCATCCAGTATCTTCCATTTTTCATCGACCCCGTTCAGAACATATATTTGTCCTTACCCTACAGTGTTCTTCAGAAAGGAGAGCCGCGGAATGATGAGACCGGAGCTGAATGCACAACCCCCGAAAACCCCTGACGTTCGCTTCATGCACTGGCAGGAGGAGGATCTCGCACGGAGACTTCCACCCGTGATGGAGGAAAGGAAGAGTGCCGGGATCGAAGGGCTGGTTGGAGGTCTCGATGCGGTGATCATCAACACCGAGCCGGAGAGGCTCGAACCTGCAGTCAGGGAACTCATAGGATATACCGGCTTTCGGATCAATGAACATTATATCAATTCTGCTTTTTCCACGTTTGTGCTTGGCACCAGCGATTCTCCGGATTTACTTCTCCGTTCCAGGATTTCAGGGATAAACCCATTTATTCCTTTCAACCAGGCAGGGAAGACCCAGGCTCTTCCTAACACCCGGCTTGAAACCTTTGTCTTCATGATCAGGGATATCGAGAAATACGTTGATATCCAGCGTGACAGGGGCGTGCGCTTCATGTCAGATACCGTTCTTGATTATCCAGGATACCGGTTCATCCAGACATACCCCTCCCGGTTTACTGGTAATTCTCTTGGATTTATCGAATGGAAAGGATCCGGGCATAGGTCGTATAACGCCATGTCGGGTAATGTTCCACATACTCTCACGAAACCTGAGTATCCACATCTTTCACACATACATGGTCTGGATCATACCGCAACGAGAGTGAGGGCTGCTGAGAGGAACGATGCAATCATCGAATTCCTTTCCCTCACAGGATACCATTTTGACTTTGCGGTCTTTGTAAAGTCTCTCAACTCGATCACGAGTGTGGCCCGACTGAGCAGAGATGATTTTGCCATGGTCTTTACCTCGGGAATTACTCCATATCGGGCGGATGCAGAATCCGGACCCACCGAGATGTTCATCCACAACTACGGAACGCGGGTACACCACATGGCTTTCCGAACTGAAGAGATCGACACGGTCTTTCATGAACTCAAAGTTCATGGCATGGAATTCCTCGTTGATCTTGTGGGATCCCCGGATGAGGGGCTCAAGCAGACATTCTCCTCACCCTCACCTCATACCCTGATCGTGAACGAATATATCCGCCGGTATGAAGGATTCGACGGATTTTTCACCCGGAGCAATGTCGAGGCACTCACACGGGCAACAGGGAGGCAATGAAAAAGTCCGGTATATATTTCCTGTCAGAACGATAAGCATCCATGGAAGAGTGACACCATGAGTAAATATTCCTGGCAATTGAAGCTTGGTATCATCCTTCTCGTCAGCTCCTTCGTGATTTATTTCCTCAAATTTTGTATACTGGGTGATCCGGAGAACACATACTATTATGTCTTTAATGCACTGGGTTTTCTTCCCATCAATGTGCTTCTTGTTACCCTGGTCCTCAACGAACTGCTGAGCGTTCGAGCACGGAAAGAACGATTGGAAAAGATGAACATGGTAATCGGAACGTTCTTCTCTGAAGCCGGGACGGACCTTCTAAAGACCATTGCCCATGCGGATAAAAATATTGCAACTCTCGAGGACACCCTGCGGGTGACCGGGACATGGAAGGACCAGGATTTCCTCAGAGTAGAACTCGTCATGAAAGAATACGACTTCCAGATCGACTATTCACAGATCAATGTTGAGGAGATGAGATCGTTTCTCAAGGAAAAGCGTGATTTTCTGCTTCGGCTCCTCGAAAATCCCATGCTCCTGGAACACCAGTCATTTACCGAACTCTTGCGGGCGGTGTTCCATTTTACGGAAGAAGTGACAAGGCGGGGATGTATATCCGGTCTCCCGGAAAACGACTGCAGGCACCTTCAGAAGGATATTGAAAGGATATACAGGATTCTCTCACTGGAATGGCTTTCCTACATGAAACATCTCCATGCCAATTATCCCTATCTCTCCTCTCTTGCAATGCGTACCAATCCATTCGACAGCAGCGCAAGGGTTGTGGTTGAGTAACTACCCATTTCTTTCCAGTTACTCAAACACACCCGGATTCTCTACCCGCATCTACCAGATCCTGGATGAAGGGAAGCGAATTCTGAAATGCCTGGTTTGATCGAGGAAAAGAAGGTTGTAGTCATTATTTGTTCTTACACTACTCACCCGTTTAAGAATTAAGTTCCAATAACCATGGCAGGAACAAAACCATTAATGCCCGCCTGGGAAAATACCTGCATCATAAGGAGGAATTTCATTGCTGAAAAAAAGTGTTGAAGATGCTCTGAACAAGCAGCTGAATGCAGAACTCTACTCGTCGTACCTCTATCTTTCCATGTCTGCGTATTGCGAGTCAATACCCATGAAAGGATTCGCCAAATGGCTCCGGATGCAGGCTGAAGAGGAGAAGGCACACGGGATGAAGTTTTTTGACTACATCATCGAAACGGGTGGGACAGTCAAACTGGCAAAGATCGACGGCCCCAAAACCGGATGGAAGTCCGTCGGAGAGGTGTTTGACCAGGTCTACGAGCATGAGAAGAAGGTGACCGGGTTGATCAACAGCCTCATTGACCTCTCGATCAAGGAGAAGGATTATGCGACGCAGAATTTCCTGGGATGGTTCGTGAAAGAACAGGTTGAAGAAGAAGCGAATGCCAGTGAAATCCAGGCCCAGATAAAAATGATGGGTGACATTGTCGGCCACCTCTTCTGGCTTGACCACGAGCTCGGCAAGAGACAATAATCCCCCCATTTTTTTTAGATTCTCTCATTTCAGTGTGCCTGCTACCCGAAGTGTTCACATTTCCTCCGGGTTATATCTGGTGCGAATTCGATGTAATATTCCATTCATGGAAGAATTTTTGACACCCCCGGCTTGATTCCACCCGCGACACTCTCCATATCGCTCTACCCATGTGGATAATCCTATAAGGAAGCGTCCCCTCACACCTGATCAATGAGGGAAAGGAGTATGTGAAACGGATGCTAGAGAAGGTCTATTTCGCACGCATGAGGGCCCGTGATCCCGGACAGAACACTATCACAAAAATCCAGCGTCTTTTTGACGAGGCAGAATTCCCGGGAATTATTGGCATGGGAGATCTTACTGCGATAAAACTGCACTTCGGTGAATGGGGAAACGAATCCTATATTAATCCTGTATATGTGAGACAGGTGGTCGATCGTGTACGCCAGGCCGGAGGAAAGCCGTTTCTCACAGATTCAAATACGCTTTACAGAGGAAGCCGGAGCAATGCAGTCGATCATTTAAGGATCGCGATCGAACACGGATTTGCGTATGCTGTTGTCGGGGCACCCCTGATAATTGCTGACGGCGTCAGGGGAGGTAACCGGAGGACTGTGGAAGCAGGGACTCCACACTTTCCGAATGTGACCATATCCGGGGATATTGCAGACTCGGATGCGATGATAGTCCTCTCTCATTTCAAGGGACACGACACCGCAGGATTCGGGGGTGCTATTAAGAACCTTGCCATGGGGTGTGCACCCCCGGCAGGAAAGCAGGCCCAGCACAGCGCCCGTCCAATCCAAATTGCGGCACACTGCACAGGATGTGGGAAGTGTGTTTCCATCTGCCCAGGGGACGCAATCTCTCTTGTCATGACGCCGGAAGGTAAAAAGTCCAGGATCAATCACCGCAGGTGTGTCGGATGCTTTGAATGCATGAAAGCATGCCCTTCGTATGCTATTGATGTAAACTGGGAGACGGAGATTCCAGAGTTCATCGAGAGGATGGTGGAATATGCATACGGTGCCGTGAAGGGAAAGGAGAAGAAAACGGGGTACATGAATTTTCTCCTGCGTATCACCCCTGATTGTGATTGTGTCCCCTGGAGTGATGTATCAATCGTTCCGGATATCGGAATCCTTGCATCCTTTGATCCGGTCGCGATCGATGCTGCGAGTTACGACCTTGTGAATGCCGAAGAAGGAAACCGAACCTCGCACCTTCATGGGAACTTCGGAAAAGGCCAGGATAAATTCAAAGGGGTGTGGAACAATTCTGACAGTTATAGGCAGATACAATATGGAGAGGAAATCGGGCTTGGGAACTCCCGGTACACGCTCGTCCCGCTTGTTGAATGAATCCCCGGGTCTGGGATGTATGCAAAAGGGAACCCCTCGCACACCTGGCCGGATCCTGGGCTGTCCAGTCAAGGATAACCAAAAGATATATTTAGGGAAGGAAGGCAAGCGCTTATAAACATTTAAAATATAAAACTATGGTCAGTTTGGGGTTCCATGCCCAGACAAACTTTGATATTTTAGAAGTTCCACCAGAGCACAAGGAGAGTATAATGAACCTTCGACAGCCGAATGCGAATGAAGCAACGGGCACTGTGAATCGTTCCCGAGATGTGGCACCTGTTTCAGGAATCTGTACCCGCTGTATGGACGGGTGTAAGGGAAGTTGTGAGATTTGGTTATCCTCGTTCAGGGGGAGGGAAGTCCTCTACCCGGGTCCATTCGGGGAGATTACTGCAGGTGCAGATAAGAATTACCCGGTGGACTACTCACACCTGAATATCCAGGGTTATGCCATGGGGGCCCGTGGTCTTCCGGAAGGGACCGAAATTGGCCCGGACAGTGCCGTATTCTATTCAGTGAATACCGAGACCGAGTATGGGTGGGATAAAAAAGTGAAGATGCGTCTTCCCATCTTCACCGGTGCGCTTGGTTCCACTGATATTGCCCGCATAAACTGGGAGCATTTTGCTATCGGCGCAGCGATATCAGGTATCACGATTGTATGCGGAGAAAATGTCTGCGGGGTGGATCCGCAGCTGGTCCTCGACAATAAGGGCAAGGTGAAAAAATCACCAGAAATGGATCGCCGGATCGAAGTGTACAAAAAATTCTATGACGGCTATGGTGAGATGCTTGTCCAGATGAATGTTGAAGATACGAGGCTTGGCACAGCCGAGTACGTGTCTTCCAAGCATAACCTCGATACCATTGAACTGAAATGGGGCCAGGGAGCGAAGTGTATCGGGGGGGAGATCAAGGTCAAGGCATTGGACCGTGCGATCGAACTCAAGAAGAGAGGCTACATCGTCCTTCCTGATCCCACCCGGCCGGACATACAGGCCGCCTTTAAGCAGGGAGCCATCAAGGAATTCGAACGCCATTCGCGCCTGGGATTCATTTCAAAAGAGGGTTTTCTTGAGGAAGTCGATCGGCTGAGAGATGTCGGATTCAAGAGAGTTACCTTAAAAACAGGGGCATACTCCGCAGTTGAACTGGCTATGGCAATCCGGTACGGCTCCGAGGCGAAGATCGATCTCCTCACTATTGACGGCGCTCCTGGAGGAACCGGGATGAGTCCCTGGCCGATGATGAACGAATGGGGTATCCCGACATTCTATCTGCAGTCCCTCGCAATTGAATACGCCGAACTCCTTAAAAAGAGGGGACTCAGGGTCCCTGACCTTGCGATGGCGGGAGGGTTCTCTGACGAACCGAATGTGTTCAAGGCAATCGCAATGGGGAGCCCTCACTTCAAGGCAGTGTGTATGGGCCGCGGCCTGATGATCCCGGGAATGGTCGGCAAGAACATCGAGAAATGGATCAAGGACGGGGAGCTCCCGAAAACGATCTCAAAGTACGGGACTGTCCCTGAAGAGATATTCGTAACCTGGGAAGAGCTCAAAGAAAAATTCGGAGGTAGGTTCAAGGAGATCCCGATGGGTGCAATCGGGATATACACATACGCTCAAAAATTCAAGATCGGGCTTCAGCAGATTATGGCAGGAAACAGGAACTTTACCCTGAAATCGGTATCCCGGAATGATATCATGGCCCTCACCGAAGAAGCCTCCCGAATATCAGGGATTCCATATGTCATGGATGCATACGCGGATGAAGCACTCACCGTGCTCCTTGATTAATGCTGGATGACATCCCAATTCTTTTATTATTTTTAGCGAAGTGTCAGCCCCGATCTCGAGGGGTTATCGTGGTGAAAAAGCCTCGAGGATCTTCGAGGTGATACGCGATCCGAGTGAAGGATTCAGCGATTCGAGCCAGAGAAAGAATCCGACCCTGGAAGGGGTGAACCTCTCAAACTTGAAATTACCATCCCGATCCTGGATCATTTTGAGATACTCCTTCTTCTGATTGGATCGAAGGTAAATAAGCGGTTCGTATCCGGGAAGATCCGTTGCAAGGACCACTTTTGAGAACTGCCTCTGGATGTCGTCAAAACCTATCTTTTTACCCTTTATCGAGAACTCATATTCCTGGCACACTTTGCGGATCGCAGAAGGAAAAAGACTGCCATACAGGATCTTCTTCACAAGAATGGATGTATCATGGGGATTTTCCGCACTCTTCACATCTACCTCGTTGGAGACATTGGAAAAGACCCAGTCCCTCTCCCAGTTATGGAATTTCTGGTAATCAAACGCCCTCCTGAACGTGAAGCCCGAAGCCCTTACCATCTTTTGATTGGGAGGCCTGGATTTCCAACCATGGGACGGACCCTGTGATCCGTTCAGATGGGATTTGATCTCCTCACACGATGCCGTCTGAAAATAGAGCGTGTGGGGGTTTTTGAGGATCCTCCTTCCTGCGGTGTAGTTTGAGACACTGAATGACGCGACCATCATGAATGGAACATACGGCTGGTCAAACAGGTATCCAAGAAGTCTTCGCTTGTATTCGATCTCAACCTCGAACTCCTTGAGATCTGAGGGGGAGGTGATGACCTCAGTAAAAATGATGTGGTTGTCACTATCTACCATCAGGAGATCGAACTCGGCAAGATCCTGGCCATTTCCTCGAATGGTGATATCCCCAGATCTCGAATAGAATATCCCGTTCTGCCCGAGTTGTGCACTCCTCCCCCCGCGGGGGGCATCGGCACCCTTAAGTGCTAAAAAACGGATGGCCTCTGATTTTGCAGATATCTCAATAAACATCTCGTAGATTATTGCTTCGTACCATCGACCTTCTGCGGTTCGCATCTTTTCAAGATCCTTGGAAAAAAGCTTGGAACGCTCCAGTCTTGAGAGATGCCTGGTAGCATTCAGTGCCAGGGCGGGCTCGGGGCAGGAATGTGGTGAATGCGGTCCCAGCCACGCGGAAAGTCGGGTCATCCTATTAACATTTATATAACCTTTGTGGTTAAAAAATATACCCGATCATGAGAAGGACCACTCACACAACACATATTGCCTAGCGATGGTATTGTTGATCAATCCAGATACAGGTGGCGAGAGGGTATGGAAGATACTATACTGCTGGTGGATGACAATAAGTTCATAGTCGACGGCCTGAAAGCCATCCTCCGGAAGAAGGGATATACAATTGTTGTTGCATATGGCGGTGAGGAGGCACTCGCCATCCTTGAGAACACTATCCCTGACCTCATCCTTCTCGACATATCCATGGAACCAATCGATGGATGGGAGACTCTTGAGAGGGCAAGGAGAAATCCGCGGTCTGCACACATCCCGGTGATCATCTTTTCAGCACGGAAAACCCTCTCTGAAGAGGCCAGCAGGGTACGGCTTGATGTATCGGAGATTTTATCAAAACCTATTAATACAGGGCAGCTGCTCACTGCCATCGAGAAAGCCCTTAAAGGGAAGAGACCCGGGATTGAAAGGGAGATAAAGCCAAGTATTTCGGAGTTTCACATTAATATAGGTTTTGAGAAACATATCTCAGAACAGTAGATGCCGGTTATGTCTGGAGTATCCTGACATTACGAGATGCATGAAACAGGAAAAAAGGTAAATATATTTATATGGTATTCCCGCATTGTAATAATGCTGTGTGTTAAAAGACGATGGGCTCGTAGCTCAGTTAGGTAGAGCGCCTGGCTTTTAACCAGGTGGTCGGGGGTTCAAATCCCTCCGGGCCCGCTGCCGCGGTCACAGCCAGCGGTGTTACCGGTGATGTCCCTGCGAGCAATCGAACATCCTAAGGACGGGGGTTTGGGTTGAGTATTAAGTTAAATGTACTGGACCATGTGATGGTTCCGGATCACCAGATTATGAGCGAAGATGAAGTCCAGCAACTCTTTTCTCTCTACTCTATATCCAGCGAACAGCTGCCAAAAATCTACCATGACGATCCTGCTGTGAAGGTAATCGGAGCCAAAGTAGGGGAAGTCATCCGCATTGTCCGGATGTCCCATACGGCCGGAAGGGCCGAATCGTACCGACTGGTCATTAAAAGGCCGAAAAAATAAATCAGGCGGGGTTGATCGTTCTGATTAACAGAAGCGTACTATCAAAAGCATATTTTTCCCAGGAGCATGTCGCGCGTCACCAGCTCGATTCCTTCAACAATTTTCTCCTCCAGAATCTGCAGAAGGTTGTCAATGAACAGCGCGTAATTGAGACCGATATCGAGATCAGAGGGAGGAGCAATGATCCCGTATGGGTGGAACTTGGAAAGGTTGAGGTTAAGAAACCCCTTGTCAGGGAGGCTGATGGATCACAGGGTGATCTGTTCCCGAGCGAGGCGAGACTCCGCAATCTCACCTATGCAGCCCCAATCCAGCTTGAACTGACTCTTGTTCAGGGTGGGGACCGGCAGGAACCTGTCGTCACCACTATCGGACAATTGCCAATCATGGTTGGTTCAGCAGCCTGCAACCTGCATGGGATGAGCCGTGAGGAGAGGATCGGTCATGGGGAGGATCCCCTTGATCCAGGTGGTTATTTCATAGTCAACGGGACAGAGCGGGTCTTGATGACCCTCGAGGACCTCGCCTCGAACAAGATTATGACAGAATACACGGAGCGCTACAACGAGAGAATTTACGTCGCAAAAGTGTTCTCCCAGTATAGGGGATACAGGGCGCTCGTAGTCGTTGAGAGGAACCGGAAGAACCTTCTCGAGGTCTCTTTCCCCTCGGTTGCAGGCCACCTCAAGTTCGTCGACCTTATGCGGTCGCTTGGAATGACGAGTGATCATGACATCGTGAGCGCGGTCTCAATTGATGAGGATATCCTGACCTACATGATGCAGAACCTCGAGGAGAGTGACTGTGACAGCGTGGAAGCCGGGGTCATGTATGTTGGTAAAAAACTTGCACCCAACCAGACCAAGGATTACCAGAGAAAACGTGCCGAGTTCGTGCTGGACAATTACCTTCTCCCGCACCTCAACTACCTCATGCCGACCAACCTGAAAGAAGGTGATGAGGGATACCTGGAGGCAGTTGCCGAGGTCCGGCTTGCCAAAGCACACTTCCTCGGCCGCATGGCAGAGGCGTGCTTCGATCTGGTCCTCTCCAAGCGGCGCATCGATGACAAGGACCACTATTCAAACAAGCGGCTGAAGCTGGCCGGCGATTTGATGGAGGATCTCTTCCGGATCTCCCTCAACCGGCTTACCCGTGATATCAAGTATCAGCTGGAGAGGGCGAGCATGCGGCATCGCGATCTCTCGATAGGAACCGCGGTCCGTGCAGATGTGCTTACTGAACGACTCCTTCACCCTCTGGCAACAGGGAACTGGGTTGGTGGAAGGACCGGGGTTTCGCAACTGCTGGACCGTGTGGACCACATGAGTGTGCTCTCTCACCTCCGCAGGGTCATCTCCCCTCTCTCACGATCCCAGCCTCATTTCGAGGCACGTGACCTTCATCCGACCCAGTGGGGACGAATATGTCCGAGCGAGACCCCTGAGGGTCCGAACTGTGGCCTGGTGAAGAACTTTGCCCAGATGGTTGAGATAAGCCGGGGTGTCCATGACGAGGAAGAAGTGGTGCGGATCCTCTACACGCTTGGCGTGGAGCACATAAAGGGGGATGTGAGATGAAGAAGGCAAGGGTGTTTGTAGATGGCGCACTCATCGGGCTCGTGGACGACCCCAAATCCATGGTCGCACAGGTTCGTGCCATGCGCCGGCAGGGAGTAATTTCTGCGGAAGTGAACATCTCCCACAAAGAGTTCAACAACGATGTGATCATCCATACCGACCGGGGTAGGGCAAGACGGCCTCTGATTGTGCTCAACCAAGGAAAACCGCTCATTACCGACGAGGACATCGAAAAGCTCAGAAAGAAGGAGATAGAGTTTGCAACCTTCGTGAACAAGGGATTCATTGAAATGATCGACGCGGAAGAGGAGGAGGACCTCTTCATTGCAATCAACCCTGCTGATGCTACATCGGCTCATACCCACATGGAGATAGATCCTTCCCTTATCCTCGGCATCGGTGCAGCCCATGTTCCTTTCCCGGAGCACAACGCTAGTCCTAGGGTTACGATGGGTGCAGGGATGGTGAAACAGGCTCTCGGATTCGGGGCAGCAAACATGAAGATCCGCCCCGACACCCGCGGCCATCTGCTTCATTATATACAAAAACCCCTGGTCCATACCCAGACATCAGATCTCATCGGTTCTGATGACAGGCCTGCAGGACAAAACTTCGTTGTAGCCATCCTCTCATTCGAGGGATACAATATTGAAGACGCTTTAATCTTCAACAAGGCTTCTATCGACAGGGGCCTTGGCCGGTCCCATTTCTTCCGCACGTACGAAGGGGAAGAGAGAAGATATCCCGGAGGCCAGCTCGACCGCATAGAGATCCCTGACGAAGAAGTCACGGGTGCTCATGGCGCAGAGAGTTACAAAAATCTGGATGACGATGGTGTCATCAATCCCGAGACCGTGGTCAATGAGAAAGATGTCCTGATTGGGAAGACATCCCCGCCCCGTTTTCTCGAGGAACCCACAAGCGACCTCATCACCGTCGAGAAGCGAAGGGACACTTCGGTTACCATGCGGAGTAACGAGCGTGGGATCGTGGACACCGTGATCATCACTGAGGGTGAGAACAGTTCAAGACTCGTGAAGGTCAAGACAAGGGATCTGAGGGTCCCCGAGGTGGGTGACAAGTTCGCCTCCCGGCACGGGCAGAAAGGGGTCATAGGGCTTATCACACCACAGGAGGATATGCCCTACACAGCGTCAGGCCTCACCCCTGATCTTGTCATCAATCCCCACGCAATCCCGAGCCGGATGACAATTGGTCACATGCTCGAGATGATTGGCGGAAAGGTGGGATCGCTTGAAGGCAGGAGAGTCAATGGGACCGCGTTCTCCGGTGAGAGGGAAGAAGATCTCCGTGCGTCGCTGAAACGCCAGGGATTTGCACACACCGGGCGAGAGGTGATGTATGATGGCATCACCGGGAAACGCTTCTCTGCTGATATCTACATGGGTGTAATTTATTACCAGAAGCTCTACCACATGGTCTCATCAAAGATGCATGCCCGATCGAGGGGTCCGGTTCAGGTGCTCACCCGCCAGCCAACAGAAGGACGGGCCAGGGAAGGCGGTCTCCGGTTCGGAGAGATGGAACGCGACGTGATGATCGGTCATGGCGCGGCCATGGCGTTAAAGGAGCGACTCCTCGACGAATCCGACAAGGTCCAGGAGTACGTCTGCGCCCACTGCGGAATGGTGGCCATGCTTGACCGGAAAGCGAATACCACCCGGTGCCTTGCATGCGGCGGCGAGACGGACATCTACCCGGTCGAGATGTCGTACGCCTTCAAGCTCCTGCTTGACGAGATGAAGAGCATGGGTATAGCCCCGAGACTCAAACTCGAGGACGTGGTGTAGGAGGTAGTGTCATGCCCAGCCCAAAGAGAATAGGAAAGATCGAATTCGGACTCCTTTCCCCAAAGGAGATTCGGACCATGAGCGTGCGAAAGATCATATGGGCAGATACGTATGACGATGACGGCTTCCCGTATCCCCAGGGTCTGATGGATCTGAATCTCGGGGTGATTGACCCGGGCCTGCGGTGCAAGACCTGCGACCAGAAGGCCAGCGAATGCCCCGGGCATTTCGGCCACATCGAGCTCGCAAAGCCTGTTATCCACGTCGGGTATACCCGGTTAATCCGGAAGCTCCTCCGCGTAACCTGCCGGAGCTGCAGCCGCCTCCTCCTCTCCCCTGAAGAGATAGAGAAAGTAGTGGGCACAGAAGATGATCTCACCGGAGATGTTCTCTCTGAAAAAGACATCAAAAAAGAGAGGCTGTGCCCGCACTGTGGTGAACAGCAGCTCAAGATCAACTTTGAAAAACCCACCACGTTCTCCGAGATCTTCGTTGATGATGGCAAGAAGATCGAGCACAAGCTAACTCCTGCTGATATACGAGCCCGCCTCGAAAAGATCCCTGATGAGGACCTGCGCCACCTGGGGATCAACCCCGATGTGGCACGGCCGGAGTGGACCGTGCTCACGGTACTCCCTGTGCCTCCTGTCACGATGCGCCCATCCATCATCCTTGAGAACGGGCAGAGATCCGAAGACGACCTCACCCATAAGCTTGTGGATATCATCAGGATCAACCAGCGCTTTAAAGAGAACCAGGATGCCGGAGCACCACAACTAATCATCGAGGATCTCTGGGAACTCCTGCAGTATCACGTCACTACGTACCTTGACAACGAGGTAGCAGGGTGTCCTCCCGCGAGGCACCGGAGCGGACGGCCACTCAAGACGCTCTCACAGAGGCTGAAAGGCAAGGATGGAAGATTCAGGGGGTCGCTGTCAGGGAAGAGGGTTAATTTCTCTGCAAGAACGGTCATCTCGCCGGATCCCAACCTGAGCGTAATTGAGGTTGGCATACCGCTGGCTGTTGCCAATGAGATGACCATCCCGGTCCAGGCAAATCCGTTCAATATCGAAGAACTGAAGCAGATGGTGAGGTATGGCCCGTTCAGATCGAGCCTCACCCAGCCATGCGGAGCAAACTATGTGATCCGGCCTGACAAGAGACGTATCCGTCTTGCCGAAGGGAACCTTGAGACAGTAGTCGAGATGATTGAGCCAGGCTGGACCGTCGAGCGGCAGATCCGGGATGGCGACATCGTCCTCTTCAACCGGCAACCCTCCCTTCACCGGATGAGCATCATGGCCCACCGGGTAAAAGTGATGGACGGCCGGACTTTCAGGCTGAATCCCGCCGTCTGCCCACCATACAACGCGGATTTTGACGGCGATGAGATGAACCTCCACATTCCCCAGACTGAGGAAGCGAGGGCCGAAGCTGCCATTCTCGTGGCAGTGGAGGAGAACATCCTTTCGCCAAGATTCGGAGGGCCCATCATTGGGGGGATCCATGATCACGTCTCTGGCATCTTCATGCTCACGAACCAGCTTCAGTGGCACACCAAGGAAGAGACCCTCTATCTCCTGAAACATATTGACATCCAACACCTCCCGGAGCCCGGTAAAGAGGAAAATGGGGTGAAATACTGGAGCAATAAGCAGGTCTTCTCTGAGATTCTTCCCAAGGAGATGAACATGGTGTTCCGGGCGAGTTCCTGCCAGAATTGCGAGACCTGCAAGAGGGAGACATGTGAACGCGATGCCTATGTCCGGATCATTGACGGGAGGCTTGAATCGGGGACCATTGACAAGAAGGCTATAGGGGCTTTTGATGGTCAGATCGTGAACCGTATCATCCGGCAGTACGGGATGAAGAGAGCGGCGGAGTTCATCGACGACATTACGCACCTCTCGATTCGTGCCATCATGATGTACGGGTTCTCTTTCGGAATCGATGACGAAGATCTCTCAAAGACCGAATACGGGCAGATCGACGAAGTGCTCACCAGTGCGGTCAATGATGTCCAGCGCCGTATCAAGATATATGAGGACGGGCAGCTCGAGGCAATGCCCGGTAGAACCCCTGAAGAGACTCTCGAGATGCAGATCATGCAGGTTCTCGGGAAAGCCCGTGACCGCACCGGTGAGATCGCAGGCAGGCATCTCGGTCTCGGCAACAGCGCAGTCGTCATGGCAGTCTCCGGGGCAAGGGGATCCATGCTGAACCTCACACAGATGGCAGGTTGTGTCGGGCAGCAGTCTGTCCGTGGAGAGCGTATCATGCGAGGGTATGACGACCGCACGCTTCCCCATTATAAAAAGGGAGATCGCGGGTCAGATGCCCATGGCTTCATTACGCATAGTTACAAGTCAGGCCTGAACCCCACCGAATTCTTCTTCCATGCCATTGGTGGTCGCGAGGGTCTTGTGGACACTGCGGTCAGGACATCCCAGAGCGGGTATCTGCAGCGCAGGATGATCAATGCACTCCAGGATCTCAAGGTAGGGTATGACGGAACTGTCCGGTCAACGGGGGGACGAATCATCCAGTTCCGTTATGGTGAAGATGGTACAGATCCCATGAAAAGCAGTTTTGGTGATCCTGTCGATGTGAAAGGAATCGTAGAGAGCATCTTAAAAGAGGAGGTGTGAGATGCGACCCGAATTTATTGAGCAGTTAGAGAGTGCTGATCTCCCGGTAAAGACCAAACAGCAACTACGATCCTTCATTGAAAACCGCGATATCACAAAAGAACAGTTTGCCACGATCCTCGAGCGGGTTATTAAAGAATACTTGAGTACCCGCATCGAGGCATGCGAGGCGGTTGGTATTATTGCTGCCCAGTCAATTGGGGAGCCAGGCACCCAGATGACCATGCGTACTTTCCACTATGCAGGAGTGGCTGAGATCAACGTCACGCTCGGTCTTCCAAGGCTCATCGAGATCATGGACGCGCGGAAGGAGCCGAGCACCCCTACCATGACGATCTATCTCCAGGAAGAGTATGCGGATGACAGGGATAGGGCAAGGGAAGTGAGCTGGCAGATAGAAGCCGCACCCCTGCACGAATTCGGGGATATTGTCATCGACATGGAGAACATGCAGATTGTCGTACAGCTGAATCCCCAGGTCTGCGATAAGAGAAAGATTGCGATCGCGGATATCGTGGAGATCGCCCCGCGCAAAATCCGTGACCGCCGCCACTATCGAGATTTCGACCACGAAATGGATGAGAAAGGCTCCACAATGCTTTTCATGCCGAAAGACAGGGAAAGTTATCAGAACCTGTTCCAGCTCGCAGAGCATGTGCGCAATGTGATTGTCCAGGGCATCGATGATATCGAGCGTGTAGTGGTCAGGAAGGAGAGCGGAGAGTATATCCTTTATACTGAAGGCTCCAACCTTAAAGACGTGTTTGAAGTTGAGGGTGTGGATACCACAAGGACCCGCACCAACAACATCAGCGAGTGCGCCCAGGTGCTGGGTATTGAAGCGGCCAGGAATGCCATCATCCACGAGGCTCTCTCGACACTGAATGAACAGGGTATCCTCGTCGATGTTCGGCATATCATGCTTGTTGCTGACATGATGTGCATGGAAGGAGAAGTCAAGCAGATTGGCCGGCACGGGATTGCCGGAGAGAAGGAGAGTGTCCTCTCCCGCGCCGCGTTCGAGGTGACAGTGAATCACCTGCTCGATGCGGCGGTGGCCAACGAAGTGGATGAATTGTCGGGAGTAACCGAGAATGTGATCGTCGGCCAGCCGATTCAGCTTGGCACCGGTGACGTGAAATTAATTGCAAAACCCTTGAACTAGGAGAATTGTAATGGATTTTAATGCTTCTTTACGAAGAGCCATAAAAACAGGAGAGGTCCTGCTGGGTCAGAACCTGACCTCGCAGTGCATTGATGACGGCAAGGCCAAGATGGTGGTTGTGGCCGGGAACTGCCCTGAAAATTTCAAAGAAATGCTCAAATCCAAAGAAAACGTCTTCATTTACACGTTTGAAGGATCCAGTGTCCAGCTGGGGAAAGCGTGCGGAAAACCATTCATGGTCAGCGCACTTGCCATTATCAGCCCTGGTGAATCTGACATCCTCAGTCTGAAGAGGGCTTGAATACCATGGCTGAAGTGTTACTCAATGAGGACTGTATGCGCCTGATCTCCCAGTTTGAGAAACTCACAGGTGCAGGGAGCAGGGACTGTGTAATCGATGATCGAAACAACCGGATCATATTTGTGATCAATCCCGGTGAGATGGGTCTTGCTATCGGCAAGAGTGGTTCGAGCATCAAGAAGGCTATGGAGGTCATGGGGAAGAAGATCGAAGTGGTGGAGTATGCAACCACACCTGATCAGTTCCTGCGCAACTGTTTCCTCCCGGCAAAGGTGACATCAGTGGTCTTCGAAGGAGATGAAGACAGCCCGGTTGCACAGGTGGAGGTCAGGGACGAGGACCGTGGCCTTGCAATCGGGAAAGAGGGTAAGAATATTTTCAAAGCAAAGAAACTTGCACAGCGCCAGCATAACATCAGTGATGTGGTCCTGGTCAATAACCAGGTGGAATAACCCTCTTTTCTATTCCGGTTCATAATCCCTGGTATATTTGATACCGCAACGAAGATTTCCTTCTTGGTATTGTATCAAATCATATCCGATGGGAGGTTTCGGGAAAGGGATTAATAGTACAACCTGGTCGGGATTCTCCAGGTTGAATGAGTTTTTTTCTTACGTTTCACGATATGGACTCAGGGGACTTTCTTCCTGGAATTGCACTACTCCGGCACATGAATCCACGTTTTTGGTTCTTCACAGTTTTAACGACCTGTGAGGGTCGCCTTCACCGGATCCCTGCGTCCTCTGACATATAAAACCCAGAGCGCCCTGTATCTCTTTCATACGCTCGGTGACCTCATACAATTTCGTGTCAAGCTCCGAGAGATCAAACTGGATATTCCTGATATCATTCTTGATACTCTCAATATCAAAAAAAGCGCTCTCTATATCGGCCATTGCATGTGAAATTACATTATCTGCCTGGATACACCTGTCTGGCATGGCTGCATTCACTCTCAGGATGGTATCACCCCAGCGTTATAAAAATAGTGTCCGATGCTGAGAATCCAGGGATGTGAGATCTGCTGGATATGAGAGCTGCGTGACGGGCCTGGAGGGATTCGAACCCTCGACATCCGGGTTAGAAGCCCGGCGCTCTATCCTGGCTAAGCCACAAGCCCCATTTTCCTAGTATACTATTGGATCTGGGGATAATTAATCGTTCTTTTGGACCCGAAGGAAAAACGTCATTTTTTTTGGATTTGGAGTGCGTATTGCAGGAGCAGGAATAGTACGATAAAACACAGTGCAGAGAGACCAAGGATATATCCCAGGGTCTGGAGCTGGGTATCAATCGGGTTGTTCATATTCAGGATTACAAGGCATATACCGATTAGGATAGCAATACAGAATGCATACCAGAAATTGTCATTCATCAGGGTTTGTGACTTCGACGTTTTGAAAGAATACAGAGGACGATCCTCTCTGCCAGCAGGAGCGTGAGCATCTTTTTGGGATCCCCCCGAGATATGTTTCAGTTCTCTGACTTTTTCATTACACCGTCTGGCCTCTTCGATCTTCCCAATCTTCAGAAATGAAAGTCCCAGGTTGTTCCATGCCTCGATGAAACCGGGATTCAGCTCAATTGCCCTGGCATAAAATTTCAGTGCAATCTTGTATAATCCTCTCTTGAATAGTTCATTTCCCGATCTCTTCCAGAGCTTGGGATCATCAATTCCACGATTGAAGAGTTGAGCGTCGGGCATGATGCACGTTATATTTACATTCAGGCATTGAAATAAATATTTCTTATCCCCGGACAATACCCGGGCGAGTTGGTGAAAGTGCCAACACTGGATACTACTCGGGGAAAAAAGATATCAGGGGGAAATTTCAGGCACTCGTTATCCCGCATGATAGCATGCAGATTTCAGCACTTCGACGGTAATGGGCTGTATCATCCCTTCAAACGTCACGCTCTTGACAGTCGATGATCCTGCACATTTTACTTTAATTCGTGCGGACATGCGTTCACGCTCTTCATAATGGAGGCCTTGCGCATATTCCATTATCCTTTTCATGGTAATGCTCACCGCAATTATTTCCACGATGATCCCAGAATCCCCCGGGGAGAGATCTTCCATGTCCACCGCAGTCATGAATACCAGCGATCCGGCAGGTATTCCGGCAAGGGTCACCACATTATGCGTACTCTGTAGTTCCAGGGTCCTGGCCTTTCCTTCCTGGAGTTCTCTGATCACCTGTGGGCCGATCCCGGTTAATGCAAAGCATTTCATCTGTATCACCCGTACATGGGAAGCTGCTCTTTTTTTGGCATGGTCTCGGCAGTCTTCACCTGTTCGGCCAGTTTTTGCATCGTTGACTCAATTTCTTCGGCCTGTTCGATCAATGGCTGCACGTCAAGGTCAAGGTCATACATCTTCTTGAGGACCTCAATTGCGGCTGCCGACGCCCTTGGATCCGGGGCATTGATGGTCTCGCCGAGGAGTCCGTATCCTGCGATATCGCGGATCTTGCATTCAGTAAGGATACTGCTTGCAATTCCCGAGATGCTGCCGACAGGGAGAATGATGGTGGAGTCCTGAATCCGGGAAAGGGCTTGTTCGTTGCTTGCCACCCCAAAAACCCTCTTTTCCGGTTCATTGGTGATGATACCCGCAATAGCAACCACTTCCCGGACAGAGAATGGTTCCAGCCAGTCCATGATCCCGCTGGCAACCTCATAGCATATATTCGGATGAATGGGGATATCAGCAATAATTGAGACAATATTACCTTTCTCGTAGAGACGGACGGGCACGTTGACAACCCCTTTGCTCATCATGGCAAGCGGGGGGAAATACTTGCTGTTGATGCTCCCGATCTGCTCAAATTCAAGTTGATCGATCATGTACTGGAGTGCGATGCTCCCCACAAGCCCGCTCCCGGGGAATCCCATAAGAACAGATGAGCCCTGGCTGGAAAGAGGCTTTGAGAAGATCTTAATATCACTGTCTGGATCGGATGACATTAGATTAACATATTTCACACACCTAAAAAAGTATTATGCAAGAATATCCGGTAAAACGGGGTTATACAAAGAATCTTCAGGAGACCATAGGTGTCAAGCTGAAAGAATGCTTCGGTGTTGTTCCAGGAATGGACGCAGGACACTTCAGGATAACCTACGGGGCATTAAAAATGCTCGATGTCTCATGCGGAAAGGAGGGGAAGACACTTCTTGTCAGTACAGTATCTGATACCAGTGCAACCGATGAGGTCATCCTTGATACCAACCGGCGTTTCCGGCGATATCTCGATGAAGTCACGGGATATTCCACGAAAGAAAGGGTGAAAAAAGCAAAGAGTGTAGGACCTGACTGACATCACTCCATCACGATCGCCGGTTTTAAGGGGAGCGCGGCAGCTGCCTTGGCGTGAGTGCTCTCCGCTGCATCCACTATCTCCACTCTCACTGAGCATTCTCTCTCGATAAATTCCCGGGCTTTCTGGAATACAGCCATTTCATCCATGTCCGCCATGAGATACTGCTCTACGAGTGCTGGTGGGAGCCTGTGAATGAGGGTGATGCACTGTTTTACGGTGTCCTGAACAGCTTTTCCTCTCCTGCGCATCTGCTCGTCTTTCATGATCTCCCGTATCACGGTATTCTTGTCAGGCGCAGATGCGACTGTGGCAAACACTGCTTTTTTCCAGGCTGGAGCCGTGCAGAGGGTAATTGACGAGGGAGTTATCTGGATAATCTTCCTGATTGATTCAATATCCTCCATTGTCCTGAACAGCAGATCTTCTGATAGTTCGAGATTGGGATCTGTCTTTGACTTGTCAGCAACAGGCCAGGGCGCATACGAAACCAGTCCTTCTCCACCCGTCTCCTTCCACAACCCCTCGCAGGTGAACGGGATAACCGGGGCAAGGAGCCTTATCCAGACAGACTGCAGCTCACGGAGTGCACTGCCCCCGACCACTCCTTCCGGGAGGCGCCTCCGGTACCATTTCATGTCTGATTCGATGGAATAGAATGCCTCCTGGAGTGCCTGACGCGTCTGGAAACGCTCGAGCGCTTCTGTTGCCTTCTGGATGTGCAGCTGGAGCCTGGAGATAAGCCAGAGGTTCACATCCGAAGAAAGGCTGCCGGACCCGGAACACTCTTCAATCGTGTTCCAGAATCTCTCTATCTGCTTGCGGGTTGAATAGACCAGATCGTTTCTCCAGTCAAAGTCCTGCCAGGGTTCGGCGCTTCCCACAAGAAACATGCGGACTGTATCAGCGCCAAACTCGCGGAGCGCATCCTCAAGCAGAAACACGTTTCCCTTTGAGGATGACATCTTGGCACCTTCAAGAAGCCCCATTCCAAAGACCACCATTCCGCGTGGCATGCTCTTTTTCGGGAATATGGCTGCATGATGGAAGAGCTGGAATGTGAGATGGTTGGAAATGAGATCCTTTGCAGAGAACCTGTAGTCGTAGGGATACCAATACTCAAACTCCTTTCGCATCATCTCCAGCGCATCCCTGTTTTTAAGGTTGGGAGAGTCTTTTCCGAGAAAGAGAAAGTCGAATGTTTCGGGAGTGAGTTCCTCGGGATTGAAGTGTTTCAGGTGGTGGGCAATCGTATAATACGACATGTAGATGGTCGAATCACTGAGAGGCTCAATGAGCCAGTCGGGATCCCAGGGGAGTCTCGTGCCAAGACCAACCTTCCGGGTGCAGGCCCAGTCCTTCAGCCAGTCAATCGTGCGCTCGAATTCCGCACGGACTTCAGGGGGGACAAGTGACATTTCTGCCAGGTGGGCTGCTACCTGGGCTTTCCATGCAGTATCGCTGTACTGGAGGAACCACTGATCATGGAGTATCTTCACATATACACGCCCGCCACAACGGCAGACAACCGGCCGGTTGTCAAATTCATACATGACGGATGAGTGGTAGGAATCGATCATCAGAGATCCGACACTCTCGCGGGCCTGCCGGACCGTCTCGCCGCCGTATTTTTCCAGCAGCCGCCCAGATGCAAACTCAGCACTGTAGACCTCCTGCGTGAGCGCATCCATCCGTGGATCATTCTGGTCAACAATTTTCGCCTTTTCCACCGCGTCCTTTGCAGGGAATTCCCCGTAGTGGGGGACTTTAATGAGGGCAACTGGCTGTATGTCTTTGTAGCGTCCTCCTGCCTGCACATCCCTGAGTGCAATGTAATCGAAGGGTGCGTGGGCTGGAACACTCATGACAATACCGCTTGCCATATCAGGATCCACGAATGTTGCGGGGAGAACCGGGACATCTCCACAGAGGGGGTGGTTGACGATCTGGTCCACGAGGGAAGTGCCGGGAATGTCTTCTACTATCGTGACTGAATGATCCTGGAGGGCGAGCTTGTTCGCAGCCTCACGGCTCACAATCCAGGAAGTGCCATCGACCAATGCCCTGACGTAGGTGACGGAAGGGTTCACCCACAGGTTTGTCACACCGTAGATGGTCTCGGGGCGCAGTGTGGCAGTCGGGATGAATGAGTCTTTCCACTGGAACATCACCATCACATATTTCACTATCTCAGCCTTGTCCCCCTCAAGCAAATCATGATCCCCCACAGGGTTGTCACATTGGGGGCAGAAACGCACGGGATGCGCTCCCTTGTTGACATGGCCCCCTTCTCCGAGATGCTTCCACTGCCATTCTATGAACTTGCTGTACTGGGGGTCCACCGTGGTGAAACGGCGCCTCCAGTCAATAGAGAGCCCGCATGCAGTCATGACCCTCTGGTATTCTTCTGAGAAATGACGGACAATCGTAAGGGGGTTCACAAACTCCTTAAGGGTCTCTTCGGGGACTCTGTAGAGATCGCGGTAGAGACGGATGGCTTTCTCGTCACCTCTCGCAATCCTTTTCGATATTCCTATGACGGGTGCTCCGGTGACGTGAAAGGCCATGGGATACAGCACCTGTCGGCCCCTCATCCTCCAGAACCTGGCAATCACATCGGGGACGATGTAGGTCCTCCCATGACCGACGTGCATGGCGCCACTCGGGTAGGGATATGCTACAGTGAGGTAAAATTTCTCTCTCTCTCCTGGATCAGATTCAAATGCATGCTCCCATTCTTTCAGGGCAGCTTCCTCCAGCCGCCGCATTTCAGGTAGGCTCAAGTCCTCTCACCCTCTTCTCAATCAAGATAAAAGAAAATGGTTATACTGGCCTCAGTTTTATCGTGTCGCCCTCGTTGTATCGCTTGATGAGCTCGAGTGCGATAGTTGAATTCTTGGCAAGGTAGATCTCGCCAGAGTCATTGACTGTCGCGGTGAAAAGGTATTCCTTTCCTGAGAAGACATCGACGATCTTCCCTCCCTGCTCCGGGCAGATAATAGCCAGCTGCTTCTTATCCATGCGTATCTTCACCCCGCCGCCGAGCTGCAGTTCTTCCTCTTGGGTAGGAGGTGCTGGTGCCTTTTCAAGCTCGGTCCTTGGCCTGATGTCGATACCGATTCCCACCTTGTTCACTATTGCAGCGATATTCTTCCCTCCCTTGCCGATCGCTGCCGGAACATCCTTGTCCTCTATGTAGACCACTGCTTTTGAGTCAGAGAGCATATGAACATCCACGTACCCGTCCGTATAGCGTCCGATCTCCCTCTGAATCTCTTTCTCGAGGATCTTCCATTGTGTATTCTCTTCCTCTTTTGGCGGAGCAGGGGATTTCAGGGGTGCAGGTGCTGCGACAGGGTTCATTACAGGCATCACGATGGTCTCGCCGTCGTATTTGAAGATCTCAAAGACCAGATCTCCTGTCTCATAATCGGAGACCGTGGTCACGGGCCGGAGGTTGATTTCTGAAGCCATCCCTTCAGGTACCTTGATCGTGAAGCCGACATCGTAGATGTTGGTAATTTCGCCTTTATCGACGAAAATGATAGTATTGATGATCTGGGGAAGAACACCGAAATCAACCCTGTCCGAGAAGCGCTGAAGGGCATCGTGGGCACCGATTGCATGGATGACTCCGATCATCCCAATTCCTGCGAGTCGCATGTCGGCAAAGACCCGGAAATCCTCGTTCTTCCTAAGTTCATCGAAGATGACAAAATCTGGTCTTACCAGCATGAGAACATCCGCGGTGTTCTCCATGCTCCCGTCAAGCGAGGTATACTGGGTAATGTGATCCGGGACCTGAAGCTCGCGTGGCGCCTCCATGGTCTTGACCACGTATCCATGGTCCGCAAGGTAGGTGGCAATGCTCTGGGCAAGGGTGGTTTTTCCTCCCCCTGGCGAGCCTGCAATCAGAAGGCCACGTTTATCCCCGACAATCCTTGTCTTGATGATATTCGCCTTGTTGAACTGTTCAAGGCTCACATCAGCTATCGGGCGGACTGCAGTGATCTCCATCCCATCTGAAAAAGGCCTTCGTGTAATGGCGATTCTCATGGATCCGATCTGGACGACCGTCACACCCCTCTTCTCAAGCTCGATAAAGCCGTCAGGATCGCGTTTTGCCCTCTCCAGAATCTCCTGGGCAAGGTTTCTCAACTCGTATTCGGTGCTGACCTGCTCCCTGATTTTCAGGAGGCGCATCTCTTTGACTGTCCCCTTCTTGGCCATCGGGGACACTCTATCCTTGAGATAGACGGCGATGGTATGCTCATCGAAGAACTGGTCAATCCCGAGAGGGGTGAAACCCTCGACCTGTGGCCTTAAGTACATCACATCAAGCCCCTTGGCTTTGGCAACCTCCGCCTGGACCACGTCGCTTGTGATAAACTTCGCACTGTTCTCGATCGCAGCATTCCGAATAAGGGCATCGATCTCTCCGCCGCTGGCGAGTTTTACCTGTTCGAGGCTTGGACGTACGCCCACGAACTTGATCTCAATAGTGCCCTCCTCTGCAAGTTTGCATAACGCCTGAAGCTCGGTCAGCCCCGAAAATCCAATTTCCCGTCCCTGATTTGCTTGTGCTTCGAGTTCTGCGACCACTGCTTCCGGGATTATTATTGATGCACCCTTATATTCTCCAGTTTGTATCATGGAGGTGATGCGACCGTCTATTACGACACTTGTATCCGGTACTACTTTCAAAAGCCTCACCTGATTTGATGGTTCTATTTTGTGGATTCTGGAAGGGATTGGGTGTATTTTTGTCACTGCAGGTATTCTTGATCAGCAGCGTATATTGCCCCCCAACCTTCTGTATTCTGTCCACGATTACTATTTCTCGAGGAAATACATGAAAGTTCTGTCACACAAAAAAGAGGCGATAATCCTCATCCTGTCCATCCGGATACAACACGGAGGAATTGAAAATTATGCCCGACACGTCAGGAAGAGGATCGCGTGTTTTTTTTCTTATACACCATGTCGGGATCAAAGACCCGTTCTGCCACGATCTCGCCCTCAATAGTCCTGAAGAAGCAGGACCGGTATCCCATATGGCAGGCCGCCCCTGACTGCTCGACTTCGTACAGGATGCAGTCTTCATCGCAGTCAACAAGAACGCGGAGCACCCTCTGCAGGTGCCCGCTCTCTTCCCCTTTCTTCCATAATTTCTTCCTGCTGCGGGAATAATAATGGGCAAAACCGGTCTCCCTTGTGAGTTCAACCGCCCGTGCATTGGCATACGCCACCATCAAAACATCCCGGGTGCATGCATCCTGCACCACGACCGGGACAAGTCCGTCAATGTAGTTTAGTCTGAGCATTCTATACACCTGCCAGGAGTTTCATCGCAAAGAAGAGGATGTCCCCAAAAATAATCGCGGTTATCAAGCCTGCTGTAATAGGTATTATAAATGGAACCCCATAGGAAATCCATATTGTACCTGCTTTTTGGAATAGGGCTAGTTCTTTGGTATATTTTTCAGGGTGTTGTTTAAGATCCTTTGTATATATTCGATTCTTCTTTGAAATCGTATTTTTTAATGCAGTTCGAATACTAATATACCGCTTTTGAATTTGGCCTTCCTCCATTTCTTTAACATCCTCCATGATGAATCCAAATGAGTTTGTGAGATCTTGAGACTCGACTGGAAAACCTAGGAACATATATGGAAAAGGGGCGTAGTTTCCCTTCCTGATGTTAATCAAATAAATAATTCCAGGAATGAAAAGATTGAGAATAAGTGCATTAATCAACACAACAAAGGGAAATGGGAAGAGTGGTGAATAATCCCAAGTGGGTGTAACTGGAAATAATGGAATCAGAACAGCGATGAAAATTAAAGCACAGATATCTGCTCCACCCATGACGTTAGTCATCGAAAAAATATAGATGAATAAGCAGAAAATGCAAATTGCTAAAATTTCATAATTAATAATCGGTGAATTAAATAACACCCAATTTGTTATTGCTGCCCCGAATGGAATTGAAAAAACTCCCCAAAAAATACTCGACTCTAAAATATCCTTTTGCGTGGGAATGTCAGATTCTTTTATTAGAAAAATAAGGACATCGATTACCAAGAGTGTAATTGCTAGCCCAAATATCAAAAAATAAAATTTCGAAAAATGAGTATTATCGAGATTTAATATGTAGTTACCATAAAAAAAAGTTGAAAATGGCAATCCAATAGCAAGCATAGGATACCAAGTCCTAAACGGCACTCTTCGCTCTCGTAGATCCCTGAAGGAAGCGTATACTAAAGTAAGCAAAACCGCTGATGCGGAAATAGCCAGAGGGATTATCATGGATACAGGTACATATGAGTCGTGAAGGTTCTTATGCATGGTCCCCCTGGACCGTGGTGCGGCGCCTGGAAAATCCCCCCCGTTTCGCGAATAAGATACAATGCCCCGGAGACGCTTGCTGATAAATACGTTCGTGGTTGAGTGGTGGCAATGGCAGATGAGACTGACTGGATTTGATTCACCATGACCAGCAGGGAGATTCTGGAATCGGTCCTTGAAGGATCATCCGGGGAGGGACCGTATTCCCTGCAGGGGCTTCTTGAAAAGGCAAAAAGCCGCGCTCTCGTTGGCATTGCAAAATCTGCGGAAAAACGTCAGGAATGGTACATCCTCTTTTCCGAAGGAGAACCTGACGGAGCAATACTCTATGATGACAAGGGGAGCCTGTTTGGGGACAAGGCCGTTTACCTCCTGAAAGGGAATGAGCAGTTCATGTTCTATAACGAGGATCCTTCTGTTATTGAGCGTATCACGCTGGGATGCCGTGTCTTTGACAGGAATCTTTTTACCCGGGGAAAAGCACGCGACATGCCTGAGATGAAGAAAGTCGGCGAGACAGGAGCTGGCATCTTTTCCATGAAACTGGTCATGGGGGGAAATCCCGTGCAGGGCCGGCGAATCTCGATCAGGAGGGCGGGTCAGATCATCGCGAATGATACCACAAGTTCAGAGGGAAAAGTATCATTCAGGCTGCTTTTTGGGAAGTATGAATGTGTGGTCCATGAAAAAGACCTCTCCACACGGGTATATGAGTTCGAGTTTCATGCAGATCTTCTCAACCAGGTTGTGACCCTCGATATTTCCTGATTTTTCTTCCCTCTTCGGCATTACCGGCAGGGGATTGCCTGGACAGCGGCATACACCAATTTTATTTGAGTGCACAGCAGATATCTGGATTGAGGAGTCGGACCAATGGATAAACAAGATTTTGAGGCTTTCCTCAATGGGAGCAAGGACATTTCTGCCTATATGCAGTTAAATCCTGCCGAAGGAATCACCACCTGTTTTGGAGTAAGGACTGCGAGTAACCCGAATTACCTTGTACGAGCCCTATACGAGATGTACGAAGCCAACCTGGACAGGAAGCTTGCCAACAAGGCCATGCGCAAGATCTTCCGTTCTGTGGGCAAAGGCTCCCTTGGTCTCAACAAACTTCTGAAGAAACTCGGAATGAACCTGAAACCTGCGGAATTCCTGATGCTTGTGTTCAAGCTTCAGCACCAGCAGGGGTGGGGATCTCCTTTCGAGCTCGTTGAAGCCAGTGACAAGCGGATCGTGCTCAGGTGCAAGAAGACGTTTGAATCTGAGGTACTCAAGGACTGGAATATGCCCGTCTGTGGGATTCACCAGGGATGGATCGAAGGTATCCTGATGGCGATTACCGGGAAAAATTGGTTCTGCCTTGAGAAGACCTGCCATGCGAAGGGCGACGAATACTGTACGTTCCAGGCAGATCAGGTCCCTGCAAGCTGGAAATACAAGGCCGAAGCAGTGGTCAAGGGCGAATCGGCCATCACCGAATTCATTGAACACAAGCCCCTGGAGGGCAAGATCTCCCTCATGGATGAACCGGTTGTCATGATGCCCCGGTTCATCTTCACGTCAATGACCAATTCGTTGAAGAAGACCATGGGAGAGGCGCCGGCGAGCGGGGTCAACTACCGCGCATACATGGACATGGGCAAGGAAAACGTCGAGCACTGGAAGAAGATGAGTGTCTCGTTTGACCTGTCCAGGACCAAACTTGACAAGGATCTCACCCTGCTGCACAGCCGTTTCACAGCATATGGGGCTCCTTCAGTTTCCGGTGGCAAGATTGCGTATGGCAGCCATATCGTCAACGATAACTTCGAAGTTGTTGATGCCGTTGAAAAGGAAGTGGGCAGCAAGGCTACCGTCTTCCAGAAAATCGGCGATAAGGCAATCCGTGTATCTACCAACGTTGTTGGCGCTGATGGCAAACGGGCTGTCGGGACCGAGGTTTCAAGTATTGTCTATGATGCCGTGATCAAAAAAGGGCAGACCTATTACGGCACAGCAGATGTGGTTGGGAAAAAGATGGTCGTGGCGTATGAGCCAATCAGGAATTCCGCAGAAGAGATCATCGGTATTCTGTTTGTCGGAATTCCTGAAGAGATTGTCTACGGTCCGTTAATGGAAGAGAAGCTGCGTAAGATCAATCCCAAGACACTCTCCGACATGGCCTTTGCATTCTACTCGCAGATGGGCTGGTTCAACATAGTCAAAGAAGAGTGGGACGAGGCAACGAAGACCAAGACCCTCACACTCTCCCACACTGTCGAATCCGAGTCCTTCGGGAACATCGGCAAGAATGTCTGTTACTGCACGGCTGGCCTGCTCGCCGGCATCATCGAAGGCTCCTTTGGCATCAAGGTCCAGTGCAGGGAGATAAAATGCAGGTCAAAGGGAGACGAACATTGCGTCTTCCAGGTCAAGAACCGGGCGGGAGATTCCTGACAATAATTCCTTTTTTCCGGATCTCATTTTTCCCTGGTCTGTAGGGTTACCAGGGTGTGTGGTGAAAGCCCGAGAGAGGGCAATAGTATTCTCTCAGCCTGACTTCGCCACTTTTAAG
>DAWU01000037.1 GCA_002506105.1 Methanolinea sp. UBA275 | reverse complement strand
GGTGGTGGAAGTTACCTAATCACCTAAAAGAATTGTTTTTATTTTGTTATTGTCGTTCACTGTGTGCGGCCCCGTGCTGGCGGACCATGCACCCACCAATACTGCTGAAACACAGGGACTTGACACTATCACGAACGTGGTCGTAGCCGGCCTTGCGACAGAGAGCGAAGAGATCGTCTGGCAGGAATCAAGCCAGGCTCTGAACGATCCCCCACTCTCCCTGCCTTGGGGATCCATCTCAACTCCATTTGGTATCATTGAGATAGAGGTGCCAGGCTTCACGACCATGATCGGTCGGACTGCAGAAGTGCAGTATGTCGTCAGCTATTCGGAGGATACCCTTGCCGACCAGGGAGTAACCCAGTACCTGAAACAGAATGCCCTGGACACCAGGAATAAAGCCGCAAACCAGGACAACCTTGAGACAGACAAGTTCGCCATCTTCGAAGGATCATCGACGGGAATGATGACCTCTGACGAAGACCTCCTTGTCGATGGTGCAGGACAGTTCGAACGGTCAAATGAGCTGTTCACCTGTCCATTCGGATCAACCAGGTCTATTGTCGTCCCACCGTTCTGCAACATCGTTGAGATGGGATCGTCCGTCGATATTACTGATGGAGTGCTGGCCACATCCTCGGGCGAGCGAACAGTTGCCGCCACGGGTGACATCCCGGTTGAAGCGGAGTATTCTATACAACTTTCAGGGATTGGCGAGTCGGCAGCATCCGGACGGGCAAATGCCTACATACAATCCCACATGATGGAAGGGGACATGCAATTGATCAGTCAATTGCAGGGATCTAACGGGGTGTTTTTCAACCAGTTCAGAAATGGGCAGAGGGTTGATATCACCTACTCCGAAGAGACCACCGCGAGCGGGGAGATTGAATATTTCAGGAAAGATATGCAGTATGAATCAGGCTTGAGGAGGGCCTGATGGAAGTTCTTCTCTCCAGGGGAGGCCTTCACAATCCATTTTCTATCAAGATGGGGGAACAATGAGATATCACTCTTTTATCGGAATACTTACCGTGATGCTTGCAATTACGGCGACTGCATCCGCAGACGTGTTTGGATTTGAAGACTCGTATGGTGACATGTCAATGCAGGGCATGTTCACCTTCGACGAGAACGGCATCCTGAACGGGGCCGTGGTCGCGGGGACGGACAACGGTGTCCTGGATGTCAACCAGCACGCCGAGACTGGGAACGGAGAAGTCCTTGTGTACCAGTCCGGGAACATCGAAGGGAACAGCGGGTTTGCCACCACAGCCGCACGGGATGGCTCCGGGAATTCCGGGGGAACGTTTGCCTCGTTCACAGGGGGCGGAATGTGCTTTGGCCAAGTGAGTGCCGCTGGAGTGATCTCGGAAGAATTTATTCCGGACCCTCCACTCGAATCATCCGGCGATCAACTATCACAGGTTGGGCCAGTGAGTAGTTCCCTCAATGGAGTGATAGCGGGGCAGTTCGTTGGTATTGAGGGGAACTCGGGATATGCCTCGACTGGGGCCAGGAACGTGAACGGGGCATCCGGACAGTCAATTGCATCCTTTACTGACGGAGGGATGATTATTGGGCAGGTCAGCGGTGCAGGCGAGATGACATCATACAAGAGCTACGGAACCCAAACTCCTGCTCCTGTCGGGATTGAAAGCACCACGAGTTTCTCCAGCCAGTCGGGTGAAATCCAGGCGGGTTCCGGGTCTGCCTCGACCAGTGGAAGTACGGTCCATGGTGCGCTGGCAGAATCCGATGTTTCATTCACAGAAGGATCGATGCGTTTCAGGCAGGTGCTCTGGGGGGATTCAACCACATTTACCGAGGTTCTTGGTCTTGGTGAGGTCGCCCCGTGGAGCAATTACGAAGATATCCAATCATACCAGTCAGTGGACTCAGAATCCTTCTCAACGATTGGTGCATCCTCGTATTCCCGGTTACCCGATGGATCATTTGTGCAGGTGAACGCCGAGGCGAGAGGCTCCGTAAGCCCCATAACAGGTCAGTTGTCAGAACCATCACCTGGATCCAGCTTTGATGTTGGTCAATCCGCAGGTTCAGGCCTGCAATTCAATCCCCTGACAGGTTCGGGACCGGGATCTACAGGATCCTTTGATATCCACCAGCGTTCGAATGAACAGGTTTCCATATACGGGGTGCAATCAGGCTCCGCTGGTGCGAGTGCGGGTACATCAGATGGCAATTCTGCCTCAATGCTGATGTATGTCGAGCAGGGCAGCCTGGCTTCTCCAGATGTATGGGCTTCTACCGATCGGTACGATGACGGGAACCTCCTGGGTGATGGAGTACTTGGAGATTCAGGGGGATCCGGCTCAGAAGCAGAAGCGGGATATTATCACAACCAATTATTCGGGACATCGGGAGGCTTTCTTCTCGATACACAGACCCCAAGGAATTTTGCATATATCCACACGACGTTTTCTGAAGGAGGACCCAGGGAGTCCGATTATGTTGGGAGTAGTAGGGAAGGAGAGTATGTCTCGGCGAATACCGAGGAAGACGAATACCGCGTATTTGCGCGGAGTAAATCAAATATTATAGGCAATCCCAGGGTAACAACATATTTAGATATAGGGGGAACTGGTTCAGAGGCATGGATTAAACCCGGTGATGATTTCCCAATGACGAATGAAAATATACTAGGTCAAACGAACTACGCTGAATTTGAAGATATAACTGGACCGGGAGATGCCCATTCTAGTCGGGGATCATACTTTATAATTTAGGGTTCCATAACTCCCCCAAATCCTCTTTTTTCCCGCCGGGATCAACATCCAATTTATTCATCCATCTCCTTCAAGCCGGAATAACCGAATTGCGAACAACTCGGTCTAAAGGAGGATAATCTCCACCATGATCCGCTGGAGGAGTCCGGCGTAATCCTGGTGTGACAGGAACACTGGGAATATCACAAGTACCAGGATCCCGGTAAGAAGGGCGTATTGCCAGTACACCTCCTACTCCTTTTCCCTGTACCTCAATAACGAAAAATCCCTGCTTCAATCTTGGACGGTTACCCTTTCGAACGGGCAGCTGGATTTCCACCGTACTGAGCCTGCTCGATCGCACGCTTCAGTTCCTCCGGCTCATCCGTCCCGATCCGGAACATCTTTCCGGAGACAAGCGTCACCTCCACTGCATGGAGCCCGGCGACGTTATAGAGTGGTCCTCTGGGTGTCCAACGGATGCCCCACCCGTAGTACCAGCGATTGGTGACCGTCGTGACCGAAGCAATATCCGATATCGGCCAGCTCTTTTTGATCAATCGAATGGGCCCGAACCATAACCGCAGAGCATCCTGCTGTACCGATACTGTCAGTGTGGAGAACATCGCAAGCGCAACGATCGTGATCCCGGCCACAATGACCGTGACCCAGACGGGACCGAAGACGAGCATGGATGCAATGATGATCAGGATTACTGCCGCGACCGCCGCGATGATAAGGGTTCCCCGCTGGGTATGCTCATACTCCCATCCCCATGGTTTTCCGGACGGGTCGGATCCCGCAGGTCCCGGGTTCTTCACCAGTCGGTCGCCTGCTCCGAATGCGGATGAAGTTTCGGCACGGGTCTTGATCGCCATCCGATTCGCATTCGGACACCACCCAATCTGCTTTCTGATGAAATCGAGAAGGAGTGTCATACAGATCTCAACAGCATTCCTGCCATCTCTTCAGGATTTTTTGTATATATCGCGGCCACTTTCCTCGTTCCTGTCGTGATAAAAAGATAGTGGGGATAGCGGGACCTGATGCGGAAACGGTAGTAGCTCACGAGGAACAACAGGACAATGCAAAGATAAAAACCAAGGGAAGTTATGAACGAGGAAGAAGCGATCTCGCCCGACACGAACTGCATGTATACATTCGAGAGGATATATATCGTGGAGACCGGGATCAGGAATAAGAACAGTATCCCCTGGAGCCAGGTTGGCATGGGAGGCCTATAATCCCTTATCTCCACCGATTCAATCTCTTCTTTTTGGATCACGACCGGCCAGGAAAGAGGGCGGCGAATCACGAGGGTGTCCCGGGTAATTTCCAGTCTTGCTCCCCTGAGGTCCCTGGCGAGGATCACAAGTACGACCGGGAGGAGGAGGCCGCACATCAGGATACCGGACGCAACCCGATACGTCGCGAACGGGAGAATGAGAGAGAAGATCACTACAATGCAGATGGCTCCGGCGACCAGGCCGATGAAAACCGGCATAGAAATCCCGGTCCTGCCGTAATCGATGAGAATCCCGTCATTCATAAATGTATCTTCTGTCGGCAGAGGATTGAATTCAAAACCGTCCCATGGAGTATGTTTCCTTACGGGGGCCATCCTGTGACCGTTCGGGCACCAGCCCAGGTATTCTTTCAATGCGTTAACGAAGTGCATGCATCTCCTTCTTTTCTAATTCGAGTATCATCCCGTCATAATACAATTGGCGGTGAGTGTCAGACTCCCATTTCCATGTACTGATGAGCAAGCCCAGGAAGGAGATCGCGATAAATCCACCGAAGAAAGCGTTTGTCGCGGTCGCATCAAACCAGGGGATCAGGCCAGTAAGAAAATAGACCTGTCCATAGAGAATTATGACAGCTGCCATAACCGCGAAGACCCCAGATGCTTTATCAAAACGGTTCAGAAGTACCACCGGGCCGTCACACAGAACCTCGTTGAATTTCCTCCAATACAAGAACCCGGCAGTCGCCGAGAATGGCAATCCTGCAAGAAGGCCGATGAGAAAAAGATGCGGGAGGGAAATGCCACCAAGTCCCGCAAACAGGTAAAATCCAGCAGAAATGGTCCCAATGGTCAGCAGCATGATCTGATTCCGGAACAGGGCGAGCCAGTGAATTGCCCGATCTTTGTATAATCCGCTTCCTGGAGGGACGATTTCCTCATCCTCTGGCCGGAATTCCCCGTTCCGGACCGTCATATGTGCATCCGGGCACCAGCCTAAAAAGTGGTCAACGAAATGCATGCATATCACCCTCCTTCTCCAATTCGAGTATCAGCCCATCATAACATAATTGGCGGTGAGTGTCAGACTCCCATTTCCATATACTGACGAGCATCCCGATGAACGAAACTGCAATAACTCCTCCGAAGAAAGCGCTTGTCATCTCAAGGCTGACACCGGAGATCTTACCAAGGAAAACGAGTGTCCATATGCACAGAGATGCTGCAACAGTTACACCCGTGATTATACCCCATGTTTTATCATAGCGGTTCCAGAGCACAACCGGGCCGTCATGGAGCACCTCGTAAAATATCCGCCAGTACAGAAACCCAACAATCGCTGAGAATGGCAATCCGGCCAGGATCCCGACGAGAAACAGGTTCATGTGGGGCACGCCACCAAGACCCGCACACATGTAAAAGCCTATACAAAAGGTCCCGGTGGTCTGCAGCATTATCTGGTTTTGGAACATGCCAAACCAGTGAAATGCACGATCCTTGAACGATCCGCTTCCTGGTGGGACGACTTCCTCATCAAAAGACTGGGCTTTCTCAATTCGTACCTGTGCTGGTGCATTCGGACACCAGCCCAGCCACCCGTGGATTACCTCCGAGATCCTTGCCGTCATGCCATCCCCCTCACTTTTGTAAACAATTCGTCTGCCATCTTTGTCGGATCCGCGGTCTTTTCGATTTTGATCCCCATCTCATTCGCGTAATCCCAGAGGAGCTCGATGCATTCGGTATACCTCGTGCATGACCCACAGTCGCCGTCATGCTCGTACCAGACCTGCATACCATGCTTTTCAGAGACAAAGATGATCGCCGAGGTCTGGAACGGGATCGACCGGCCGACGAGAATCCCCCGCTCGGTACTGACCCGCTCGATCGCGATCTGGTTCGCGTTCGCCATCTCCCGGAGGGCTGAGCCAACCTTCTCATCCATTGCGAGAAGCGCCCGGGACACTGCCTGCCGGGAGATACCGAGTTCCTGGGCTATGGTGATATTGGGAACCCCCTTCCGGCGCATCGCCCAGAATCCGAACTGCTTCTCGTGGGTTGGCAGGAGCATGTGTCAACATTTGCATGTTGACTATATAAACCTTTCAGGTTCATGGGATGAAAACACATCAAAAAAATTGACTGAAAGTCCTGGACGCCACACAAACGATGATGGTGAACAGGAACCCTACACCCGAGAGAGTATCCCTGCCACGACAATGACAACGAGACATGCAATGATTCCCAGCGTCCACTGAACCGTGATGATGGCATACAGCATAATCGCGATGAGAATGACGAATACTATCCAACATTTATGGCCCATATGACAACGGCATTTCATTTATTATCGGGACAATAATATGATTTGCCTCCCGATTCTCGCATTTTTAGAGGAGAATCACAAATTCTCCCAGATTTCCAGGATGCGTCCATCTCCAATCGCTTCTTTTCCACTGTGACATCGGAGGATCTATTCGTCTGTTACGTCGCATTGCTTTTTTTCACCCATTCGCTCCCGTACACAAGCCCTTTCCTGATTGCCGGTTCGAAGGCCAGCCAGAACAGCACCGTCCCGACCGTCATTGCCCAGAGGATATTGTTCCCGAAATAGCTGATGAACTTGCTCTCGAAGGGGCGCCCGAAGAAGACAGTCCCGCACGTGGCAAGGAGAACCATGCAGGCAAGGATGGCAACGAACGAGACCAGCAGGAAAATGCCGGTACTCTTCTTGTCCACCCTTGCATCGTTGCCTTTCATCAGCCTGTGCCAGAGAAGGTATGAGAGATACGGCAAGAGAAAGTTCGTAAGAGCCCCGAAGATGCTCATCGGGGACCAGGAACCATAGAAGTCACCGGCGATATTGCCGAGCGCAAGCCCCCAGGCAGCTGCAGGGCCGAAGAGGATACCCAAGAGCACCGGGAGCGCTGCAGCCGGCCGGATGGAAATTCCGGCAATAGTCCAGCCGGACTGGTTGAAGGGGATCAGGATCAGGGCATACAAGAATGCTGTCACGGCAATCCACAAAAGCCCCTTCCGCTCGGTCCAGACCGCTGCAAGCTCGTGCATACATTTCGTTTCTCCGCACGAGAGAAAAAAGGCACCACGTCAGGAATTAGGTGGATTCCCCCAATCATCTGGACATTCCACGAATCCTGATTCTGGATGCTCCGATGGTCATAACCTGAACCCGGGGACAGAATCGAACAGTGTCTGGTACAACCGGGTAAAGAGGGCGATGTATTCGCCGCCCCGCCCCGTCGCAATATACGTGGTTTTTTCCCCGTCGACCGTCCGGGAGAGATACCCTTTCAAGGTGAGAAATTCGATGTAGTCCTGCCCGGTCTTCGAATTGAGATTGCAACGGTGAACAATCGAGGTAAACGATCGGGGTGTTTTGCAGAAGACGAGGATCTCCCAGTAGATCTCGTACTGGGTGCGGCGCTCGGTATTCATTCTAAGTCCCGCCCAAGTGTTTCCGCGAGTTCATGTTCCGCCCGGGAGATCTCATCTTCACGGAGGTCCCAGGCCCTGGAGAATTTCGAAAAATAGAAGGAGCTCGCGAGGCTCACGAGGGCAACCGAAAGGGCAAGGAGTACCGAAGGAATCAGGAGATAACTGTTCAGTGTGATTGTCCCGGACATGAGGCTGAAAGAGAAAAACTCTATGCTGCTGATGATCCCAAGCGCAAGGAAACAGAATCCTCCGATTGTGCATACAAGGATCATGGTCCGGATCGTTTTTCTGTGCCCGCGGTAGTGGGCGATCATCCTGACGATACCGCATGTCGTGATTTCGTCGCTGACAGGTGTCGTGTTCTCCTTCAGAAAATTCCGGATATCATCGATCCCATCCATGATCTCAACACTCGAGACCATCCACGAGAGCCCGAGCCCGAACCCGACCATGGAGATCGCGGCTGTCACTATCCGGATCAGCGAAAGAGGCTCCTCGTAGGTCAAGCCCAGCACTGACGCCACGATGTACTGAATCCCGAACGCCATTGCAAGAGCCCCGAATACCACGTTAAGGAGGGTAACCAGGAAGAAACTGTTGAGTTCATGGTGAAAGTGCGAATATATCGTGCTGGTCATGCGGATTTCCCCGCTCCATAATTATATTGGCATACAATGATGAAAGGCCATGAATCAAAGATACCTACCTGAAATATTCCCGGACCGATGAATCTGAACGTCATACCTCGATGGTCAGCCCATCAGTCGCCGCAAGCAGACAGGGGCTGTCTTTTTGATACTTCCTCTCAATCTCAAACCGCTCTTCAAGCGTGGTATAGGTATGTGCGGCAAAATGGATCAGGGCAAGTCTCCTCGCCCGGGCTTTTTTCGCAATATTGATGGCGTCTTCCGGGTTCAGGTGCGGCCATTCCGGGCTCTTCTCCCCCGGTTTTAATCCGCATTCGGTGATGAGGAGATCCGCATTCCGGGCCAGAATAATTGCATTCTCGCAGGTGCCTGTGTCAGTGCAAAACGTGATCTTCTTCCCATCGAGGGTGATGGCGTACCCGAAGCAGGGTGCGGTATGGACCAGTGGACGGCATTCGACCTGAAAGGGAATCGAATGTGTTCCTTCCGCCAGTTCCATGAACCTGACCGGGAACGGAAGCGCATCGAGCGGCACGGTGAATGGTTCCCTCATGATCGCATGGAGATCTCCTGTGATGCCCACCTGGCCACAGATGCACAGGGGCGTGGTGAACCTGAACTTGTTGAGGGTATGCAAACCGGCGATATGGTCAAGGTGCAGATGACTGATAAACAGGAACGTGGGCTTTTCCTGGTCGATATACTGGTCCACCTTTGCAATACCGTTTCCGGCATCGAATATGATATTATAGTCCCCTGACCTTACCAGCACCGAACACGTATTCCCGGTGAGGGTATCGTACCACCCGTTGGTCCCGAGGAATGTGACCTGCATCTTCTTCCACGTTGTGCGGGAAAGATGAAAAAACAGGGCGATCCCCCCCCTCACACCTGTACCTTGAACCATCCCATTTCTGGCACCTCTCGCACAGGATCACAGGGATTCCCCTCATCCTGGAGGTTTATCACCATCCTGCATTCATGAGATTAGGGGGGCATCTTTCCGGAGGAACAGGTAGCAATATGTACATGAGATGCAACCAGATAGTACGGGGGTTGGGATCCTGGCCGGAGACAGAAAACCAGGGAATATTTATGAAGAGTCCCTTGAACTTCACGAGAAGTATCACGGGAAGATAGAGGTTTTCTCAAAGGTTCCCCTGGCGACCCGGCACGACCTTGCGCTTGCATATACCCCGGGAGTCGCTGAGGTCTGCAGGGAGATCGCACGGAACAGGGATCTCGCATACAAATACACGCTGAAAGCAAACACTATCGCGATCGTTACAGACGGGTCACGTGTGCTCTCCCTCGGGAACATCGGGGGAGTCGCCGCCATACCCGTGATGGAGGGGAAGGCGCTCCTATTCAAGAAACTCGCCGGTATTGATGCCTTCCCCATCTGCTTCGAAGGATCGCACACGGAATTCGCCGATTCCGTGCAGAATATCGCCCCGGTATTCGGGGGTATTGCACTCGAGGATATCGCGGCGCCAAAGTGCTTCGAACTGGAAGAAAAGCTCCAGAATATTGGGATCCCTGTCATGCACGACGACCAGCACGGGACGGCGGTTGTTGTCCTTGCTGCCATTATAAATGCCTGCAGGGTGACGGGAAAGCGCTTTGAAGACCTGGACATCGTCATCTGTGGAGCGGGTGCCGCAGGGTATGCTATTACCCGGATGCTGAAATGCATCGGGTACAGCCCGGACCTCTTCAGGAGCGTGCATGACATCTGCGTCTGTGATTCCCAGGGGATCATCCACCGGCGCCGTGAAGGATTATACAGTAACAAATACAAGTTCATCATCGCTGAGGAGACCAACCTGTCAGGTCGGCAAGGCTCTCTCGCAGACGCTATGGATGGTGCAGATGCTTGTATAGGGGTGTCAGTCCCGGGAATCATCACACCAGGCATGGTGCGATCCATGAATCCCGATCCTATCCTCTTCGCCCTTGCACATCCGATGCCTGAGATCATGCCTGCCGACGCGTTCCGGGCAGGGGCAGCAATCGTCGCAACGGGACGGAATGATTTTCCCAACCAGATCAATTACGCACTCGCGTTCCCCGGGATCTTTCGTGGTGCGCTCGACGTCCATGCAACCGGTATCTCGGACGAGATGAAGGTTGCTGCTGCCCACGCACTTGCCAGTTTCGTCAGGTATCCGAGGAAAGACCGCCTCCTCCCGCAGATCCTCAACAGGAACGTGGTAAAAGCAGTCGCTGCAGCAGTACGCAACGCTGCGATCGAGAGCGGGTGCGCCCGCACTCTCTGATTTCCCGGTTTTTCTCGCTTATGGAAACCTGAACCCGCCGATTGGAACCGAGATCTCGAACCGGGCTCCTTTCCCTGGCTCTCCGTTCTCGGTGATCGAGATGCCCGTGATCGCAAGAATCTCCTTGGAGAGGAAGAGTCCAAACCCCGTATGCTTCCCGAAACCACGGTCGAATATCCGGTTCTTGTCCTGGGATGACACACCGACCCCGTCATCCTCGACCACGATGAGGAGGGTCGCGTCTCTCTTTTCGCTGGTGCATCGGATCCTCGTGATCTTCTCCCCATACCGGAGTGCATTGTCAAAAAGGTTGTAAAAAACCTTCTCGAATAGCGGGTCCGCAAGAACTTCCACATCGGTATCGGTTTCCTCAATCCGGACATCTCCCATGTTCAGGGATTGAGCCATCCGCGTTATCGTTGCATGGATATTCTGCCATGTGGGTTCTATAACTCCAATGTCCTGATACACGCGGGTGAAGTCGATCTGTTTCTGGATCACCCTGGAGACTGTCTTCATCCGGTCAAGGTACGTCTGGAGCGTCGGGTCGACCTTGTAGTCCTCCGAGAGTTCCAGGTATCCCATAAGGGCTGCGAGCTGGTTGATGATATCATGGCGGGTGATGCTGGAGAGGAGGTTGAGTTTCTTGTTCGCCATCCGCAGCGCATCCTCGATCTGCTTCCGGGTGTTGATATCGAGATGGGTCCCGGTCATCCTGATCGGTCGTCCTTCTGCATCCCACTCGACCACCGTTCCCCGGTCCAGTATCCAGATCCAACGTCCATCCTTGTGGCGGATCCGGGCCTCGCATTCATACATTGGGGACCGCTTCTCGAAATGCTCGCGCAGGAGCTGTTCGGATCGTGACAGGTCGTCGGGATGGCAGAGCCTCGTCCAGGTATTGATCGAAACAGGTGCGAGTTCCTCAAGAGTGTAACCGGCAATCTCAGCCCACCGTTCATTATACTCCACCTCTCCTGTCTGGACATGCCAGTCCCAGAGGCCCACCCCTGATCCTTCAATGGCAAGTGCAAGCTGCTCCTCGCTCTTCCTGAGTGCCTCTTCTGCCCGCGTGCGTTCGGTAATATTCTCGAAGATCGCAACAAAATACCCTTTCTCAGGGCTGTACACTGAGATGAACAGCTGGACATCGAGGGGTGTGAAATTGATCTCGAACTGTTCGGGATTCCCCGTCTCGGCAACCCTTGCGTAGATTTCGAAAAGTTCCGGGGTCTCCTCTTTTATCGCAGGAATAGCTTCGGTAGCCCGCTTTCCTACTACATCCGTAAGGCCCGTCAGTTTTTCAAACGCTCTGTTCACGCTGAGATAGAGAAAATCATCGGGCTTCCCATCTTTGTAGAGCATCTGGCAATAAGCAAAACCGTCAAGCATGTTCTCAAAGAGCGTCCGGAACCTCTCTTCTGCCTCTGATGTTCTGGTGACATCGATCCCTATTGCGATGAATCGGTCCGGATACTCTGCCTGCTGAGGGAGTTTTTTTGTATTCCAGAGGATGATCTTCTGCGATCCGTCCTTACAGGTGATCCGGGTCTTCAGGTTCTCGAGAAAATCCTCATTCCTGATGATATCCGCGATGTTCCCGGTGATTTCCCGGCGGTACTCCTCCTCCGGATACAGGGATTTCCAGATTTCATTCTTTCCCATCACTTCACTGGCTTTATATCCGCTTATCGTCTCCGCTGCAGTGTTCCATTCAAGGATTCTGGAATGGTGGTCGAGCACCATGAGCCAGACATTTGCATTCTGGATGATACTTGTCTGGACCTGCAGGCTTTCGCCGAGGGCCTCACGGGTTCTGACGAGGTTCTCAGAGAGGTAGATGAGGAGGGCGCCAATTGCAAGGAACACGAATGCCCGCACGACGGCTCCTGCAAGAATCGTCCAGTCTCCCCAACCATACACACTCACGAGGGCCAGGTAGGCCAGGGCAAGGAGGAGGATCCCTAAAAATCCCTTCCTCCGGTAATGATACGCGAGAAGAACGATTGGAATATAGTAGAAATGCATGAAAATGATGGTGATTCCCTGCGAAAGACAGTAAATGGTAAGAAGAACGGCGATACAGGAGAATGCGGCTATCAGCAGTTTCCACCGGGCCTCTGTCATGGTGACTGAAGGAAGAAGAGAGGACTTCATTCCATGCACCTCCCCAGAAAACCGTGATTCGCGATCTGAGTCTTCCAGTACCATTGGAATATGCGGGCGAGCAGGCCACGTATCAGTGAGAGGAGAACAACTGTATGGGTATCAAACACCATTCTTACTTTATCATACACAATAAAAGGGAGATAAAGTCTCTCAATGAGAATTGAACCTGATAGATCCTCAGTTATATGGTAGTATGTGCATGGAAAAACGGGATTACCTGGTGGCACTCTTCTCGCGGAGGGCGATTATCTTCTCCTTCATCTCGTCTGTGATCCCTCTCGACCGGAGTGATGAGATATTGGTATCCTGGATGGATGCAGAACCCCCGGAATGTATATCCTCCCGGAAGCCCATGATGGCTGCCGATGGCTGCGTAGGGGCTAGAATCTTGTCTATGTCCGGAATCAGCTGTATGACCCTCGTTTTTGTGAGGGAGGTCCCATTGAAGGATCCGTTGGATTGCTCGACGGTTATGATCACTTCAAGCACTTCGCCAAAGTAGATGTCCTGTCCATGGATCATGGAGTATTGAAGTGTATAGGTCCCGGGGGTGCAGGGAGCCTGGAGATCAAAGGTAAAGGTCTGAACCTTTTCTGACCCCACATAACTCCCATCGTCGAGCGGGACACGCACTGGGCTGAACTGTTTCGCTGCATCGTTGTAGGCTGCGAGCCCTACGTAAGGTCCAATCCAGCCTGCTGAACCGGTATTGTTGACTATCATGGAAACCGGGAAACTGGCGCAGGAGTATATGGATGGTGGAATGGTGTTGGAAATGAACTTCGAGTCATAGAGCGCTCTGTGGGAGCGGATCATGCCTGGGGAATAACCTTGATAATCGGGCTCGGGTCGATATGTACCGAGCGGGAGATAATCAATATTTCCCGGGGCGAGGACAAGGGGGCTTGTAAACCCAAATTCGTTCACGGGGGTCACCTGGGACCACCCGGTTCCGTCTGGCCTTGCCCAGTAGTTTCCACCAAGGTACGAACACCCGATGATGTTCTGGCCATACGTCTGAGGGACATTCCAGGTATTAGGAAGTACAGAAGTGCCGAATTCCGTGTTATCCCAGTTGTTGAAGTAATTGTTGTAGATGAGGTTGTCCCCGGAATTCTCGAGGCGTATACCGGCAACGCTATTCCCGGTGATGGTGTTGCCACCGAGGGTGTTCCGGGACGCATCATCGAGGCGCATACCGACATGATTGCCGGAGACTACATTCCTGGTCACATCATTTGATGAGGCTCCCTCAAGCCAGATACCGTTCTGCCCGTTTCCTGATGCAGCGTTCGCAGTCAGGTCATCACCCTGGGACTCAAACACCAGGAATCCGCTATCTGCATTCCCGCGTGCAGTATTCGAAGTCAGGGTACTATTATTCGATTTTTCGAGAAGGAATCCGTTCTCCCGGTTCAACTCCGCGGTGTTGTTGAAGAGGGTGTTCATACTCGAGGAATACAGCCCAATCCCATTCAACCCGTTCAGGATCGCAACGTTGTCCTCCAGCGTGTTCCTGTCTGATAAAAGGATCCTGAAACCGTCGATGCTGTTTCCGACCGCCGTATTCGCGATAATCGTGTTGTATTCGGATGGATCTATGAAAAATCCGTTTTGATGGTTTTCCATCACAATATTCTTATCGACGATATTATTGTTCGAATTATACAGCCCAATCCCATTCAACCCGTTCTGCATCGCAATGTTGTCCTCCAGGGTGTTTCCACTCGATCCTGTCAGGTTGTACCCGTCCTGTTGGTTCCCGGTCGCAATATTCTCTGTCAGGATATTTCCTGTGAGATTATTCTCAGAACCCCCGCTTACCTGAATTCCATTTTGTTTGTTGAGGCTGGCGTTGTTGCCAAAAAGAGTGTTACCCTGCGAATTAAGGAGATAGATCCCGTGCTGGGTGTTTTGAATAAACTGGTTGCCGGTCAGGTTATTGCCTGAACCCCCGCTAACCAAGATCCCGCTATTCTTATTCTCACTCGCATTATTGCCAATGATATTCATCCCTGTTTGACCATAGGCAACTATTCCACTGTAGGTGTTGGCACTTGCATTGTTCCCGATCACTTCGTTATTCTGGCTTGAGGGATTGATATTAATCCCATGCCCGTTCTGGTTGAAGGTATTGCCTTCCAGCCTGTTTGAATTAGAGGCAGTGAAGCCAGTCCCGTTTTGTGTATTTCCGTTCCCAAAATTCCCCATCAGGAGGTTATAATTCGAACCCTGGAGCAGGAAGCCATTCTGGGAATTAATGCTGGCATTGTTGTCAAAAAGGGTGTTCCCATCGGAATTCTGGAGATAGACCCCCTGTTGTAAATTCCGGGTCAGCTGGTTTCCGGTCAGATTGTTATTGGTCGATCCCAGCAGATGGATGCCATAATCCTGTATTGTCGTGCCAATCCTATTCCCTGCAATATTATTGAAGAGGGTATTGTTCTCAGAATACTGGATGGAAATCCCGGAAATGGCATTGTTGGTGGTATTGCTAAACTCGATTGTATTATTATGAGAACTGATAAGCCGGATTCCATAATCCTGATTGCTGTTGCTGTTCACATTGCTTGCATTATTATACGAGAGGGTATTGTTATTGGAGGACTGTAGATAGATACCTGCATGGTAGTGGTCATTTGCTGTATTATTTGCAATAAAAGAGTTGTTGGTTGAAACAAACTGGATTCCGTAATCCCGGAAATTCAACGCAAAGAGATTACTCACATCATTATCGGTCACTGAAATATTGTTCGAACCAGTGACATATATCCCGGCATTGTAATTATCATTTGCAGAATTACGTGCAATAAGCGAATTACTGGATGAAATGAACAAGATTCCGTAATTCTGTACGCTTAACCCGAACCTGTTGCTCGCAAGGTTGTCGGTTACTATTATATTATCCGAACCGGTGACGTATATCCCGGTATTGGTATTATTGCTCGCAAAATTGCGTGTAATAATAGAATTATTGGATGAAATCAACTGGATACCGTAATCCTGGAGATTGGTCGCAAGGGTATTGCCCGCGACATTGTCAGTGACAGTGATATTGTCCGAACCAGTGACATTGATTCCTCCCAAAATATTATCATTTACAGTATTTCTTGCGATAGTGGCATTTTTAGACGAAATGAACTGAATTCCGTAATCCTGTTGACTCGAACCTGGATTGTTGCCCGCAATATTATCATTCACTGTTATGTTCTCCGAACCGGTGACATAAATTCCCGTGTTGGTATTATTCATCACGGAATTCCACGATATCACGGAATCAGTGGATGACAGGAACCTGATCCCATACTGCTGTTGACTGGTTCCTGGGTAATTTCCCGCTTCATTATTTGTGACGGTGATATTGTCCGAACCGGTGACATAGATTCCCGTATAGGTATTGTTCATCACAGTATTCCAGGCGATGACCGAATCATTGGATGAGAGGAGCTGAATCCCGTAATCCTGGACATTTGAACCGAGGGTGTTATTTGCGATATTATTCAGGACTGTAATGTTATCCGAACCTGAAATGTAGATCCCGGTGAGGGTATTGTTGCTTGCAGTATTGTGCTCAACCAATGTGTGATTGGATGCAATCAACCGAATTCCATAATCCTGTCGCTTCGCTGAAAATAAATTACCTGCAATGCTATCGGCAACAGTGATATTGAACGCGCCTGTAACGTTGATTCCCGCGTCATAATTATCATCGGCGATATTTCGTAAAAGGGTAGAATTGGTGGAAGAAATTATCTGTATTCCATAATTCTGCGCAGATGATCCAAGAATGTTGCTCGCAGTACTGTCCGTCACAGCAATGTTATCCGAACTAATAACGTATATCCCCGTGTTGGTGTTGTTGACCGCCTCAACGTCCGCTATTGTAACGTCGTCGCAATTCTTCACATAGACTCCATAGGTGTTATCGAATACATGGATGTCAGAGATTCTGTTTGGGACTGGAGATGCGGGAAGTTCTCCACCTCCATCGATATTGTCAGGATCGAAAGAGACCGCATCATAATAAACCCCGTACACCATGTCAGTTATCGAGAAGTTGGAGACCTGGACATTCTGACTGCCCCCATCCACGAGGATGCCAAATATCGCTCCGGCAGTACCCTGGACGATGAGTCCCATCCCGTCGAGGACGACGTTGGAGGCTCTCACGAGGACTGCAAAGGAGTTGGAGGTGCTGAACGTGTTTCCCGTGAAATTCGTGGCATCGTTGAACCAGTCAATGGGATAATACCCGGGGGAGGTAATATTCCAGTAGTGTGAGCCCCCTGATCCTTCCCAGTTGGTACCATTCAGCGGCGGGTCATGAAGACCATAGGGCAACTGGTTCTGGGTGGCATTCGATTCTATGCAGGAGAAGGAGGTTCCATTTGATTCTGGCGAAAGGAGCGTCTGGTTTGCAGAGAGCCCTATTGCCCCTGTTACTACCGATGTTGTGATGTTCTCCGTTCCAATGGCAAGGGATTCGTTGGAGAGAAGCACCGGGCCGCTGATTACAGAGTCAACGGTCAGGTTGCCCTGTTCGTACGTGAGGTTGGATGCCCCAGGGTTCTGGAAAGACCCTGTGTTTTCTGCCACCGTCTGGTTCGTAGTCTCCTGGCCTGCAAGTGATGCCAACCCACTAGATTGGATTACAACTGTCTGGTTCTCATTTGAGATCTGTAAGGGAGAGAACTCGTCCACAACGGTGTGATTGGTATCCCCGGCGATCTGGAAAGACCCTGATGTTTCTACCCCCGTCTGGTTCGTTGTTTCCTGGACCGCAACGGACACCAGTCCATCCGATTCGGTGATAACTGTCTGGTTCTCATTTGAGACCTGGACGGAGGAGGAATCTTCGATAATCGTGGTATTGGCCACTTCAGCAGGGATTTCCTGGATAAGGGAGCCCCCCTCTTCCTCAACCACTACCGGTGTTTC
>DAWU01000042.1:4800-69949 GCA_002506105.1 Methanolinea sp. UBA275 | reverse complement strand
AAAGACCCGGATATCCTATGAATCCTTAATGTAATCATATTTTCATAGGAAATCACTTCGTGATGGTCAGTTTCATGGTCGATTGTATGGTGGATATCTGAGGCTCCTGCGAACCCCCCGGTCCGTCATGTTCCTCTGTATGCCTGCGTCACGAAGCGAATCATGCATTTTTTGGTAAAAAAGTCCCGGGGAGAGTTCTCCCCGGGGCTTGTAGATTTATCAGAGTGCAGCTCACACCTTACCGCATAACAGGGAGGCATGACATAGGTGCGTGAATTCATCGAGTTGATGCGTGAGCGATCCGCGGTTATTGATGTGGATGAGATGCCTGGCGGGGAATTTGATGCGCCAAAGATGGCCAGCACCACCAATTCGCTCCTCTTCTTCCATAACCTTCCCGGGGGCAGGGGGGTGATGAACGTCACCGCGAGCCGAAACGCCCTCTCCCTGGCGCTCGGGGTTGACGAAAAGGAGATGGGAAAGCAGGTCTCACGGGCTTCATGCCAGGGCCGCGTGGTCAGCGAGGGAACCCTCTCCATGGCCCGCGCGGATCTCTCCCGGATCCCGGCCATGAAATTCTTCCCCGGCGATGCGGGAAAATACCTCACTGCAGGGATCGTCTTTTCGCGGTTCAACGACGTTGAGAACGCCTCCATCCACCGCATGCTCATCCTGGACAACGAACGCGTGGCAGCGAGGCTCGTCGAGGGGAGGCATACGTATACCCTCCACAGGGAAGCCCTCGCCGCGGGACTCGAGCTCCCGGTTGCCGTTGCCATAGGGGTGCATCCTTCCATCACCTTTGCATGCTGCACAAGGGTGCCGAAGGGAGGGGAACTTCCCTTCGCGGCCGAACTCCTGGGAGGGGAGATCAGGGTGCACCAGTGCCAAAACGGCGTGCGTGTCCCCGATGCGGAGATTATCCTCGAGGGATATATCGGCCGCGAGACCGCGGAAGAGGGGCCGTTTGTCGATATCACCGGGACATACGACAGTGTCCGCACCCAGCCGGTAATCCGTTTCACCGGCATGCACCTGAAGTCCGGCTGTATCTATCACAGCATCCTGCCAGGGGGCAACGAGCACCGGCTCCTGATGGGGGTGCCCTACGAACCGGTGATCTTCAGGGCAGTCGCAGGCGTGACAGAGGCGAGAAATGTCGTGCTTACCACCGGGGGATGCGGCTATCTCCATGCGGTGATCCAGATCAAAAAAAGCACCCAGGGAGATGGCAAGAATGCCATCATGGCGGCATTTGCGGCCCATACATCCCTCAAGCACGTCGTGGTGGTGGATGAGGATATCGATCCCGCCAATCCCGAGGAAGTGGAATATGCGATTGCCACCAGGGTTCGCGGGGACCAGGACATCATGGTGATCTCCGGGGTTCGGGGGTCCTCGCTCGATCCCTGCCGGGTGGGTGACGGGACCAACGTGAAAGTAGGCGTTGACGCGACCATGATACTCGGCCGGGAGAACGAGTTCCGCAGGGCTACCTGGTAGGTCGACGATGATTCTTTCACCTGACGATTGCGCAATCCTCGCGGGAGAGGAAGGGGAGACGAGAGCAAGGATGATGGAGATCCTTGTCGCACTCGGCAAGGTATACGGTGCCGAACGCCTGATTCCCATTGCCAGCGCCCAGGTGAGCGGAGCCTCCTACAAGACGATTGGCAGGTGGGGACTGGACTGGCTCATGCATCTCGATGCGAACGTATCGGTCCCGACGGTCCTCAACCCCGTCGGCATGGACCGGTCGAGGTGGCGTGAGATGGGAATATCGCCCGAGTTTGCCGAGAAGCAGGAGGCGGTCCTTGCAGCGTACCGCAGGCTCGGGGTGATCATGGAATGCACGTGCACCCCCTATTATCTCTACGTGACCAGGTACGGCGATCACCTCGCCTGGTCGGAATCATCAGCGGTCGCGTATGCAAACTCTGTGATCGGCGCAAGGACCAACAGGGAGGGAGGACCGGGAGCCCTCGCCGCGGCGATCATAGGAAAGACTCCCGAGTACGGTCTCCACCTGGTAGGAGCACGGGTTCCCCAGGTTGTCGTCAGGGTCGAAGGAGGAACCCTCATGGATGACCCTGCCCATCTCGGGGCGCTCGGGTATCACGCGGGAAAGCTCATCGGGAGCCGCATCCCCCTCTTCGAGGGAATCCGGCCGGGAAGGGACCACCTGAAGGCCCTCGGGGCAGCGATGGCAGCATCGGGGGCAGTTGCACTCTTCCATGTCAGGGGGATCACCCCCGAGGCACGCATCTTTTCCTACAACACGGAGGGGCTTGAGGTGATTCCCGTGGAATTCGAAGAAATTTCCGCCTCCATGAAGAAGGTCCCGGTCGATGCAGTGGCTCTCGGGTGCCCGCAATGCTCACCCGGAGAACTCTCGCGCATCGCGGATCTCCTGGAAGGGCGAACAGTCCGGATCCCGCTCTTTGTGTTCACCTCCCACGATGTTGCACGCCGCCACCCGGACGTGGTTGCGGCAATCGAGGCTTCCGGGGCCAGGGTATATGCGGATACCTGCATGGTGGTCTCGCCTGCGATGGAGCGGTTCGGGACGCTCATGGTAAACTCGGGGAAGGCGTTCGCGTACGTCCCTGGCATGTGTGGTGCGGCGGTCAGGCTGGGAACCACCGAGGAATGCATCGCTACTGCGACGAAGAGCCCTGCCATGTCACCCTGATTCGCCTTTTCTCATATCTCCCGGGTTGCTCACCCGGCCCCATGACCATGAAGGGCTGGGTTTTTTCTTCTCCTTCATCGTTCCATACCCTTTGCGGGCATCGCGCTTCTCTTCCCGGTGCGGTGGATTTATCAGCGATTTTGTGCTATAACCTCCTGGCAATGGCATTTTCCGACCTGCACCTTCACTGGATGGATCGGTACACGCTGCCAATCCTTCTCCTTCTCGTGGCAATCTCCCTTGCCCTTGAAGTGATCGTACACCACATGATGGGAATCACCGTCGTGTACTCTCATTTTTTCTATGTGCCTGTAGTCCTCGGTGCCGTCTGGTACGGGAAGCGGGCCGTCCTTGTCGGGCTCTTCCTGGCAGCGATCTATGTGGGTGATTATTACCTCATCAACGGTGCAATTTCCGCAGACGTGGCGGGGCGTGCCCTGATGTTCGTTGCAGTCGCCCTCGTCATCGGCCTTGTGATGGATTCCATGAGAAAAGAGCAGGAGAAGGCAATGACGCAGATGGCCGACGCTGCCCTGAATGAAGGAAGGCGGAGCGGCATTTACGGAAATATCGATGATCTGAAGGGGCGGCTGCGATCCTCGGGGAATGTGAAGAGGATGACGGAGGAAGGGGATACCCGGGGATTGATCATGGCGCTCCGGCACAGGGATTCCGCGGTCCAGTATGAAGCGGCGGAGGCCCTGGGGGTATCACGGGAACCCGCTGCAATCCCTGCGCTCATCGCTGCACTGACCGGGGACCGCTATTCAGGGGTCCGGTGGAAGGCAGCCGAAGCACTTGCAAGGATTGGTGCTCCCGCGGTCGATCCGCTGATCCAGGCACTTGGCCACCAGGATGAGGATGCCCGGTGGAAGGCCGCGATCGCGCTCGGTGAGATCGGAGATCAAAGGGCAATTGTGCCCCTTATTTCACTCCTTGAGGATGAAGACCGTTTCGTGCAGAGCAGGGCGGCGTATGCCCTCGGGCAGATGGGGAGCCCTGCACTCCCGGCACTCATTGCCTCCCTCGAGGGCCCGAGTCCCCACGTCAGGAGAGGTGCGGCACTGGCGCTTGGCAGGATTGGTGATCCGGGTGCACTTTTCCCACTCCTCGCAGTGCTTTCCGACAGTGACGAATCCGTGAGGGCTGCAGCATTCGAAGGATTGGCCGGGTTAGGTGACGAGGCATACCCACGCATCATCGCCCACCTGCGGGATTCTCCCCCTGAAGACAGGACGCCTGCCCTCCAGGCCCTCCGGGAGGTCTCCGACAGGAAATTCCTGGCAGGACTCAGCGCCCATGCGGAGGGTGCAGACCCGGAGACACGTGAGGTCATCATCTCCCTCGTGGGAGGGGCGAAGCAGGGACCAGGGGAGCAGGGATCGTAATCGTATTCTCTGCCGGTCGTGGGCGGAGGCATGCTCCCCTGGCGCATGATCGGGCGGGTGGCGTAATCTCTCGCATCATCGCATCCCGGATCAAGTATAATGTGGTGTGACCCCCATTTCTGTCTGTGTTCGGTGTATACCAGATCCCGTTTTGTGTGGAAGCGAAGGGTATCACTATCCAGGTGGTATCAGGAAATTCCCTCTCCACTTACACGAGGATCTCTCCAGGGGGGAAGATCGCGAAACAACTTGGGTACGGGAAAGGAAAGGTCATCATCAACCCTGTCGAGCCGGTGAACCTCCCCTCAGAAGTGACGGGGATGCTCGAGTTCCACTTTACTCCGGTTGCCGTACGCCCCGGTTCTACCATCACCCTGTACCTCAAGTTCCCCGTGGAGATCGGGGTATTTGTGGGAGATGATGAAAATTACACCCTGATCGATGTCTTCTCGCTGGCAAAGGCCAAGTACTCCCTCTATGGGACCCCTGAGAAGGGGTTCATCACGCGTCACGTGGAGTGCGAGGTTTTTGAATCCGAGCCATCCACAGAACCCCTCGAAGAGGGTGTGCTGACGCTCTCACTCAATAACTCAAGCAGGGACTGGATCGAGGTCTCCCGGGCAGTCTTCGAGGGATCGACGATGCGGCTCTTTTATGGGAATTGCGTGGCCATGACCGGGGAAATGGAGGTCCTATCACGCGCCATTGCCGTGACAAGGATCCACAATACCGGTTCAAAGGACGCGATGAAACCGGCGATCAGGGTATACCCCACCAGGAAGAGCCTGATCCCCGAGAAACTCTTTTTCGTGATGGAGTATGGAGTGGGGGACTGACATGGCCTTCGAGTACCTCAATTACGCACTCATCGGAAATGTCACCCTGCTCGACCTCATCATCTTCGGTATAGCCGTCCTCCTGGCAGTCGTCATTGCAAAGGCTGTCGGGTTCTACCTGAAAAAAACATTTTCAGACAGGGTTGAGATGGCAGAGCTCGAATTTTTGATCAAAGTGATCCAGGGCCTCATCATCGTGATCGGGATCTACCTGGCACTCCCGAGTTTTGACATCAACCTCGCCGACATGCTGGTGGTAGGAGGAACCATCGGCCTCGTGATCGCGTTTGCCAGCCAGAAGATCGTCTCGAATTTCGGTTCGGGACTCTTTCTCATCATTGAGAGGCCCATAAAGCCCGGCGACAGCATCAACATCAATTCGGTCTCAGGCACGGTTGAGGAGATACGGGTCCTCTCCACCATCATCAAGACGCACGAGGGGATTTACGTGCGTATCCCGAACGAGAAGGTCTTCTCCTCGGATATCACCAATTACGTCGCGAACGTGGCACGGAGGTTCGAGTATACCATTGGGATCAGTTACCGGTCGGATGCAGGGAAGGCGATTCAGATTGTCAAGGACCTCCTGGAAAAAGAATCCTTCGTGCTGAGGCATCCTGCACCGAGCGTGTTTGTGGATACGCTCGGGGATTCGAGCGTCAACCTCCGCGTGTTCATCTGGGCGCCATCACGGGTATGGTGGTCAGTGAGGACACAGATGCTCTGGACCATCAAAAAGGCCCTTGAAGACGGCGGAATCGACATCCCGTTCCCACAGCGCGTGGTGACAATCTCCCGGGCGACCCGGGATGCAGTACCCCCACACGAGGGAAAGGAGGCTGAGCACCATGGCTGAATCCGAATTGCCTGCGCTCAAAGAGGCTCTCGTGTACGGCGATCTTGGCACCCGGCGTGCTGCGGTTACGCGCCTTGTGGAGATGGGAGACCCTGCACTCCCCTTCCTCGTCTCCCTCCTCCAGGAACCAGTGGAGAACGAGGTCAGGTGGTATGCCTCAGTCGCACTCGTGAGAATCGGATCTTCGAGCATTCTGCCCCTCCTCGATGCACTTGCCCGCAACCCGGATTCCCAGTTCCGCAGGTATGCCTCAGCAGCCCTCGGTCACCTCGGCGAGCCTGCGGTTGTGCCCATCCTTGAAGCGATGAAAGGTGCGGATCCCCCGACACGGGGATTCCTCTCCCAGGCACTCTGCAGGATCGGCGAGCCCGCAATCCCTGCGATCAGGGCGCTCCTTGACTCCCCCGATCCCATAATGAAGGAATGCGCCACGCTGACACTGTGGCAGATGGGACAGGCCGGCATAGACTCGCTCATCTCAACCGTTGAGAAAGGGCCTGATGAGTGAAGAGGGAAGGCGCTGTTTTTTCCCCACAGTTCTGAAGCGCACCCGCGGTGCGGGGATCCCCTTGGTGACGGGGAGAAATCTAAAGTGATAAGTCCCTGCCGCGGCAAGTGAGATGGTAATGCTGCACTGCTCCCCCGCGATAGAGACCTACCTCGCAGATCTTCAGGAAGGGCTCCGGAGGGCTATGGAGGTGGCCGAGAAAGCCCGCGCGTTTGGGATCGACCCCCGCACGACTGTCGAGATTCCGGTTGCGAGTGACCTTGCCGACCGGGTGGAGGCGCTTCTCGGGATCAGTGGCCTTGCAGCAAGGATCAGGGAGATGGAAGGGCAGATGTCCCGGGAAGAGGTTGCCCTCCATATCGGGGAAGACTTCGTCCAGCGCCGCTTTGGCGAGCAGAGCCGGGAGGAAATCCTCGACCATGCGATCCGCACCGCCATGGCAGTACTCACCGAGGGAGTGGTCGCTGCCCCGACAGAAGGGATCGCCAAGGTGGGCACCGGGAAGAACGACGATGGAAGCGAGTATCTCAAGATTTACTACGCAGGCCCCATCAGGAGTGCGGGAGGCACTGCCCAGGCGCTCTCGGTACTCGTCGGGGATTTTGTGAGGCGGGCGCTCGGGATGAACCGCTATATCCCCCGTGCAGACGAGGTCGAGCGCTACATAGAGGAGATCAGGCAGTATAATTCCATCATGAACCTCCAGTACCTCCCCTCCGAACGCGAGATACGGCTCATCGTCCAGAACTGCCCGGTCTGTATCGACGGGGAGGGTACGGAGCAGGAGGAGGTCAGCGGGTACCGGAACCTGGAGCGGGTGGAGACGAACACGGTGCGGGGAGGAATGGCGCTTGTCCTCGCAGAAGGGCTGGCCCTCAAAGCCCCGAAAGTCTTAAAGAACGTGCGTGCCCTCTCGATGGACGGGTGGGACTGGCTCGAGGAGCTGATTCGCGGTGCCCCGAAGAGCGATGAAGAGGACGATTCTGCCGGAATCAAGCCCAAGGACAAGTACCTGCGTGATCTTATCGGAGGAAGGCCTGTCTTTTCATACCCCCTGAGGAAAGGGGGGTTCAGGCTGCGGTACGGCCGTTCCCGGAACACGGGGTTCGCGGCAGCCGGGCTCAACCCTGCAACCATGCACATCCTCGGGGACTTTCTCGCGGTAGGCACCCAGATGAAGATTGAGCGGCCGGGAAAAGCGGCCGGGATCGTCCCGGTGGACACGATAGAGGGCCCTACCGTCCGGCTGAAGTGCGGCGATGTGCTCAGGATCGATGATGCACAGGGTGCACGGGATCTCACCGGGGAGGTGGAACGGATCCTCGACGTGGGGGAGATTCTTATCGGGTACGGGGAGTTCCTTGAGAACAACCATCTCCTGGTCCCCCCCTCCTACTGCCACGAGTGGTGGTGCCAGGAAGGCGGCAACGCCCGTCCCGGGAGCGAGGAGGAGGCAATATCCCAGTGTTTCGACGGTGCTCCCCTCCATCCGGAGTATACCTGGTTCTGGGATGACCTGACATGCGGGGATATTGCAGCACTCGCGGATACCGTGTCCAGGACAGGGGAGCTCAGGCACGGCATTCTCGTGCTGCCGCCGGAACCGGGTCTGAAAGGGCTGCTCGAGGAGATCCTCCTCCCGCATCGCGTGCGCGAAGGGATGATCTGCATCAGTGAGTATTATGCATTCCTCGCCTGCCTGGGCCTTGACCTGAAGCTCAGGAAACGATCTGCCTGGGAGGACGCCCCCATGGACGATCCCCTGGCGCTCGTGCAGCATCTCTCCGGCTTTGTCATCCGGTCACGGGGGGGAACCCGTATCGGCGGTCGCATGGGCCGACCCGGGAAGTCGCGGCCGAGGAAGATGAACCCTCCACCCCACGCCCTGTTCCCGCTCGGCGAGGCCGGAGGCAGCCGGCGCTCCCTCCAGGAAGCCTCAAGCCACGCACCCCAGCCGAACATGGACGGGGGAATTATCAGCATCGAGACGGGCAGGCGGAGATGCCCATCCTGCGGTTCAGAGACGTTCCGCAACCTGTGTGAGTGCGGATCCCATACCGAACCGGTCTACAGCTGTCCCCGCTGCAAGCGCGAAGTTGCGGAGGCCGAGTGCCCCTCCTGTCACGTGCCGCCTGTCTGCTCCCGGGTCACCAGCCTGAATCTCAAACAGGAATACGCGGCCGTCATGGAGCGGCTCGGGATCAGGGATACCAGCCTCCCGATGGTCAAGGGTGTGAAGGGGCTCATCTCGCGGGAGAGGACGATCGAACCCATGGAGAAGGGGATCCTCCGGGCCATGAAAGACCTCTTTGTCTTCAAGGACGGCACGATCCGGTTCGACATGATTGACCTTCCCCTGACGCACATTCGGCCGGAGGAGGTCGGAGTCTCCCCGGAACGGATGCGGGAACTCGGGTATCTCGAAGACATCGGGAACAAGCCGCTCGTCTCCCCCTCGCAGGTGGTCGAACTGAAAGCCCAGGACATCCTGCTCTCGGACTCCTGTGCCGAGTACATGGTCAAGGTGGCCCAGTTCCTCGACGAGCTCCTCGAAAAATGCTACGGGCTGCCCCCCTTTTACCGGGTGAAGACCAGGGAAGACCTGCTCGGGCACCTTGTGATAGGTCTTGCCCCCCACACGAGTGCAGGGGTGCTGGCAAGGATTGTCGGATTCTCCCGGGCGAACGTCGGATATGCGCACCCCTTCTTCCACGCGGCGAAACGGAGGAACTGCTTCCACGGGGATACCAGGATAGAGACATTCGACGGATGCACCTGGCGTACCCAGTCAATTGCGCAGCTGGTGAGCGAGAATTTTGACCTCTCCAGGCCGGGAATCGACAGGCTTGGCACCTATTACTCTGATCCCCAGGGGACCCTTCTCGTCAGGACACTCGATCGCGAGGGAAAGGCACACCTCCGCAGGGTCACCTCGGTGTCGATCCACAGGGCACCCAAAGCCCTGATCAGGTTCGAGACCAGGGGGGGCCGGCAGATCGCGGTGACCCCGGATCACGCGATGCTGGTCTGGGATCTCTACGCTACCCGCAAGATCCGGGCGATTGAGGTGAAAGAGGGCGACCCTGTCCCCGTGATGATCGGGGAAGCGGTCATCACCGATCACATCTCCCGGAGGGAGATCGTGCCGGCACCCGACGACCGCGTCTTCTGCCTGACCGTCACAGACGAGCACACCGTGCTTGCGAACGGCATCTTTACCGGGCAGTGCGACGGCGACGAGGACTGCATCATGCTCCTCCTGGACGGCCTGATCAACTTTTCGCGGTCGTTTCTCCCTGAAACGCGGGGCGGATCCATGGATGCCCCGCTTGTCCTTACCACGAGGATCGATCCCGCGGAGATCGACAAGGAGAGCCATAATCTTGACGTGGGATCCGGCTATCCCCTCGCGCTCTACACGTCCTCGCTCAGGTATGCGCATCCGAAGGAGGTCGAGGGGCTCATCGACCGGGTGGGGAGGAGGCTTGGCACCCCGGCGCAGCTGGAAGGGTTCCTCTTCACCCATGATACCACCGACATCTCGTCAGGCCCGCTCGAATCGACCTACACCAAGCTCAAGAGCATGCTCGAGAAACTCGAAGCGGAACTCGAGCTTGCAGGAAGGATCCGGGCAGTCGACGAGGACGATGTTGCGGAACGGGTGCTGACGACGCACTTCATCCGGGATCTCCAGGGAAACCTCTCCGCGTTTTCAAAGCAGAAGTTCCGGTGCGTGAAGTGCAACACGAGCTACCGGCGGATGCCCCTTGCCGGAAAATGCAGCCGGTGCGGAGGAAATATCATTCCCACCGTGCACGAGGGCTCGGTGAAGAAGTACCTCGAGATGTCCCGGGACATATGCTCCCGGTACAGGGTCTCGGAGTATACGCGCCAGCGGGTCCAGGTCCTCGATATGGCGATCGAGTCCACGTTCGGCCAGGAGAAGAGCGAGCAGATGGGCCTCGCAGACTTCATGTAAGGTGCGGGATTACGCCGGCAGCCGGTGCGATTTTTTTATATTCCCCTCCGGGTTTCCCTTCTGCAAAGGGCAATTCTCATCACCTCCCAGCATCAATACCTCTGACCGATGTACGACCTGGCACGTCTCCGGGATGAATTCCCCGTACTCTCAACCTGTATCTACCTTGATTCCGCATCCACCACCCAGACCCCGAGAAGGGCGGTCGACGCGATGTGTGCGTATTTTTTCGAGTATGCAGCCAACCACGGGCGGGGGGCCCACCACCTGGCCAGGAAGACCACGGAACGCTACGAAGAGACCCGCGAAATCCTGGGGAGGTTTCTCGGCGTCGATCCCGGGCACCTGGTATTCACGAAGAATACGACAGACGCCATCAACATGGCCGCCCATGGCATCTGCTGGAGGGATGGTGACGAGGTGATCACGACGGCGCTCGAGCACCACGCAAACCTTCTCCCGTGGATGGCGCTCAGGGGACGAGGGGTTGACCTGAAGATACTGCCCCAGAGAAACGGCATGGTCGATCCCTCAGACCTCCAGGAGGCGATATCGTCCCGGACCCGGCTCGTTGCCGTCACCCACATGACCAATGTACTCGGCACCGTCCAGCCTGTCGACGAGATGGCAGAGATTGCCCACGATGCCGGGGCCATGATCCTCCTCGATGCGGCGCAATCGGCCGGGCATATGCCCATCGATGTCCGCGGGTTCGATCTCGTCGCGGTTCCCGGCCACAAGGGGCTGCTTGGCCCGCAGGGGACCGGGGCGCTCTACGTCAAGGATTACTCTTCGCTCTCGATCACCTGTCATGGTGGTGGCATTGTCGAGGAGGTGACCCTTGATGGATTCACACTCCTTCCCCCTCCTGCACGATTCGAACCGGGAACCCCGAATATCCCGGGCGTGATCGGTCTGGGCGAGGCCATACACCTCGTGGAGGAACTCGGTGTCGGGGAGATCCACCGCCACGAGACCCGTCTCGGCGAGCAGGCATTTTGCGGGCTCTCCGGTATCAGCGGAGTGGAAGTGTACAGTCCACGGGGATCTCCCGTCATCTCGTTCAATATCGGGGGGATGGACCCCCATGCATGTGCGGAGGCACTCGATCGCCTGCGGGGCATCTGTGTCCGGAGCGGGCTGCACTGTGCCCACCCGCTGGCGTCGTCCCTCTCACCTGGGGGGACCGTCCGCGCCTCAATGGGGTGCTATACCACCCCCGATGAAGTGCAGGTCTTTGTCGATACTGTTGATGCCATCACCCGATCCCGCTGAACGCGGACGGATTTGGCGGTTTTTTCCTTGAATACCCGTAAGAGAACCCGGGAAGAGAGAATGAAAGGGAATGAAACCCTGGCGAATACTACAGTGTTCCGGGGAGCCACGGTGACAGGCGGAGTCCCATGGATACCGCCGGGAACCCGGCAGTTCGTGAGAAAAAGAGGATTATTCTGGTTTCTTCTCCTGCGGAGGAGCGACCCCCGCCCCCCTGTTCTTCCTTCCTTTCCACCACCGGTAGAGTCCGTACGCGATCAGCGCGAGGATGATCAGGGGAATCAGTGAGACGATGAGCACGAAGAGCGCTGCGGTGACCGAGACAAACCCGGCGATGGCATCGTTGATCACCTTCGTGATTGAAGGTCCTTCTCCTGATCCGACCGGCTCGGGCTCCCTGAACGAGACCGTGATCGTCGCGTAGTCAACCCGGCTGGTGAGATACTTGAGCCGCCCGTCGATCCGATCGATCTCTACCTGGACCCGTTCGATCTGGACCTGGACTTCCATGATCTCGGAGACATTCTCCGCCTTCTCCATGATCCGCTGGTACTGGGCGAGCTGGTTCGCGAGCGCATTCCTCTGCGCATGGAGATCGACATACTCTTCGGTGACATCCTCAGCCTGTATGGACTGGGACTTGAGGGTGCCGAGTGCAGCAATGGATGCGAGTGCCTGGTCGAACGCGGATGTGGGGACTCTCATCGTAAGGGACCCGGAGAGCCGGTCTCCACTGTACCGCTGGAGGGAGAGGGACCCCACGTACCCCTCGTTCGCAGTAGCAATTGCCTTGAGGGCATCCCCTGTGGCCGGCACATCCTGGACCTCGAGATCAACCCTGGCGGTTTTGATGATCTTCTGGTCGTCGCCTGCCCATGCACCTGAGGAAACCCCGGGTACCGGCGTGTGATAGGGCTCCGAAGGAGCGTACGCGTAGTCGGTGGCTGCCCCCCCTCCGCCAATCTTTTGCGAGGACACCGATCCCGGGAATTCCGGTGAGACGCATCCCGCACACCACAGCCCTCCCGCAAGGACTGCCAGGAGCAGGAGCACTGTGTATATCTTCTGGATATGCATACAAGTCCCTCCGTCGGAGAGAAGAAATAGTATTCCTTGAGTGCGAATCATTTCGCAGTCTCCGGCAGTCCCGCCCCTGCTGTTGGGTGTGCAGTCTGGTGAATATTTATCCCGGAAGATCACCCTTGATCTTATACAACCTCTATTGCCGCGAGTGTGACTGAGAGGCCAAAAGTGACCGACTCAAGATCGGTTCTCGCAGGAGTTCGCAGGTTCGAATCCTGCCACTCGCATCTTCTTCTCGTGGATACGTCGCTATCCCTGTGACAACAATCGCCTGGGTTCATTCCGCACCTCCACGGTATCCCAGGGCCGGATGATTTTCGCCATCATTCCAATCCTCACCATGCCAACGCGACACCCTCGGATATGGCGGGAGATCTCACCTGTGGTTCCCGGAACGCACCCTTATGATGGGCCAGAAGAAACCATTGACCGCATGTTCAACGCGCTTGATGTGGATGCCTGGGTGTCGGCACGGCGTTCGAGCCTTGACGAGGCGAAGGCTTCCGCAGCCGGGATCATCCAGGCGGTCCGCGAAGGGGGGGATGGGGCACTCCTCGCAATGGCGAGGAAACATGAGCCCGATCTCACATCAGTCCGGGTCACCGATGAAGACGTGGAAGCCGCATACAACGATGTGGAGGACCGCCTGATCGAGAGCCTTATCGAGGCTGAGGCACGGATCACCCGGTTCCACGAACTCCAGAAGGAGCGGAGCCTCTGGCTCGACGAGGTCGAACCGGGGATCGTGCTCGGGGTAAAGACCACCCCGCTCGACAGGGTGGGCCTCTATGTTCCGGGCAGGAGAGCCGCGTATCCCTCCACTGCGCTCATGAATGCAGTCCCCGCGAAGGTTGCAGGGGTCCCGGAGATGTGTGCGTGTTCGCCACCTCCCATCCTCCCGCTCACGCTGGTCGCACTGGATATCGCGGGAGTCAGCGAGATCTACCGGATTGGCGGAGCACAGGCGGTTGCGGCTTTGGCGCTCGGAACAGAGACCATCCGCCCGGTCCAGAAGATCGTGGGTCCGGGGAACGTGTACGTCACGGCCGCAAAGATGATGCTCCGCGAGCATGCCGAGATCGATTTCCCTGCCGGCCCGAGCGAGATCGGCATTCTCGCCGACAGCACGGCAAACCCGGTGTTCATCGCGATCGACATCCTCGCCCAGTCGGAGCACGATCCCGACGCAGCCTGCGTCCTGGTCACCACTGACAAGACGCTTCCCGCCAGGGTGAGTGAGGAGATCAACCGGCTTCTCGAGACCGCACCGAGAAGAGAGATCATCGAGAAAGCCCTTGCACAGTCGGGCTACATAATTGAGCCGGACATGGATGAGGCGGTTACCGCGATGAACGAGATTGCCCCCGAACACCTCTCGATCCAGGTCGGGGACTCCCTCACGGTCCTGAACGCGGTCAGGCATGCAGGATCGATCTTCGTCGGCCCGTACACCCCGGTCGCCGCCGGGGATTATGCATCCGGGACAAACCATGTGCTCCCGACTGCGGGATACGCGAAGACCTACTCCGGTCTGAACGTCTCGCACTTCTGCAAGACTTCTACTGTCCAGATCATTGACAGGAGAGGCCTCGATGCGATAGGAGATACCATCGAGGCCATTGCCGATGCCGAGGGGCTGAACGCCCACGCGGAGTCGGTCCGGATCAGGCGGATGTTTCATTAAATAATCCCGGTGAACCGGGAATAGAAATCCTCTCCTTTCGAAAGAAGATGCCCTTGTCGTTTTCATGCTTGATCCTTGGCAGTACGGCGGTCATTAGTGGTTCCAAGAAATTCTATGACTAGGCATTAATGGCGTTTGACAACGAGCTAACTCTTGACCCGAACTACCTTTCCGCATTCTATATCAATGGGACAACACTCGGCGAACTTGGCCGGTATCCTCCCACATTGATTCCGATGGTTGCGCACCTCACCATAATTCTTCTCGTCCTATTTTTACCGGAAATTCCGATAGTGAACTCCCATGAAGAATTTGATATGAGGGACCCGACGGTTTTGGCGTCATCATCCTGGTAGATGGCCCGGTCGTTGTAGTACTCGCGGGTCTTGGCGACCGCGTCCATGGTCACGCCGCCAGCCTCGTAGGTAGTGCACCCAAAGGGGTTGGTGCTGACAACGGGGGTTACCACCGTGTTGAGCACAGCAATATCCGCAAACGGAGTGGGGAGTTCACGGGTTGAGGTCTTGGTGACGCTCTGTTCAACAAAATCGGGGGATTTCAATCCTTGTTTTTCTGGATGACGCTCTGAAAGTATTACTGGCAGGTGAGTCAACTCAACCATGGAAGGTTTCAATCCTTGTTTTTCTGGATGACGCTCTGAAAGTCCTGATGAGTGCCGATTCCTTGACTCCCTCCGGGTTTCAATCCTTGTTTTTCTGGATGACGCTCTGAAAGACATGAGAGAGATTGAGTACCAATGTTTCACATGGTTTCAATCCTTGTTTTTCTGGATGACGCTCTGAAAGACTGCGCTTGTCCTTCTGACTGGTCTTCTGTATTCAGGTTTCAATCCTTGTTTTTCTGGATGACGCTCTGAAAGCCATCCCGAATTAGTCTACCTATTCATTAGTCTAAGTTTCAATCCTTGTTTTTCTGGATGACGCTCTGAAAGATCGAGGCCGCAAATCACGGATCGACATGAAGAGGAAGTTTCAATCCTTGTTTTTCTGGATGACGCTCTGAAAGCCGTTCAAATGTGCGGGCTAAAATCCATATCGCGGGTTTCAATCCTTGTTTTTCTGGATGACGCTCTGAAAGAACTCATTCAAAATTCCAGCGCACTTTTAGATGAGTTTCAATCCTTGTTTTTCTGGATGACGCTCTGAAAGGCCAGATCTTCGCGGAGGGTGAACGTTCAGACGAGTTTCAATCCTTGTTTTTCTGGATGACGCTCTGAAAGAAAGCAGCAGACGAGATCCTTGATTTACTCCCTATGTTTCAATCCTTGTTTTTCTGGATGACGCTCTGAAAGCTGATACTCCTGTCCGACGTATCCCCACACAGGGTTAGTTTCAATCCTTGTTTTTCTGGATGACGCTCTGAAAGTTTTTCATGCTTCTGCCTCACTGATGAAATACTCTGAGTTTCAATCCTTGTTTTTCTGGATGACGCTCTGAAAGACCCCAATGCTTTTACTTTCGGACTGCGATACTGTTTGTTTCAATCCTTGTTTTTCTGGATGACGCTCTGAAAGAAGATCCTCGACGGAAGGTTCTCACTCACCGGCCCGAGTTTCAATCCTTGTTTTTCTGGATGACGCTCTGAAAGATATTAAAAAACAGAGAACTCCTCCGAAGATACCCAGTTTCAATCCTTGTTTTTCTGGATGACGCTCTGAAAGTATCTCCTACAAAGCGGCATACACACACATGACCTAGTTTCAATCCTTGTTTTTCTGGATGACGCTCTGAAAGGAAAGATATTTCGTCCCTCCAGTATCCTCATGAAGTTTCAATCCTTGTTTTTCTGGATGACGCTCTGAAAGGATCCCAACCAGGACCGCGATTACTATCACAAGAGTTTCAATCCTTGTTTTTCTGGATGACGCTCTGAAAGATATTCTGTCATCGGAGAAATCATATCTTTTTTAGAGTTTCAATCCTTGTTTTTCTGGATGACGCTCTGAAAGCCCTGCACATACTGAAAGGGGGTGCATCTTTTCATAGTTTCAATCCTTGTTTTTCTGGATGACGCTCTGAAAGTTCACAAACACAGATCGGTGCAGGTGTGACAGGGGGTTTCAATCCTTGTTTTTCTGGATGACGCTCTGAAAGCTTCATCGGTGGGGTTGGATACCTCGTTCAGTCAAGTTTCAATCCTTGTTTTTCTGGATGACGCTCTGAAAGACTCGTAGTATTGGTGCGCGCCCCGCCTTTGTTGGAGTTTCAATCCTTGTTTTTCTGGATGACGCTCTGAAAGAACGAACCGCCTTACCCTGCACCCGCACGGACTCCGGTTTCAATCCTTGTTTTTCTGGATGACGCTCTGAAAGATTGAGTATATCAGTGTCGAAAGAAATGGGAAATGTAGTTTCAATCCTTGTTTTTCTGGATGACGCTCTGAAAGTATGGTATTGACTTCAGTTGCATTTGCAGTTACATCGGTTTCAATCCTTGTTTTTCTGGATGACGCTCTGAAAGACGGTCTGACGAATACCACTCTCGGAACCCACAGGTAGTTTCAATCCTTGTTTTTCTGGATGACGCTCTGAAAGAAATTCGTATCCTTCGAGCCGTTACTCCAGAGGGGTTTCAATCCTTGTTTTTCTGGATGACGCTCTGAAAGTGCCACATATTCGGTGAATGCGACTGAATCAGGAAGGTTTCAATCCTTGTTTTTCTGGATGACGCTCTGAAAGTCGGAAAATCCAATGTCGGCCCGATCATGTCCTCATGTTTCAATCCTTGTTTTTCTGGATGACGCTCTGAAAGCCTTACCGGGGCGGTCGCGGGATAGACGTAATTGGTTTCAATCCTTGTTTTTCTGGATGACGCTCTGAAAGACTTGACCGCTCGGTATACGACGTCTGGACATACTGGTTTCAATCCTTGTTTTTCTGGATGACGCTCTGAAAGAGAGGAGGAGCGGTTGAAGAAGGGGAAGGGTGATGTTTCAATCCTTGTTTTTCTGGATGACGCTCTGAAAGTGTGCAAATGGGGAAAGAAACCAAAACAAATGAAACTGTTTCAATCCTTGTTTTTCTGGATGACGCTCTGAAAGTATTACCGGAGGGAGTATTACATCTCGAAACTCGAGTTTCAATCCTTGTTTTTCTGGATGACGCTCTGAAAGTATTGCCCGCCTGCTGAACTTCGTCTATCGCCCGGAGTTTCAATCCTTGTTTTTCTGGATGACGCTCTGAAAGTTGGGCCGGGAGGCACACTGTTCATATTGCAATAATGTTTCAATCCTTGTTTTTCTGGATGACGCTCTGAAAGAGACTAATGAATAGGTAGACTAATTCGGGATGGAGTTTCAATCCTTGTTTTTCTGGATGACGCTCTGAAAGAGTATGTTTCTTCACACACCTCGGAACGGATCCGAGTTTCAATCCTTGTTTTTCTGGATGACGCTCTGAAAGCGTTCTCTGGTAAGATCCGGGAGAAATTACGGTGCTTGTTTCAATCCTTGTTTTTCTGGATGACGCTCTGAAAGATGCATATTCCTCCCCTTTTGGGTGTGTGATACAAGTTTCAATCCTTGTTTTTCTGGATGACGCTCTGAAAGCGGGGATATAGGGGCCAATCTTGTTATCGAAGTAGTTTCAATCCTTGTTTTTCTGGATGACGCTCTGAAAGCAGATCGCCTGAAACTCTTTATTATGGAGGATTTCAAGTTTCAATCCTTGTTTTTCTGGATGACGCTCTGAAAGTTAATTGCTACACCTGTCTCCACTCATCCTTTATAGGTTTCAATCCTTGTTTTTCTGGATGACGCTCTGAAAGCTGTTCACACTTGCGCCCGGGTATGAGCTCAAATCCAAGTTTCAATCCTTGTTTTTCTGGATGACGCTCTGAAAGGCATCCTTAAGCGGGATATGAACCTTGATATCCTGTTTCAATCCTTGTTTTTCTGGATGACGCTCTGAAAGTGAGGGACTTGTTTCTCACCGCGATCATGTCGTTCTGTTTCAATCCTTGTTTTTCTGGATGACGCTCTGAAAGCGGTCGAATTGCGAGACCGAGCAATGCCAGCACCCAGTTTCAATCCTTGTTTTTCTGGATGACGCTCTGAAAGTCCCGTCGACATCTCGGTTTTCGAGACGCCACGGGGTTTCAATCCTTGTTTTTCTGGATGACGCTCTGAAAGAATGATCTCATCTGTGGTTGGGGGGATATGTGGTGGGGTTTCAATCCTTGTTTTTCTGGATGACGCTCTGAAAGTCCACTGCACGAGAATGTCCCGGGCCTCGGAACTGAGTTTCAATCCTTGTTTTTCTGGATGACGCTCTGAAAGGTGGAATTCCAACCAGGTGATCACATGGCTGGGAGTTTCAATCCTTGTTTTTCTGGATGACGCTCTGAAAGGCCTTAATTCGTGACGATGAGACCGGAGAACTCATGTTTCAATCCTTGTTTTTCTGGATGACGCTCTGAAAGGCACCCTGCAGCAGCTCGTTGACCATGGAGATGTCGAGTTTCAATCCTTGTTTTTCTGGATGACGCTCTGAAAGAGGAGGAAACAACGGGGGATAACAATGTGATTGAAGGGTTTCAATCCTTGTTTTTCTGGATGACGCTCTGAAAGGATAATGCGAGCCTGGGATAGCGATCTGAATTATAGTTTCAATCCTTGTTTTTCTGGATGACGCTCTGAAAGCCGATTTGCCATATGCAAAGAATACGGCAAAATAACAGTTTCAATCCTTGTTTTTCTGGATGACGCTCTGAAAGGCTCAAAAACCACTTTCACCCCACAAGGAACAGATATGTTTCAATCCTTGTTTTTCTGGATGACGCTCTGAAAGAGAACACGCACCCTGCGATTGTTACCCTTTTCCGGGGTTTCAATCCTTGTTTTTCTGGATGACGCTCTGAAAGTTGACCGCACGCATGGTCTCGGTCCGGGCGATCAGTTTCAATCCTTGTTTTTCTGGATGACGCTCTGAAAGCCCGATTCCGCAGGGTTCCAGATGGCGGGATCAGGGGGGTTTCAATCCTTGTTTTTCTGGATGACGCTCTGAAAGCGTGGTAAAGTGCACGGTTTTAATACCCGTTTCTTCAGTTTCAATCCTTGTTTTTCTGGATGACGCTCTGAAAGGCAGATCCCCCCAGGTATGGTCAAGGAACCAGCCGAGTTTCAATCCTTGTTTTTCTGGATGACGCTCTGAAAGAAACTTATCCTGGAGGTTGATGGAGAGTACTGGCAGTTTCAATCCTTGTTTTTCTGGATGACGCTCTGAAAGAGATGGAGCAGGAAATCTCCTCCCTCCGGAAGAAGAGTTTCAATCCTTGTTTTTCTGGATGACGCTCTGAAAGCGCTCTTCAATCGAAGTCTCACCTGTGTATCTTCGAGTTTCAATCCTTGTTTTTCTGGATGACGCTCTGAAAGGAAGGACGACCCGGCATGGAAGGCCCCGGTGAAGGGTTTCAATCCTTGTTTTTCTGGATGACGCTCTGAAAGATTTCATGGGGTGTGGGTTGCGCCATGAAGTTCTGTTTCAATCCTTGTTTTTCTGGATGACGCTCTGAAAGTCTGTTCAATCCGGCAATACTTATCCTCAAGAACATGTTTCAATCCTTGTTTTTCTGGATGACGCTCTGAAAGATAATAAGGCAGGTGCCCGGAACGTGTTGAGAGTGTAGTTTCAATCCTTGTTTTTCTGGATGACGCTCTGAAAGCGAAAACCCGAGGGGTGAAGTCCGATGCCTGAAGTAGAGTTTCAATCCTTGTTTTTCTGNNTTCTGGATGACGCTCTGAAAGCGGGAGAATCCCAGTGAAGAGGATGTGTGAATTTCGTTTCAATCCTTGTTTTTCTGGATGACGCTCTGAAAGTCAAAATATGAATTTTGATTTGCATGAGCTTCACAGTTTCAATCCTTGTTTTTCTGGATGACGCTCTGAAAGTTTTCTGCTATCATTCCAATGTAATATTACTGTAAGTTTCAATCCTTGTTTTTCTGNNTCTGGATGACGCTCTGAAAGTTTTTGAATGCTGCCGGATTCAGAATCCAGATTGCAGTTTCAATCCTTGTTTTTCTGGATGACGCTCTGAAAGTCTGCGATCGGAAGCTTGGCCTTATCTACCTTCTTGAGGTTTCAATCCTTGTTTTTCTGGATGACGCTCTGAAAGACGATGTTATCAGAGACACCACCACCGCCGGGGAGATAGTTTCAATCCTTGTTTTTCTGGATGACGCTCTGAAAGGCTGTCCACGTTCCTGGCAGTACTCCACAGGTGTCGTTTCAATCCTTGTTTTTCTGGATGACGCTCTGAAAGGGTGAAACATTCGATCTCGATCTCAAAATGAGATCCAGTTTCAATCCTTGTTTTTCTGGATGACGCTCTGAAAGGGAAGGCAGGAACTCAACGCGGAGGTCCTTGACGAGTTTCAATCCTTGTTTTTCTGGATGACGCTCTGAAAGGGTCGTTGTGATCAAGCAGAGCCACGACTACTCGCAGTTTCAATCCTTGTTTTTCTGGATGACGCTCTGAAAGTGGGAGGTCGGCACTCCCCCCTTGGCGTTTACAATTGGTTTCAATCCTTGTTTTTCTGGATGACGCTCTGAAAGTCTGGATAGTAATGTCATTTAGACCCTCTACGAGAGTTTCAATCCTTGTTTTTCTGGATGACGCTCTGAAAGTCCGGGAGAAGTCCCGGAACCGCGCACACTTGCAGAGTTTCAATCCTTGTTTTTCTGGATGACGCTCTGAAAGCTAAACTTATCCTGGAGGTTGATGGAGAGTACTGGCAGTTTCAATCCTTGTTTTTCTGGATGACGCTCTGAAAGCCCCATTCGGCAGTGTCCCGCCAGGCCCGCTGGGGTTTCAATCCTTGTTTTTCTGGATGACGCTCTGAAAGGCGGCGTATTTTCGGAGAAGAATCCAATCCACATAAAGTTTCAATCCTTGTTTTTCTGGATGACGCTCTGAAAGGGGTTGGGACCGCGATCCTGGTCTCATCCTCCAGATTAGTTTCAATCCTTGTTTTTCTGGATGACGCTCTGAAAGTTTTAACATCTGTTTCACCAGTGTATAAACAAAATAGTTTCAATCCTTGTTTTTCTGGATGACGCTCTGAAAGCAGCAGGCCGGGATCGACATCTCCGACCTTGACCCGTTTCAATCCTTGTTTTTCTGGATGACGCTCTGAAAGGGACCCCATTCGGCAGTGTCCCGCCAGGCCCGCTGGGGTTTCAATCCTTGTTTTTCTGGATGACGCTCTGAAAGAACGAGAAGCGGGTGATCAGGATTCTCGCACAGGAGTTTCAATCCTTGTTTTTCTGGATGACGCTCTGAAAGCCTCTTCCCGGACTCCTTCCTTAAGGGCTACTTCGAGTTTCAATCCTTGTTTTTCTGGATGACGCTCTGAAAGACTACCCTCTTTTGGGTGTATTTCATATCTCAAGTTTCAATCCTTGTTTTTCTGGATGACGCTCTGAAAGATCCCACACAAAAACCAATAGGGGTGATAGAATGGAGTTTCAATCCTTGTTTTTCTGGATGACGCTCTGAAAGCAAGACCTGCACCACTTTTATCCTCGCAGAGTATGTCAGTTTCAATCCTTGTTTTTCTGGATGACGCTCTGAAAGATGAGAAGGAGGTCTGGATGTCGTTCGTCATCTTTTGTTTCAATCCTTGTTTTTCTGGATGACGCTCTGAAAGCCTGTATAAGCATCTTGTACCATTTTTCACCTCAGAGTTTCAATCCTTGTTTTTCTGGATGACGCTCTGAAAGGGTGATTTTATCGTCCACATGAGGATCGGGCTTCGGTTTCAATCCTTGTTTTTCTGGATGACGCTCTGAAAGTGCCAGAGCGAAGGTGATTGAATGAGTTATGATATTGTTTCAATCCTTGTTTTTCTGGATGACGCTCTGAAAGGATATCCCCAATTTCATAGAACGGGATCATCCGGAGTTTCAATCCTTGTTTTTCTGGATGACGCTCTGAAAGACCGCATTTTTTCACCGTTTTTGACGAAAAAATGCCTAATAGGAAATGAATTTGCAATGGTATAATGCTTGTTGAAAAATTATGGAACTCAATATAAAGGCCAGAATATCAAACACAGATCGCCCTGTAACAGCAGTCGATACATTTGCTCTCTGACTTTCCTTTGGAGGGATAATATCCTTTGTCGATAATCTCAAGAATACTATTCACGACTGCTATAGCCCGGCTGAAATCTTTATCCGTAAACCGTACCTCTTCTACACGACTATTGCTTCGTGTGAAGCATAAGTATCCCCGGTTAACCTCCTTATGGAAATTCTCACGTATCATAATAGCGTGGAGCGCCAGCTGGTTTTTATAGGTTTGAAAAATTTTCTCTTTGAATTCAGCAAACTTATATTCAAAAGGAGCAGCAGTGCCGTCTTCGAGAAACAATACCTCGTCAACAATACCTTTTATGTGATAGTCTCGAGAAGTGAGGAATATATTGAGCTCCTTCCCAATGACATGCAACTTTTTCCTCAAGTAGTCTGGATTTGTCTTCATCCTCTCATCGTGGACTTCTCTCCCCCGCAATACCTTGAACCGTTGTTCTTCATGCTGCGGAATACAGAGACAATGTATGTAAAAAATGAATTTTGGGCAGAAAGAATATTCTAATACATCCGATATCGTGATGAGAGTTGCAGTGTCCTCCATAATTGTCAGAAAAATTTCGTCAATAGCTCATCGCTAACGAGTTTCTTGTCAAACGCCTGGCCAAGTAATTTCACTTTTTTGAACGATTCGTTATCCATGGGGAATACATAAACCGAATCAATGTCTGGATCGATCACATATTCGCATTCAATTGCAAGGGAATCGCGTTCGTTGACAGTAAGATCTCCAAGAAAGACACTCTTCTGGACGCGGTATAGTCCTTTGTTAAGGCATATACGGGCGATCTTGCTCCGTGTCTTATTCTCAACAATGTCATATACCACCCATACCATGGTCATTCAGCACTCTCCGGTTTGATGAGTTGGTTTGCAATCCTGTGACATTCCATGGGGATAGTATTCCTGATTTTTACATTTCGGCCATAATACAGAATCTCTCTGTCGAACATATCGTTAAACGCGCCGATGAGCACCTTCTTCCCTTCCTGGTTCAGGTAAAGGCCTCCGGGAATTACATCGAATAGTTCTTGAGAGACCTGTTTTCTTGAGAAAAGGCCGACGACAGCCCTGTCCACATGGGTTCGGAATAATTCGATGAGATCAAACACGAATGACTTTTTATTGTAATTGTCTGTGTGAAGGAATCCAATATAAGGGTCAAGGCCTGCGATGATACATGCCCGTTCAACCTGGGAATAAAGGATTCCATACCCATAATTCAGAAGACAATTAAACGCATCGCGTGCGGGGTCCCTGCTTCGGCCTTTAAATTTCCATTGCTCTGGCAGACTCTCGCTGAGTGTAGAGAAATAGATCTGGGATGCCATCGCTTCATATCCCATGATAGATCCCCTCTTCAAATCCAGCGACCCAGTCATTTTTGAAAGAGACTGATGAATATCTAGCATTTTCTGAATTGAACTATCAAATAAGTCCCTTGAATCTGGGCGGTTCTTCTTCAGGTCTCTTAAAAAATCAATTTGATACTCAATTTTCTTGGATATCCAGTTCCGGGCAAAACGAAATCCAACAGAATTTTTTTCACCTTCAAGTTGTTTGCGCCTGATACGAGTCGTGCTTCCCAACTTCGAATGCCAAACTCTGCCAAAGGGATCTCCGAACTGGTTGAGGAAGATAATATCGATATTTTTCGAAACGGCAAACTCAATTGCATCCGTGGTAATGGTAGCTGACGTGGTGATGAGAATACTATCAACCTTGTCCGCAGCGACCTCGAATACCTTCTCATCATTCTTGACCAAGAAGCATTGTGCATTCTTTTTCAGATATGATCCCCGGGTATTGATGACAAGCTGCATAGATTTATCAAGGTTCTTTTATCTTTATGCATTGTTTCAGAGCCCCGAACCCCCGCGAAACCGATTTGCCAATCCCAAGATAGTCCGGGACCTGGAAGTTGCAGTAACATTTTCCGGTGAATGCCATGACATTCACATCCTTTAATCGCTGTTTGAATGGCCTGACCTCGACTTCTGCCCGAATTTGTCCGGGAACCTGGTACCCGAGTGATTTTGCCATTGAAAGAATGTTTCCGGTAAGCGTTCGCCTGAGCAGGTCGCGCCGCTCTTCGGCATTCCTGGTCTGATAGAATGCATGGTAATTCCCCTGGTTTAATGCAATCCATGGCGTGACAAATTCATAGGTGCGAAAAGTGGTGTCAATGCCAAATGGAATCCATCTCACATCGATACCCTCCCTGATAATGCGGTATTCATCTTCACCGAGGCGAATCGAGGGGGAAAGGTGATATATCTCCTTCAGCAGATCAGATCCTTCGTTGATGCCGATGACCGTCGGAGTCCCATTGATGATTTTATACTGGACAAGGGGATATCGATAGACAAACTTGTCAGCGTGGTGATGGTGAAGGAGGATGTATTCATTGAATTTCGTTGCAAAGAAGCCGCGAAGCTGAAGAGCGCTTCCTTTAATGGGCCGATCTGACACGAGAGTGAGTGTGAAAATTTCCAGGTCGATCATATCACAATATACGCAAGTTCCGGGGTATCCATAAATTGTGCCCCAATCTCAGGATCATACTTCATCTCACAATAGATCACTTCATCCTCAACCATCCGATGTTTTTTGACATACCATGCCGGCATCTTCACCTCGTACCACCTTCGTTCCCTTGGTGTGCATGCTCTCACCTCGTCACGGAACATATGAGGGATTACAGAAACATGCGGGTAATCGATCTTTCTAGTCACTTCGAAATGCGGGTCACGTTGTGGATTGTCAAAGATCGCCATACGCTGACTTTGTGACTGGGAATACTGGCCTATAGCCTCCTGGAATCTGTCATCCTGTGCAATATTTTTGCCTGTATAGACAGATTCGACAAGAGAGATCAAATCTGCTTCGGTTGGACGAGAAGGGCCGTCGCGAAACGCCTCAAACGACTTTTCCAGCAAGCCTGTCTGGTCGGGATCGTATATCTTCTCCGAAACCGATGAAGGCTGGTAAAGTGATATACAGGTGTTCTCTTTTTCGCGTCTTCGGTTCACCCTGCCGGCCCGCTGGACAATCGCATCGGGGGGTGCACACTCGGTAAACATAAGGTCAAAGTCGATATCAAGAGACACCTCCACGACCTGAGTAGCGATAAGAAGCCGTGTGGCTGCAGATTCAATCGCCTTTTCCTTTCTGGCACGGTCACGGAGCGTAAATTTTGAGTGATAGCAGACCGGATCGAGGTCATAGTCCCTGAACGTCTCATAAAGGTCCTGACATTCTCCTACACTATTGGCTACTACCAGAGTCTTGGCACCGTTATCCACCGCATCAATCACATCGTCGACCGCTTTTTCAATAGGTGTATCCACGGTGAGAAACGAGTTCCTGGCCGAACCAAGAAGCGTGTCATCTCGGATGATGGATGCATCCGGCAGAACTGCTACGAGAAGGTCAAGAATATATCTCGGCAATGTCGCGCTCATGAGCATAAACCTGGCACCGTATTTCGAGAAGTGCCTGATTGCCTCGATGAGAAGCCCGAGAGTCCAGGGGTCGTATGCATGGATCTCATCAATGATAATGACGCTATTCATCGCGTTTGATTCGACCACCGGCCATTTTCCCGTGTTAAATCCTGCAAACAATAATTGGTCAACGGTTGCAACCGTGGCCGGGGTCATGAATGTCTTGTCAAAGAGTGCGTGCCTGACGACAGCACGGTCTTCTTCTTCATCAGCAAAGAGGAGTGATGCAGTGGAATGGGTTAAGCCAACATTTCCTTCCCCGAAAAATTCCCGGAGCCGGTGAAATATGCTGTTTGCTGTCACCATCGTAGGCAACAGGTAGATCAGCTTGCTGCCACCTATGTCCTCAAGATTGCGGAGTGCCCAGAGCAGGCTCGCTTCAGTCTTCCCACTCCCCGTAGGGGCAATGGCAATGCAATGTCCACGCGCAGAGGCACAAGCTTCCTGAAACGGTCGAAGCCCCGAAAATGGTATGCGTTTAAGCGCGCACCGCGTTTCTATCCTTCCGGTCAGGTCAGGCACCCGGTCATGAAGCGCGTAATTGATGGCAACTCCTGCCGACCCATGCCAATCGGAGTAATGGAGGATCCCTTTAAGAAGCGCGTACGTGGACCGCAAAATGTCAGGGTCGGAAAATTTCTCATAGAATTTAAATAGAATACCTCCGGGGCCGATGAGATTTATCACGGATTTTTTAGGATCACATTTCGGACATTGAAAATCCGGGAGAATATATCCCTCTTCTTTGAAAATCTCGGAAGCTAGCTCGATTGCATGCGACATGCCGTCATCGCAGATGGTGGGGGCGGTAAATCCCGGCGTGAGTTCCCTGCTGAATGCCGCCATTTCGGGATTAATGGCTTTATGGTGACCGAGGATTGTAAATGCCTCTATCGGGAATGGGACTGGCAACAGGCTGCCCTCCTGCTTCTGGAGTTTAAAACCTGCATCCAAGGCACATGCATAGGAAACAATCTCGTGGCGGTAATTATCATCCGGATTGGGGCGTCGACCCTGCCTCACAATCTGCATCATACGCTGAAATTCCAGGGTGTTTTTTCCCAAATCATGGAGGATAACCGTGAGAAGGGAACTCTGGAGAAACCGGTCGGGATCAAACCCGCAAATCCTGCCAGTGCGGTGAATCAGCCCTTTCTTTCCTGTGACAGTCTCCTTCCATGCCCGGTATGCCGCAGTGAGATGCTCGTCGTAAGTCTGATCTGGTTTCGCCCAATACTTCCGAATCATAGCATAACGATGTGTTTTCCGCCAAATACATAGCCAGGAACAGGTGCCGTGAGGGTAACAGGAGACCCTACAAAGGTGAATGGCATCCGCTCGACAACCGTCCGCCGGTTTCCATTAAAGGCAAACTGCGTGGGGAGCAGAAATACCTGGGGGGTGTCCACAGTCTGGGTCACCGGAAGCGTGCGGAAATCGATTGCCGGTTGACACTCGGCCGAAACATCCCCCGGAAGGATGGTGTGATCGAACTGCGTAATAGGCTCCTCATTTACCTCCTGAATTGGAGAGATTGCGGCGATTTTCAGAAGATCATCACTGTTCCCCGCCGTCAGTGCATACACTGGTCTTGCCATCGCATCACGGATATCGGCCAACGATTCCTTTGATGCAGCACCAAAGAAGAAGGTGAAATCGCAGTCAGTGAGGTATTCCCTGATGAGAATGCTGTAATGTCTCCGGTTTTTGATATCGATGGGAGTATAACTCTTCTCCTTTCCGGTCACCTTCCGGTAATTCCAGAGATCTCTCATCAGGCCCTTGTGTGAACCATACACCCCAATCTGGATACCATGTGTGCGGGAATATGCATGGGCATCCTGGAGAACAAGTCCCAGCGCAGCACCCATCATCCCGATAACGGTTGTCTTTGGTGGGAGGGGTAACGTCTGGTGATACGTATGCGTTTCCGGAACCCGGAATGAAGCCGTGGTTGCCTTTCCAGATACGAAGAAGGCGTACATTGCCCCCTCCTTACCGGTAGTATTGGTCCACCCACTTCACCATCGTATTAAAGGCGTCGCCTATCGTCACGGATCCCTCGATCTCCCCGTTAAAGGCCCCGGTCCTCACTCCGATTACTGATGCCGCAATCTCGTCCTGGTAATCTTTGATAGTCTCCTGAACCATGCGGGCAGTTACCGCACCATTGTCATCGACCTTGACACTTTCAAGAAAGATCGGAGTTTTCGCTCGCATCATTGCTGCCGCGATAAATTTGGGGGAAACATCGGCAAGATAACGGCTCTGCCTCCCCGGTACCCAGAGGTTCTTTACTGCGGTGAGAAGGCCGGTAACTCTTTTCGCTTTCTCAGTCAAGGGGAGATCCTTATCGAAGCCATCGCCACAGCCAACACGATCGAGCTCGATGAGAATCGATCCTCTATAGAGCCCGGAATGGACCTCTGTCTCAAAAATATTCGGGTCTCCACCGGACTTGACGCCCATGTAGTTCGTTCCGAAGTCAAGGTCCCCCTGGTAGGGAGTCAGTGCAATCAATGGCGAGACACGAACTACCGAAGTCCTCTTGGTCGCTTTCCCCTTTTTCCCTTCGCCCGCAGACTCAATCCCCATGTAGCCAAAGAGGTCATCATCGATGTACTTGTCTGGCTCCTGCTGTGTGGTCGCAGCGCCTTTCTTGATTGTTGCCGCAGCCCCCTCGGAGAGTGGCCATCCAAGGACTTCAAGCTGGTTCCTTAATGCTCGCCGGACTGCCTGGGAAGAGACATAGGGGTATTGATCAACCCCCATCGCAATCTTCTTGATACTCGATATGTTGTCAGCTTCCTTGTCGCCACCATTCAGCGACGCAAATGATACCGGGGTAAGATAGGTGATAGTCAGTGCTTTTACCTGCTTCATGATTTTTCCTCACATTAACTCGAATTTTGTTTTCCTTCATCGCGCCTGTTCATTGCATTGTAGGTGTTCAATGCTGCAATCATGCAGAAATGTTTGAATTCGGTGAAATACTGTTCAAACGCCTCACCTTTCAGGTAAAGATCTGCAGTGACTGCCGCATCGTACTTCATCTGGATCCGGTTCACTTCGTTGAGAAAATCTCCAGGTCGCCGCGCCTTCCGGAGCCTGAAGAGATCTCCCTTCCCTTTCTTCCCCTCTGCACCAAGTTTCATGCCTATGGTCTTCCCAAGGCTAACTGCGGTATCAATCAATTCCTGTTTCATACTGTTCGCCTCCTCACCAAGGATCTTCTCATATTCAATCACAAAATCAAGCACTGGTTTGATGAACACGGTTTTCGACGTGTTCACGTGAAACACATGCTGGTCGACCAGGTCCACTATTCCCTGCTGCTTGAGCACCCTTTCGCAAATGCGGTTGCGCATCAGAGTCTTGTTCTCGCCTTTTTTCTGGTCAAAATCAATGAGAATCTGCATCACCTGTTTAAGGATAATTCCCTTTTTTTCCAACCGTTCGAAGAGGCGAAATATATAGACGGCCTCCCTGAAGGGCCAGATCATCTTGCCCATGTAGGTGTCTCCCAGTGCTTCCGTATGAACCACGATGAATTCAAGTGGTGCATGTGAAAGGGTCAGATCATACATCTTTTCAAAGTCGAAAGACGTACTGCCACCCTCGGAATCATCGGGATTTCCGGTGCTCAGGACTCTGCGATATACCGAGTAGAGGAACGAGAAAAACTGCTCATAGGATTTTGTAAAATATCCCCCCAAATCAGGGTTGAAATTCCGGAGGTAATATGGATCACGAATTTTCATTGATTCAAAGGAACGAAACATCTCGTGCATTTTTGAGAAACTCGTGGAATAGGGGAAATACATATGAATTGCATTCTTGTCAGCGACATAGAACCCCGTGACTGGAACAAATTTTGCGATATAATCGCATTTCCAGCATACTTTTGCAGGACCTGTACATCCTGGATTAAAATTGAGCGCTCCCGATGACCCGGAGATCATGGGAAATACCGTCCCCCCAATTTCACTCAACGCATGCGATGAATTGCCGCAGAGGAAGCAATGTCCCTTCTTCTTCCCCTCTTTCGGAGAAATGGCTACTTTTGGTTGGTATGCATTAGGTCCATCGAGAAGCAGTCCTTTCCCACCAATCTTGAGGTTGTTTGAAGCAAGATATTCATTCAAACGTTCCTGGAGATGTGCATATTCGGGGGGTAACAGACCCTTTTTTGCATCAACATATTTCTCTTCTCTCACCATCGGGCGCGGAGCTTTGCTGAAGATAAGCCCGGCGATTCCCCTCGATTTTACCTTAGGGAATCTGACAAATGTGTCTTTTTTAGAATCGTAGTAAAATCCTGCTTTCTCTTGCTCTTGTTTTTCGCTGGATGTGTTGTAATATCTCTCAAGAAGGACCGTATAAATCGCTTGAAGATATGATTGAATATCCTCCTCTGTTCCTTTGACAGTTACACCTTTATCATCAATTGCGACACTGACGTTGACTTTGTCTGGATGTTCCCGAGAGGCAAGCTCATAGAAGCCCAGGAGCCCTTCATCAATCCAGAAATGCCCAGTTTTTGGAAATGAAATTTGTTTCATCGCATCTGACATTTGCTATCATTCATTTTTGATTTTTATTCGTTACTTTTTATTGAAATGATATGAGTGTTCCGATTTTTTCCTCCTCAAAGCGGGTTTGCTCAGGAATATACCAATCCAAAACTTCATCTCATTCCCTGAAACTAATAACTGAACCCTCCCCCTACCCACACAAAGGTTAAGAAGACAGGAACAAAAATATGAAAAAATACTTCATTTTTCCTTTCTTACGCCCTTAAATGGTTTCCCGTCCTGCTTGACATCCATGAACTTGCCGGTCCCAGTATCCCGTTTCACATATTGATCTGTTTTGGGATTTTTTACCTGGCTTCGATCATCAACTGCCCCTCGTCGAAAGTTCGTCCCTGTATTTTTTGCCATCATTTCACCTCCGAATAATTCTTCCCTTAGTAAGGGGAATTATTGGCAATACGGTATAACAAATATGAAATAAAAAGTGTTGGGGATATGGGGTGAAAGTAATTATCCTGATCAAGTGGCAGATCGATGCTTTTGCGTATGAAATGTACAGGTTGACGGAACGAGTGATCAGGATTGTAAAGGTGAAGGGGTATTAATTCCCTAACTCCGAGGTTGCAGCAATTGTTGCGTATCCCCACAAATACAAAATTTCCGACCTAATCAACAGCGACCTTGATTTCCAATGTATTCCCTTGCTCACCTGTTGGAGTCCTTGAAAAGAAAACAGATTCACCCCGCACTCCCCACAAACACCGCCGCTTTCCTCGCTCTTCCCTCCAGCACATCCATCACCCTCACCAACAGCGACGTATACAGGAACGGCTCAATCCAGATGTTCATCGCCTTCCCTGACACTTTCAATTTGGCCATTCCAATCTTCTTCCCGATCGCATAGCGAACCCCGGTCGCCCTCTCACCGGCAGTGCCTGTAGTACCCCTCTTCTTTGTCCCGGATCTCCTCCAGCCCCACCAGGCGGTTGAACTCGTCGAATCCCATCAGGAGATTAGGGTAGGATGACGAGTCGCCCGTCCTCTTTAATTCAGAGAAGACCGTGGATACGGCCTTCGCAATGGCATAGGTGCATGAGACGGGATCGGCGACGACTGCGTACCCGATCGCCTCGAGTTCGGCAGCAGACAGGACCGGCGTCTTTCCGCCGGGGAGCATGTTGGCGAACGACGGCCCCCTGACCTCCCTGCAGATCCGCCTCATCTGGTCCACCGATGTCGGGGCTTCGACGAAGGTCATGTCCGCACCCGCCTCGTAGTAAAGGTTCGCCCGGGAGATGGCATCCTCGATCCCGTTCACCGCGATCGCATCAGTCCTTGCCATGATGACAAGGTCGGGGTCCTTTCGTGCATCGACCGCAGCCCTGACTTTTGCCACCATCTCTTCCGGGGAGATGATTGCCTTGCCCTCCATGTGACCGCACCGCTTTGGGGAGACCTGGTCCTCGATGAACACCCCTGCCACCCCGGCCTTCTCGTAGAGCGAGATGGTTCTCGCCACGTTCGTGGTGTTACCATATCCTGTCTCCCCGTCAGCAAAGACCGGGATGTTCGTTGCGTCCACGATCCTTGATGCGCAGTCCACCATCTCGGAAAGCGTCAGGAGGCCCACATCGGGCCTTCCCAGCACTGCGGCGGAGTTCGCGTATCCCGCCGAGAAGATGGCGGAGAAACCCACCTGCTCCGCGATCCTGGCGCACAACGGATCATGAACGACAGGGATGACAAGGATGGAATCGTCTGCGATCAGTGTTCTTAAGCGGGTGGTGGGTTTCATGGAAATCTCGCTCCCTGAAACGTGAAAATCTCCAGGATTTATTCCTTTCGAAGATTTTTCTCGCATATATTGTGGTTTTCCCGGGGTTTTGCTCCACTACATATCTTTACCGGATTGCTGATATCCTGCCCCTTCCCACCTACTCTGCAGGAATATCACATGGCAATCGACTGGTACATGGACTTCGTGGATTTGAGGTACGAACCCGCGAGGAATGAGTTAAAGGCGCTCTTTTATTGTGAACCTGCCGAGGGGATCAGCAGGGAAGAGGCAGCGGGGAGGGTTGCATCCGAGAGCTCGACCGGGACCTGGACGACGCTGTATTCGCTTCCGAAGAGGATGAAGGACCTCCAGGCAACGGTCTACGAGATAGAGGGGAACTATGCCAGGATCGCGTACCCGCTCGACCTCTGGGAGAGGGGGAACGCCGCACAACTCCAGAGCGGGATCGCCGGGAATATCTTCGGGATGAAAGCACTCCGGAACCTCCGGCTGATCGACGTGAGTTTTCCCAGGGAGTACCTGGACGGGTTCAAAGGTCCGCATTTCGGGATGGAAGGGATCCGGAAGATGATGCGGGTCAGTGGGCGCCCGCTCACGGGGGCGGTCCCGAAACCGAAGGTGGGCTTTAACGCCCGGGAGCATGCGGAAGTCGGGTACGAGACCTGGATGGGCGGGTTTGACTTTGTCAAGGACGATGAGAACCTGACGTCACAGACGTTCAACCGGTTCGAGGATCGCGTGACCGAGATGACCCGGTTGAGGGACAAGGCCGAACAGGAGACAGGGGAGGTCAAGTCCGCGTACCTCAACATCACCGCGGATATCGCGACCATGCAGGAACGTGCCCGGATGCTCGCGGAGCACAACTGGAACTTTGCGATGATCGATGTCGTGGTTGCCGGGACGTCCGCAGTCCAGACGATGCGGGATTACTGCTCGGACCTGGGTCTTGCCATCCATGCCCACCGGGCGATGCACGCGGCGTTTTCCCGGAACCGGAAGCACGGGATCACGATGCAGTTCCTGGCAAAACTGATGCGGCTGATCGGTGTCTCGCAGATCCATACCGGGACCGCGGTGGGAAAACTGACCGGGTCGAAGAGAGAAGTCGCCCTGCTCGCGAATGTGCTCCGCGACCGGAAGGTGAAGGCCGTCCCCCATATCCTCGTCGAACAGGACTGGGGGACCATCAGGAGTGCGTTCCCGGTATCCTCCGGGGGGCTGCACCCCGGCCTTGTCCCCGATGTCCTTGACATCTACGGGAAGGAGCTCGTGCTCCTGGTGAGCGGAGGGATCCACGGTCATCCCAAAGGGACCCGGGCAGGGGCGATTGCCACGATGCAGGCGGTCGAGGCATGGAGTGACGGCATGAGCCTCGACGAGAAGGCGAAATCATCGCCGGAGCTCGGCCTGGCGCTTGAGAAATGGGGCTATTACAGGCCGAAGTAAGGCCGAAAAACCGAATCCTATTCACAGGCACACAGCCAGGGGGACGGGAGAATGCCGCAAGAAGGATCCCGTTTCCCCCGGTTAGGCCTCTCAATCCCATATCATTTTTGGCTCATGTGAGCACACGTAATCCATCATGTGCCACCGGATTCCCGAACCGTTCACGCCTCGCATATCCGCACGACAACTTTTCATTGCGATCGGATTCGGAGCCATGGCAGCAATGGTCCTGTTCACTGGGCTCTCCATACCGCTCGGTCATGGCCTTATGGCGGAACCGAGCGAGGTGTTCGTGACGCTGGGAGCCGCCTTCTCGGGGCCGTACGGGGGCCTGATCGTCGGGCTCCTGCAGGGCGTGGTCTATGCCCCCGAGCGCAATGTCCCCTCCCACATGCTGGCCGGATTCCTTTGGGGGGCATGGTATTTCATCCTCTCCCGGTGGAGCCAGGGAGAGGGCAGGGGGAGGTGGACGAGGGCGACGCTCTGGGCGGTGACCATCCCCGTCTACTATGCGCTGTTCCTGCTCCCCCTCCACCTCGTGATCGCCTCCGCGACACTCGGCGTGCCATTCGTTTCGCTCTTCATTGAGACCGGGACAGGCCTTCTTCCGGAGGTGGCATTCACGCTTCTTGTCACCACCCTCGTCATATTCGTCCTTCCGGAGAAATGGGCTGCCCCGCGTGGATGAGGCGAGAGCCAGGGGAACAGTCTCTCTAGGAAACAACATGTTACAGGAGCGAGCGGACAACCTTCGCAAGCCGCTCCATCCCCTCGAAAATCCGTGCTTCATCCATGCTGGAGAAGTTGAGCCGGATGGTGGATTGCCCTCCTCCGGTAACGTAGAAGGGGGTTCCCGGGAGGACCGCGACCCCGCCCTTAATCCCCGCTTCAAAGAGCTTCATGGAATCGAGTCCCTCGGGGAGGGTTGCGAGCATGAACATGCCGCCGATGGGGGTTGTGTGGCTCATCCCGGCCGGGAACAGGTCGTCAAGGAGGTCGCACATCAGGCGGCAGTTTTTGCCATACGCCTCCGAGATGGTCCGTATGTGAGAATCGAGATCGTGGGATTCCAGGTACCTGGCGAGGATCTTCTGGCAGAGGAAGTTCGAGTGGAGGTCTGCGGCCTGCTTGGCGCAGTTGAACCGTGCGAGGATCTCGGGCGGTGCGCAGACCCACCCGATCCGCATGCCCGGGGCGATGATTTTTGAGAAAGACCCGGAGAGGATGCACTGGTCAGGGATGAGCCCTGCGACCGGCTGGCGGGGTTTTCCGTCGAAGAAGAGTTCTCCGAACGCATCGTCCTCGTAGAATATGGTATCCGTGCTTTTCAGGATCTCTGCGACCGCCTTTCTTGTCTCACCGGAATACGTCTGCCCCGAGGGGTTCTGCGAATTCGGGATCCCGTAGAAGAATTTCGGGCGGAAATCCCGGATCACGGTCTCGAACTCTGCGAGGTCGGGGCCCTCCGGCCCGAGCGCAACGTCCCTGAACACCGGTTCGTAGAATGAGAATGCCTCGATCGCCCCGAGGTACCCGGGCCGTTCCATGGCCACGTGATCATGCGTATTGAGGAAGATCTTTGCCACCAGGTCGAGGCACTGCTGGGAACCGTTCACGATCTGTATCTGGTCCGGGGGGATGGAGAGTCCCAGGCGACGGGAGTACCGGTCCGAGATGAACTCCCGGAGGGGGAGGTACCCGTCAGTGGTGGAGTACTGGAGCGCAACAGACCCCTCCTCTTCGAACACCCGGGATGCGGCGGTGCTGATACCCTGTGTATCGATGAACGCGGAGTTCGGGAGCCCTCCGGCAAAGGAGATGATGTCCGGGTTCGAGGAGACCGCAAAGAGCCTGCCCAGGAAGGAAGGTGGGGCGCACGTCATCCGGTCGGCAAACTGGTACTGCATGGGGTTCTCTCAGGGGATTGCACATCAACTGTGCACGGGGAGAGACAAAAGCCTGACCGTTATGATCAATGGGGAGGCAGCACACGGGGTGAGATTCACTGTATCCGCGAAGTGCAGGTATGGGGTATGGCGATAAACCGATGCATCATGCAGGCGACCGGGAACCAGGAATGAGTGAAAAATATAATAATTATAACAGTTATAACAATTATACAGCAGGGTGCCATGGTGAAAACTACTATTGCGGTATCTCCTTCAACTCGCGATCTTTTGAGAGAACTGGGAAACAAAGGCGATACCTATGATGATATCATTCTTCGTCTTCTCAGGGATGCAGGGTGGAAGCACATGGATACCCGATGGAACGAAATTCTCCGGAATGATGCATTCATACCCCTGGATGAACTCTGATGTACCGGGTGCTGGTATCAAAGACGTTCCAGAGAGAATTCCGTACCCTCCCTACTGATATGCAGGCCAGGATACGAAATGCCCTGGCCGGTCTCGAACAGGATCCCTTCACATCCCGTCCTCACGCAGACATCGCTCCGCTCAAGGATACGCACCCCAAAAAATACCGCATGAGAGTCGGGGACTACAGGGTTGTCTATGCGATTGAAGGGAACGATGTCATGGTCCTTGATCTGTTCCACCGGAAGCACGGCTACTCTGCCCAGTAACCTTGTCCAGGTGTTTTTTCCAATACAAATGGCTTTACCATTTTCATTCTGTATGTATGCGTCTCGATGAGAATCATGAAGGTTTTTTAAAAAATCCGGGCATCCGGGGGTTGCATTCATTCACCCTGGCGGGAACGATCATTCTCGAGCCCTTGTGCTTTCCGGCACCTGATGCATGATCATCCGGCCGGGAATTACTCAGCACGATCAGGAAGGATGAGAGTGCAGAAAATCGTCCCGAATCCGTTCAATGCCAGGGAGATCTGATCCGCTTGAGCGAAACCTCTGCGTTCTTCCGCACCCGGCTGTCAGGATCGTGAGCAGCGGTTTCAAGGATTGCCTCGGCCTCGGCTGAACGAATGTTGCCGAGGGCACAGGCTGCAGCGTACCGGAGGATATCGTCGCCCTCCTTCATGATCGACTGGAGCACCGGGACCAGGGCAGGGTTTGCCAGGACCCGGATTCCCGCAGATGCCGCTTCCCTGATATACCACTTCTCTCTTTTGAGGCGCTGGAAGAGCATTGCCAGGTCATCAGGGCTCCCGATCCTCCCTATCCGCTGCACTGCACACTGGCGGATGTTCCAGTCGTGATTGGAGAGGTCCCTGAGGATGAGTGTTATCTCGTCCGGCACTGCACGGATTCCGGTCATCACGTAGTACCTGTATGTGGGCAAATAATATATACTATTGGATGGAATGTTCCTTCTCTTTGTTCCTCCATGCCGGGTTCATGTTCTTTCATGGCTCTCCGGATTCTCCATTGCATCTGCACCTCTCCATCCATCGCACCCTTTCTGCATCGTGGATCCCGTGGTTCCTGCCATGGAAAAGCGGGAAAATTCTATAAGCTTGCACCTCAAAAAAGTGAGTATTTATCCAGGGATACGAGGTCTACAGCGGAGGAGTTGATTCACTGATCCAGAGAAGGACCGATGAGGAGAAGAACGAGTCCGGGGAGATCATCCGTGTCCGCCTTCCCCAGAAGCGGAACAGGGAGATGTTTGCCCAGGCCGAACTGATGATGGGAGCAAACCATATCCGGGTCAAGGGCTACGATGGTGTTACCCGGCTGGGGAGGATCAAGGGCAAGATCAAGAAAAAAGTCTGGATCCGTGAAGGGGATATTCTCGTCGTGATCCCCTGGAGTTTCCAGGACGACAAGTGCGATATCATCTACCGCTATACCGGGCCCCAGGTAGAGTGGCTCCGGCGAAACGGGTATCTGTGAAGGGGTACCAAATCTCTCTTTTGAACGAGAAACCCACGTTCGTATCCTGGTGACGGAACTGTTCGCACACGGGCATTTCCTGGAGTGAATCGTCTCTTTTCCTAGAGGTATTGTGGGTATCGCTTTTTTCACGCATTCACTTTCAACCTGCCCGCTCCAGGTTTAAACACTGCATAGAATGCACATCATCTCTATCCATAGTGTTGAATGAGGACATTTCATGGCAATTTTCCGATACGACAGTATCTATGCTGCACCAACGAGGCAACAGCGGGAACGCTACATGAGAGGAGAGGTAGAAGAGCATCGCTTCGGACCGGAAGGAGAGATTGTCCTCCTGCTGTATGCTGATGCAGCATATCTCAAGGATGATATCGACGGGGTCCGCATCCTGTATACCGGGATCGGTGAACAATCACACGCCGTGGAAGAGGTGAGGAGAATGGTGGAATACCATCAGCTCACGGAGGAACGCGTGAACTCATTCACGACAGGGGATGACGCCTGAATGCCTGGATAGCCATCACCTGATCGGTGAAGAGAAGCCCCGTGACGAAGTCTTCCAGAGCGACGGGGCTGATCATTGCGGTCGACATATGCCGCCCGTTCACAAAGATGGCATACGGAACCTCTTCGATCACTTCATGGAGGATCTCCTCGGACGATCCGTCGTGAATGTGGATACAGGGTATCGTATGATACATGAATCTCACACCCGGTCGATAGGGATTGGGTCGTCCATCATCCCTTCAACACCTCATCCATGCTCCCGCTCCTGTATTCCTGAAGATCAAGGGTAACATAGGTGATCCCCAGCCGTCTGAACTCCCTGACTATATCATTTCGCATGGCAGTTATCCTGTGAAGATCCGCATCTTCCGCTTCGATCCTCGCAGTTCCGGTGTCCAACCTCACCCGTATCTGGCGAAATCCTCGCGAGTAAAGGTAGTCTTCCGCGATCTCAATAATACAGAGATTCTCTTCGGTGATCTCCTTCCCATAAGGAATACGTGAAGAGAGGCATGCAGCCGAGGGCTTGTTCCAGAAATCGTACCCGCGTTTCCGGGCGATATTCCGGATATCTTCTTTTGTTAAGCCTGCTTCGATGAAGGGGTGGATGATTCCCTCCTCGGTGCTGGCGATAATTCCAGGCCGGTGTTCATCCATATCAGAGAGATTAATGCCATCTGCAACCCACGAAAGGCCCCGTTCACGAGCCCGCTGCTTCAGGATTTGCGCATCTTCCTTTTTACAATAATAACAGCGATCCTGGGGATTTTTTCTGACCATATCATTCAATCTGGATTTCTTCATGATATCGAGCGAAAGACCGAGATCGTGCCCTATCCGCTGTGCATCGATCACTGCGTTTCTCGGGACAAGTGGCCCGTCAAGGAATACGCAATGGGCATTCTCACCCAGTACATCGGTGGCAACCGCGGCAAGGAGGGCACTATCCACCCCTCCAGAATAGGCGATCAGCATGGATCCTCTTCTGGAGATCTTTTGTTTCAGGGCTTCATACCTGTCACGGTGTTCCTCGATATCCATAGAATGACTGCCAATATCACAAATGCGAAGAGTTTAGAGTGCCAATCCTGCACTCAGGAGCTGCACCCCATCGTCTCTGCCCCGCACTGGTCATCCCCTTCCCTCAGATGCCTGCTAAAAAAATCAATGAAAAACGGGAGTAATAAGGGATCGGAGAGTTACACGGACCTTGCCGCGAGTTCCACATCCTCTTCCTTGATCGTTTTTCGTCCTGCATGTATTGCTAACTTGTTTGATTCTTTCACAAGACACGCAAGATAGTCTTCTGCCTTTGCGACAAGAGCAAGAGTAGCGTCACTGCCAACACGCTCTGCTCCATTTTTCTTTGCAAGCCTCGCAACGGCTGCAAGAGGTAATTCTGCCACCTTAACTGCCTCAATTCAATAAAGAGCACGAGAGTATTTATATATTTCCTGTCATTTCCTCGAAAACGCGGAGAAATCCCCTAGCAATGAAGATAATGAGAGATTAATCTCTCGACCGGCGTCCTCTCGCAGGTGATCTGACCGGGGAAACGGGAATAGTGGGTGGCAGGCAACGGATGGTGGTTGGCCCGTTCCGCTCATCCAGACCTGTCCCGACGGGCTGCTACCGGTTCACCCGAACCTTCATACTCCGTCATGGGGATGTTCATGCATGCGGACCATTCTCATTGTTTCCCTGGTACTCCTGGTAGTATCGTGTCCCTGCTCCCTGGCAGTCCCCGTCAGCGATACGCTTCCCCACGTCGTTATCGTTGCAACCGGGGGGACGATCGCGGGCACAGGATCATCGTCCGGCGAATTGCTCAACTACACCCCGGGAACCATCAGCATCAGCGACCTGATGGCAACCGTCCCGGGGCTCAACACGTCCGCCTCTCTCGAAGGGGAACAGTTCAGCAACATCGCCAGCGACCAGATGACCCCCGCTCTCTGGCTGAACCTTACGCTCCGCGTGAACGAACTGCTCGCGGACCCGGATGTCGACGGCGTCGTTATCACCCATGGCACGGACACCCTCGAGGAGACGGCATATTTCCTGAACCTGGGCGTGCACAGCGACAAGCCGGTCGTCATCACCGGCGCCATGCGGCCGGCCACGGCTATCTCCGCTGACGGGCCCCTCAACCTCCTGAACGCCGTCAGGCTGGCAGGAGATCCGGCTGCGAAGGGCAGGGGAGTCCTCATCTGCTTAAACAACGAGATCAACGGCGCACGGGATACGACGAAGACTTCCACTGAGATGGTGGAGACGTTCAGGTCTCCCGATTTCGGTCTCCTCGGGTACATGCAGGACGAAAAACCGGCCTTTTACCGGAATTCCACCCGCCGTCACACCGCAGCATCGGAATTCATCCTGGCCCACGGTACCCGGCTGCCCCGGGTCGATATCGTGTACGGTTACCCGGGTATGGATACGACGGCGCTCGATGCTTTCGCCTCAGGCGGGTCCGAAGGAATTGTCCTCGCCGCGCTCGGAAACGGCGGGTATCCGGAATCAATCGGGGATGCCCTGGTGAATCTGTCGGCCCGCGGGATCCCTGTCGTCGTCTCGTCCAGGACCGGTACCGGGATCGTTGCTCCCGGCGATACTTCGCTGATATCGGCAGATACCTTAAACCCGCAGAAAGCACGGATCCTCCTCATGCTCGCCCTGACGAAGACCCACGACACTGCGGAGATCGGGAAGATGTTCGGGGAGTACTAGGTGTTCGGCGGTTCTGACGGGGGGTGCATCCGGCAGAAAACCATCATCGCTATTCTTGGAAGCATTTCTCCCGTAGCATTATTCGGGTAGAGCCCACGGGTGAGATTATTGCCATGGACCCGGATAATCCCGGCTGACTTGTGAAAAAAGGTGGTGCGCCAGAGTATGTTTACCCGGTAACCTGGACCATCCCGTCGATGGTGGCGTTCACCGGCTGGGGCAGCGACAGGACGTAGGCCACCAGGGCGTCGACATCGACCGGCCCTACCCCTGACCCCGCCCCTACCAATCCGAAGGGGCGGGGCCTCCACCCCGATGCCTCCCTCCTGCATGGGAACAGGCTGCCGATTTCCAAGGTCGTGAGGCGAACGGACACCGCTTTCTTATGGCTGCGATACAGGTGATAGAGATCCCGGATGAAGAAGAGGGTGATGCAGGGGGGTGCACCACCAGCCTTCCCTCTGTGATGCCACATTGCTGTGGCATATCAATGTAAGGGAGGTGGGATAAAGGAACCACCGGGGCGGTCAGAACCTTACGCCGGTTTGCCACTCCCCGATCCCTTCATCAGGCCGTATTCGATCTCGTAGAATCCTCTGCACCAATGGAGATCAGGGTTATTTAGAAGGAAATGTTATCCAAATCGGGTAAATACCCCGATTTATTAATATTTATAGAAAGAATCTTATGACGATGAAACATGCACCGGCACTGGCTTCTGCTGTGTTCTTCTGGTGGCCGATACTGCTCTTCTGGGGATTCCACTCTATTTTATGGATTGTTATTTTGATTCCTACCGGTATGGTTTCTTTTGTCGGCTCGGTGCTCCTTTTCCGGGAGTCAGGAACTGATTCGGCCCGGCGATATCTGCTCCTTCCATTCTGCGTGGATATCCTTGCTGTTTTCGCTACCGGACTTCTGAGTTTTTACTATTTCAGATCATTTCCCATGGGAATAAGCGGGGAACTCTGGGCTTTCACACTTCTGATGCTCGCTCCCTGCTCAGCAGCAGTATTTTACTCGATTCCGAAAGGCGGGAGGGTCCGGGAGACATCGATGTACCTGGCAATCATTATCAGCGCATACTCTGTTATCACAGCAATTTTATTACTCTACGGGGGTTACCTTCCAATGTTCGGGTTGCTGTATCTCTACTGGATGTTCGGGATGCCGATCATCGGCGTATTATTCCTCGTAAATGCGTGGTATTGGCCTCACACAACCACTGAAAAAACCATCAGTGAAAAAGGGTAAGGTTTCATTCCTGCCCCATATTTTTTACCAAGAATTGCCCAATTACCCAGGTTCGTGAGGCGAACAGACACCGCGTTCCTATGGTCGCGATACAGGTGATAGAGATCCTGGATGAAGAACTGAGGTGGTGCAGGGGGGTGCACCACCAGCCTTCCCTCTGTGATGCCTCTTGGGAGAGGCAAGAGAAGATAGGAGAGGGGAGATAAAGGAGCCACCGGAGCGGTCAGAACCTTACGCCGGCTTCTCGATTCCCGATCCCTTCATTAAGCCGTACTCTATCTCGTAGAACCCTCCGCCCCGGTCCTGGTAAGAGAGATAGTAGTGCGTCAGCTTCTCCTTCTCGGCATCCTCAATCTGCCGGAGGAGGCTCGCCTGGTTCGTCGCATCATGGCCGGTCAGTACCCATCGGCGGGTCTCGTCGCTCATCTTCCACGAGCGGGCCGGGATGGTCCCGGGCGGGGTGGTCACAGATTCATCCTTCGGGTCGAAGAAGGCGACAATCTGCCTGGTCTCGTTCTTTGCCTCAATCTTCTGCCTGCGCTGCCAGTAGGCCATGATGGCCGCAGCTAACGCGACAAGCAGCTCAAAAATCTGGATAAGTTCCTGGTCCATAGGGCTACCTCCACTCCAGGAAAGGGGAGGCGACACACTGAAAGGGAACGCGGGATGGAAATCACCGCTTCCCAGGGTTCTGCTCCATCCGGGTGTGCATCCCGGCGATGATCCTGATGATGGTAAAGAGCATCACCAGGCCGCCGACGCACACGCCGAGGAGGAACATGAATCCTTCATCCATGGGCCCTCCCTCCCCTGAAAGGGAAAGTTATTCCTTGGGCTTCAGGCCAGGGCGGGCACCGTGTCGGCCCATGCCTCGATGACCGCGAGGATCGCGTCGGCACTGTAGGAACTGACGCGGACCTGGTCACGGGTGAAGGTCACGTAGTAGAGCTCGCCCGACGGGTCGTGACACCGAAGCATGATGGAATAGGTGTCCCGCTCGAAGTCGTCCGATGCATCTCCGCCCATCGCGGTGGCCATCTCGGCGTCGCCGATGACCTCGGTCTTCATGGTCGCAAAGGCTGCAGCGGTCGGTGCACGAATGGTCACATATCCCACGGTCTTGGCGTCGTCATCCTCGAAGATGACCCGGCCGTTGTAGTACTCGCGGGTCTTGGCAACCGCGTCCATAGTCACACCGCCAGTCTCGTACGCAGTACACCCGAAGGGGTTGGTGCTGATGACGGAGTTTACCACGGTGTTGAGCGCAGCAATATCCGCAAACGGAGTGGTAAGCTCACGGGTCGCGGTCTTGGTGACGCTCTGTTCAACAAAGTCTGCCATTTCTGATACTCCTGCCCTCACTTGACTGGAGGGCAATAAGGGGGTAGAACAACAAATAAAAAGAAATTTTGGCCGGTCCCTTGAAATAGTCCTGAATTGCTGGCCAATAGGAAAACCGTGCGGTTTGAATCGTTCTGGATCTGCAATTCCTATTCGATCTGGACCCTCGTGATAGTGACTTTTTTTCCTTCTTCACCCGTGATATCGAATGATTCTTCACTCCTCACGCCATGAAAATTACATACCAAGGCAGGCGCATGGAGGCATCGACACAGATCCCGGAGGCAATCCTCAAACTTGTTGAGAGATACGAATTTCACCAGGCAGCTTACAGGAGAGGACAGTTCAACGAAACCCAGCTCCGGAGGGAGTTCGTTGATCCGTTCTTCAAGACCCTCGGTTGGGATGTCGACAATACCAAGGGGTATTCGGAACAGTACAAAGAAGTCATCCACGAAGATCCAATCCGCATCCGGGGGTCTACCGAGTTTATTGACTATGCCTTCCGGATTGGAGGCTCCAGAAAATTCATAGTCGATGCCCTAGTGTATGAGCTATACGGGCTGACGGAGGAGGAGATCGGAATTGTAGAGGGGGTGGGGAAATGATAAGGAACATTGGGGATATCGACCTATCGAACGTGAATAACGAAGAGATTATTCAATTTATCGTTTTTTGGCAAAAGAAATGTGAAGAATACAAATTGATGAATCTCTCGAATAATGAATACAAAAAACAATTTGGAGAGTTTCAGCTTAAAAAAGAAGTAATTTTAGCACAAAATTCACCGACCCATTTTCATCGTGAACAAATCGAGCCTCCACTTGATATGCTTCAGACAAATGTTGAATTAGCTTTATTGGTCGCGTTCGATAATTATCGAAGAGAAGAACGAGTGCGTTTGAAAGAATCCTATGGTTTTCTTTCGGAACTAATTTTTCTTTTAGGGAAAATGTTAGGGAAATACTGAGTTTAAGATTCTTTTCATGTCAAAATTAGAGGGGGTTATAATCAGGAATCGTCCTTTGTGTTGGATTCGCCCAGGATTGTAATTTTTGGGTAATAACCTGCCTGGATAGAGGATAAGGTTTCAATTTTGATGTGGACCGGTATTTTCCGTCTTTGTATTCGATGTATCCTGCGAGATCTGTTCGAATGAGAACATCCATTTCCTGCTGAATTTTATCAACAAGTGACTGTCGAGCGGAAGGAGAAACGAGATCAAATAACCGTTCGAGTCCCTCCTCACACATCTCGGAAGGGGTTTTTCCTTCAGATTTTTCATAAAAAATTTGCATGACAATATCCACAAGCCCGCGTCTGATTTCAAAGTTTTTCATTTCAGGAACAAGGCTAAAAGGTATTTCCGGCAACTTTGTAAGATCCTTGCCTTTTGTTTCGATAAGTGCATTCCGTAAATTGATATTATTAATAAATTCTTCATTTTTCAGAATAAATGAAGAATACACAACCATCTGACAATGTCCTTGGTCGTTATTTTCGATTAGACGACTACTAATGGTATCAGGCGATGAGGAATATGCTTTACAACCATATCCTGATAGACTCCTGGGATCGAGGTTTTTATCCGCATCCAATTGACCTTTCTTCGATTCATCATCGCATGTGAGTTCGATTATTAACCATCCTGACGGACCACATGCAAAGATATCGGGGATCCTTCGTTTTAGTGTCTCCCTTTCGGATAAAGGTGATTCAACTCGGTAATTTCCATAATCCGATGAAAAAAAAGGTCCAATAAATCCTTGGTTCTTATATGCATGGAATAATTGGATAGTATTTCGCCAAAGGATAATTCGTTGATCAGGGTCAGGCAAACATTTCAACCCCATCGAAATATATCATTATCCTTCCTGCATTATCTTCACCCTGAATCGTTGCAATTCGAGGGGCTGCATTCACGCACCCTTTCCCCGGTATCGTCAGATAGGCGTAATTCAATCCTACATCCATAAAGACGCGGTCCCATGTATGGAGATCAATACCCCGGAATCGTTTGAAATCTGATTGAGATTCCGTTTCGACGAGCCATAGATTCATTGTGCCTCTTCCCATGGCAACAGTATGAGAAAATGCCTCAAGGTCAATTGTTTGTGAAAAATCCAGTTCAAACGCTCCCATTTTCGAGTTACGGATCTCTGTTGCCTCAAAAATTGCATCCTCATATCGGTTTGCGATATCGGATATCGAGAGCATGACTTCATCAACATCCGTTGCCCGATTAATAGTGACCTTACCGTTACTATACCATTCAGCAGAGATGGTGACAGATCCACCACTCATCTTTTGCCACCGTGCACTATAGATTGCAAACTTTTTCTTGGCGATATTCAAAACATCATCTAGTGCTGGAATCTGTCTTGTCGCACCATACCATGCCTTTAGACTAAAATTTCCAGCATTTTCTTCTGGGGTGAGACCGTCTGTAAATTTCAGACCAATGCCCCTTTCTTTCCACTCCTCAAATTTTCCAAAATGCATCAACTGTGATCGCGAGAGCCAGCAATGATCGAGACCCTTGATATCATTAATCCATGAATCAACAGTTACATCTGATAAACTTGCATCGAGAAGGCTGTAAAAAATCCAGACCCTTTCCCTGGTGGTATCAAGAAAGAGTGAGCCAGGAAAATGGCCACCATCATTGATAAACCAATGGGGGACATCAAGGTTTTTCCAATGTCCGAATCCCGAGGGACAGGGAAGATCCTTAACTGGAAGGTTACTTTCAATAAGATATGCCTTTAGCTGAGTGGAATATGTGGCATTGAAATGACTCAGTGAATCTTCATTGTCTTCGAAACCCGCTTGGAGCAAGGTTTTCAGATCATTAAAGGTCGTAAGATGGGGCATATTCTAATCCTGCATTCTTTCACGCGATTTCTCTATTCTCTAAAATTATAAACCTTTTCGAAGATTCACAGATATTTCTCTTCCGTAATAGTGAATTTTCCCATCTATACCCCCACAAAAACCGCCGCTTTCCTCGCTCTCCCCTCCAACACATCCATTACCCTCACCAGTGGCGACGTGTACAGGAGCGGCTCAATCCAGAAGTTGATCGCTTTCCCGGAAACCGATCGCTTCGCCATCCCCACCTGAGTACTATTGGACAACAGCGGGACCGGCACGGTCTCGCCGTCCAGCACGGTCACAACATCGACCAGCGGGATGAAGAAGACCCTGTTGTCCAGGTCGGAGCATACGATAAAGAGGAGGGAGTGATAATTGTGGTTACAGCATACGAACCGGACACTGATCGCTGGGAAGATCACTCTACAAGGAGAACATCATGAAGTGTGTAGTATGCAAGAGTGGAGAGACCCGACGCGGGACCACGACGGTCACATTCGAGCGGGATGGACTCACCCTTGTCATGAAAGAAGTGCCTGCAGAGATCTGCATGAACTGCGGCGAAGATTACGTTGATGAGGCAGTCGCCCGCGATATCTTGGCACTGGCTGAAAAGATGGCGAAAACTGGTTCGAAAATTGAAGTGATAAAGTATGGTTCGGGATCGGTGGTGTTTTCTTCACCAAGTACCTCCGGGAAATTTGAAGTCTATGTGGATAAATCAGGAAGATACCGGTTTAGATTGAAAGCATCAAATGGGAAAATCATTGCCGTGAGTGAACCCTATAACACCAAGACAGCGTGCTTGAATGGAATCGATAGTGTAAAAAAGAACGCTGCAAATGCAATAGTAAAACAAATGAAAATCACTTCTTGAGTTTATTTTTTCTCTTATAGAGCGTCATTTGTAACATTCTTGGTTCCGATTGAAACACAAATGATGGCTGAATGCACTATCGGGATGTTTTCCATCTTTGATCCCCCAGAATGACCATCGCTCTCCTGACAACAACACATCCCGAAAAGGAGAACATAAGGAGCATTTGCAAAACTCTCTTGCAGAAAAAATATCGGGGATTCTGGTACTACAAACTCCGCTTATCATCGAGGAGATTGCGGAATCTGATTTTGTTGAATGATTTTTCCTCTTAGGTATTCTCCATCCCTCCCCCCACACACCGCCATCCCCCACTTCCTGACGCTCCCCTATCGCCACCGGTCTTCATGGAATTCCGCCGGCACACACGAGATCGCCCTGGCTCCTGCCCGAACTGCCACGGATGGCTGCAATGCGGCCATGCGAAAGCCTGGTCTCGCCCATCAGCTGCTGCAGGAGAGCATCCAGCGGGTGTTTCAGGCCATGGTCCTATCCCGGATGGCAGATTACTTTCCTTTGTATTTTCTGTACTCTTCAGAGAAATCCTCAAGCGTCATCTCAAGATCATCACGGATAATTTTTCTCAGGAGTCCTTTGGGGAGATCCTCGCCGGAATGGATAGGGATTGTCGTATACCTCCCGTCGTCCGATTTCATGCGGACATGAGAGCCCCGCTGCCTGATGGTGGAAAATCCGGTATGTTCAAGAAAAGCAACAAGTTCCTTCCCGCTGAGAACGGGAAGCATCAAACACCCTGTACGATCTCGACCTCACGGAAACCGACGAAGGTATTGAGAGATTCCGGGTGTGAATCTTCCATGCAGAGCTCAATGGCTTCCTTGATCCGGGCAAGTGCCTCGTCAATCGTCTTGCCGAATGTATGGCAGCCTTTGAACTGCGGGCAGGATACAATGAAGACCCCGTCCTCATCTGTTTCGATAATGATGGGAACATGGATCGTTTTCATATGATCATCATCATGTATTCATGCATTAATTCTTTTTTGCTTTCGGGAGCACCGTTTTCATGTCCCTGGTTTCCCCGGAGGTTTCCGAATCACCGTTGCACTTCTCCCCCCCGTTGTGATCACTGACCGTTGTTCGCGTGCCCTGCGTCCTCCCTGTCAGCCCCTGTCCGAACCCACGAATGCCCACCGCCACTCACGTTCACCCGCCGTCTTCCTGATCCTGACACTCCCCCATCGCCACTGCTCTTCATGAAATTCCGCTGGTACACACGAGATCGCCCCGGCTCCTGCCCGAACTGCCACGGATGGCTGCGATGCGGCCCGGGCCGGAGTCAATAGCCCGGCGGGAGTGATAGGATGGGATCCGCAGAACAATCGCAGGTATACCTCATCATTTGGACATATGGGGATGAAAAATGGTTTTTACGGTGATGCAGCGCCTGTCCGTACAAATGTTGCGTCCTTGGTGCCACATCTTCTGGAGGAGGAGTGTAGTTGTCAGCTGCCGTACGGTGCCATGGGGAGCAGTGCTAAACGTGACCCTCCCATCGTACACCGGTCCCCATTTCCATGCCGGGCAGGTTGAGCTGAAGGTGTGGTTGTCCCAGGGCGAGAGAGTGAATACCACCTGGGTTTCCGGTGTGTTGCCCAGGGTCATGGTCAGGTTCCCATCCACGTTGGCAACAACAGCCGTCCATAGACATTGCTGGTATATGTTCCTGTATACCGGGTTCGCGGGCCGGGCTTCCAGCGGGTGGAAGACCTTCATTTCCTTGTTCGGGTATCCCGATAGAGAATTCGGGGTTGTCATTTCCCCACAAACACCGCCGCCTTCCTTCCCCTCCCTTCGAGGACATCCATCACCCTGCTCATCGGGGCGGTATACAGGATTGGTTCTATCAGGAAGTTGATCGCCTTCCCCGAAGCCGACCGCTTTGCAACTCCCACCTTGTTCCCCTTCATGAGCACCCGGATCGGCTGCGGTTCCCCGTCAAGCACGGCAACGATATCCGTGAGCGGGATCCGGAATCCCCGGGTGTCGAGGTCAGTCCGGATCACCAGGTCGTCGCCCTCGATATAGAGTCGGCCCACCTTCTCGAAGGGGGATTCCCGGACATCGGTGATGGTCCACCTGCTGAAATCATACGAGGGCGTAATCCGGTCGGCCGAGGCCGATGAGGGAGCAGGGGCATCGACTGGGTTTGCTGTCCCGGTGCTGTCGGCAATGTCATTGTCCGGTGATGCAGTTCTGGCGGTTGTGACTGGTACCGTGGAGGGAGCGGCAGCCGAAATTCCGGTCCCCATGCACTCCATGAGATCCAGGCCCGGTGCAGAGTCATCGCCGGTCAGGACTAAAGAGGGAGCAAGGGTATCGACAGGAGGGACGGTCCTTGTGATTTCCGCAACGTCCTGGTCCGGTGATGCAGTTTTGGCGGTTGGGACAGGGGTAGTGGAGGGATCGTCAGCGGATATTTCGGTCCCCGTACACTCCATGAGATCCAGGTCCGGTGCAGAGTCATCGACGGTCAGAACCGAAGAGGGAGCAAGGGTATCGACTGGGTTTGCTGTCCCGGTGCTGTCGGCAACGTCATTGTCCAGTGATAGCGTTTCGCCAAAGAAGAACCGGACTACCTTCCGCCAGCCCTTCCGGATCAGGGCGAGCATAAGGCCACCTCCCGGAATGTCCCGGCCACTCCCGGAGATGCACCCTTCTGCATCTTCCTGGACTGCTCATATTGGTGAGTATACGTCCGCACCTGGTCCCGGTGTGTCGCCCTGGAGTGTTTCTGGCGTGCCAGGTGCTTCTCCCGGTGCCGGGAGGAGTATCGCTTCCACGTCGAACTGAGCTTCCGTGGGTCTCCCCCGATTGTCGCGTGAGTTTCGGCCATGGAGATCACCCGTACCTCGCGGAATGCTCCATCTTCCAGTGGATAGAAGAGTGCCTGCATGGTCCGCATGTCGCAGACGAGCATCACCCGATCACCTCCCCGCACCCCTGGTCCCCTGCCACCCGCCGGTAGCATGACTCGCAGAGCGAAGTGCCGGTGCTCCGGTCGATATACGCAGCCCTGTCCAGGTCGCAGATCGAGCACCTTCCCACGCTGGTCTTCAGCGGTTCCAGCCGGGCGACGTCAATAATCCCGGGGAGGATGACCGCTTCCTGCTGGGCCTGTCTCTTTGCGTCCTGGTAGCACGGTTTACAGATCCTCCTCGCGGTCTTGTCCTCCCGCAGCCTCCGCTCCGTCGTCAGCTTCTCAACGTAGTGCGACCACGCTCTCCCGCAGAGGAAACACGGGGTCTTCTCCGGGATATCGAGGGGCTTGTAGTCCACGGCTTTGATCCGTGAAACGGATGTTCCGGGTCCTTCTGCAGACTGCTGCATATTTCCGGCTTTTTGCCCCTGCGGAAAGGGTTGCGGAAAGGAGAATGGGGAATATTCTGTGGCAGATTCATCAATCGGGGCCGAATGTGAAGGAATTAAGTTTTGTCCTGCCGCAATTTCAGAATCACACACACAGGCAGATACATGAAAAGCATCACAACCGGGTTGCTGTGTAATTTCAGATTTGCAGAAGGATACCTTAGTACATACTAATTTATTTTTATTATTATTAGTAAAAGGAGAATCGGAGCCTCCTGCATCGTTTTCGAATCCTGCTGCATCCATTGAAACATCGCGAATATTGCTCGAATCTGCGGAAGGTGCGGAAGGGTCATCCGGGTCATCATCATCCAGCCAGACCTCGCCACCCGCACACCAGGACCGGTACATGTCCCGGTCGAAGGTATAGGCATTCGTCCTCCTCCTCATCGAGATTCTGCCCGCCTCTTCATCGGTCACCACCGTGCGGTCACAGTAGGCGATCGCCGGGCACTTCTCCAGGAGGCCGGAATAGGTCGATCCCCTGCTCGCATACCCGTGGATGATCTTATGGAGCGAGGCATTCGCGAGCCCCGTCTCCTTCTGGAGCATCGGGATGGTGAACTCGGGCCACTGGGATCGCTGGATGATGGTGAGAATATCCGATTCGCGCTTGGTGAGTTTCGTCTGCTGACCTCCGGCGGTCCCGTTCAGCAGGCCATACAGCCCGGTCGCGTCCCTGAAGTCCTCCATAGTTGCAGTGAGTGAGATCACACCGCCGGCCCGGACCTGCTCCCGCTGCATGAACCGGAGCACAGTATTCGCCTTGATCAGGTCGAGCAGCATCTCGGGATTCCGCCGGTTCGCGGCCGCCTGGAACCGTATCCGGGTGGCATACGGGATCACGACACGGAACGTCTGCTTCCCGATCATCTCCCACATCGCCTGGCAGGCCAGGACCCCGGGCCGGTCCTCACCGGCCGAGTCGGGGACCGCCACGTCCCTTGCGAGAACGCGGGCCAGCACCCGCTGGTCCTGCTCCTCGGTGTCGTCGATCCAGCAGGTGAGCATCCGGTTGAAGACCTGGTCGTCGCCGGCCCCCTCCACCTTCGCCACCCACCAGATGCACCGCTCCGGGATGGTGCAGACCTGGGCACGCCGGTCCCTGCTCACCGTCCGGTACAGGAACGGTGTCCGGAAGGAGGTGGTGACCCCTTTCAGGATCCCGGCCATATCCTCCGAGAGTGCCCGGTCATCAAGCACGATCACCGAGCCCGGCTGGAGGTCGTCGACGTAGAAGAGCGCCTTGTTGCTCATCGCCCCCTCAAGGCGGAACCGGGCCGGGACCTGCCTGAGCATGGTCGCAAAGGCATGGCTCTTGCCTTTCCCGCTCTCGCCGGTCACGGAGACGTGGAGGCCGTTCGTGTTGCTGACCGACCGGGAGGCGAGCGACAGGATCAGGCACTCGGCCACCACCTCGTCGCCCTCGTGGTCGAGCGCAAAGGTCCTGAGCATGGCTTGTTTTGGATCACCATGCTGCAGAATCGCGAGTGCCTCATCGAGGCCCGGGAGCTCGCCGGGAGGGACCGGAGAAGAGGTCCTGCTCCGGGACCTGGAAGACGGGGTTGCCGACGTTCGCCTGGCCTTCGCGTGGCGGGGTTCGTACCGCTCCCTGAGTTCCTGCCACCGCTGCGATCCGCCCCCGCACGAGGCGTGATGGCACCCGGCGTGGATGGCGCCTCCCGGGAACTGGATCGCAAATGCCCCGTCCCGGTGGGCACCCGAGAACGGGCACTCATCCAGGACGAAGAGCGTCCCTCCCTGGCAGGGTTTCTCCTTCGCGATGCCGAGGCCATGGCGGGTGAGCCATCCACGCAGATCGATTGATTTTTTATACCCCTTTGTTTCCAGTGGAGCGCACGGCAATGCTTCGGCCAATTGGCATAATGCCTCTTTATCAACGACTTCCACCTGGTCAGCACCTGATAGGACCTGCGATTTTCTGTGCGGGCGGTCCGGAGTATGGTCTCCCTTTCGTGATGTCGTGCCGTAGATCTTCCAGATACGGGCTGCGTTGTAGTTCGCGGTATCCACAGAAGCCGCGCTGTGGGAACACATGGTGTCAAGCACCTCCAGGCACCGCTTCACCAGGTCCCGGCTCTCCTCGTCGTTGGGGAGATCGATCCGGTAGAGCAGGTGGGCCCCGTTCCCGGAGTCGGCCATGACCGGGGCCGGCCACCCCCGCTCCGTCCCGAGATACGCCGCAATCTCTGCTGCCCGGACGAGTGCTGCCTGGTGCTCCTCGTCCGTCGAGGACACCCCGGAAGGCCGGACCGGGTCGATGTCGACCGGGAACCACCGTCTCCTGGTGATGTCAGAATCCGCGGTCGTCGCGTCCTTCTTCGAGAGCCGCATCTTGATCCGGTTCGCCCTCCGCGAGAGGAGTGCCGGGTTCACCTCGTTCAGGGTGACATAGATCCCCGCAGTCCCGCTCGCGTCCAGCGGGTCAACTGCGGCAGCCAGGGCATCGTGGTCGTCGAAGTACCCGGATGCCGTCCCCTCCTCGCTCATCGCACGGACCTCGACAACCTGTCCGGGTTCAAAGAGGAGGGAGAGGGTCTTTTCTATCTCCGCAGCGGCCATGAGGCATCCCCAAAGGTGGTCATAGGTCAGTCTCCACGAGGCCGCCCGGGAGGACCTGGTACCGGTGCCAGGCCTTCCGGTCGGTAGAGATCCAGAGATGCACTGACCCGCCGGGAGGGACCGGGAGCGAGCGGAGATTCTCGATCTCCTCCCGCCATACCGCCGCGACCCCGGCAGCCCCGGTGATCGTCCGCCGGGTCGTGGTCACCCGGATGAGGAGGGAACCCCTGGCCGGGGTCCATGCCACCAGGTTCACGGGGGAATCGCGATCGCATGATCGCAGCACCGAGTATCCCAGGGACCGCAGGAGGTCGCGGGCCAGGTACTCCCTGGTCCTGGCCCGGGGAAGGCCGGTCCTCCTGTGGGAGACTACCCGCCTATTCGTTCTCATCCGGATCCGGCTCCTGGTAGTCGGGGTGTGCCTGGCAATGCACGTTGCTGCACGGCTGTCCGGCAGGGAGGGTGCAGACCATCCGGGTCCACTTCCCCACCTTCCGGCGCGAGAAGTGCGGGCACTTCTTCTTTTTCGCCATCACTGCCCCTCCGGACTGCCGCGGTTGTGGGGATAGTCCTCGGGTTGAGCGTGGAACATCGAATGTGAGACGTCCATTGGTGCTCACCCCGCCATCAGGGTCGCAACCTTTTTTGCCGCTGGCGGGAAGCATAGACTAAGCTCTCTCCTGATGTCATGGCTGTAGGAGGCATTGTCATTCTGGGGGGAGCCCGCTATTCTGCACATATCGTTTCCTCGCAGGTGTTGGTGATCAAGTCCTGTTCTGTACAATACTGGCCAATGCCGGCAACGCCGGTCCGATGCCCGCGGGCATCAACAGGTTCGCGTCTGGTACGCAATTTCTGATACTTCATACGTTTCTCTCCGATGTAACCTGCCAGAAAGAGGGAAGGGATTTGTGACCGGTTACATACAATCAGACGATTGGGGGGATGGGTGTTTTAAGGATTTGAGTATGTGGTGTGAAGGTGTTTTGGGGGGGTTTTATTGAGAATGATAGTGTGAGGTCAGATTGCAGAGAATTGGGGAAATGAGGGGGAGGAGTAGGGATTTTTGAGGGGGATAAAAGGGGGTTGGGGGATAGTATGAAGCACTTCTCTCTGAAATTGTAGAAAAAAGGTTTGAATGGATTAGAGCCCCAGGATCTTAACTTTATAAAATTTCATGATTACTTTTTTTACACTTGGTATTGTAACCGTTGAATCTGTGGTTGCACTAAAGGTATTGAAGTAATTTCTCCATGCTGAGAAATAATCAGATTCAGTATCGTGATATTCTATCCTTATTGGACTTGCAGAAGATAACAGATAAGAAACCTCAACCGGTTGCTCAGAACTCATCTGGAGAATTCCGATTCCTGATTTTGCATAATCTGCATCTGAATCAATTTGTGTAAAAATAAGCACCAATATTTTGTCAGATCCACTGGAATCAATAAACCACCTTGGTTCTGAGAGCATCGTAGATCCACCCTGCTCCCGTTTCACAACTGCCCCATTTTGCAATCCTACAAGGATATCCCCTTTTTCAGAAATGAAGAGCAATTGGCCTGGGTGGAATTCATTACCTGGAAAGGATGCGGCTGGAATTAACTGATAATTACCGGTTTCATTGATTACCTTGAAATATTTAGTATCAGTGGAAAATTTTTCGACCTTGAACACACCCCCACTTATCTGCAGGGTGTTCTCCCTATAGGGAACGTTCTTGAAATTCAGGCTTTTTACATCGCTCTGGAGCGCGATCATATTCCGCTCCATATTCTTAACATTCGCATTCGCTTGTTCATTGAGGAGGACTGGGTATCCATATAGTGTTACCAGGGCAATCCCTGTGGTCATAATGCCAAAAAGGATAATGTATCCTATCGTCTCGGACACGCCGCTTTCTTTATGGATCTTTTTACTCTTTTTCGTCATTCGGGACAGCCTCCGCCGGTTGAATTATAACAAATCCTGTTTACCCCCGCACTTGTGGTCCGGCCGGCAACTCCTAGGGTGGAACCGATTCCCGCAAGGGAAACCTCAGAACTGATACCATTCCCTGAAATGATGATTTTATCAGTGCCAACAACACCTCCTTGTGGAGGTAAAATATCTATGATATAATCCCTTCCTGCAATTTCATCAGGGATATCAAAATCAGTCACTATCAATCCCTGGCTAATTCCTACATAGGGTGAAATAACATAGAGATCGACAATCCGAGTGCTTACTCCATTACCGATATCAACATAGGCATGCTGGGTAAGCGTGTTGAGTGGACCGTTGATAAACACATCCGGGATCAGCATGAGAATGATAACCATGAAAATCATGAGAATAGCGGTAATCTGGATATATTCGATGAGGCTTGAGACGGCTTCCTGATGATGTATATTGTTAGATCTGGATGACTTCATGGTAATATGTCACTCCATTATTATAGTGAATGGTAAGCCTTTCTGACGTGTTTGAGATATCAACCAATGCAGATTTTCGATATAATGTAAGGGTCTCAATATCTGCCTGGATTGGATCTGGATCTACTTCTGCACTCCGATATCTAAATACTTCATTTCGAATATCCTGAATCTCGGCTTTGGGAAAATCAAGGACGCTCTCAGATGTTGTCTGACCCACCAGCATCGATTGATTCACGATAATCGCAAGGAGGAAGATGCTGACACTGATAATGAGCCCCATCAGGATAATCCACTGCCCGTCTTCCCGATCTAATCCCGCCACAGGGTCACCTCAAGGAGTACTGATTGTGGGCGGTCATCGGGACCAGGAGGGGGAGGGTTGGTATAATCCTTCACAAAGACCCTGCGATTGACGTTTACCATGTGTTCACGCCCTGTCATTATATCCCCTGAATCGGAGAAATGATAGGATCCTACGTCTGCATCTTTTCGATAATACACCGTTGAATTAAATTTTATTCTTCCAAATCCCGGTTGTGCAGCAGTATTTGCATACAGGAGAAAATGATTGGAAAACCCGGAAGAATCGTTATCCGTGATATACAATTCCAATGGACTTGGATCACCATAGCGTATCGGAGTGTCCATTGAAGCAAGCACATCATTCCCCAGCTGTTCAAGTTGCATATCAATAATATGGGAATCTCCCGGAGTGAACATGACCGTGGTACTGACAACAAGATATGCAGTAGTGATCATCAGCACACCCGCAGCTACTCCCTCAATGGTATACAAGACGCCGTTCTCATTCACCATACCCATGCCTCCAGGACTGCTGCGGTCAGATTAGGTTGATGAAATGACTCATTGAATGAGACTTCCTGTACGTATGAAAAGTCTTTTTCGCCACCCAGTGTTGGATCGGAAAACACCATCTTGACATCGATTTTATCTACAGGGCCGAGGTTTGGGAAGTACCTTTTACTCAAGTATCCAGGATCTACCTCTATGAGTGTTCCATTTTCAACGGAAAGAGCCATCCCAAGTGGAGAGATTTGATATGCTCGCCACACTTCTCCATTAGGCTTTTTTATCCAGATAGTAGGTGTTGTGGGTTGTGTGTCTTCACATGTGGGAGAACAGGCTTTCACACTCGTAATTGTTGTTGGGGTGGAAAAATTCGTCAAATTAATAATGCTTCTTTCAAGTGAAGGATATACCATGAATCCTGGAGTTCTCGATGACAAATTATAGAAATTAAAAGAAACCGTCATCTCACCATTTGCAAGTCCAGTCGTGTCAAACACATTTAACGTCACATTTGCAGGGTGCTTGACCATCACCACACGCTTGATATAGCCGGTCTGTTGTTTTTGGGGGACTGGATCTCCAACAGATTTTGATTGACCTCCATCCAGCGGAGTAATAGTGATATAATAGTTATATGGATAATCACCAAAAATGATCTTATCCTTGTAAAAATCTCGTTCGTATTTTGAAGGATCGAAAAATTGCTCGGTTTTATGAGACATGACGATCTGCGACGGGATATCATAATAGTATCGTGGCATTGCGAGACCCATTCTCATCATGTTGGCTTCATGATAAGCAGGGTAATAGTCGGGATAGATGAGATCCCAGGCATACCTGTCCGGGGCGATATAAGCCACTCCCACTGTTTCATCAATTTCACCCGGATCTTCGGCAAGGATGACTCCTGTCCGGTAGGCAACTGCATCATAATCAATCGTTTTACTCTGGAGTCCCACAAGCAGACCCGCGGACATGGTTGAAACAATAATAAATGCAATCATGAAGATGGAGAGACCCACAACGAAATCTATTGATAATTGTCCTGAGTCATCGGTATGATGAAATACCCAATAGTGAAATTTCTCTATCCACATGAGAAAGACCGGAATACCAACCTAATTATTGAAAAAAACCGGCAACCATTTAAAGCCTGCGTTTATTCTTTTCCCAGTCCAAATAATCGGTTTTGATTTGAAAAAAAGCAGCAATAAGGGTTCCATTTAATGAATAAACTGATATCTACTCGTTTATCCTCAATGAATAGATATATCAGATCGGGTATAGAGACTGATATTACTAAGGTGCTCAGGGGGTTCACATATGGGACGGTTTTGTCGTGCGGGAATCATTTTGATATTTTGTATCAGTATGGTTATTATCTCATCAGGGATGGTCGTTGATGAGGTGGGGTGGTTAAGGAGTAAAGCGTGGGTTGTTGCTAATGGGGTGGATACCTGCAGTATCACACTAGAGATAGCCAATAACACAAATGCAAGCATGGAAGGGTATCTCGTTGATTTTTCCGTAAATAATTCAGTTTTCGGGTCTTTGAATCCCCCATCAAGTTATACAGTAAATGACAGAACTTCAACAACATTCACTACACATTATAAAAGTGGAACCGCAATCATTACTGGGCGTGTCTTTTTTAAGGTAAACGATACAGACCCCAATGAACCTCTACAAAACAGATCCTGGGTAACCGAATTAAAAATTGATCATGACACTCCCTACCTAATCCCAGCAGGAGGCGTGGTCCTCCCAGAGGGTGGTGAAGCGACAGTTGGTAGCACGGTAAATGTCGGAGTCCAGATGCAAGATGCCCATGGGAATCCTGTTGATAATAGAAGGGAACTTTCCGAAGGACGTGATGCGGAAAAAGTGCGATTTTCTATCACGGGATCTCCTAGCGACACCGGATACTTTACCCCTGAAAGTGCAGTGAACGTCACAAGACAGGTAAATGGAACTGGCTGGGCTGTTACGACATATCGAATGGATGAAAAACCAGGTCCAAATATCCTGAAATTTGAGCCACTTACGAGTGTCCCCGACATCAAGCGGACGATTATGGGAGTGGCGAACGGGATTCCATTCTATATTTTTTCCGAAGTATTTCCATTCGAATATGTAGCAGCTGATGGAGAACACTTTTTTTCACTTCTCTATACTGTTCAGGATCAGTTCCATAATGGATTACAGGTTACACCAGTTGAGATTTCTACAACTCCACTTGGTGAAAATTATGTGTTCTCTACTAATGGAACAGGGCAAATCGGGATGCAATATGGTCCCAAATCAGAGATTGGAGATATTGTCATCACTGCGAGGACTCCTGATAATACCTCCGTGAGCGTTTCAAACCTATTACGCTTTGTCAATCTGACTGCAAATCAGATGCTTTTTACTGCAACACCACAGTCGATGGCGAGCTATGATGCAAGGCCGAATGTATCCACTCTTTTTGGATATGTCCTCGATCAGGAAGGAAATCCAGTCGCAGGAGAAAGAGTGAGATTCACCATTGTAAAGAGGTGGGAAGATAAACTTGGATATAATATTACTGAGCAGTCGAGTTTACAAAATACTACTGCTAGTTTGGTAGATAGTGTATGGGAAACCACAAATACCCAGGGATATGCAGAAGTCTATCTCAAGCCATGTTCCTTTAACTTCAATGAGTTTGCACCCCCTTATGATCCTGCGGCAACAGCATATTGCACTGTAGAGGCTGACTGGACAGATATCAATGGCACGCATGTCATTCGACCCCTTACTTTTACATTTAAAAATTATCCCTACCTAAGCGCTGTAACTTCTGTTTCAAAAACGAGAGTGAATGTCACTGATACAGTAGATGTGACACTTACATTGAAGGGAGATGGCTTCATGCTCATTCCCAAGCCCATCGATGTCATGATGGTGGTCGATCGTTCAGGTAGTATGGATGAAGATGATATGGAGGGCGGAATGAGGAGGATTGACGCCCTGAAGAGTGCAGCTAGAAATTTTGTAGATGAAATTAACATCAGTGCGGAATACACAACAAATCGTATTGGGCTACTTCCATACTCCTCTGATATCTACTGGGACAGATATCGAGATCTTACTACAAGCTATGATGCCATAAAATATCAGATTAGTAGACTATCTCCAAACGGATGGACGGCATCACGTCTTGCTTTAAAAACAGCCGTTGATAGAATGAATGCCTTCCCCAATTCGGATCCAAGAACTATTCGAGCTATTGTTTTCATGACAGATGGGGAGTTCAATTATTATGGCGATCCTCTAGCAAGAGGCCGCGGATACTCCAGTACTTATGCCTGGGAAAATACTTACATCACAAGACATCGCTGGTTTAGTGGTGGATTGGGTGGTTCTACTGGTGATCCTGGCTTCCCACCTTCATATGATAATCAGATAACTAATCAAAACATGTCCAATTATGCGAAAAGTAACTCATTAAGGCTTTACACAATCTCATTCTCTGAAGACATTGTACCTGGAAGTAACACCTGGAATGTAATGGAAAATCTGGCTAGTTCAACAAACGGCAAACACTTCAACGCCACCTCTGCAGCTCAACTGAACGACGTATACACGCAAATAGCAGGTGAATTAAAGACCAAAGCGGGTGTCAATACTACTTCCTACCTTGACTTCCAGAATATTACAGTGAAGAATGCCACTGTTTCAGGAGCTGAGGCGTTTGAATATGTGTTTGAGAATGGACAATCGACACACTGGAAGAAATTTAAGACCGGAAGTGAGGCCACACCATATTTAGAGGGTACAATTAATGATACGGCAAACTGGTCCGCAAACCACGCCCTTAATTTCAACGTGGGAAATATTGAAGTGAATGACAATTGGCAGACGACCTTCCGTCTGCGAGTAATGACTGATGGGGACATTCATGTATTTGGGAATAACTCACTGATTACTTTTGATGATTTAACGAAGACCTTACATATCCCTGATACGGTTATTACTGCTATTCCGAATTTGGTTAATGAAAGTTTCACCTACGGAGAGTTTTCCGAAACCGATGTGAATGTAACACAAATATCAGATACAGTATATAATTGGAGCTGGAACAGGTATTATACAGGGAAATACGATTTACAAGAATTCTACTACATCTCACTTGATGGCGGTTACCAATGGATCCTTGTGGGACAAGAGACACTCTCCCCGACCTATGTTGAGGAACATCCAATTGGATATTTCCAGTATGATATCCGGAGTTTACTTCCGTATGGTTCAGGGCTTGAAGGATTAACCATTGACTTTAAAATCAAGGCATATGCGGTTGATGCACCATCACCGCAATCGCCAAGGGGTCCGGGGATAGCAAGGCCCGCTTTATTCAACCAATCCTACATCACACTGCAATAAAAATCCATTTCATATTTCCAGTTTTTTTAAGGCATCAACAAAAAACGTGCAATTTATTAAATCTCCTTTCCAGTTACTGCATCGAAGGTATATTGCAATTCATTCCCTTCTCTGAATCCCCTGATATAGTATCTCCCATTATTAAGTTCAAGTTCACGAATTCTAGAGATATCTCCAGAAAATAATGTATCTATTCTTTGAGAATTTTGAGATAGCAATTCAGAAGGGGATAAAATATTATTTAAATTAATAGCATGGCCGGGATTCTCTTCATGCCAATCCATCGTAAAAAATCCATTACCTGAATATACGAAATAAAACGATTTTTCTGCCTTCACGGCTAAAATCCAGGTTTTTGCGTCCCCTTCTTTAGTAACATTTTCTCCAATAATAGTGTGTATTGTATAATCAGGTTCTCGCGCCATTCTTAGGCCATCATCAGACAGCAATGCTCCTATAGCATTTTCAAGGGGATTGAAAACAGTCTCCTCTTCGGGTCCAATCTCTACAAGTGTAGGATTAACCTGGGGTGATATGCAACCAGAAAGCGCTATGAGGATAAAGACGATTAGAGTGATAACAATTAGCGAGATCCATCTCATGATTACCCCCTGTATGCACCCTTTATTCTTAATACTTCGGTGATAGAACCATTGATAAAGGAGCACCACCATGTCCCCCGCCATCACCCGAGAGCTCACCAAGCAGGAATTCCCCCTGGCCGAAAAAGTCTGGACCCAGTACCGGGGCCAGAAGGCAGATCCGAAAACCGAACGCATATTCGGCGTGTTCGTCGATGGAGCCCTCGCTGCGACCGCCCGCTGCACCCGCCACCCTGCAGGCCTTGAGATGGACTGCGTCTTCACGCTGGACGAGTTCCGGGGTCACGGATACGCCCGCGACGTGGTGCAGGCACTTATCGACGCCTGCGGGAAGGAAGATATCTATATCCACTCGACGCTGGTGTTGAGGAAGTTCTACATGTCATTCGGATGGAAATTCATCGGAGAGAAGGAGATGCCGCAGTCCATCCGTGAACGGTTCCTCTTCTGTTTCGGGGAGATGGAGGGATGCAATGCAATCCCGATGGTGAGGAAGGGGACGTGAGAGGCTATTTCATCATGATGAGCGGAAATGATCGCAAAATCAAGCGTATTCCCGTGAATGAAACTACGTGGAAGAATTTACACCAGCTCAAAGAAGCCGGCCAGAGTTACGATGAACTGCTTGCCGGGATGATAAAACGCGAGCATGATTGGCGAGACTGGAAGATGATTGCCGAGATCGACAGGACCGGTGAGTTTGTAGCTTTTGATCCAGACGAAATCCTGCGGGAAGAAACAGAACATCCTAAACATGCTCCACGGGATTCTGGCGGAGAATAACTCTCATTCTTTCTCCTTTCCACAGGAATTTCCCAGGTAATTACCTGTGATGAGAATGAAGAAACTGGCATGATAATCAAGGGTATAGGTTCATTATAACCACAAATTTCGCTCACAAATCACGGAGATGAATTATATAAAATCTAGTTGCTAAAATCCGAGGGAAAAAAGTGCAGGCTCTGGGATTTTACATCTGATATGCGATTGACCTTGCCGCCCCCGAAGGACGCCCCGGCGGCGATTCAAAAACTATTCACATTATCTTTGAAAACGTAATTATTGTCTGATACTGACAAAACAACGTGGAAAGTCGCCTCAATGGAACGTGAGAATATTCACCGTTTGATAAAAAAGGGCGGTGGTTAGATTGTCACTATACTCAATTCTACACGCGATATAGCCACAGGATAAACCTTATGTGGTCAAGGGAGTGAATTTACATCGGACACGGTGATGGGATATCGACGTATACGAGCTGCTGAAAGAAAATAAAAGAGAAATCAGGAGGATTGCAGTACGATACGGTGTCCGTGACATCAAGGTGTTTGGCTCGGTCGCGAAAAGAAATGCCACCGAAACAAGCGATATCGATCTCCTTGTCACGCTTGAACCAGGCCGGACCCTCTTTGACCTTGGCGGTCTTTCGTATGAACTGGAAGAGCTCCTTGGGAGACATGTCGATGTTGCGACCAGGCCAATTCTCAGGAAGGAGATCAGGGAGAGGGTCGAAAAAGAGGCAATCCCATTATGAGGGATGATTCGCTCCGGTTCAGGGACATTATCAGGGCGATCACACAGATCGAAAAGTATGGGGGTGAATGCAGCAAGAACGAATTCACACGGAATGAACTGGTGCAGGTGTGGGTTGTGCATCACCTCCAATTGATTGGTGAGGCTGCCAGAGCGATCTCTTCGGAATCAAGGGAGAGGTATCCATCAATTCCATGGGCCAAAATCATAGGCCTCCGGAATATTCTTGTTCATCATTATTTTGCGATTGACCCGGAAGAGATCTGGAATGTCATGGAACAGGATCTCCCTGCACTGAAGGCAAGCCTGGAGACCATACAAGGGACAGAAGACGATGAAATTAAGTGATGGATCTCTTCTTAGGATATTTCGACCATCTATCTAAAAAAAATTGGAAATTACTGCTCGGTAAGCATTCTCCCTATCCCTATTCCCTCCCGCTGAATCCCATTATCCCTCATCACCACCGGGCGGTTCTCGAGGAGTTTCATGGCTTTTTTGAGTGTTGACTTCAGCCGGATATTTTCGCTCTCGAGGCGGCGGACCCGGCGATGCAGGGGTTCGCACCCCTTCGCCCCGCAGAGGCTTGCGATATAGTGCTTCAGGAACCGGTCGGCCCGGTTCTCCTTCCTCGGGATCCATAGGATCTCAACCTTCAGGTGCCTGCAGGCAATGAGATCCTCGATCTGCGCCTTCTTCCGGATATAATTCGCATTCCGGCGTGTATGCCGGGCCGAGAGGTGCCAGACGACCACCTGGCTGTCGGTGGAGATCCTGGCGTGGGCACGGGGAGGAAGGTTCTCAAGCGCAAGGATGACCGCGTTGAATTCCGCATCATTGTTGGAGGCCCCCTTCTCGTAGGCAAAGAACACCTCTTCGCCGGGGAAGAGGGCGATACTGTGCCCGTCACCGCTCCCGTCCACCATGATATCGTACACCGGTTCGGGATCATCCTTTACGCCGGGTCTGCCGGTTCCATGGGGGAATCGGGATGATACGGGGATGTGAAGGGGGTGATCCACGCATTCTGGATCATGGAGCACGAGGTCCCACGAGGAAACGTCAGGAACAGACATGCCGGAAAAAGGAGCGTATCCATGGGGTGAGGGGTCGCCGGGGTGGTGAAGGGCAGCACTTCCGGGTTTTTGGTCTGCACGATCCTCGCTCATGCCCACCTGATCGAGTGGTTAAGCCCTCACTCTATTTAACGTTTATGCTCGTTTTTCGTGGTTTCGCATAGCATTCTCTCATATTTCTGCAATCCGGGGCAATACCACTGGAAAAAAGATATTCTGCGAAATAGTGAGAATTCCCTGTGTTTTTACAAACAGGGGGATTTACCGGACTATCTTGGTGATAGGGATCTCCAGGATGTCCTCGGCTCCCGCGGCTTTCAGGCCCGGGATCAGGGTGTTCACATCACGCTTGTTCACCACGGTCTGCACGCTATAGTAGTCGATCCCGTGCAGCCTGCTCACGGTCGGCTTCTTCATTGCGGGCAGGGAGGCAACCACGCGCTCCATCACCCCGGTCGGCACGTTCATCGAGAGGAGCACCTGCCTCCTCGCCTCCATAACCCCGAGCAGCAGGGTCACGATCTCCTCGATCGCCCTCCGCTTTGCAGGATCCTCGAAGCTCTGCCGGTTGGCGATGATCATCGTGTAGGACTCCATGATCTGGCCGATGATCTTCAGGCCGTTCTTCCGGAGCGTCGTCCCGGTCTCGGTGAGATCCACGACCACGTCCATGAGATCCGGGACCTTTGCTTCGCTCGCCCCGAACGAGTGGAAGAGCTGCACCGGGATACCCAGGCGTCCGAAGTATTCCCGGGTCAGCTCGGGATATTCGGTCGTCACCCGTGCATCCGGCCGGATATCCTTCGCCTCGCTGATCGGCTCGTCCCGGTGCACCGCCACCACGATCTTCACGGTTCCCTCCCCGGTCTTGCTGTAATTGAGCCGGGCGACCTCGCGGACATCCGCCCCGCTCTCCTTCACCCAGTCGAGGCCGGAAATCCCGAGATCAAAGTACCCTCTCTCGACGAATCCCGGGATCTCCTGGGGACGGAGAATCTTCACCTTTGCGATACGGCTGTCTGCAATCGACGGGTTGTAATCCCGGTCGGAACGCTTCACCTCGAGGTCAGCCTCCCGGAAAAGAAGGAGGGTCTGCTCCTCCAGGCTCCCCTTGGGAAGTGCGATATTGATCATGCGCTTTTTAGTGCGACGGCAAAGGGAAAAAATGTGAGCATGAACATCGCATCAGCGATGTTCATTCGCGTAATGCATCCAGCCCCGGAGCAGTCAA
>DAWU01000042.1:0-4671 GCA_002506105.1 Methanolinea sp. UBA275 | reverse complement strand
ATGCATCCAGCCCCGGAGCAGTCAAACACTCGCATCAGCGATGTTCATTCGTGTGATGCATACGTGAGCCCGGAGCAGTCAACCACTCGCATCAGCAATTGTTCATTCGTGTGATGCATACGTGAGCCCGGAGCAGTCAACCACTCACATCAGCGCCTGTTCATTCGCGTAATGCATCCAGCCCCGGAGCAGTCAACCACTCGCATCACAGCGAAAAACGTGAGTGATTCCACTCACTGAAATCCAGGTAAAAATAGTTCAGGCTCTGGATTGTACATCCGATACACGATTGACCCCGCCGCCCCCGAAAATACCGCGGGGCTTCCGCCCTCGACCCGGGGCGACCTGCGGTCACCGACCCTTTTCTCAATACCTATAGGATTATCACGAAGATGTGAATGGGTCGAAAAACGGCGGCGGTTCAACACTATTTCAGAGGGTCAATGATCACCGAAATTACCCTATGAACATTGCAAACCAGCAAGAAAATTCACTCGGAAGAAACGGGATCATTCATACAATCCGAATAGATGGTGGTGGCTGGATTGCCTATATACCCCAGATCACATCGCATCAGCGATTGTTCATTCAAGGGTATGGACCATCAGGCCGGAGAGAACCTTCGGCTCGAACCAGGTGGACTTTGGCGGCATGATACCCCCTGCATCGGCGATCTCGAGCACCGACTCCACCTTCACGGGCTGCATGGAGAATGCCACCGCGTACCCCTCCCTCTTCACCATGGCTTCGAGGTCCGCGATGGGTCTCGCCCCTCCGAGGTACTGCAATCGCGGGTCCCCCCTGGGATCAGTGATGCCCAGGATCTTCGAGAGCACTTCGCGCTGCAGGACCGAGACATCGAGTGCTTCGATGCGGTCCATCCCGGGAGCATGGAGCCGTGCGCACTCGTACCACTTCCCGTCAAGGAACATGTGGACGATGTGCTCCGCATCAGCCATCGGGCTCATGGGCGGGATATGAAATGCCGACCGGTCCACTTCCCCGTAGGGATTGACCAAGAAGACGTTCCGGAGCTCTTGGATGAACGCGGCCGGGGTCAACCCGTTGAGGTCGGTGACAAGGCGGCTGTACCCGTGGATCCTCACGTGGTTGTGGGCAAAGAGCACCCCCATGAACCGCGTCGACTCGGGGGTGAGTCTCCCCTCGACTTTCCGTGTTCCCGCAACGTTGACCGCCGACTTGGCCCGGTGGTGGCCGTCAGCGATGTACAGGCGGGGGACCGGGCGGAAGATCCGTTCCAGTGCGGCAAGGTCCTCATCGTGGGTGATGCACATGACCTGGTGCAGGGTCCCGTCGCTCCAGCGCACCTCGGTGTCCGGCGCACCCTTCAGGGTCCACAGGGACTGGAGGTACTCGTGGATGCCGTCCTGGTCCTGGAAGAGCAGGACCACGGGGCCGGTCTGTGCGTTCAGGGCCTCGATGTGACGGGTCCTGTCAGCCTCCTTGTCATAGCGGGTCAGCTCGTGCCGGCGGATCGTGTTCTGCTCGTAATCGCTGACCTGGACGGTGCACCCGAGACCAAGAAAGTCAAGCCCGTTCCCGGTCACCCGGTAGAGGTACATCGAGGGGGTGCGGTCGCGTGCCAGGAGCCCGGTCTCCTGGAATTCCAAAAACGTCTCTCTCGCCCGTTCATACACCCGGGGATCGCCAGGCGGCAGATCCCGCAGCTCGGCATCAGACCTGCTGATCCGCAAAAAACTCATGGGATTCTTCCGGATGCACCCGGCAGCCTCGTCGGTGGTCACCACGTCATAGGGAACCGCTGCAACAAGGGGAGCCGTGCGTGCCTCCGGGCGGACTGCAGGGAAACCAAAAATTTCCACCATTTCTCCCTGTATCATTCTCCCTGACAGTATATTATAACAATGAAGACCAACGTTGTGAGGACAGAAAATCCATGTTCCAGGACATCATCATCCGAAGAACCCGCCCGGGTGATATCGAGAGTATTGCGCGGATTGAGCATATGTCCTTCAAGGATCCGTGGAGCGCTGCGGTCTTCGCAGAGTCGCTCACCTACTTCCCCGAGACGTTTTTTGTCGCCACCAGGAATGGGGAGGTCGCCGGGTTCGTGGTCGGGGGGCTCGAGGATACCGGGGAAGAGATATACGGGCATCTCTGCAATCTCGCAGTCGCCCCCTCGTGCCGGAAACAGGGGATCGCCCGCCGCCTCGTGGAGAGGGAGGAGCAGCAGTTCGCCATCGAGCTCGCGACAGGGGTCCAGCTCGAGGTCAGGGTCTCCAACCGGGACGCACAGCAGTTCTACCGGAGGCTCGGGTACCGCCCGGTGCTCCGGTTCGCCGGCTACTACGCGAACGGCGAGGACGCCATCGTGATGATGAAGTGGTTCCGATAATCCGGCTACCGGCCAAGGGTCTTGTGCGCCCGTGCAAGGTGCTGGGCAGCGAGCGCACCGAGGAGTGAGAGCTCGCCGGCAAGGACGCCGGTTGCGAGGATCTCGGCAAACTTCCTCGCATTCGCTCCCGGGGGGGTTCCTCCGCCGGCAACACGAAGCAGCGACAGGCACTCTGCCTGGGTGGCGACACCCGTCCCCCCACCGACGGTGCCGACCGGGAGATCCGGGAGGGTGACCGCGACGTACAGGCCTCCGTCTCCCTCGTCCACGGTGGTGAGTGCCATGCTCCCCTCGGTGACGTGTGCCGGGTCCTGCCCGCAGGCGATGAACATGGCAGCCACCACGTTCGCCGCGTGGGCGTTGAACCCGAGCGATCCCGCCGCGGCGGACCCGACAAGGTTCTTTCTCCGGTTCACTTCTGCCATGGACCGGGCATCGGTCTTGAAGACCGACGCGATGAGGGAATCTTCGAGCCACACCCCGGCGCAGACGCTCCTGCCCCTGCCCCGGACCAGGTTCACTGCCGCAGGTTTCTTGTCGGTGCAGAGATTGCCCGAGAGTGCGATCAGGCGTGCACCGGTTGCGCTGCTGATCAACTCGGCCGCCTTCTCGCTCCCGATGGTGACCATGTTCATCCCCATGGCGTCCTTCGTGTCAAACTCCATGCGGACAAAGACAGACGTGCCCACAACCGTGGTCGCAGCGGTGAGGAACTTCCCGTGCGAGGTGGTGGACTCGGCAGCCTGCCCAATCTCGTCAAGGTGGGAGGCAACCCAGTCCGCGATCTCCCGTGCATGGGGAACGCTCCGGGCCGCAAAGACCGGGGCCCTCGTCATCCCGTCCCGGAGAATCCTCGCATCGGCCCCTCCTGCTTTTGTGATCGCCCCGCAGCCCCGGTTCACCGAGGCGACAAGCGCCCCTTCGGTTGTCGCAAGGGGGAGGTAGAACTCCCCGGACGCATACTCCCCGTTCACCCGGACAGGCCCGGCGACCCCGAGGGGCACCTGGACCGTGCCGATCATATTCTCGCAGTTCTTCCTGGCCGCCCGGTCGATATCGATTGAGTACGCACCCACCCTGTCAAGTGACACTCCCGTCTCTTTCTCGATGAAGCGCCGGCGTACGGCAACCGCCTCTGCAGGAGGGAGTTCCTGTTCGAGGGCATACAGTTTGAGCGACCCCTCCGAGAGGCGTTTTATGTACTCATCCATACTACATCATGGTGAGACGGGGGAATAACCCTTCTCCGGGGATAGGCTCATCACACCGGGATGCCTGACCTATGCATGTCAGGCTTTCTCAGGGAGCCAGGGATGGAACCATGGTCCGGCAATGGGGAATCCGTGTAGGGAAGAAAGAGGGGGAACTGAGGAGGCGGGAGCTCCTGGAGCAGGGGCTCCTTGATCCGGGACTCAAGCCCCGGAGGGACGGGGAGAGCATCCTGTTCCCGGTCCGCACCATGCTTCCGGGGAGCACCATGGAGGAGTTCGAGGCTCACCCTGCCATAGACGACCTCCCGAGGCACGAGCTCATCGGGGGGATCGCGGTCATGCCGGAGCCGGACCCGGAAGAGGCCGCACGCCTCCTCGCCTCCCGGCCATCCATCCACACGGTGCTCTCCCCAAAAAGCGATGTTGAGGGAGATTTCCGCACGCGGAGGTTCGAGATACTGGCGGGAGAGCCCACGACCATGACCCGCTACCTCGAGCACGGGCTCCGGTTTGATATTGACCTGTCTGTCGCGTACTTTTCGGCCCGGCTCTCGACAGAACGCCAGCGGATTTACTCGTCAATGGCCGAGGGAGAACGGGTCCTTGACATGTTCGCGGGAGTGGGCCCTTTCGCGATCACGCTTGCAGGAGGCGCATCATTCGTGGCAGCATCGGATCTGAACCCCGGAGCCGTGCACCTGCTTCGCCGGAATATTGCGCTCAACAGGACGAGAAACGTCCTTGCCATCCTTGCCGATGCATCACACCTCCCGGGGATATTCCCATGGAGGTTCGATCGCGTGGTCATGAACCTCCCTCTCGGGGCACTCCGGTTCCTCCCGCACGCGGTCAGCATGTGCCGGAGTGGAGGAACCATCCATATGTATGCCCTCCAGGAGAACGAGGGGGAGTGTCTCAGCGAGATCGAGAAATTCCCTGTATCGGGAGTGAAGGAGCGCGTCGTCAGGTCGTACTCGCCGGGACGCTGGCACGCGGTGTATGACATCACCCTCCGATGAGAGGGCAAGGATGAACATGCCTGCGGCACATGCGAAACCCACGTGGGGAAGCCAGGATCAGGGC
>DAWU01000023.1 GCA_002506105.1 Methanolinea sp. UBA275 | reverse complement strand
TCCTTCTTCTGGCGAAGTCAGGTTTCAGTGTAATGAGGCGCCCGTTCCCCGATACGTACATCCATCCCCTGGAGAAGCCCGGCTAGTGTCCCCCAAAAAAGGTTATTTCTTGAGCTTGATATCTATCCCGAATCGTTCAGCGTTCCTGTCTGCCATCGCCTGTATTTTTGCGATTTCTGGCTCATTCCGGGATGGCTTGAAGAGGTGGCGGAACCTTTTCTGCTCTTTGAGATAGGCGTCAACGGGCTTTCTCACGACTTTTTTTACTTTTGTGACTTTCCCGTCCTCCATTTCGTAATTGACCCACAACCCTGTCTCGATGGCAAGTTTCCCAATATTCATGGTCTTTTCTCCTTCAAATCCCCACCCGGTGCAACAGGGTGCATGCACCTGGAGGTAACAGGGCCCTTCAGTCTGAAGGCCTTTCTCGACCTTCTTTTTCAGGTCAGGGAGGTAGGCAACCGAGGCTGTTGCGACGTAAGGCGCCCCATGGGCTGCCAGAATCATAGGGAGATCCTTCTTGGGCCGGCGGTTCCCCATCGAGCACTTCCCTGCAGGGCTGGTCGTAGTACTCGCATCGTAGGGAGTTGCCCCGGACCTCTGGATACCCGTATTCATGTACGCCTCGTTGTCATAGCAAATGTACAGGAAGTCATGGCCCCGCTCGAAAGCCCCGGATATACAGAGCATCCCTATGTCAAAGGTACCCCCATCCCCGCCGATAGCGATAACCTTCTCCTTGCGTCCCTGTTTCTTTAATGAGGCAATGATTCCTGATGCCACCGCTGAATTGTTTTCGAAGAGCGAATGTATCCAGGGGACCTTCCAGACGGTCTCTGGATAGGGGGTGGTGAAAACCTCCATGCAGCCGGTTGCAGAGACTACAATGATATCCTTCCCGGCAGCATCAAGAATGGTCCTTGCAGCGAGGGCAGCAGCACAACCACCACAGGCCCTATGACCGCTTTCAAAAAGGGTGCAGGATTCCTCCGCCATCACAGCACCTCCTGGCGTAGACCATAGAATAAATCTCCTTTTCCTTTTTCAGCCATTTCCACCACACCGCGGATATCTTTCTTCCGCACATCCCTCCCTCCAAGGGCTATGATATAATCCAGCACAGGAACCTGTGTCCCATAGAGGGCATCCTTTACTTCCAGGGCCACTGCGCCTTTTGCACCGAGTGAGATATTCTTGTCAAGCACTGCAACCCTGCTCACGCCCGAGAGTGCTGATCTCACTTCTTTCTCAGGGAACGGGCGGAATGTCCGCATCTTGAGCAGTCCCACTTTTTTTCCGTCCCTTCGCATCTCATCGATAGCATCCTTGGCGGTTCCGCAGATCGATCCCATGGCCACGAGTGCACAATCGGCATCCTCAAGGCGATACCCTTCCACCATCTCACTATAGTCTCTGCCGAACATCTCCCCGAACTCTTTGCCGGCCCGGGAGATTACCTGTGCAGCATCCTTCTGTGCCTTGTCGATCTGATACCGGAACTCCATATAGTAATCGGGAGATGCGAACATGCCAAAGGACATCGGATCCTCACTGTCAAGGCGGTGGAGGGGCCTATATGCCGGCAGATATCTGTCGACCTGCTCCTGTGTGAGCGTGTCCACCGGTTCGTAGGTATGAGACAGGATGAATCCATCGAAACAGACGAATGCCGGGAGTAGGATGTTCCTGTCTTCGGCAACCTTGTATGCCAGGTAGTGGAGATCGGTGGCTTCCTGGTTGTCCTCGGCATACAACTGCAGCCACCCTGAATCCCTGAGTGAGATCGAGTCCTGCTGATCATTCCAGATAGAGAGCGGTGCACCCAAAGCCCTGTTGACGATCGACATCACCACAGGCATACGCATACCCGCGCAGTTGAAGCAGACCTCGAACATCAGGGCAAGCCCCTGTGATGTGGTTGCAGAGTAGACCCTTGATCCTGCAGCACTTGCCCCAAGACACGCAGAGAGGGCCGAGAATTCACTCTCGACGGTAATATACTCAGCATCCAGATGGCAATTTGCCACCATGTCAGCCAGCGCTTCCACGATATGTGTCTGGGGGGTGATGGGATATGCGGCAATTACCTGAGGGCGGCAGTACTTGACCGCATGGGCCACTGCATGGGACCCTTCCATGAATTCCATCATATTATTTCTCCTCCTTTTTCATCTCGATAGCCTGGCTTGGGCATTCCTCAACACAAAGACCGCACCCCTTGCAGTAATCATAATCGGGAACAGGGAATCCCTCGTCATTCTCACCGATGCATCCTTCAGGGCAGACCTGGGAGCACATTCCGCACTTCGTGCACCTGTCATGCATGAATTCAGGGCGGAATGTTCTCCATGAACCCGTGCGATTCTCCTGTGCTTTTCCCGGCCTGGCCGAGCATCCAAGACCCAGCGCCATTGCTCAGGACACCCCCTTCACATGCTCGTAGGCTTCACGGGCTGCTGCCACGTTCTTTTCAGCCAGTTCTCCTGAAAACCGCTGCCTGATTGCCCCTTCGAGCGCGGGAAGCGCGATCTCTCCGCTGGCTGCTGCAAAAGCTCCCATTAAGGTTGTATTGGTGATAGGCAGGCCGAGATGCTTCAGCGCCATGGATGTGGCATCGATAGTGATCACCTTCACTCCTGGAGGTATCGGATAGGTGAGGGCCTTTTCCGTGTTCACGATTACGATTCCGCCTTCCTTCAAGCCCTGGAACACATTGACATCACGGATCAGGCTGCTGTCCTGCACAATGATGTAATCCGGCTCGTAAATCTGGCTTCTGAGCCTCACTTTCTTGTTGTCAAACCGGACGAACGCCTGGACCGGAGCCCCCCTGCGTTCCACTCCAAATGCCGGGAACGCCTGGGCAAAGACCCCGCCCGCGAAGGCCGCCACGGCTATCAATTCTGCGGCAGTCACCGATCCCTGTCCACCGCGACCATGAATACGCAGCTCGCGCAATGAAATCACGCTATAATTTTACATGATTAATCATACTAAAATGTTGAGATTTTTAACCGCCAGGGAATATGTGCTATGGCAGTTGTGACAGGTGCGAAAAACCTTCATGATGCTCATCGAGACACACGCATACAGAATAAAAAATGGCGAAGCCATTTTCATATAAAAAAGGTGTGTGACTGTCCTGTTAACTGTGCACTTCAATCCCCAGGATATCCCGGGTTCCCGATATAATGCGCTCGGCTATCAGCGAGAGGCCGTCGGCTGCACACCATTCATCGTAGACTTCCACTTTCCTGCCGAGGAGTGTTTCCACTTCCCCTGCAATAACTGGTGCCATGGTTCCCGCAAGGGCGACCCTTGCTTCCGGATTCAGGATCAGGAGCGCGGCGCATTCCATTGCCGAGAAGAGGGCAAGGGTAGAAATCCTCACTTCGGGTGGAAGCGAATGGTTCACGCCGGCACGGAGAAAGGCATCGTTGGCTGACATCACACCCTGGTCGATGTTTCGAATGGCATCGACATCGAGCGCACCGTGTTCAGTTCCGGGGGCGAAGATGCATGCATCAAGAGCTCCGAGAATGCGGCCTTCCTTGACAACGAGGGTGACTGTGTTTGAGCTCACATCTGAGATTACCACGTCAGAACCGAGATCTTCTGTGACCCTGTACGCGATACCAATCTTCTCCGGACTCGTCTGGTGGGAGTATGCTTTGAAACGTGGATCGGTCGGTGAACCCCTATGGAGCCCTGGTATTGCAAAGGCAGGGATACCACTCGCTGCGATCTGGTCAAAAACACGCGTCCCTCCTCCCGTATGCTTTCCTGCACCCTCCCTGCTGACAAGTCCCCTGTGTGCGAGGGCGCTGACAGGGGTAATTGCCGAGAAATTATCACCCATGGAGTACGTGAGGGCGATTCCCTCGATAGATCCCAGGGGCCCCAGGCATGACATATCATCAGGTATGAAGGAGATCGCTTTTTCTCTCATGATCTTGAAACGTCGGCCATCCCCCGCAGAGAACCGGAGGGCAGAAGTCCCGTGGTCGATCCCAATAAACATAGCAATAGTCCTTTTGCATCTCTTCGAATATATCGTTGTTATTCAAGACCGCCCACAACCATGAAAATCCGGAGAAAGGCCGGCATGAGAGCGAGGGATTTGTAAGGCAATGAGATAGTCCCATATCCTAAAAGCGCGCCCCAATGTATCATACGCCTATTATCCCTCACCAGAACAGAAACCTGGAAAAATCCCGTAACCAGGTATGGATTACTCATGGAATACTGTTGATGCAGTCCGAGAATACCCATTATGAGGGTTTCAGGGACCCGGGAAAATCATACTCTATGGACCCCATGCTTGAGACCACACTTTTTGTATGAAAAGAAGAGAGCTTAACTACTGAAAACAGGGAGGAAGGTATCTCTTGAACGCGGTCGTCACAGGTGGTGCGGGTTTTATCGGTTCACACCTTGTCGATGCACTGGTCACCCGTGGTGATGCTGTCACTGTCATCGACAACCTCTCCACCGGGGATCTGCGGTATATCGACGGGCATATCAGGTCTGGTGCCGCAAGGTTCGTCCACGCGGATCTTCGGGGAAATGAGTGGCAGGATGCGCTTTTTGGACAGGATCGCATCTATCATCTTGCAGCAGATCCGGATGTCCGGGCAAGTGCCGGAAGACCCGCAGGAGTATTTGATCAGAACGTGGTTGCGACGGTCAACGTACTTGAGGCCATGCGAAAAACCGGGTGTAGTGAGATCGTGTTCACCTCAACATCGACCGTGTACGGAGAGGCAAAAAATATCCCTACACCTGAAACCTACGAGAACATGGAACCTATCTCCATCTACGGGGGGACAAAACTCGCATGCGAGGCGATGATCTCAAGTTATGCCCATACTTTCGGGGGGAAGGCATGGATATACAGGTTCGCAAACATCATCGGCGCACGCAGTAACCACGGTGTGATCTGGGACTTCATCCACAAGCTCAGGGAAGATCCCCAACACCTTGAAATCCTGGGAGATGGGAGGCAGAGCAAGTCATACCTTGAGGTCAGAGCCTGCGTGCATGCGATGCTGTACGCTGCTGATCATTCAGGTGATGCCGTCAACACCTTCAATATTGGTTCAGAGGACTGGATCGACGTACGCACCATCGCAGACCTCGTTGTGGAGGGGATGGGCCTCTCCGGCGTTACCTATCGCTTTACAGGAGGCGAGCGCGGATGGGTTGGCGATGTGCCACGGATGCAGCTCTCTGTCGAAAAGCTGCGTTCACTCGGCTGGAGTCCGGGTGTCAATTCGAGAGAGAGCGTGAAGGAAGCAGTCGAGGCTATGCTTCACTGATGGCCGGAGTGGAAGGTGTCTGATTCATGAAATACGTGCTGGTACTCGGAGATGGGATGGCAGACGAGCCTGTCGGGGAACTTGGTGGCAAAACTCCCCTTGAAGCGGCGCACACCCCGAACATGGACCATATCGCACGCGAGGGGTGTTGCGGGATGGTCCGGACTATCCCTGACGGTTGCGAGGCAGGGTCCGATATCGCCAACCTGTCCATCCTTGGATATGATCCAAGGCGTTTCTATACCGGAAGAGGCCCGCTCGAGGCTGCAAGCATGGGGATACAGCTTGGCGATACAGAAATGGCGTACCGATGCAATCTCTCAACCATCATCGACGGTGTGATGGCCGATTTTTCATCCGGGCACATCTCGAGCGCGGAAGGTGAAGCGCTGATGGCATCCCTTGATGAGAATATCTCCCCTGCCCGCGCATACCCCGGGATAAGTTACAGGAACCTCCTCGTGATTCCCGGTGCGGGGGGTGCTGTCACTGTTCCCCCACATGACATTGTGGGACAGGATATTGCGCCATATCTCCCTGCCGGGGCAGATGCCCCGCTCCTGATCCAGTGCATGGAGATCTCAAGAGATGTCTTTGCCCGACACCCGGTAAACAGAGACCGGATCTCCCGGGGTCTCGCACCGGCAACCCAGATCTGGCCATGGAGCGGAGGGAAATCACCGGCTTTACCCCTGTTTTCGGAGAAGTTTGGAAAACGCGGAGGCATTATATCAGCAGTGGATCTCCTCAAGGGGATAGGGAGATGTGCAGGTATGGAGATCATAGAGGTCCCCGGCGCAACGGGATACCTGGATACCGATTACCAGGCAAAAGCCAGGTATGCGCTCCAGGCTCTGCAGCATCTTGACTTTGTCTACATCCATGTGGAAGCTCCAGACGAAGCCGGACATCTTGGTAGTGTGAGAGAAAAAGTGAACTCTATCGAGCGGCTTGATGAGATGATAGGAACGATCATGGATGATTTTTCCGGCGTGATCTGCGTCCTCCCGGATCATCCGACCCCGATTGCGGTCCGGACCCACACGCGGGATCCGGTTCCCTTCGCCATCCTTGGAAATAAGAAGGATACCTGCCGTTCATTCTCAGAGAGGGAGGCGGCAATCGGAACATACGGTGTGATCAACGGATTCGAGTTCCTTCCCCTCCTATTCAGAGATCATCCGTAGATCCCCGGCATCAAATGGAGGGCAATGGCATTCCGTGCGGGAATACACATACCTTGGTTTCCACAGCACATCAGTGTGAATGCGTCATGGCGGATGCCTGAATCCCGGAGGCACTTTCATTAGAAATCCCCGCAGAATATGATACTATGAGCGGGCCAAAGAACCTCACCGTTGGCATTACGGTAAACCTGGAGCACTACGAGAACCTGCGCCTGGAAGTGAGCGGAGAGGTGGTGACCCATGAAGATGCTCTTGATCTGGCCCGGTTCTTATATGAAGAACTTGAAAAGTATGGTGTCGGTGACCCGGCAACACGAGAGCGAATCGAAAATTTTCAAAAAAGGGTTTTTCCTCAGATATCGTCAAAACCTGACACATACACGAAAGAATGCACCGCGGGTGTCTGTCCCCTTCCTGGAAGTGTGGACCCCCTTGTTGATGCAGGTCCAGGCACACCAGCACGCACACTCGTGACTCCAGTACCCGTGATGAATGAACAATCTCCGGTTCTCACCACGACCGAATCCGGCATAGAAGCGGAGAGCACTGTGATCACATGTGAAGACTGTGGGGTGGCGGTGAACCCAGCAGAACAAAAGATGAGTATGCTTTTTACAAACAGAACACTGTGCAGGAAATGTTTAAAGAAGGTATAAATTGTGGTGAAACGAGTGGTTGAGAAGATACACGGTGGGGAGAGCACGTGAAGAAGAACCTCCTTATGTGGGATGAGACCCTCTTTCGTGACCCGGAAGTCTTCGAGATCGATTACGTCCCCGAACAGTTCAACTTCCGCGAAAACCAGATGCGGGAACTGGCTTTCCAGATACGACCCGGATTGCGTGGGGGAAGACCACTCAACACCATATGCAGGGGGCTTCCCGGGACTGGCAAGACCACAAGCGTCAAGAAACTGTTCAATGAGATCGAGGAGACCACGAAAAAACTTGTACCCATCCATATCAACTGCCAGATTGACAATACCAAATTCGCGATCTTCTCCCAGATATATCGTAAGCTCTCGGGTCACCTTCCTCCGGCGTCCGGCACCTCGTTCAAGCAGGTCTTTGATGCGATAGCGAGAATCCTTGCAAAGGAGGAGCAGGTTCTTTTAATCGCGCTCGACGATGCGAACTATCTCCTGTACGAGAACGAGATTAACAAAGTCCTCTACACTCTTCTTCGTTCACACGAAGCGTATCCCGGCACCAGGGTAGGTGTGATCGTGATAGTGAGTGATATGGACGTGGATATGGGAAAAGAAGTGGATGCACGGGTATCCTCGGTCTTTCGCCCGACAGAGATATACTTCCCGCCGTATACATTGGAGGAATCGAGAACAATTATTGGCGAAAGAGTGATGCAGGGCCTCTATCCCGGCTGTCTCTCCCAGGCAATGTTCGATCTCGTGGTTGAACAGACGCAGAAGAGCGGCGACCTGAGGGTAGGAGTTGACCTGCTGAAACGCGCCACCCTGAATGCGGAGAAGAGGGCAAGCAGGGCTATCGAGAGGGAAGACATCTGCAGCGCATACACTGTTTCACGCTACCTTCACCTTTCTTACTCCGTAAAGACACTGAAGGCCGAGGAGAAAGCGCTGCTTGGTATCCTTGCAACCCATGCGAGAACGGGCGGAGAGATGAACGCAGGAGAGGTCTATAAAACTGTAAAAGAAGGATCTGCGCTTGGTTACACCCGTTTCTATGAGATCGTAAAAAAATTCGATGCAATGAGGCTTGTGAACCTCGAATACAGGGAAGGGAAAGGCCGTACCAGGGTGATCAGTCTCCGTTACGACCCCGCAAAAATTCTGGAATATCTCTCCTGATCTTTTTTTATAAAACGATCATTTGATAACTCTTATCACTTCCAGAGTTGTGTTCTATGGTAAAGGGGGTACTCCACGTGCTCAGTGTTAACGAACTTGCCCTTGAAATTTTTGAAAACCTGGCGGAATACGCCGAAGAATTCAACGCTGCATACCATGAACTCGATAATGGCGCCCGGATCATCGATTGCGGGGTAAGCACCCGTGGCGGTTATGCTGCAGGGCGTGCTTTCACCGAGATCTGCATGGGAGGGCTGGGAGAAGTCAACTTCAGAATGGCAAATATTTTGGATTTCCCCCTTCCTTTCATCGATGTCTTCACCGATTTTCCCTCCATCTCATGCCTCGGTGCCCAGAAAGCAGGATGGACAATCAAGCACAACAATTACTTTGCCATGGGGAGTGGGCCGGCAAGAGCTCTTTCCCTCAAACCCAAGCACACGTATGAGGTGATAGGGTACGAGGATGACTTTGATTCTGCAGTGATAGCGCTTGAGAGCGACCACCTTCCCAACGGCGAGGTCATGGAAAAGATCGCCGAGGACTGCCATATCGATGTGGGAAATGTATGTGCGGTTGTGGCACCCACGTCGTCGATCGTGGGCTCCATCCAGGTTGCCGGACGATGTGTGGAGACTGCCATTTACAAGCTGAACGAACTTCACTTCGATACAAGGAAGATAACAGCGGCATTTGGGTGCGCACCGCTTCCCCCCGTAAGAGGTCCGAAAATGGCCATGGGCGTGACGAATGATGCCACTATCTACCATGGGAGGATCATGCTTACCATGAAAGCCCCGGAGATCAAAGATTACCTCGAGAAGATCCCGAGCAACAAATCAAAGGGATATGGAAAGCCTTTCAACGAGATCTTCAAGGAGGCGGGGTATGATTTCTACAAGATCGATACTTCACTCTTCTCCCCCGCCGAAGTGGTGATCAACGAAATGTCAGAGGGTGTCGTATATCATTGCGGCGCAGTCAATCCCAATGTGACGCTCAAGTCCTTTGGGCTTACCTGATTCGATCTTACATGCAAGAATGCCCGCAACCCCCTGCGGGCTTTTTCTTTCCTATCGCTCTGTATTTTTCAGGTCGTCGGGTATTCCTGCATCCCAGGCTCATTCCGGAAAGAACCCCAATTTTTTTCCGGGTGATACCATAATACCCTCATAGGGGGATAATCGGTAAAAATGGAAGCACCACGGGACGCCTGGAACCGGGATTATTCAATGAGAGGGCGACGCTGGGCTGGTTTTTCTTCCTGGCTGCCTTCAATTTCTGAACGCGGCCGTATCCTTGAGATTGGGTGCGGTGATGGAAAGACTCTGGGTACACTGTCCGGTTTGAAAACATCATCCTTCGTGGATGAAGAGACTGGCCCCATGCTTACCGGCCTCGATTTTTCCCTTGCGGCTCTCCGCCTGTGTTCCCATACACTCCAGGGAGCCAAAAACGTCACACTTGTATGTGCTGATGCTGTCCACCTGCCTTTTTCTGATTCATCTTTTGATACGGTGCTTCTCTCCCATGTCCTCGGACATGCCGTCCTACAGGGAAGAAAGGCAATGTGCAAGGAAGCAGGACGGGTTGTCAGGAGTGGAGGCAATGTCATCTTCCGTGTGTTTTCCGTGAATGATTTCAGGTCGGGAAAAGGCGAAGAGATCGAAGAGAAAACCTACCTGAGGGGAGACGGAACCTTTACTCATTACTTCCAGAAAAGCGAGATTTTAACCCTCAATCCGTTTCTTTCCGTGATTTCTCTTAAGGCCACCTCCTGGGACCTTCACATTCGTGGGAAAACATTCCTGCGTGAAGAGATTCATGCAATTTTCCGAAAAGATCTCCCCTGATTTTCACTCAGGACACCGAATTTTCAGGTCAGTCGCCGCTCGCCACGTGGGTTGTATATTCTTTATATGCAGACTCATCCGGGTAATAGGGTCATATGCCAACCATTCAATATAGATGTGTATAGGGCTAGATTTGTGAAAAATCTCAATTTTTCCCATTATTATTATCCAAAGGGGATCTGAATTCCGATGGATGAATTTAATACTCTCACGGGCGAAACTTTCTGGCTGTCCTGGGCCTGTGGTCTAGTCGGTTATGACGTCGCCCTTACACGGCGGAGGTCGCCGGTTCGAATCCGGCCAGGCCCATACTCGTATCCTTCAAAGCATCGAAGACAGCGATCACTATTCTCCTGCAGGTGTCCTTATCAGTGGCATCATCCATCCCCTGACAGTGCATCCGGACCTCTTCTGCAATGCTTTCAGGAAGTATTCCCACCACCCCATTCCCAGACCGTTCAAGATACCGTAAAATATATAAAGAATTGAATGCGGCACCACCTGATATTGATGAAAAAAATACTCATCAATTATGCGTTCCCTTGTAAATCTGTCTAACCATCCCGCTTGAAATGATGAGAGAATGATTTTTTGACGAAAATTTAAAAGCATTAATTATTCGTTTTTTTTGCATTTAAATGAAATTTCATGGTTATTTTCCCTTGCGAAACCATAAGGCTCCCGTTTGGCAATTCCGTCATAAAACGTCTGACGCATGCAAAAAGAGACCTGAATATTCCACTTTGGACTAATGCCTTTATATAGATGAAGGTGAAATGAAATTTTTGGTGCACCGTTCAGCGGGCGACGCCTGCCTGAAAAAGCACTATACAATCAAGGTGGCATCAATATAGGCAGTACTCCAGGCTTTCATTGACGGGGCGCTTCTCGGTACACCAGAATGAGATATCACATTGTGATAAAAAATGTATCGGATCGCATCGGGCGGCCCGCACCGGTGCAATCCTTCATAAAGCTGGATTGAGTTTCTCTCTTTACCATCCAAAACGGTCACACGTTTTTTTCCAATCAGGCTTTTCCTTGTTTATTCTTTGAGTATACTATGGAAAAAATTTTCAAGGGATTCCATGTCATTCAACAATTTCGAGAAGGGTAATAGTGGCTTTTAGTTCACGGCCTGCAAGCGGATGGTTCTGATCGACGGTAGTTGTTTCCTCAGTGATATTTGTGAATGTATAATAGACGACGGTAGTATCAGGAAGCTGGTAGCGGTATGTAAGATCATCGATACCTGGGAAGTTCACGCGTGTCATATGCCCCATCTTCGCAAGCTCATTCATCTTCTTGACAAGAAACTCTGTATCAACATTCCCAACCATGCTCTCATTTCTGATCCCATACCCCTCCTCGGGGGGTATAATGATGGTTTTCGTCTGCCCGGGGATCATTCCAACGACGGCCTGGTCAACACCCTTGAGTGTTTGGCCCATTCCGACGACAAACACCAGAGGTGTTGCGTTCTCGCTGGTCTCAAATACGGGACCATTGGGGAATGACATCTGGTATGCAACCCTTACCGTGTCTCCCGGGGAAACCCCCTGTGACCCTGATGAAGTACATCCGGCAGCAAGGACAATCATCAGAATAATCGCAGCGAATGACACTCCAATGCGGATCCAGGATGAAGTGTCCTCTCCTCCTTTCATATGCCTCATACCCAACCATATGATACTGTTCGGTCATAATTCCTGCGGGATTGAAAAGCCCTGATCCATCAGTGAAATCCCCCATATTCCAAGGATTTTACTCAAAAGATACCCTAATAGAATTATTTTTAACATGCCAGCCCTCATTTACATGAGACACGCGCTGTACAGGCGGTGATGGAGAACTGTTATGACTGAAAATGAATACAAGACAACCGACGTTGCAGGGAAAAAGGTGCAATGGGACCCCGAGCAGCTCCGCAAAATCCAGGAGCACCCCTGCTTCTCTGAGAAGGCCTGCCACGCATTCGGCCGATGCCATGTACCCGTCGCACCGAAATGCAATATCCAGTGCAACTATTGTATCAGGGATTTTGACTGCGTGAACGAGAGCCGTCCCGGTGTGGCTTCAAAAGTTCTCAATGCAAAGGAAGCGATCGGGCTGGTGCGTGATGCCCTGCAGAAATTTCCCTATATCAAGGTCATAGGGATTGCAGGGCCCGGAGAACCCCTTGCGAATGAAGACACTTTTGAAACATTGAGGGTGTTGAAGGAGGAATTTCCGAATGTGATTAAGTGCATCAGCACCAATGGCCTTCTCCTCCCTGAGAAGATAGACCTGCTGCAGAAATATGATGTCGGGAACGTCACGGTCACCCTCAATGCCATTGACCCCGAGATCGGGGCAAAAATATACCAGTTCATCAATTACAAGGGGAAGCGCTATGAAGGTGTAGAAGGCGCGAAGATCCTCCTTGAGAACCAGCTTGAAGGGATCCGTATGGCGGTTGAACGGAAGATGATTGTGAAGATCAATACTGTGTATATACCCGGGATAAATGAGGATCATATCCCGGAAATTGCGAAAAAGGTGGGAGAGATGGGAGTATACAACTTCAATGTCATCCCGCTGATCGCCCAATACAGGTTCTCCCATATCACTCCGCCTACCCCGGAAATGAAGAGAAAGATGCAGGATGCATGTGCACCATTCGTCCGCCAGATGAGGCACTGCCAGCGTTGCCGGGCGGATGCAATAGGAAAATTGGGCCAGGATGTGCAGGGCTGCCTGTACTCTTCGTGAGACCTTCAGTTCCCTTTTTTCCGGCACACCTGTGCCCGGTATTTCTGATGACGGGAAGCATCTCACCTTACTATTTTCCATCCCGGTTTAGTGATCATTTTTCTTGTCACCCGCAAGACAGAGCATCATGACTGTATCAGGTGATATCATTCATGTTGCGATCAGTGACGAGTTCAAACAGTGCCAGAAATGCGGATATGACAGGGGATTCCATATATCGCTCGTACGCATAGCCGCCGGCCGCCAGCACTTCCGCGTGTTGTTGATATGCCCGGAATGCGGAGCCAGGTATGATGCCCGCTGGATGACCGAACTTTAAACGGGATATCTATCCTGAACCAGAGAAATGGAGAGAATTGACCTAAAAGACCGGTAAGGTATGGCGCCCGGGAATTTTTCCCAGGGGTGTATTCCAGAGATCCACAACCCTGTTTTGAGGACATTGATGAGGGGTATATCACCTGGTACTGATCAACCCATCAAGGGTGATGATCACAGGCGACAGGGGTTCTGGTATACCTGTTGTCTCTGTGGTTATCGTGCGGTTTCCAACGACCAGAGTGTAGGTAAAGTAATCAGCTCCGGGTTGAGGCGCGGGATATTCATCTTTCAGTGATGGGATGTCTGCATCACGGATCAATCCCCTGAGAATATCAAGATCTCCAGGAGAGAGAATATAGGCCCCCGATCCCTGTCGGGTAGAATAGACGACCTGCCCGTCACTGAAAACCACTATGTGATCAGATACCCCTGCAATCCCCCCGGTTCTCTGGTAGTCAACCAGCACCCCGGGAGGTTGGGGGACCTCAGTGGAGGGAGTATTGTCCTCAGTGCACCCTGCAAAAAAGAGGAGGAGGAAAAGGATAAGGACGGTATAAATCCCTGTCCTACCAAGACTCAGTCCCCAAGGTGCCGGCGGTATGCTGGGCAGAGATGACTTTTTCATGCGAAAAACAGCCTCAAAGAGAGTTATCTCCGGGAAAATAAAGGTTTATGCCTTATCATGGTCTTTGCATGAATTCCACCGGTGCAGGAGGCCGCCAGGGCAGGTTACAGACAAAAAAGGGAAGGGCGAATGTCCCTTATATCTCCAAAATATCCCCTGAACTGCTCTTCTGGCCTTTTTTTCCGGGAGTAATTTCCTCGATTGTCCGGATAAGTCCATCGACTTTGGGATTCGAGAAGATCTCACGGAATGCAATGAGCTCTCCCCCATTCATCACCATGACTCCCTTCTTCTTCATGGGGATACCCTTGTCACCTACCGGATTGACTTCGATTGCCAGCGATGGTGCCCGGCTCTTGGTCCCGGGGAGTTTGATGATAGAGACCCCTTTCACGGAGGTGTTCTTCCTCTCCCAGTCATCACCTGTCTCGAGAAATGCACGCAGAGTTTCGTTCAGTTCCATAGGGAACAGATCGGAAACTGAGTATAAAATTCCTGCGGTTTGCAGTGTGAAAGAGAGGATTTTTTTGTACAAGGAAATCTGGGGTTGCAGGCTGCTGCGCCGGATCATCGAACCGGATGAATTTTGATTAGTGCAGGCAGATAAGAATGACACCGGGTTGATTTCATGGCCTCAATCACACTGCGCAAGGACCAGCCTTTTAATCTCGATCTGACGCTCGGATGCGGACAGGTCTTCCGTTGGGAAAATGATGGTGGGGCCTGGACTGGCGTGGTTGACGGGTCGTGCATCACCATTCACCAGAAAGGGCGCGTTCTCTCATTCCAGGGTGCAAAACCTGAGTTCATCCGCTCCTATTTCCAGCTCGACGAGGATTTATTGGGAATCCTCAACACTATCGACAGGGATCCGGTCATCCATACTGTCATCTCCCATTGCAGGGGGCTCCGCATTATCCGCCAGCCTGCATGGGAATGTCTTGCTTCCTATATCATCGCCACCTACGCAAACATCCCCGGGATCAAACGCAGGATCTCGAAATTGTGTCAATGGTATGGGGAACCCATCCTTACCCGGGACGACAGAATCTTTTCCTTCCCTGATGCAGATGCGATAGCCAGTCAGGATCCCTGCAAAATCTCAGCGTGCCGCCTTGGCTACCGGGCACCCTATCTTCTTGAGACGGCAAGGATACTTGCAGATGATCCGGGATGGGAGTCCAGGCTCTGTGAACTCCCCTATGAAAAAGCCAGGAAAGAGCTCTTGCATCTGAAGGGGGTCGGAAAAAAAGTAGCCGACTGCGTGCTTCTTTTTGCATTTGGGAAATCAGAGGCTTTTCCCGTAGATGTCTGGATCCAGAGGATATTACAGACCCGGTATTCCCTGGATGACACACGGTATACCTACGACCAGTTCAGCCGTTTCGGGAGGAGTCATTTCGGTCAGTATGCCGGGTATGCACAGGAATATCTCTTCTGTGACCGGCTCACAATCATGGGAGGTGAGATGGGTCGGGTTTCAGGTCCCGACATTCCAGCCCGAGAGGTAATCGGTCTGGGCAGGACTGAGTTCATCAATCGCAACTGAGAGCGCGGCCAGTTTTTTCCTCGCAACCAGATCGTCAATCTCCACGGGTACATCATACACCCCGGGCTGGAGTGAGCGCCCGTGCATGACAATATAGCGGGCACAGAGTGCCTGCAGGGCGAAACTCAAATCCATAACCTCGATGGGATGGCCCATGCCTTTGGGTATCGCCAGGTTCACAAGGCGGCCTTCTGCAAGAACGTGGATATCTTTTTTATCCACCCTGTAGGTATCAATACCGTCACGCCTTGTTACAGCCCGTGCGTGCTTTTCCAGCCACTGGATGTCGATCTCCACGTTGAAATGACCCGCATTTGCAAGCACCACTCCGTTTCGCATCTTCGGGAAGTGCGACGAGGTGAGCACGGAAGTATTCCCCGTGGTGGTGATGAAAATCTCCCCGATCTCCGCAGCTTTTTCCATGGGCATGACCATGAACCCGTCCATGTATGCCTCGAGCGCCCGGCGGGAATCCACTTCAGTGACAATGACTCTGGCGCCAAGCCCGTGCAGTTTTCTCGCAAGGCCTCTCCCGCAGAACCCGTATCCTGCCACGACCACCGCTTTTCCCGCGATCAACATATTCGTGGTAAGCATAATTGCAGAGAGTGCGCTCTCCCCGGTGCCGTGAACATTGTCAAAAAACCTCTTCATTGGGGTGTCATTGACTGCGATGACCGGGAAATTGAGTTTGCCTTCCCCTGCCATCGCCCGGAGCCTGTGCACACCAGTGGTTGTTTCCTCACAGCCCCCTATCACGTCCAGGAGGAGATCGGTCCTCGCGGTATGCAGCCGGTGAATGAGATCCATACCATCATCGATCGTCACCCTGGGATGGGCGTCAAGGACTTTGTCAATGGCCGCGTAGTATTCCTCTGTAGTGGCTCCCCGTTTTGCATAGCAATGTACCCCGGGAACCCTCCCGAGAGCGGTTGCAACATCATCCTGGGTACTTAAGGGATTGCACCCCGTAATGTACACCTCTGCACCCCCGGCAGCCAGGGTTTCAACCAGGCAGGCAGTCTTTGCCTCAACGTGAAGTGCCATCCCTATACGCATCCCGCGGAACGGTTGTTCCCGGACGAAATCCTCACGAATAGAGGAGAGCACCGGCATGTACTGCCGGGCCCACGTCATTTTCTTCTCACCTGAATCCATGGACTGATCCCGCCGGGTCTGATCCTTCACCCGGCATTTCCGTTATGCAATCATCCTGCAACAAAGATAAAACCCGTCATGTTGTGTGGCATAATCCTCTTAACCCAACACTCCCTACCCATTCTCCATGACGCTTACCCGTCGCATAATTCCCTGTCTTGACCTGAAGGACGGGAGAGTAGTGAAAGGAACGCATTTTCTGGCGTTGCGCGATGCCGGGGATCCGGTAGAACTGGCACAGCGATATAACGAACAGGGTGCAGACGAGGTTGTATTCCTCGATATCACCGCTTCGAAAGAACAGCGTGGAACCATCATCGAGGTCATAAAGCGTGCCGCCGACCAGCTCTTCCTTCCTCTTACAGTCGGTGGGGGAATCAGATCGGTTGATGATATCCAGCAGATCCTACGGGCCGGGGCAGACAAGGTAAGCATCAACACGAGCGCTGTCCATGACCCAATGCTTCTGAGCAGGGGGTCGGAGAAGTTCGGGACCCAGTGTATCGTCCTTGCAGAGGATGTACGGAGAAACTTTTCAAAGAATCCGGACGCGACACCGGTGACTCTTCCCGACGGGCAGACCTGCTGGTATGAAGTTGTTATCTATGGGGGGAGCAAGCCTACCGGGATCGATGCAGTGAAATGGGCGAAAGATGCAGAAGAGAGGGGAGCAGGCGAGATCCTTCTCACCAGCATGGAGACCGACGGTACAAAGAATGGATTTGATATCCCTATAACCTCTGCAATCTCAGAGGCTGTTGGAATCCCCGTCATTGCGAGTGGGGGTGTGGGAACGCTCGAGCATTTCTATGACGGCTTCGTGTACGGGAAAGCAGACGCCTGCCTGGCAGCAAGCGTCTTTCACTACGGGGAAATGACCGTCAGGCAGGTCAAGGAGTACCTAGCCCGGAAGGGTATCCCGGTACGACTCTGAGATCGATCTCCACGGCCGCGACCGGGTGCTCGAGTTCAAATGCATTCAGCACCGCAGGATGGATCTCCCCAAAGGTTCCGGCAACACTTCCGTTCACAAGGAGGTTTCCCCTCCTTCCCTGTATAAACGCCTGGTCTCCTGATTCCCCCGCTGTATAGGGTATTGACAGCTCCCTGCACAGGGCATCCGCAACCGCATAGGCCTCAGAGAAATCCGCTGCCGGGTGGAGAGAGACGAAGGATGCTTTCTGGTATGTGGTAAGGTCCTGAACCACGTCTCCTACTGCAAAGAGCCTCTGCGGGAGTTCGCGGTGCCTGTTGAACTGGAGTGTTTCTATGAGCAGCGGGAGGATCCCAGTCCGGACCATGGTATTCTCTTCATTGATCGGGTGAAGGACAGTAAGAGTTCCCGCGGGAAGGGGGCGCTGCATCTTCGAATGCATCACCCTTTCACTGGTGAGAGTGAACGGTATAACCTCCTGGTACCCAAGGCCTGAACCGAGCGACCTGACCGCAGATGCAATGGTCATGACCGTGTGTGCTTTGCCGATGGTGAACGTGGGGGAGATCTCTGCCCGGAAGTTTTCATACCCGAACGCGATGGCTGCATCCTCGAAGATATCCCAGTCATGCATGATATCAGCCCGGTAACAGGGGATCGTGACCCTGACCTTGTCATCGCTCACGGGTTCGGCTGAATACCGCATTCTCTCCAGCAGGGCAGAGAGTTCTTCCGGAGTGAAGTCAACACCGAGCAATGAGCTGCATTCACGGGAACTCACAAGCCTGGTGGTGGGAGCGAGGGTAGGGATGAACCCTCCGTCTACCTCAACACTCTCGATTTGTCCACCTGCATCGGCGAGAGCTGTGCAGAGGATGTTTACCGCGGTCATTACTGCACGTTCATCAGTGCCTGTCGTGTCGAGGAGCAGATTTCTTGATTCTCCAGTCACACGCGTGAGCTCGCCGTTGATAATAGGGGGAAATGAGAGAACCTGGTTGCAGGCATCCACAATGAGCGGGAATCTCGGAAAGTCCTTTACGATGTCGGCATAGGCACGGCCTTTGGGATGTGTATCAAGGATCTCTTCCATCGTCATCTCCCTGTCGTAGTCGAGAGGTACGAAAGACCGGGTCCTTTCCTCCGCAATATACCGGAATGGAGGGGTGACATGGTCAAGATCATGTATTCCTATCGCCACCTTGCTCCGGCCTCGGCCTAACGCCCAGTGGAGAGCCTCCTGGAGGCCCATGAGAGAAAGGATTGCCTCTTCATCAAGAGAGATACCACGGATAACCGCAGTCCCCAGATAAGGGCGTATGGAGGCAAGCCCGGGATCGACTGAAAAACTGATCCCGGAAGGCTTTACATGATACGCAGGAAGCCCCTTCTCAACCCCGAGGAAGCCTTTCATCGCCCTCGCAACTCCCTCAACGGAGAAAAGGTCAGGCCGTGAGGGGAAGAACTCAACATCAACATGATCCTCCTCCACACGCTCGATGTCCGATCCCAGCATCGGGAGGCGGGCAAGGATAGTCTCTTTATCGACTCCGACGAGCCTCTCCAGGTAACGATAATAGAGGGTGATGACCGCCATCCTATTTCCTCCCAGATGCCCGGTGAGCGGGTCGCCATGATGATGTCTCGCGAACAAAGTCGATGTCAGTCCTGTATAACTGGCGAAGATCCTTTAAGCCCAGCCTGAGCATCGCGACACGGCTCACGCCAAGACCCCAGGCAAGCACAGGATGCTTGACTCCCCAGGGGGCTCTCACTTCTTCCCTGAAGACCCCCGCGCCACCCATCTCGACCCAGCCCAGGCCGTCGACAAAGACCTCGGGCTCCACGGAGGGTTCGGTATAGGGGAAGTAGCCCGGCCTGAACCTTACTCCCTCGAACCCCATGCGCCCGTAGAACTCCTTGAGAAAACCGAGGAGATGGCGGAATGTAACGTCTTTGTCCATGACGATCCCCTCCAGCTGCTCGAATTCCGCCAGGTGAGTTGAATCGATGGATTCTCTCCGGTACACCCTCCCGATACAGAAGACTTTTACAGGGGGTTCCGGGTGCGATACCAGGTGCTGAATGGAAAGGCTTGTGGTGTGAGTGCGCAGGACGCATTGTTCTGCTTTTTCAACCCTCCAGTCGCCACCCCATCCTGTTGACGAGGTGGTGCCTCCGTGAAGATGCATATCCCTGACCCTCTCGAATCCCGGCGGGACAGGAACCGTCTCTTTCAAAAAGAACGTATCCTGCATCTCTCTCGCCGGATGATCCTGTGGCTGAAAAAGAGCATCGAAATTCCAGAAAGAGCTCTGCACAAGGCCTCCATATATCTCGGCAAATCCCATCTCGAGGAGAGTCTGCCTCATTTCATCCAGGATCCTCTGGTACGGGTGAATTTTACCAGGGTAGATCTTTCTTGGAAGCGTGCCAAGGCTGTATCGTCTCAAAGGCAGATCCTTCCATGATCCCCCGATAATCTGCTCTCTTGTGAGAGTTCCTATCTCTGCTTCGAGATCAAGCCCCTTTTTTGCGATGGCCTCACCATCGGGTGTCAGGGAAATTAGGTATCTCGTCTCCTGCTGCTCGATGAGAAGACCACGTTTTACAAGGAGAGAGACACCTTTACCCTCACACTCTGGCTCACGGAGGGCACGCTCCTCTTCGGAAATCATCTCCTGGCCGGTTTTCTCCACCATTCCATCGCGAATAGTAACCCACCCTTTCTTCCGCATCTGACCTATCCCTACACGGGACAGGGGATGCTTTGTCAGATCGGCCATGGGGATGCGCCCCTCAAAACTCTGGAGAAGCTGTCGTTCGGGGAGCCCTTCACGGGCATATCGGCTCCCTTCGTCTGTGAGGGCATACGTGGTATGAACCTCCTTCTCCACATGCACAAGGCCACGCCCGGCAAGGAGCATGGAGAACTGGATGACTGACTCCGCGGATGTCCCCATTTTCGCGGCCAGGGTGGCCGGATCGTATTTCTTGTGCGGTTCCAGGACTTTGATCAGTCGTTTTTCATTCAGGGATAGATCCATATCACTCAACCTTCACCAGATGTGCCGATGCCTCCATTTTCTCCCGGAAATCCCGGATGAAAGCCAGCACCCTTTCCGCGGTCTCTTTCTTGCACTGCCCGCAGAGGAGCTCCCCCCCAAGGCATCGCCTTTTGATCTCAGCAAGCTCACTGTCTTCTTCGACCATATGGAACAGGTTTAAGAGGAACAGGGGGCACATGTCAGGCTCTCCGCCCCTGTCCTTCTGTTCTGCAAGTGTAGGCCGTCCTCCTGTAAAAGCAGCCATCACCTTCTTTCTGACAACCTCTTCGGGTTCTGTAAAGGTAATCGTGCTCTCCGGGACACTGCTCGACATCTTTCCTCCCTGGAGCCCGGGGATGAACCGGTGGTACGTCGATGAGGGTGTAAAAAACCCGTATCCGCCGTGGGCTATCTCGATGCGGCGAACCTCTGCACTCACATCAATGCATTTTCCTCCCGGGATATCGACATGCCCCTCGTATTTCTTTGATCCCGGGTATCTCCTGTGAACATCATCGAGCGCCTTAGCGGGGGCATTCTTTGACCGGACACTGATGTACCCGTCTCTCTCTTCAACGGTAAACATCCGCAACTTATGGGCGACACCCCTTGTCAGCCGGATATGAGGGTCCTGGTCAATACCAACCGGAACAACGGTGGGTGCGGGACTACTGTCAATCTGTGGATAGAGAATATCGGCAACCTGTGTGATCACGCTCTCTGCATGGGCAAGTGCAGTCTCATCGGAAAAACCATAAATTGCCTGCAGTTCCGAGAAGTTTACCTTGGTCGCTGCCTCGAACGCGAGATCCAAGAGGCGTTTGTTCCTGCTCTGAAAGTAGGTGTTGCCATGGTATCCCAGGGCATAAAGACACTGCAGATATTCCTTCCCGTATTCGTCACATTTCCGCCAGGGAATCTCCCGCACCGCATGGGCTTCTCTGTCAGCGACAGTGATATATCCTGTGCCTCCCTGTGCAACGTGCCATACTACCTCCTTCATGACCATCAAATGCCCGAGATGGGGGTGACCGGACGGCATGAAACCGGTCAGGATATGGAAGGGCTTCCTGTCCCTGATTGCCTCCGCAATGACTCGATAATCTCTGTGGCCAACGACAACTCCCCTGCTTATGAAGGAGGGGGTACTGGGGAGAATGCCATCGATATTTGCTATAGGCTCGATTCCAAACATCGAGAAGAGTTTCTCGATATCTTCGGATGGCTGGCTGGACCAGGGATTAATGGGTGCCTGCATGCTTTACCTACTCACAGTTTGATACGGGCGAATTCCACATACTGGATATCTTCACTATGTTCGCACCCGAACAACATCTTCTTTTTCACGCTGTGGGCCAGGCGAACTGATCTCGAGATAGCACTCATGGGAAGGGATGCCTCTCCTGGGAGAGCCTGAACGAGCATCTCTGAGTGAACTTTCTTTCCCGAATACACGCGGAAGTGATGGCCGAATTTATACCCGGTTCGGGGGACGAATCCCCTCTTTCGCAGGTCTTCGTATACCATGACCTTCTCAGGAAACTCGATGTCTGATTCCCGTGCCAGTTCGTAATAGTGTCCGGGATCCTGCCGCTCTCCATCCTTGCGAAGTGAGAGCTTCCCGGAACGCATCAGGCTGATGATCTCGAGTGGTGCAAGGACCAGGCGCCCGGAATCAAGCTGCATCCCATACGTCCCTTTCTCATTCTGGTGGACGATCGCATACCTCCCCACCAGTTCGCCTTCCATTGGTAAGGTTGCATCCTCCTCACCGGTCTCCTGGAGGTGCTGCACCTTTATTTCATAATAGGTCAGTTCGTTCTCGTCGTCGACAACGGCGAGGACATGCTGCTTCCGGAGATTGATGGATGCAGATGCCTCTCTGACAAGACCTGAAAACGCTATCATGTCACGCTCAGAGATGACCCTCACAAGATACTGGGACTGGCCTGTTCCGGGCCTTTGTCCCCTCCGGAAGACCCTGAAATCGTGAGGGCCGGTCTGGACAACATATCCCCTCTCCCTCAGGTCACGGTACACGAGGAAGCTCCTCATAAAACCTGACTTCTGGGTGCATGCTGCGAGGAGGCGGTCAAAAGAATACCCGGGTATCTCGAGGCGGCCGCGGTGGACCAGGTAAAGGGCCTCCTCCGGAGCGAGCCGGAGCCCTTCCTTTTCAGGTCTCCCATACCCGCTCTGATCATAGAGAGGCCGCCCTTCCGGACCGAGCCTGATCCAGGTGCCGTCAAACGAGCCTTTCATCACTCATTATTCGTGGGGTGCGTTGATAATAACATGTGGCGCAACAGTATGCCATATGGATTGAAAAAAATCCTCCACTACATCAAAATATCACTCTTAAGGAATACCATTATTCCTCGCCGGAACTCAAAATAATTGGATTTTTACCTTTAATTTGTAATTTTATCAAAAAATATTGCGGCGCGAGGATCGAGCCAGGTCACTGCTTTTGCACTACCTAAGTATTACATTAGTATTACTTTTTTGAGAAAAGGGGACTGGAAAAGGAAGAACTTATACCATGCCTTCTGGAAACCTCTCTTTTCAGATATTCACCCGGATTCCCGATACTTATAGTGTGGGAACCCGTGGGGCATGACAGAGAAAGAGAGACGGCAATGAAGATCAACTGTGCAGGGTTCCTCGACCGATCACGGGTAAACGGACCGGGGGAGAGGGCAGTACTCTGGGTGCAGGGATGCCCTCTGCACTGCCCGGGATGCTTCAACAGGTCATTATGGTCGTTTAAAAAGACCCACCTTATCAGTGCAGAGGATGTTGCGGAAACAATCATCTCCCTCCCCGGGATCGATGGCATTACATTCTCCGGGGGAGAGCCGTTCTGCCAGGCACTTCCCCTCGCCGAGGTAGGGAATCTAATCCGGAGAGAGGGTCTCTCCGTGGTCACGTTCAGCGGATTTCCCGCCGAAGTACTCTTCTCAAGCGGGAGGAGCGCCTGGAGGGAACTCATCAGGGTGACCGATCTCCTCGTGGCAGGGCCCTACATCCGGGATGCACCCTGCGGGACTTCCCTCTGCGGATCCAGAAACCAGGAAATACTACACCTTTCCACGAGGATCCCCCGCACCGCGTATCCCGAACGCGATGCGAGATCCGTGGAATTTACCATCAGCCGCCATGGAGAGATAACCACCACAGGGTTCCCGGAAATGAGTTTTTTTTATCAGAAAGAGGAGTGCGGCTGAAACATGTCTCATTTCAGCAGGATCAAGACAACATTCCGGAACAAGTCTGTCCTCTCTCTGTGCCTCAAGGAGATGGGCTACCAGGTACAGGAGGGCGGGACCATCAGGGGATACCACGGAGTCCAGAAGGTAGACCTGGCTGTGACGGGAAAGAATGGGTACGGGGTAGGATTTGTGCAGAACGCTGACGGATGTTATGATCTTCTTGCCGATTCCTGGGGCGTCCGTGGTTCAGACCGGAAGATTCAGGATGCCCTGCGGAGGGACTACCCGAGAATCCAGCAGAAATATGCGAGGATGCTGGTGCGGGAGCAGACTGAACGTGAAGGATACAGCCTTGTTGAGGAAGTGGAGCAGGAAGACGGATCAGTGCGGATTGTTGTAAGGAGATGGACATGAGAGACGAAGCATGGGATGGTGATATCCCTGCACAGATTGACCTATGCCTCCGGGCACGCATCACCCTTCTTATACTCTATACAACTGAAGAAGAGCGGGCGATTCGGATCCTGCAGGACGTCTGCGGGCGATTCCAACCCTCACGCCCCCTCATCATGTGGGACCTTGTGGACGGCTTTTCAGGAGTGAAAGATACCCCTCCAAGGGCGGTGAATATCCGGGACCCCCTCCAGGCCCTTGACGAGCTGGAGAAGACCGATGATTCGGCAGCAGTCGTTCTCAAGGATTTTCATGAGTTCTGGACAAATCCTGCCGTGAAGCGGAAAATGCGGAACCTTGCACAGAAGTTCCGTTTTTCAAGGAGGACCATGATCGTAGTCACTCCTTCGCTGAAAGTGCCTGAGGAGATCAGGGACAACGCGGTTGTTCTCCAGATACCACCTCCTTCAGCACGAGAACTCGAGCAGGAACTCGACCGTCTCCTCAGGGGGAGCGGTGTCCCCGAATCACTTACCCCGCTCGGGAGAGAGAAACTCATACAGGCTGCGCTTGGCATGTCCCTCAACCAGGCCTGCAGGTCATTTTCCAAGGCGATTGTGAGGCACGGACGACTTGACGACCGGGACATCGATGCCATCGTGGCTGAGAAGAAGGATATCCTCTCACACAGCGAGGCTCTTGAATTTTTCAGCATAACCGAGACCGCCGAGAATGTGGGGGGACTCGTAGTCCTTAAGGAATGGCTTCAACTGAGAGAGAAAGCTTTTACCCGGGAAGCACGGGACTATGGCCTGCCATCCCCCAAAGGGATAGCCCTCATCGGGATCCCGGGGACAGGAAAGAGCCTCACCGCAAAGATGGTCGCCGGCATGTGGAGGCTCCCGCTGCTGAGACTGGATGTGGGTGCCCTTTTTGGCAGCCTTGTGGGAGAGTCAGAGGAGCGAACCCGCCGAGCCCTTGCTCTCGCAGAGACCATTTCCCCATGTATCCTCTGGATCGACGAGATGGAGAAGGCCTTCTCCTTTGGTCACGGCGATTCGGGAACCAGCCAGCGCGTATTTGCCCACATTCTCACGTGGATGCAGGACAAAACCGCCCCGTGTTTCGTGGTAGCGACCGCAAATGATGTCTCTGCCCTCCCCCCGGAACTCCTGCGGAAAGGACGGTTTGACGAGATCTTTTTCCTCGACCTCCCCTCCTCAAGAGAGCGGAGGGAGATCTTCTCAGTTCACCTCCGCAGACGAGGGCTCATTCCCGGAGACTTTGATCTTGAATGTTTGGCAAGGGTTTCCGAAGGGTATGTGGGCGCCGAGATCGAACAGACCGTCATCGACGCCATGTACCAGGCATTCAACCAGAATATGCGCCGAATCACAACAAGGGATATCATCGCTGCACTCAGGACGCAGGTACCACTTTCCGTATCCCAGAAAGAGGTGGTTGGTGGTCTCAGAACATGGTTGACTGAGGGAAGGGCTCTCTCAGCCTCTGAAATAACAGTTGCAACACAATCCCCGCCCGGCATTGTTCACCTCGAGCCCGTACTGTCCCCTGGTGAGCAGTGAGCACCCTCATGGCGGCTACGGGTCTTCCCTTTATGCGGCTCCCCTGCCGTGCACCCCTTTTAGGGATTTATTTCCGCTCATCCACGGTAAGAGACATCAGGAGGGCTGCACTCGAAGGCGATCCTGATGCTGTCCGCACCCTTTCGCATGCCCTTATGGAATCCGGGTACCGTGATGTCCGGACATCAGCAGCGGCCGCCCTTTCTTCCCTTTCGAGCTCCGCGGCTATCGATGTCTTCTGTGATTGTGCCCTGGAATCCCTGGATCCGCTTCTGCTTCATATCGCATCAGAACGAGGCTATCTGCCGTCAAACGATAAGAGAAAAGCGCTATTTCTCTTCCTCTCGGGTCAGCTGGATGCATACAGGGATCTTGACCCCCTTCCTGGACATCCCCTCCTGATCAGGGGAGTCCTCTCGGCAACGCCGAAAGTACGCTCCCATGTGCTCGAGATGGCCAGATCGAATGGGATGATCAGCATCATCCTCTCGCTGGGAAACGGGGGAAATGATGTCGAATGGTCTCCCTGTGACTGGAAAACCAGGCTTCTGAGTCTTGCAATGGAGAAAGAGCATGACGAGATGTTCCGACTCCTCTTCCATGCACCCCTCCCCTCCGCGGTTGACATTGTCCACTCTCTCGCGGTATCAGATTGGAAACCCGCGCCAGAGGACAAGTTCCTCTGGAGAGAACTTCTCTCGAATGTCCCGGATGTCTGGGATTATCCTGATCCCCCCATTTTCATGGGAAAAACCCTCGCAGGTTCAGGGGGATTGATACAGCATGCAGCAGTATCACCTGATGGACTCTTCCTTGCTGCCACAAGTTACGATGGGACATTATACCAGTGGTCGCTCCCTGAAGGGAACCTTATCAGTGCTGCCATCCCTGGAGGAAATGGTATCACCACAATCTCCTTCAGTCCTGATGGAAATGCCCTCCTTATGGGTTCTAAAGACGGCACAATCAGGCTGGTTCATCCGGGAGAGAGTGTCTCCTTCATGACGCTCGAAGGACATCATGCACCGGTGACGGGCATCGTCTTTTCAGATGTTGGGAACATGCTGATATCGGGTGGAGAAGACGGAAGCCTCTGCTCATGGACCTGGCCAGGATGCAGCGACCGCGCTTCTACCCACGCCCATGAAGGATCTGTCACCTCCCTCGCGATACATGAAGGAATGCGTGCAAGCAGCGGGATTGATGGTGCAATCCGTATATGGAAGATGAATGGAGAGGATGTCCTATTGGTCCCCGGTCCTGGAAAGGCGATGCGCCACCTCTTCTTCTCTCCTCAGGGTGACGCACTCGTGGGGGTTGACAGCAGGGGTACCATGCGCATTTGGAACTGCCTCGATGGGACTCTTTCTCGTGTCATTTCTTCACCGGGTGCACGTCTCATTGCCTGGGCGAATACTCCAAAAGGTACTCTGGGTGTACTTGCGGTAGATGAACATGAGGTGGTCGTCATCTCTTTTCCGGGCGGATCCGAATATGCCCGGTTCGATGTACCGGGACAGGGAATCTCATGCCTCGCACTCAACCCTGATGGAACGCATCTTTTTGCCGGCTGCCGTGATGGGTATCTTCATACATGGTCAATCCGTGATCGGAGGAAAATCTCCATGAACAAGGGGCATCCTGACTGGATCCGGCTTCTCGGTGTCAATAAAGGAGGAACCTGCCTTATGAGTGCGGGCAGAGAAGGGACGGTCAAGCTCCGGTCAATTCCGGAGTTGGATCTCCTCTCCACCATCCATGGACCAGGGACCGGTATCCACTGCCTCTCATCAACCCCTGGCGGAAATCTCCTTGCGTGCGGCACAGATGGGGGTATTCTCAGAGTATGGAACACACAGTCAGGGACCCTTGCGTACTGCCACAACCTCTTTACCGGCCGTATCGAATGCATCGCAGTCAATCCTTCCGGAACCATGGTTGCGTGCGGGGATGCCCAGGGCAGGATATCCCTGTGGGAACTGCAATCGGGATCGCTCCTGGCAACGCTCGTCGGGCATCATGGAGGAATCATGGCTCTCGCCATGGGCATGGAGGGATCGATCCTCGCAAGCGGGGGCTGGGATGGAGTGGTTCGGATCTGGTCCCTTCCCAAGGGGGATCTGGTCGCTGCACTTTCCGGGCATTCCAGCCCTGTCACATCACTCACTTTCCTGCCCGGCACCCAGTTCCTGGTAAGCGGATCGCAGGACAGGACCGCAGTCATCTGGGACCTTGTATCCCAAAAGATCCATACCCGGATCACTGGCCATTCCCATATCGTCTCATGCCTTGGTGCATCGGGTGATGGGAAAATCCTGGCAACAGGGAGCTGGGACCGCACTGTCCGTCTCTGGAGTATCCCTTCCGGGGAACCCTGCGGGGTGTTGAGAGGCCACCTGGAAAGAGTGCGGTCCCTTGCGGTTCATCCAGATGGGAGCCTGCTCGCAAGCGCAACTGAGAGTGGAACCGTCGCCCTTTTTTCCCTTCCGGAATGTGCTCCCATACGGACTGGGAATGTACGTGCGGACGCCCGGAACGGGCTCTGCCTGATTGCCGCAGGTAACCTTCTGGCATCGGCCGGCCGCGATGGAACACTCCGACTTTCAGGAATACCCTTTACAAGGCCTCTTTCACGTACCAATCCCTCCGATCTTGGATACGTGCAGTCCTGCATCACCCCCGATCTCTCCACATCCTCTGCCAGGCAATGGAGGTTTCTTGAACGTCTGCTTGCAGGGAAGTTCCGTCACTGTTTGGAGTTCGGGGGGACCGGTCTTCCCGCAGGTCCATATGACTTTGAAATCGTCGAATGTGATGATGGAATTCCAAACGGCATTTGCCGGGGTGAATGCTGATGCCCTTCAGGATCGCAGTCGACTTTGGAACATCGAACACGGTGCTTTCATGCTGGGATGAAGAGACCGAAAAGGCGAGGATACTGGCGTTCCCGGAATGGTCACGCCCCTGCACGGGACAGGAGGGGGGAACATCATACATCCCATCGCTGATTCATTACGGCGAGGGGAATGCAACGTGGATAGGTAACCAGGTTTGCGAAAAAGGACTGCTGGATTCTCCTTCGACAGTACGGTGGATGAAGCACTATATCCTGACACGGAGCCCTGTTCGTATCCCGCTTCCTGGGGGAAATAAGAGTTACCGGGAAGCAGGTACTGATTTTCTTCGCGCTCTCCTCTCATCTCTGACGCAGATGAGGGGCACCGGAGATACCGAAGCGGTTTTTACCATCCCGGTGGAAGCATTCGAGCATTACCAGGACTGGATTTTCGATCTTTCCGGCACAACCGGCATCAGTTCGGTCAGAGTGGTTGATGAGGCAAGTGCCGCCGCCCTGGCATCCGGGATCAGCCTGCGGACCGGGGAGTCGTTCATGCTCTTTGATATGGGAGGCGGAACCCTTGATGTGTCGGTGGTGCAACTCGAGGATAGGGAACAGGAACATGATACAGGTCGCCGCTGCAGGATACTCGGGAAAGCAGGCGAAGATATCGGGGGCATGCGGATAGACCAGTGGATCTTCGAATATGTCCAGGAACAATGCCTGGCTGTACGCGGTCATGGTGCTCTGAAAGGGTTCTCACGACCACTCCTGACTGCGTGCGAACGGGCGAAGGAAGATCTCTCACGGGTTGATGCTACGGAGATTGCATTCACTCCTGCCATCCCTGGAGAGTCTGGCTTTTCGATTCCCTTTACCAGGGGAGACCTTGAAAGGATTCTCGAAGAAAATGAGATGTTCTCACGCCTGAATGCAACATTGCAGCGCGCGCTGCAGGGAGCATATTCCCGGGGATTTGAAGAAGATGATCTTTCCGGGGTCGTGATGGTGGGGGGATGCAGCCAGATTCCATCCATTCGCAGGGCGCTGGAATACCGCTTTGGCAGGAACAGGGTCTGGCATGATCATCCCCTCGACACTGTTGCCCGGGGAGCGGCAGCGTTTTCATCGGGGATCGACCTTGACGACCATGTCCAGCATGAATACGCACTCCGCTTCTGGAATTCGCGGTCAGGAATACACGAATACAGGACCCTTGTAAGGAAGGGTGATCCATATCCCAGCAGGCAACCTGTTGCCCGGTTCCTCATCAGGGCTACTTACGACGGCCAGGTCCAGCTCGGGGTCCCTATCTATGAGATAGTAAGACCTGGATCCCGGCGAGGGCAATCCTTTCGTGAACTCGTAAGCGAACCTGGCGGCGGTATGAGACTCCTGGATCTTCCAGGAGAGTGCTCTGATCGTACGACCCTATCCTGGATCAATGAGAATGCCCCATTCTTCATTCCCGCAAATCCCCCCGCCTTAAGAGATGAGTCAAGGTTTGAGATCTCCTTCTCCCTTGACGGCAACAAGCGGTTGCTCATCACAGCAAGCGATACGAGGACAGGGCAGATAGTGATGAAAGACCAGCCGGTAGCCAGGCTTGTATGAGGTGATATGGTATGGATATGCAGGAACTTGAGATCGTGATTGACAAAGATGGACAGGTGTGCATCTCGGTGAAAGGAGCCCCTGGGGCCGAATGCACGACACTCACCCATGCACTCGAAGCAGAACTAGGGGATCTTGTCGAGAGAACACACACTGCAGAGTTTTTTTCGCAGAAGGAACACGTTGCGGTATCGGAAATAACATCCGTGAAAACGAACGGGAAATGGCAATGAACTGTATATTGCTATAAGATATGATGTTGAATGCGGATCTCCCCTTCACAAAGTCAACACTGAAAAACAACAGGGAAAGAAAAAAAGTGTGAGATACCAGTTCAGGGAGGGGAATATCCCCTCCCGACC
>DAWU01000024.1 GCA_002506105.1 Methanolinea sp. UBA275 | reverse complement strand
CAGTCATAGACCATCTGAACTGATGGGCAGATGAATTGCCTTCCAGGCCAATTTCCTATCCGCGATCTACGTCGCAGTCTGGCCTCCGAATGCAATTCTGCAGTTGGTTTTCATGACAGGGTCAAACCCTAAAATCGCGACAACCTCCTCTGCCCATCATTCAATTCATTCTCATCTGAAAAAGGAAATATTTTCATGCGTCGGGCCTGTTGCGAAACGCATCATGAGTGTTTTCATAAAAAAAGTGAAATGTACTTATTTGGCGCTTTTCACTGTTTTTGCTCCCCGGAGAATGGCAATCTTCCCTGTACGGACAAGTTCTTTGACCCCGAACTGGCGCAGCAGTGTCTCTAGGGCATCGATCTTCTCGGTATCCCCCACAACGGAGAGGATCACGGTCTTTGTTCCCACATCGATGATCTGTGCCCGGAAGATGCTCGCGATCTGCATGATCTCTGCTCTGGTGTTCCCCGGTTCGGCGGTGACTTTGATGAGAGCAAGTTCACGCTCCACGCGGTCGTTCTCGGTGATGTCAGAGACTTTGATCACATCGATCAGCTTGTTCAGCTGCTTCATCACCTGCTCAATCTGGGCGTCATCTCCTATGCAGACGATGGTGATCCTGCTCATCCCGGATTCTTCGCAGGTACCGACCGCGAGGCTCTCGATATTGAAACCCCTCCTGGAGAAGAGCCCGGCCACCCTGGTGAGGACACCGGGTCTGTTCTCAACAAGCACGCTCAGTGTGTGGGGCTTCATTCAACATTCCCCCCGATCATCTCGTTGATGGCAGCTCCTGCAGGGACCATGGGGAAGACGTTCTCTTCCCGCTCCACCCGGAAGTCAAGGACAAAGGGTCCTTCTGTCTCGATGGCGGCCCTGAGCGCGGGTTTCACATCGCTGCAGTCCTCGACCCTGATCCCCTCGATTCCATAGGCATTGGCAATTTTCACAAAGTCGACCGGTGGCAGCTCGGTATAGGAATATCTCCGGTCATAGAAGAGCTCCTGCCATTGCCGCACCATCCCGAGGAAGCGGTTGTTCAGAATTGCCACTTTGACCGGGATCTGGTAATGGGACACCGTCCCCAGTTCCTGGATGTTCATCTGGAAACTGCCGTCCCCCGCAATGTCAAAGACCACCTGGTCGGGACGGGCGAAATGTGCCCCCATTGCTGCGGGGAATCCATACCCCATGGTCCCGAGCCCGCCTGATGTGATCCAGCTCCTCGGGTGCCGGAAACAGAAGTACTGGGCCGTCCACATCTGGTTCTGCCCGACTTCGCTGACGATGATACCCTCTCCCTTGAGGAGTTCGGAGAGCTGCTCGATGACGAACTGGGGACGCAACACGTTGTCCTCCCGGTATTTCATCGGGTATTTCTCCTTCCAGGTGCGGATTCGTGACTGCCAGGCCTGGTATGTCTTCTTCTTCTGGATTTTGGCCAGCATGTCCTGGAGGACCGATTTCGAGTCCCCCACGATCGGGACATCCACTTTCTTGTTCTTCCCGATCTCCGCGGGATCGATATCGACATGGATGATCCGTGCCTGCGATGCGAACGTATCGAGCTTGCCCGTGACCCTGTCGTCGAACCGGACCCCTATCGAGATGAGGAGGTCGGACTCGGTCACTGCGTAGTTGGCATACCGTGTCCCGTGCATGCCGAGCATTCCAAGGTTGAGGGGATGGTCGCACGGGATTGCGCCAAGACCCATCAGGGTTGTCGTCACGGGAATTCCCAGCATCTCGGCGAGCCGGATCAGCTCTTCGGACGCATTCGAGGCAATCACGCCGCCACCGATGTACAGGAGAGGCCGCTCGGCCTCCATCATCATGTCGATTGCCTTGTCGATCTGCCTCGAATGACCCTTGTAGGTCGGCTGGTACCCTCGGAGGTTCACCTGATCTGACTCCGGGAATTCGTAGTCGATCTCCTTCGTGCTGACATCCTTGGGGAGATCGATCAGCACGGGCCCTGGCCTCCCTGTCCGGGAGATATAGAATGCTTCCCGGATGACATGCCCCAGGTCCTCGGTCCTCTTGACAAGGTAATTGTGCTTGGTGACGGGAAGGGTGATCCCGGTGATATCAGACTCCTGGAAGGCGTCGTTTCCAAGGAGGCTTGTCGGGACCTGCCCGGTCAGTGCAACGATCGGTACAGAGTCCATGTACGCGGTCGCGATCCCGGTGACGAGGTTGCATGCTCCCGGACCGGAGGTGGCAAGGCATACACCGACCCTGCCGCTGGCACGGGCAAACCCGTCAGCGGCATGGGCGGCTGCCTGTTCATGCCGTACAAGGATGTGCCGCAATGACGAATTGTAGAGTTCATCATAGATCGGCAACACTACACCGCCGGGGTAGCCGAATATAGTCTCCACCCCTTCGCGTTGCAGCCCTTCAATGAGTATTTTGGCTCCGGTCTTCATTCTCTTCCCTCAATAGTCTGTTCATGCCGGCGATCACCGCTTCGACGCTTGCCATGATGATGTCCGTGCGGGCGCCGCGAGACGTAATTATCTTTCCGTCTTTACTTAATCTTACCGTCACGTCTACAAGGGCGTCCGTTCCGCCATGAATGGCGTCGACGTGGTACTCTTCAAGGTGGATATCTGCAACCGCTGCGACCGACCGCCTGAGAGCCTCCATGGCTGCATCGACAGGCCCGGCACCTGTCGACGCACCTGTCACCTCATCGCCCTTTACCACAAGAGTAACTGATGCGGTGGGAATCACGTTGCTCCCGCTGACGACGGTAAACTGCTTCATTTTCAGGACCGGGCGACATTCAATTGCCATCACAGCCTCCGCGACCGCGATAAGATCGGTATCGGTGATGCGTGCGCCCTGGTCCCCAAGTGCCTTGATCCTCTTCAGGATCTCCTTCAGCTGGTTCTCATCCGGGTGGTAGTGCATCTCGGCGAGAGCAGCCTCAACAGAGGCTGATCCCGAGTGCTTGCCCAGCATGATCCGCCGCTTTCTCCCGACCTTTTCCGGGGGGACCGGCTCGTAGGTGCTCGGTTCCCGAAGCACGCCGTGGGCGTGGATACCGCTCTCGTGGGTGAACGCCATCTCGCCCACGATCGATTTGTTCGTGGGGAGAGGGATCCCGGTCATACGGGATACAAGGGAAGAGAGGTGATATATCTCCTCGGTCTGAATACCGGTCGGGTACTGGTAGAGGAGTTCGAGGGCCATGACCAGTTCTTCGAGAGGGGTATTGCCCGCCCGCTCCCCGATTCCGTTGACCGTCACATGGGCGCATGTCGCACCGGCACGGAGTGCGGCAATGGTGTTGGCCATGGCCATTCCGAGATCGTCATGGCAGTGGATGCTCAAAGGTGCGAGGCAGAGACCGGGGATAACCTCCGCAACCCGGTCAGGGGTCAGCAGCCCGACGGTATCACAGAAGCAGAGCCGGTCCGCACCCCTCTCGAGGCCACCGGAGTAAATCTCACGCAGGAAACCGGGGTCCGCCCGCGAGGCATCCTCGCCTGAGAGTTCGACAATGAGACCCCGCTCCTTGGCATAGGTCACTGCGGAAAAGGCCATGTCGCAGATCTGTGCCCGTGTTTTCCGCATCTTTTTCTGGATGTGCAGGTCGCTGACCGGGACGACAAGGTGCACCGAGTCTGCACCATATTCGGCAGCATAATCGATGTCCTGGACAATGGCCCGAACATAGGTGCAGATTTCTGACGTGAGCCCGGCATCAGCAATGAGACGGAGTGCTTCCCGTTCGCCCTCGGACGCCGCAACTGAGCCTGCCTCGATGACCTGGACACCAATCGCTGCAAGGTTGGATGCAATCTCAAGTTTCTGTGCAGGATTCAGCGAGACCCCGGGGGTCTGCTCCCCGTCCCGGAGGGTGGTATCAAAAAACCGGATTTTACCGGAGAATAAAACGATCTGTCATGGAAATACCATCACTGCGTATAGTGTTGTGCCCGCTGCTATAAAAAATTACATGATTTCCCGGCCGGGACACCTGCAGATACGATGAAATTGGCGAAGCCATTTTCATGACAGGGTCAAACCCTAAAAACGCGACAACCTCCTCTAACCATCATTCAATTCATTCTCATCTGAAAAAGGAAGTATTTTCATGCGTCGGGCCTGGTGCAAGACGCATGATACGTGTTTTCATTTTGTATACATGTGTGTCGAAAGAGAATCTTGTGGTTTTTTTTTCAACATTGATATAATTAGAAAATTGTCAAAATGTATTTTTATCATCTTCTACATACTACTGATTATGGCAATATATTGTCCAGATTGTGGAAAAGAATTGATAAATTCCAATGCTGAAATATGTCCCAATTGTGGTGGAAGACTGAAACCCGCGCCCTCAACAGTACTTCTTAACCAAAAGAATCCAATTGTCTCGGCAGTTCTTTCTGCTATTGTGGTTGGTTTGGGTCAGATTTATAATGGTCAATTGGGAAAGGGAGTCGCATATTTTATCATTGGCGTTATTTGTGGAATTTTAATTCTTGTACTTGTTGGGATTATTCTAGTACCTATATGGTGGGTAGTTGGGATTGTCGATGCCTATAAAACCGCCGTATTAATCAATGCAAATAAGGATGCATCAAAATTCTTTAATTTTTCTTGAGTAATTTTTTATATTATTTAAAAAATTTTATTTTTAAAAAATAGACAATTATAGTTCAGAACCTATTAGATTATACTTAATATCTTAACTCATGAACTTCTCGATCCATTTTCTTGCATACCCGAGACGAACAGCGTAT
>DAWU01000033.1 GCA_002506105.1 Methanolinea sp. UBA275 | reverse complement strand
CCTTCTTCTGGCGAAGTCAGGTAGAATGGTAGCTGCTCATTCAGCTGGCTTCGCATCCTCAAGAAGGAAACCAGTGCCATGAAAGAGAAAGAAGAATTCTCTTTTTTTACCGGGAATCGTGTCAGGAGAGCTGCACCGGGTATCACCCGCCATTGAGGCAGAGGTCGAGAGATCCGCTCTCGATCATTTCCCTGAACACGACCTCCGGGTCGAACTCTCCGGGTGGGTTGTAGGTTCGGGTTGGTGAACAGAGAGTGCGATGCATCGCGAATTTCACATCGTCCCTGCGATACCTGATCAGTTCCTTCAACATCGCACTATTTTCGGGATTCGACAGGAAAGACCGGGAACAATCCAGACACAATACAAGGAGATGATCTTCAGGGTCAGAATAATCGCTTCCTTCATCTGCCTCAACATGAATAAAGTGGATTGTAAGCCTGGTGATCGGGAACTCATGTGAGCAATGCTCGCATCTCAGCCCGGCGGCTCTCTTCAATACTCGCGACTTGACCGGGTGTTCTTTGAGGAGTGTTGATACCTGCGACGTGAGATCACCTCAATCCGTCAGTCCTCTTCCATCTGCCTGCCCGCTTCCCTGTATTTCGCAAGGATCTCATCCGTGACCTGCGGATATTGTAAGTCCAGAGACCTGATTTTTGTGGTGATGATATCTGCAATCAGAGTCCGGGCTACCCATTTGTGATCGGCCGGGATAACGTACCACGGGGCAATATCAGTGCTCGTGGCGTTGATCGCATCTTCATACACAGCCTGGTAATCATTCCAGAATTGGCGTTCCGCGATATCTGTCAGTGAAAATTTCCAGTATTTATCATCATCTTTCAGCCGGTCAAGGAGGCGCTTCTTCTGCTCCTCTCGTGAGATATGGAGGAAGAACTTGAGGATGATCGTCCCATTCCTGGTAAGATGCTGCTCAAAGCTATTGATATCCTCATACCTGGCATTCCAGAATTTTTTCCCTATCTTCCCGGGAGGAAGGTTCCTGAGCCGTTCCGGGTGGACTTTCACGACAAGAACGTCCTCGTAGTAGGAACGGTTGAAGATCCCTATCTCCCCACGATTCGGGAGTGCCCTCCAGAATCTCCAGAGGAATGTGTGATCAAGCTCTTCCTCGGTCGGCACTTTGAAGCTGTGCACCTTGCATCCCTGGGGATTCACCCCGGAAAGGACATGCTTGATGGTCCCATCTTTTCCGGCCGTATCCATCCCCTGGAGGATGATCAGGATCGAATAGACGTTGCTGGCCCACAGGAGTTCCTGCGCAGAAGCGAGCGCCGCACGGTTCTCATCAAGGATCTTCAGGGCTTTTTCCTTGAATGCCTCCTTTTCCGCGTCTTTTAGATCCCTCTCCTGCGCCCAGTCAGTGGAAAAATCACCGAGCCTGATCTTCTTCCCGGGAGCTGCCCTGATTCGTTTGAGATATTTGTTCGCGATCAACCCGATCCTCCCCTCTCTCCTTGTTTGACTGACGTTGTGTTCAGGGTTGTTCTCTCTGAGCATCTGGTTTTTATTTGTTGCCCCTGCCGCACTCTGTCAGGAAAAACCCATGGAAACAGAAGAAGTGGGCGCACATATATAGTGCAGAAGGATCGTAGCTTTGCGTGTAGGGTCGGCCTTGATAGGGAGAAACGACCCTTCTGGTCCGCTGGTGGTACTCCGGATGCGCATCGTGCTTGCACTTGGTGGAAATGCCCTTCTGAAGAGGGGAGATGCGATGACTGCTGCAGTGCAGCGTGAGAATATTCGGTCAGCCGCGGGTAAAATCGCACCTCTTTCCAGTCAGCACGAACTTGTGATCACCCATGGAAACGGCCCCCAGGTGGGATTACTGGCGCTCCAGGCCGCCTGCTATACCCAGGTAGAACCATATCCTCTCGACATACTCGACGCCCAGACTGAGGGCATGATCGGGTATATTGTTGAGCAGGAGCTGCGCAATCATCTCCCGGGAACCCAGTCGTGTGCAACCCTCCTTACTATGATTGAGGTTCATCCTGATGATCCTGCTTTTGTCCATCCCTCCAAGTTCGTTGGTCCTGGATACAATGATGACGAGAAGGAGAGAATTGCGCAGGAGAAGGGATGGGCATTCGAACAGGATGGGGATCGCTGGCGAAGGGTGGTGGCCTCACCACGGCCACAACGAATCGTTGAGATCAAGCCAATCCGGTGGCTCCTCGAACGCGGGGTTATCGTGATCTGCACAGGCGGCGGGGGTATCCCCGTGATCTCCGGAGGGAAGGAAGGAGAGATCCTTGCCGGGATCGAGGCAGTGATTGACAAGGACCTTGCAAGCGCCGTCCTCGCAGAGGAACTCAGTGCGGACCTGCTGGTTATGGCCACCGATGTGAGCGGGGTATACCTGGACTGGAATAGCCCGGGTGCCCGGCAGATACGGACCATTACCCCGGAGGAACTCAAAAATCACCATTTTGCACCCGGATCCATGAGGCCCAAGGTGGAAGCAGCGTGCCAATTTGTGGAACATACGCAAAAAAGGGCTGCAATCGGCGCACTCAGCGACATTGATGCTCTCATATCCGGGAATGCAGGGACGCAAGTGGTTCTTACGGATCCGTAACAGAGCAGGAGGATTTACAGATGCCAGAGTTTGGGGTATACTCAGAAGTCGGCAGGTTGGGGAAGGTACTCGTCCACCGCCCGGACCTGAGCGTCAGGCGCCTCACGCCAGGGAACCATCAGGATCTCCTCTTCGATGACGTTCTCTGGGTTGAAAGAGCGATAGAAGAGCACGATGCATTCGTCCGTGTCCTTCAGGAGGAGGGAGTGAAGGTATACCAGCTCAGAGATCTCCTTTCTGAAGTGTTGGAAGGCAACAGCGAGGCACGAACGTGGGTGATCCATCAGGTGGTGAATCCCATGACGATAGGAATCCCGGCATGCAGCGCTGTCAGAGCCTGCCTGATGGACATGGATACCGAGACTCTTGTCACGCATCTTATTGGGGGGCTTACGAGGGGAGAGCTTGAATGTATCTACCTCGAGGGAATGAGCAGGTCATCCCTTATTGTCTCCTCTTCAGACAGGGATACCTTCATCCTTCCTCCGCTTCCCAACACCCTCTTTACCAGGGATACGTCTTCCTGGATAGGTGACGGGTTCACTCTGAATCCCATGCACTGGCCCGCCCGGAGACTTGAAACAATCAACATTGCGGCCATCTACAGGTTCCATCCGCTCTTTTCAGGCAGGGAAATAAAAACCTGGTATTCATGCCTTGACGAGGGAAAAGGGAAATCCTACCTCTTTCCGGGCATGGCGTCGATGGAAGGGGGCGATATCATGCCGATTGGAAAAGGAACCCTCCTCGTCGGAATGGGTGAAAGGACAGCGGGCACGATGATTGAAACGCTGTCGAGGATTCTGCTCTCCTCGGGAGTGGTCCAGAGGATCATTGTTGCACAGATGAGCCATGACAGGGCGCACATGCACCTGGATACGGTCTGCACGATGCTTGATACCGATATCATCACCGTATTTCCCAGGGTGATCGAAGGGATCAGGGCCTACAGCATCCGGTGGGCGGGAGGAGACAGGATCTTTGAGGTTTCAAGAGAGGTGGATCTCACCGCTGCGATTTCCGATGCCCTGGAACTCGACCGGCTTCGGATCATTCCGACAGGGGGCGATGAATACCAGGCTGCCAGGGAACAATGGGACGATGGCAACAATGTTCTTGCCATCAAGCCGGGCAGGGTTATTGCCTATGATCGGAATACCTGCACGAATAAAAACTTCAGGGAAGCCGGGATCGATGTGATAGAGATCGAGGGTTCGGAACTCTCAAGGGGACGGGGTGGCGGGCACTGCCTGACCTGCCCGATCAGGAGGGATGCGATCTGAAAAGGAGTACATCCCCGGAATTGTGCACGTCTCGTGCCTTTTTCATCTCGTCTGGTGATATATTGTCGCAGCATCATGAGTCCCTCGATCCCCTCCCCCTTCACGAGACGGATTTCGGAGAGAAGGAAGGAACTGGAGGCATTGCAGGCCTACCCTGAAGAGAAGCTTGTATCGGTGATCGAAGAGGTTGGATTCTCCTGCACGCTCTGCGGAAAGTGCTGTACCAGGGACTTCAACGGGCATGTCCTTCTTCTCGACGACGACGCGGCAAGGATGCTGTCGCGGGATCCCGCCTGCCTCGAACCGCCCCCGGTGTACGATCTCTGCGACCAGCACGGCACATTCTATGTGTCCGGGTATACAATCCGGGCAGGTAATGACAGAGCAGGGACCTGCCAATTCCTTGAGCGCGGACGCTGCAGGGTGTATGCTGACAGGCCATGGGTATGCCGGGTATACCCTTACATGCTCCACAGGGAACCTGATGAGACAGGTGAGGTCGACTGGAGGCAGATCAGCGGCCTTGATCAGCATGGCGAATACCATTCACAAATCCCACCAGAGAACGCACGGGATATTGCCCGTGATGTGAAGGCCTTTGAGACTGCAGTGCTCTGCCAGGAGATTGCCTTTCTTGAATATATTGGAGAGTATTTTGCCCGGCACGATCTCAGGCATGTCCGGAAGAGATTCGATGACCGCTTGCGTGAACATCAGGCAGGAGCAGATATCACGGTGAAGGTGTTCTTCCAGGATTCCCTTGAACCATGGCTGGTTGGAGGGCATCATACTGAAAGGATGCCTGGTACAAAAGGCCAGGGTTCTTCAGGAGATCGTTGAAATCATCCTGAAAGCCTGTGTCAGCCCTGTCATGGCTGGTTCATCGTCATCTCTCCCGACCGATATTATTATTGAATGAAAAATGGAATTCTTCCTGCCAGGAGGAGAATTCCGTGCATCGGACTGCTATTATCAGGATTATTCTTGTAATAATGCTCTGCATACCCGGGTATGTCATAGCCGACGAAAATACGCACATATCCCAGGGTGATCAGGGGTATTTCTCGATTCACTCCATCCCTGCATCAGCGGATGTGTATTTTGACGGGGTATTCATCGGTGAAACCCCTGCAAGGGTTCCGGTTACGACGACAGGAACACAAACCCACACCATCCGCATGACCATGGCGGGCTACGACCCCTGGGAGACCACGTACACGGAAAATCCCCGTGCAGGGCAGACCATCACTCTCTCTGCAGCGCTTGTCCCGGCTTCAACATCGGGAGGTATTCTGGTTACGTCATCACCGAGCGGAGCGATCTCAACCCTGGACGGGTCGGGTGCACAGACCACCCCCTTTACCTATACAAATGTCCCGGCCGGGACTCACGGTATCTCTGTGTACCTGTCAGGGTACCAGACGTACTATGGAAATGTTGTGGTGCGAGGGGGAGAGACCACCGAAGTATTCGCCGGTCTCTCTCCGGTCGTTACGAGCGGTGCTCTTGCTGCAGGATCTGATCCGGCTGGTGCAGCGGTCCAGGTCGATGGGATATACCGGGGAGTAACACCCACCACGGTGGGAAACCTTGCTCCAGGCCAGCACTCCGTGACGCTCTTCAAATCCGGTTTCCAGGAATGGAAAGGGGATGTCCAGGTTGACAAGGGAGTCGTTACCACAATCTCCCCGACCCTCGTAAAGGATCCGCAGCCTGTATGTGGCACGGTAAGCATCACATCCATCCCAGCCGGGGCTGACGTCTATGCGGATGGATTGTACATGGGAGAGACGAGGGCCGGCAGTCCCCTGGTATTCCGTGAGGTAAAGGCGGGTACCCATTCGCTGCTCCTCACGAGGGTGGGTTACCAGGACTATTCCACGTCCGGTGTGATCAGGGCCGGGGAGAATTATGATCTTGTGATCACCCTGGTGGCAGTTCCCCATCAGGAGCTGGGGGGGGTTGCAATCGAATCATCACCGTCCGGAGCAGAAGTATTCCTTGACAATGCCTACAGGGGACTTGCGCCACTCTCGGTGGACACGCTCCCGCCGGGATCCTACCATGTTCTTCTCAGGCTCTCCGGCTACGAGGACTGGCAATCAGTCGTGAATGTGACACCCGGTCAGCAGGTGCCGCTGAATGCGATCCTGACCTCTCTACCTCTACAGGAACACCGGCAGGCAGGGATACTCCCCTATGTGATTATTGGATCACTTGCGGTTGCACTTGCTCTCAACCTTCGGAAGAGATAGATTTCACCCTTTTCATCCTTTTTAAGGGCTGCGCCCAATCCACGGAAGAGTATTTCGTGGTGGTTATATTGCGTGCGGCGGGGGCTGAAGTTCAGACTGTTGACGGTACAACTGCGCCACCTTATTCTCAAGGAGGCGCTGGCCGGTGATATCTTCGACAATCCCGTTGATATGTGATATGGATCCATCGGGATTGAAGGTGGCAAGCGCCGTGACGAGCACATGGATCACAGGACCATCTCCTCTGCGGAGCGCGATCTCCAAGTTCTTGACAAATCCATTCATTTTAAGTTCGGAAAGCAACTCTTCCCTGCCTGTGCTCCTGGTAAAAATGTCGCTTACTGGAACCTCCTGAAGCTCGTTAAGAGTTTTATAGCCGAGGATGCGGAGAAGAGAGGTATTCCCCCAGATGAACCTTCCTTTTGGATCTCCCGTACTTCGATACACCCCTACATTAATGTTGTCAACAAGATCCTGATACTTATTCTCCACGTCTCTCAGACGCTCTTCAGCCTTCTGCGTGGTGATGTCCCTGACAATTGTTGAAGCTCCCATGATACTTCCATCCTCCTGATACACCGGGGATATGGTGAGAGAAACATCGACAACCCTGCCATCCTTTCTCACGTGCTGAGTCTCATACTGCACGAGCGATTCACCATGCCGGACTCTGTCAAGGATGGATGCAATTTCACCCCTGAGATGTGGCGGCTCCAGCATATTCACCGCCGTTCCCTCAACTTCCCCGGCGGAGTACCCATAAATCCGTTCCGCTGCGGGATTCCAGGAGAGTACCCTGCCGTCGATGGTGGCACTGAATATACCATCGTGAGAGGACCGGATGATGTCAGAGAGGAGATTTCTGGTCTGGGTTGCTTCAAGCCGTGGAGTGATATCCTCGTACACAACCAGCTGCTGTCCCCCTGACAGGCAGACGGGCATGAACAGGACATTTTTAAAAGTACCATCCTTGCAGCGAACCATGAACTGGCGGGGCAACCCCTCATGTGAGAAGGAAGATGCGAGGTCTTTCTTCCATGTCTCCCTTGCCAGTGTCTGATCAGCGAGGTTTGGGAACGCATTCATAAACCATTCCCGGCCGGATGGAATATCGTCAAGGGTATACCCGAATAGCTCGGTGAACGTTGGACTCAAAAAGAGGTAATGCCCTGACCGGTCTATGAGAGAGATGGGAAGGGGGTTTGTTGTAGCGATCTTCCTGAAACGTTCCTCGCTGATGTTCAGGGTCTGTCTGGTTACCCAGCCATCCAGTGCAAGCGAGGCGATTCCAAGGTATGCGTCCAGGACATGGATTGCATGGGGAGAAAGCTCTTCACGGATGAGGATCTCCACCGCCCCAGACAATGTTTTATTCCAAGCAAGGCCTGCTGAATATCCGTGCAACTCCTGATTCCACAGATCTGGCAGGCCTTCCTCCTTCCTTTTTTCATGGCGGGAATATATCCTTGAGAAAACCCCCCCAGTATTCATGAGTGATCCAACAAGGAGCGGCTCCCTTATTCTTTGATATTCTGTGTCGTCCTCGTCAAGGGTGAATGTTTTGAAGGGGTCATCATATCGTTTGGGCTCATTGTCATCACACCCCGCATCGCTGTTCTGAACTGCCTCGAGTGTGAAAGCCAGATCTGAAGTATTATACGAAAATACCGAGATGATTGCTCCTGGAGCCAGATCTGCCAGGTGGCGTGCGATGCAACAATATATATCACTCCCCGGGTCCATACGGAGGAACTCCTTACCGAAGGAAAACAAAGAGCGAAGGGCGCCTGTATGCGCAATATCCCGGCTATTCGCATCCCGTTCGGGTGTGATATCCCGTCCTATACCCTGGTACGCTCGTGCGTGTCCATCATTATCAAACACGCCGTGGAAAGTCCATGTGGTCCATGCAGGCATTCCATCCCCTCGAATCATCTGGATAGATACCTTTGTGTCCGGGTTTTCCAGGGACAGCGAAGATACATGGGACCGAAGCATCTCCAGGTCACCCGGACTGACATGGGAAAAGAACGAGTTCCCGGGATGATTGGATACTTGTTGATTGAAGTAAAACATGTATGCCCTGTTCGCAAAAATCCCGGTTCCATCCGGGAGAACACGGATCACCATTTCATCGAGGGATTCCACAATCGCCCTGTACATGGCCGCACTCGTGTTCAGCTCCTCTCTTGAATGCACTTCACCGCTGATATCCTCAATAAAAAAGATCGAGCCTGCCGTTCCATCATCAAATACAGTGGGGATTTTCTTAATTTTTACATGAGAGATGCCCTGTCCTGTCGTGATAACCTGCGTTGAAGACGAGAAGGTATCACTTTGGGCATCCCCATTGAGATACATGCAGATGGCCTTGAGAAGCGGGTGCTCCTGTTCGTGAATATTCTGGCCTTCAAGGTTTTCAATTCCACAATCAAGGAATGAGAGGAGTGGGTCATTGACGGTTGTGATGATATCATTCCTATCGAGAATCAAGGCCATATCAGAGGTATAATGGAGAATCTTTGAGATGGGGGTCCTCTTTGCAAGTGAATACACCCTCGTGGTGCCGAATGCATGCTGGATGACCTGGCCGGAGAGAGATAAGGCATGAAGGTCCCTTGAGACTGAATTGCGATGCCGGTTCAGTTTTTCCGATATCTCGTTTACAGAAAGACCCTGGGGGTGTTCGCCCAGGAGTCTCTTCATGTCAGCCAGGTGTTCTGCGGGAGTCGTATTCATTCATTCACCCCTTCACAGGTATACGATAAGTGATGTTCCGGGTTCTTCAATATATCTGCGAATGGATAATGTGTCGTATCTAGCGGGATATCAAGGAGGATTTCGAATAACGTGGAAC
>DAWU01000021.1 GCA_002506105.1 Methanolinea sp. UBA275 | reverse complement strand
TTACAGCTTTATATGCACACTACCCGCAATCTTCCAAAGAAAGCATATCCTCTGGTAGTCCCGATGATCAAGGAGAAACTGAATGGGGATGAGGATGAATTAGGGGTAGTGGCACAGGAATTGGACAAGATGGGGTACACCAAAGCAGCCGATACCATTGAACGATTTTTGTTTGATGTAGGTAATTACCGGGCTTTCCCAAAAAGTCACTGGAAAAGAATTCGCACGACAAACATGGTAGAAAGGATCAATGTCGAGATAAAACGCCGAAGTAAGGTCGTTGGCGCGTTTCCAAGTTCTGACTCAGTGATTCGTCTCATTGGTTCGATCTTAATGGATATGAACGAGGAGTGGATCACGGGGAACCGTTACCTGAATATGAGTGAATTCGAGGTCCAGGTACCGGAGTCTAAGTTGTCATTCTGCCCTGTGGATATTAGTGCTGAGTAATTCAATCAAGGCACGATAAACGCCGCCGCCCCCGAAGGGCGCCCCGGCGGCAGATCTATGGCGGTATACATCAATTGGATAGATTCGAAAAGTTGCACGGGAAATGGCGCATTGAGTTTTGGAATCGATTCGTTTGCTTTTTCTTGTAGTGTCACCATGGCTAATGTATAGGATCGGGTTTTCGCTTTTACAGCAAATTCCTTACACTACCTTGGATAATTTGCTCACATCAAAATATAAACATGGTGTCAAATGATTTCGGGATACTACACTTTAAATTCTCGTCCTAACTTGTGTGCGAAGTTGGGGGTAATAATGACACTTTACCTTAAAAAAGGATGGGAACCTGTGGTATCCTTTGCTGGTGGTGAATCCGTACCGGGAAGTGTCACTGCCTTTTGATAAAAGCCTTATAGGATTCCGGGATATCTTCGCGCTCTTCGGCTACAGCCCGCTGTATATCAAACAGGTTTTCCACGATCTGTTTTAGGCGGTTTACCTCGACCTGCAATTCGGCCTTTAAAAGATCCGGCGAACTGGAAGGAGCGTCTATTCGCTGGGCGATATCGGTAAGATCCTTTTGAACAAGGTTCAGCGGCTCCCTGATTCTCATCACCGTCTCATCGATGTAGCCGATAAGTGCATACTTGCGGTCTTCGGCTTTCTTATGGTCACGGATGTCGATGAAACTCTCAATTATCACATCTTTTCCACCGACGACCGCAGTGGTGGCGGTTTTAAGGATGGGGATCCGGGTTCCGTCTTTGGCAATAAGGATCCTTTCCGTATTATCAATCACCTGTCCAAGATCAGTGATTGGGCATTTTCCCTTCTCTGCAGGACAGATGAACTGGTGACACACCTTCCCAATGACCTCTTCCTTTGATTGACCTTTGAGCGAGAGCGCATTGGGGTTGATGTCCAGAATCGTATGGGTCACGGGATCAATGATCACTATCCCGGTCTGGATTTTTTCAAATAACTCGTGGAGACTATCCCTGTTCATCCCACTTCCTCACATGTTGTTAGGTGGATGAGAGATGATAGTGCTTGCGATGAGAACAGTACCCCGTGGTATTTATCCACTAGGCATTGGAAGCCGGAAAGGCCATTCCAATGATCAGGGATGAACATTCTTTGTGCCATTTTATGATCTCCATTCTGTAAAGCGTGTCGAAATACTCTTGTGATCCGGGAATTCCCGTTCTTGTCTTTAAGATCACATCGTGCCAATGAAGGGAGGGGGATTTTTCAATACACCGGACATGGGTTTCATGGTTCTGACCATTGTGATAGAGAAAAGGCCTTTATTCCAGTGCAGAGAAAGACTCGCACATAATTACCTCAAGTTCGGGATACCCGTTCTCGCAGGAAGGGAATGAAGACTCTATTCTCCCTGCAGAATATCCACAGGAGTCAGGAATGCCTGTCAAGAAAGAAATCATCGAGGAACTTGGTGAAGAAGGGCTCATCCTTCCTACACTGGTCAATAACGCGCTTTCAGCAAACGACCGGATAAAATACTTCTTCACCCTTCTCCAGACCGCCAAGGCCAGGGCAGAAAATCCCCATGAAGAATTCTCGAACCTGCGGGTGGAGCGGGAGGGAGCTGGGATAGAAAATTTCGAATTTGACAGGATTGTTGTCGAAACAGAGAGAGTCAGGGAAGGGATCTTACGTATCCCTCACGCAGCACAAATCCTTGATGGAATAAGGAAGAACCTGAATGAAATGGCAACCCCTCTCCTGTCGCGGAATGGTGAGGATGCATCCGGATTCGAACAGCGCTTGGTCAACCTTGAAGGAACAATCCCGTCAGGAGAAGGGGATCTCGTGGATTCCGATGCAGTTGAGAACATCACCTCGGCACATTCCGTGAGCGGCGATACCATTCACCTGCTCGTCATGGATATGCACAAATCCTTGAACCGACTGCAGGGGGATCTTGCACGCGAGATCATTGACGGGGCCATGACCTACCTCCTGATCGAGGATGATACCGTTCTTGTCAGAGCATTCATGTCGGGAATCAGCCGGACTTCACCCCTGAAGTTCGATCACCCGGGACTTGGAACGACCGCAACAAGGGGCGGCGAAAAATTGACCATCCAGAATGATATCGGGATGACTGATGCCCATGTCATTGTTATCAACGTCGTAGGCAATACGGTCACGATCATCTACACCGATATCCATATGCAGAGGCTGGAATTCTTCCAGAGCCTCTTTGAGAACCGGAAAGTAACCTGGAGTGACACGCTCTCAAAGAAGGGTGCGGCCTCTTTCGAGAAAAAAATCTACCACCTCTCCACTGGCACGTATGTGGCATCCGGGAAAGACGACCTGGCCAGTTTTCTTGAATTTTCCGGGTCCCGTCTGGTCTTTCTCATCGACTGGAACCGCGCAAGGAAGAAGCTGCGCAATTTCCTTCTTGCCAAGGATGCCTCATATATCCTGAAATGGGCCGCTGATCATGAGTTCGGCCACATGGGATTTCTCATCCTGGGGGGTGAGAAGATGGTGTACGATGCGCTTGAAATGGCATCCAGGGTTCCCATGCGGTATGGCGAACCGCTCCACCAGGTGTTAGGCAGGGAGAAGAGCATCGAGTATTTCCAGTGGGTGTTGAGGATCTCGACGACCGGTCTTTTGAAAAATCAGTCGCGTCTTCTTATCCAGGACGAGATCAAGGCCGAGCTTCTCCGTTATTTCCGCTCTGCACACGAAGGCCTGATGGAGATTTGCGAAGAGCACGCGACCCTCACCATCAGTGTCGCAACAATAGTCAGGGAAGCTCTCCAGCATATCCAGACGGGAGATGATGGCAATTTTATCCCGCGGAGTGCACAGCGTGCCAAGAGATGGGAGAGCGAAGCAGATCTCCTGGTCACCAAGGTTCGGACCCTTTCCCGGAGGATCGAGCATGCCGATTTCTATTCACAACTTATCTTCACGGCTGATGATGCACTCGATTTCCTTGAGGAAGCGTCATTCTTTGTAACGCTCATCCCATCCGTCACCCGTTCGAAAAAGATCAACCAGTATATCGTCGAGATGGCTGAACTGGCAGAGAGGAGTGCACAGGAATACTTAAAAGCACTCATCGCCTCCCAGCACGTCCGCAAGGGATACAGCAGGGACGATATGCAGGAGTTCCTTCACGCAGTAGACCAGGTCCTTTCCCTCGAACACCGGTCAGACGAGGCGCTCCGGCTTGCCCAGAAGATAGTCCTCGTAGAATCAAAGGACTGGAAGGAGATGCAGGTCTATGGCGACCTTGCACGGACGATAGAAGAATCGACCAATTCGATGATGAAAGCAGTCTACATCATCAGGGATGAAATCATGGAGAGGATGAACCGTTGAAGGGAGAGGAGTGATGACCGTTAAGGGATATCCACGCCTTGTAACCTTTGGCTGCGGGCTTCCGGACAGTGTCCCGGCCGAAGAGTTCGGCAACAAGGCTGCAAACCTGGCCACCATAGCCACCCAGGGAGTGAAGGTTCCCCCGGCTTTCTGCCTTGGGGTCAGTCTCTGCGAGGAGTATTTCAAATCCGGAAAGAAGCTGCCCCCAGATCTCCCTGATCTTCTCAAGGCCGGGATCTCGCGGCTTGAAAAAACCACCGGTCTCTCCTTCGGCAACAGCCGGAAACCCATGCTCGTCTCGGTCCGGTCCGGTGCTCCGGTCTCGATGCCGGGCGTCATGGAGACGATTTTAAATGTCGGGCTATCCAGGGAGTCTGTCAGGGGGCTCATCTCGTTCTCGGGAAATCCCCGGTTTGCCTGGGATTCGTACAGGAGGCTGATCCAGAATTTCGGAGAGGTGATCTGCGGTCACCCTTCGGCCCTGTACAGGACGGCACTCCATGCTGCGATGGAGAGGGAGGGTGTTGCTGATGAGGTGGAGCTTGATGCACTCACGCTTCGTGAACTTGCGTATGAGTACGAGAGAATCTATTCACTTACTGAAGGACAGAAGTTCCCCGAACAGGCCACGGAGCAGATTGGCTTGGCGGTCGAGGCGGTCATCAGGTCATGGGAGAGCCCCCGTGCAGAGGCTTTCAGGAGGCTCAACCTGATCAGGGAAGTGCGGGGCACCGCGGTGACAATCCAGAACATGGTATTCGGCAATATTGGTACACGCTCCGGAGCGGGTGTTGCCTTTACCCGGAACCCATGGCAGGGGGACAGCCGCATTCTTGTGGATTTCAAGTTCGGGGCCCAGGGAGAGGATGTGGTATCGGGGGACCAGTCTGCAACCACCCAGGATGAATTCAGGGAGGTGCTCCCTGATGTATATCACGAACTCCTGGATACCGCAAAAAAGCTCGAGGTATTCTTCAAAGATATGCAGGATCTTGAATTCACTGTCCAGGATGGGGAGCTCTTTATCCTCCAGACAAGGAGCGGGAAACGTTCGCCGTATGCAGCACTCAAAATTGCCGCGGATCTCTGCCATGAGGGGATCATCTCTCCGCAGGACGTCATATGGATGCTCCGCGAGGTCGACATCGATGCGATCACCATCGAATCCGTGCAAACACACGATCACCCCATCGGCGTGGGAATTCCTGCGTCAGGGGGTGTGGCTGCAGGGGCGATTGCCTTCTCTACTCCCCGGGCAGAGGAGATGGAGTCTGAGGGGCAGGACGTTATCCTTGTCCGCGAGACACCTTCACCTGATGATATACCCGGGATACAAGCTTCCCGCGCCCTCCTCACCGCAAGGGGTGCAAGGACAGCGCATGCAGCGGTTGTCGCGAGGCAGATGGGGAAGGTCTGCGTAGTGGGGTGCGAGGGTCTGGTTCTCGAAGAGAGCAGGAGGCGGTGTCTGATCAGCGGTCAGGAATTTTCCGAGGGATCCATCATCACCGTCGATGGAAACTCGGGGAGGATTTTCAGAGGAGAGGTGGAATACTCGACCGACCGGCCTTCCCGTCTTATAGACATGGTGAGAGAGTGGGAGCGTGGACTCCAGATGTAAGACGGGAGAGATATCCTGGATCAGGTCTTTCTCTCTTTTTTCACACTTTTTTCTTGTTCACGGGTCAGTCGCTGGGAAGCATATTTCATCAGTGGATAGACGCCGTCTGTCATCGGGTGGATTTCCATGAAGCGGTTGAAATCATGGACGGTTACCCCGAGTGTCATGAGGAATGAATGGTATGCAGCAAGAATGCCTGCTGCCGGTCCTGCAGTGTACACTGCATGGATGTCTCCTGTGTTCTTCGAGACAAGGATGCTGGCCATTCCTGTATGGCCGGATGGGACTTCCCAGAAGGTTCCCGGACCGGCAGGGCCCGGACTCGCAAAAGCTGCTTCGTCATCGCTCTCTTTCCCGTCAACAAATGCATATTCCGTCGCAAGATTCATCGACTGGGGAACGTGGATCGCACCAGGTGGGGGCGGGCATCCCAGTATCGAGGCAGCAGCCCGCAATCCCTCGTATCGGGCAACCGGGGTAAGGCAGCGTGAACCTGTCACATCACCGCAGGCGTACACATCCGGGTTGCTGGTCACAAGAGACGTGTTGACGATGATCCTCCCATCAGACCCCTTCTGGAGTCCTGAGACCATACCGGAGTTGGGAACCAGGCCTGCAGCAATACACACTCCGTCGCAGGGGATTGTCTTCCTTTCACCTTCTACATGTGCCTCTGCACATGTGACCGAATCCCCGCCTTCAAGCCGGCCGATCCTGCAGTTCTCGTAGATCTTCACTCCGGCCAGGTCCCTCCTTGCCAGAGCTCTCATGCTCTCGGGTACATCTTTTAAAAATGTGCTGCGGACCGCGAGGCTCACTTCCGCGCCGAACTCCTGGAAAATATATGCAAATTCAGCGGCCATGATGCCTCCTCCGATTATCAGGAGATGATCCGGGACTTTCTTCACGGAATGCAAAGAATGAGGGTTGAATACCCCCTGCATCCCCAATCCCGCGATATCCGGGATCCTGGGGATTGAACCGGTTGCCAGGAGTATCTTCTCCGTCGAAAGAAGAGTTTCGTCAACAAACAGCCTGTTTCCTTCAACTCTTCCCTCCCTTCCCTGGCAGACATGGACCCCGCATTTCCTGGTCTCAGCATCGAGAACCGCTTCTATCTTTCCCTGTACCTGTGACATCCCGGACATAATGTGGGGAAACGAGATGGCAGGAACATCGTCAAGGATACCAAGAGAGACCAGGGTCCGGGCATCGTGGAGGTGCCTGGCAATATCATTGAGTGCGCATACGACCATGCATCCATGGTGCAGGCACTGGCCGCCAAGCCCCTTCTTATCTACAAGCGTGACTTCCCTGCCGGCCATGGCCAGTTGCATGGCGGCGATCCGGCCGGCTGGTCCCCCTCCAAGAACTCCGATCATGGAACCCGGTCAGAAGACCTCCACACCCTCATCCATGGGTTCTGCGAGGACTTCACCGGTATGGGCATTCACTTCCACAATCTTCTTTCCCCTCACCTGCCAGATGGGAATGTAGACCTGCTGGAGCTGGAGTGAGATATTTTTCCTATCCGGTTTCATAACTCTCTCCTCATAGGAGATTGCATCGCCAATCACCTGCTTGATTTTTATCTTCTGCGTGAGGCTGTCGATGACCCCCAACACTATCTTTTCTACAGCCTCTTCTTTTGTTATTTTCGGACGGACAATCTCTGCACTCTGGGGCACCGCAGCCTCGACCAGAGCATCCCAACCGGAATCCGTAGCCAGACCGTTGATGGCGTTGATACCACCGCTCCCCTCGCCGTCAAAAGGAACCCTGTGATCCTTGTAGACCTGTTCACCGGAACTCTGGTAGGTATATCTCCAGTAGGGCATCAATTTCAGGGTAGCTTGTCCCTGGATCCTGGCGATTTTCTCCGCCGCCTGTTTCTGAACTCGTATCGGCATGTGAGCGATGACCATGCCGGGACTCTCCATCTCCCCGGCGTCAGGAGCTGATCGTATCTCCGAGGTAGCACTTCTCTTCCCTGCAGCCTGCCCTTTTTCGTCATGGAAGGTGAGAGGCAGGGTGAGGCCGAGCATCCCGTTCAGCGCAGCCTCCCCTGAGAACATGATAAATTCATCACGCCCCCATACCACGCAGTCTGGTGCATTGATGTCAGTGGCCAGTGAGAACAGGAGTTTTTTATAGGCAATCTCCTGCCCGTCTTTCATCAGGCGATATGATCCTGTGTTATACTCGGCGATTTCTCTGGCGTCGTTGCTGCAGAGTATCATCAGATATTCATCCTCCCGTTCCGCGAGGTCGAAGGGATCCTCTAACGTACTCACAGAGAAACCCGCGGCCTCCAGGATGGACTTTATCGCATATCTCGCTTTTTCCCGAACCTTTTCATCCATTGACAGATACATTTCCTTCATCTTATAGAACAATTTTTCTATTGAAAGGAGAGAATCTTGATGGAATGAACCTCCCTCTCAAATTCGTGCATACCCGCATTGAGGAGTACGCCATGCAGGTAACGTTCGATCCCCGGGAGGGGAGAGGAACTGTTGTGTACAATCTCTCCCTTATCCGGAAAGGGGATTTCGAGCGTGCTCTCTTGGTAATGAAGGATGCATTCAAGGCAGGTGTCTGTGTGAGCGGCCTCGTCAGGTTTTTCGGGGAGGGCGAGACGGTGGAGGATTACAGGATACCGGATGATTCCATTGCGATCATCACCATGTGCAGCTCCACGCTCGACGGGGTGCTCCTGAAAAAGGGAGTCCCTTCAAATCCCATTGGAGGTGGCGTAGTTGAGATTGAGGGAAGAATCCCGAGGCGCTTTACGCACATGATCCTCTATGAACATACCACCATAGACCCGCTCCAGGCTCTGATTGCGCAGGATATCACTTCGGTGAACGAGATGATGAGGCGGGGGAGCGGGAATATCCTTGCAAATATCCGGCAGTGTCACATGGAGGCCGAGAGCCTTGTGGGTGAGGTGATCGACGATCTTGCCGGCAGTAGTTTCTGTGGTATCCTTGATGTCGGCCTTCCGAACACCCCTGCGCTCGGTGTCACGGTTGATCCGCAGTATATGGGAATCGTTGCACTGGGGGGGACAAATCCTATGGCAGCCATCAAAGAGGGGGGAATTCCCGTCATCACCCAGGCAATTAAGGGACTGATGGATGTACAGGAGATGCAGGAGATCCTAAATTTTTAACAGGATGTGAATTCTGTTTCGGAAAGGATCTCCCAGTAGAGTGTGAAGAATTTCACGAATCCCGGGGCTTCTGAAAAGAGCGCGGTGGATCCCTCTTCTTCTGAAACCATAATTACCATTGCCCGTTGCCGGTCCATTAAAAATACTCCGCCCGCAACTGAGGGAATCCTGATGTTTTTCAGGAAAGGTGGCCGGGGTTTCACATTCACAGAGATGATATCCGGCATGGGGCCGTCCCAGTAGTCTGTGACAACGCGGATGGGAATGGCCCCCTCCCTCTCTTTCAACGCATTGATAATCTCAGCCCTGAGAAAATCCCCGAAAAAAAGGGCGTGGATACTGTCATCTGCATGATGCAGGAGGTCAGTGAGTCTCGATCTGATATGCTCATCACCGCGTATGCTCCAGATAAACTCCTGATCACCGCGTTCCTTCAGGGAGCGATCCCTGTAGATACGGGAGAGCATCTTTTTTGCCTTTTGCGCATCAGTCTGGACTGTTTCAAGGAGGTAATCAATACCATCATCAGGGGGTATGGCATCAAACCTGCGTGGAGTTGCATGGGACACCGACACGAGGTTCTTCTGGATCAAACGGTCCAGCACCGGGTATACGGAAGCGCGTGGGACCCCCGATATCTCATGTATCTCTGTTGCAGTTGCTCCCGACACCTTCAGAAGACCAATGTAGACAAGGGCTTCATATTTGGTAAGGCCAAGGGATTTGAGAGATTCGGTAAGGGAGAGAAATGATGAGGCATTCTCGGCCATTACATACCATTTTATATGGTCGGACCTTAAATGTTGTTATAGCAATAACAACAAGGGATATCGTATGAATACGCGCTATATTGTGATTCTAGCCGTTATAATAAGTCTGTTTTGCATACCGGTTCTTGCGGAGGTCAAGTACCTGACCGGGGATCCTGATCTCGTTGCATCAGTTGCAGGGAGCAATGAAGTGACTCCGGGTGAGGAAGTCGCACTCAAGGTGAATATCGAGAACCGTGGCCTGATAGAGATGAAATTTGCGAGGTCGGGGATAGTTGAGAGGGATGACCTCCCGAGCACTGCAAAGATGGTGAAGGCAACCCTTCTCCCCGGCGATACCTCCATTGTCATCAAGTCGGATCCACAGGTTATCGGCGATATTGCAGGGGGCAGTAAGGCCACAGTGACATTTCTTGTGAAAGTGCCGTCCGATGCGGCAGCAGGCAGCTACAATCTCCCTCTCCAGGTCAATTATCTGTATCTGAAGAATGCGGAACAATACGGCCAGGACGCGATATCCTATACTTACAGGGACATGAATAAGACACTGGATCTCCCCATCAAGATACGGCAGAATGTGATGCTCGAGGCACTTTCAATACAAGGCGAACACCTGAATGCAGGAACCGAGGGGTATCTGGTGCTCAATATCAAGAACGCAGGATCGGAGGATGCACGGGACGCAATTCTCAAAATTTCGCGAAATGGCAACAGCCCTGTCGTTCCCACCGATAGCAGTCTGTTTATGGGGGAATTCCCTGCAGGAAGCAGCAGGGAGTCCAGGTTCAAGATCGCGGTCTCCCGGGATGCTGAGGAGGGATCATATCCACTCGATATATCCTGCCAGTATTCAAATACAGAGGGAGATACCGTTACTTCGGACATTCTGACGATAGGGGTTCCCGTGGGGAGTAAGGTCGAATTCTCGGTCACATCTCCGCCCTCTCAGGTGAAAGCTGGGGAGAAAGTGGTGATCGAGGTCGAGTATCAGAATACCGGGTCAGCACGTGCACGTCAGGTGCAGGCCCGCATCAGTGCAGTTGACCCTTTCACCAGCAGCGATGATTCAGCCTATCTTGGTGATCTTGCACCAGGTGAGAAGGCACTTGCCCGCTACAAGATCAATGTTGATTCAGGTGCGACAGCAAAGGAGTATGGCCTTGACTCGGAGATACGATACCGCGATGCACTGGATAATAGCGCAATCTCAGATACCATGAAAGTCCAGGTCAGGGTCGTGAACGGGGGAATCTCACCACTCCTTATTGCAGGAATACTCATTCTTGTCGCCTGTGCAGCAGGGGCGGGATACTATTTCCTGAAGAAGCGGAAATAAAACCGGCAAGAAGCGGAAGAATCCTCCGGGGAAGGATGGCAAACATGGAAATACCCTTCCTGTCATTCCTGCCGGATGTTCAAAATGCCCCGCACTATTTTTTTTCACCAATTCTTTCTCACTGTCATGGTAGTAACATCCTGCCCGACAAAATCTTTGTGAGAGAAAAGGCCCTTGCCAGTGTGGAGATCTCCTGGGTTCTTTATTCAACCCTGAAGAGGCTTGGCGGCGGGAGCCGTTTATGCTCGCTCTTCCTGACCATCCGGAGCACCTTCTCTTCAGTTTCATTGTTGCTCTTCCATCCCGAGGATGCAAGGGCTTTGAGCGATGCATCGATTACCGGATACGTGAGACCGATCTCATCCTCATCGCGCTGGCCCTCCCACAGTCCTGCTGAGGGGGCTTTTTCGAGAACTCTTTTGGGGAGATCCATCGTCTTTGCAAGATCGTATATCTCGGTCTTGTAGAGATGGAGGATTGGCTGGATGTCGGCTGCATTATCCCCGAATTTTGTGCAATACCCGAGGAGGTATTCCGTCCGGTTGGAGGTTCCACATACAAGCCTGTTATCCCGGTTTGCATGGTAATAGAGAATTGCCATGCGGATCCTTGCCATGAGGTTCCCGACAAGGCTGGGGCTCTCCTTAAAATCAGGGAGTCCCCTGAATATATCGAGGATAGGATCGATGCTAAAAACCCGGGAATCCATCCGGAGTTTGGTGCAGATCTCTTCCGCATCGGAGATGTCATCAGAGAGCGTTACCCTGCTTGGGAGTATCAGGGCAAGCACTCTCTCGCCACCCACTGCCCGGCAGCACATGGTTGCTGCCACTGCGGAGTCGATTCCCCCCGAGAGCCCTATGACAATGCCGCTGCTCCCGCTGTCCCAGTATGCATGCCTTATCAGATGTTCGATCCTTCCCAATGCACATCCAAAATCCGTATCCATGTAATCTTACCATCCTGGAGTAGTATTCCCGTCTATATCCCGTGGAGGGAATACGCATTCGCGGTTATCCCGTATTCCCCGGATCCAGCCTGTCCTACCGGTCATTGCCGGTCACCTCTGAAAGAATCTGGCATGATCTGCAGACATTCCCGCAGGGTTCCCCGCACCTCTCACAGGGATGCAGCCCGCATTTTTGTCCCGTATTGAGTCCTGCGAGTTCATCACCAAGGTTTACGAGGGCATGGCGGGTTGCAGGATGTTCCCATGCATACGCGTTTAACATCTCCCGGACCCCCGCCCGGAGTGCATTATGCGCATATGGGCACCTGCCGAGGTCAACGTTTCCACCCATAAGATAGGAGTAGAGGGCAACCTCGCGCTCGGGTATGTGCAGGAAAGGTTTCATTCGCGGGATAACTCCCTCAGCAGGCACGGAACTCCGGAGCAGTCTGTCGCGGTCACCCCTGAGCACGTTCATCAACACGCTCTGCGCCTCATCGTCAAGGTTGAATCCAAGGGCAAGACGGGTCGCGTGCTCTTCTCTCGCAACGGCATTCAGGACATGCCGGCGCAGTACCCCGCAGTAGGAGCAGGAGAGAAAATCGCCTTTTTTCCCCACGATCTCGTCGATAGTGATCCCGAACTTTTCCCTGAATGAAACCGTGACGTGGGGAATGCCGAGATCGAGTGCACGTTTCCTGGCAATCCCGGGATCGCGATAGCCGCTGATCCCCTCGTCGACGGTTATTGCAAAGAGGTCTACATCTTTCCTCCTTGAGACGAGAGTATGGAGAAAATACAGGAGGGCTGATGAGTCCTTTCCCCCGGAGAGTGCGATACCGATCATATCGCCGGGCCGGATCCAGCCATGACTCCGTATGTCCCGCTTTGCCTTGGATTCGAGATCCGCAAGAAAATGTTCGCGGCAGAGGTGAAGACCGGAATAACGCTGGAATAGGATGGCAGGGCGTCTGCACTTGCTACAGCGCATGGGCGATATCAGATCAACCTTTATCATCAGGATAGATAAATTGTGTAGCAGATGGCAATTTCTGCCGAACACATCCGGCAGCTCCATGCCTACGAGATACGCATTCTGAATACTCTGGAGCGCCTGATGAGAACCCATGCCTGGGTCCCGCTCGAACTGATCCAGAGATCAACCGGGTTTTCAGAATCCGAAGCCCTCTATCGCCTGGGGCGGCTGATGCAGTGGGGGATGGTCCGCTATGATGTGGTTCCCTACGAGGGTTACAGCCTTATCTTTTCAGGCTACGACACCCTGGCCCTGCGCTCTCTTACCAATAAGGGGACCATCTCTGCACTGGGTTCCCAGATCGGTGAAGGGAAAGAATCAGTGGTCTACGAAGCGCTGGGTCTCGGAGACGTGGCGCTCAAGTTCCACCATGTGGGCCAGCGATCGTTCCATTCAGTACGCCTCTCACGGGAGTACCTCACTGAAGAAGGGCATTGCCCCTGGATCTTCGCCTCCCGGTTCTCTGCAGAGCGGGAGTATGCAGCGCTCAAGATCCTCCACCCGACGGTCCGGGTGCCGCTTCCCATTGCATGGAACCGGAATGTGGTTGCGATGGAACGGATCGAAGGCGTGAATATGCACCGGTGCCTGCTGGACGATCCCGGGAGGGTATTGGACTCGATCATTGCATCGGTTGAAACGGCATACCGCCTCGGTGTAATCCATGCTGACCTCTCCGAATACAACGTGATGATGGATGGTGATGACACGGTTCTGATCGACTGGCCGCAATGGATCGAGCCCGATCATCCCAATGCCTGCGATATCCTCACCAGGGATATCGGCAATATTGTCCGGTATTTCGAGCGGAAATACAGGATCAGGGCGGATATTGATAGTACCGTCGCACGGGTGACCGGATGAAGATCTTCGGCATCGATGTGATCAAAGGATCGGTCCGGTCCCGGTCAAGACGCCCGATGTATGCCCTTGTGGTGTTGTCAGGCAACGAAATTATCAACGAGTCTGAGGTCTCGGGATTCCGCCTTCTCCGGATGCTCAATGCAGAGAAGCCCGGCATCCTTGCAGTCGACAGCCTCCAGGAGATCTCTGTCGACCAGCACGATCTCTTCACATTTCTCCAGGCACTCCCCCCCTCGGTAAGGCTTGTGCAGGTTACCGGTGGTGAGAAGAAAGAGACGCTTCAGAAAGTAGCAAGCAGGTACAACATCAGTTTCAACCGTTTCGATCCCTTTGAAGAAGCCCGGACAATCGCACGGGTGGCAGCGCTCGGTGCAGGGGCGGAGGTTATTGCGTTCGAGAACTCGAGTGAGATCGTCGTAAGCAGGCACCGGTCGCCGGGCAAGGGTGGATGGAGCCAGAACCGGTATGTACGGAAGATCCACGGGGCTGTCCAGCACAAGGCAAGAGAAATTGGCATGGAACTCATGGCAGCGGGTCTTCCCTACGAAAAGAAGGAGACACGGGCCTTCGGAGGGTGCAGCAGGGTCGCGTTCACCGTCAGGGCTTCCCGTGACCAGATCCCGGTCTCCACGTACCGGGGGGTAGATGTCCAGGTAAGAATTTCAGGCAAGAGGCTTGAGAGAATTCGGTTCAGACCGCTTTCCGGGAAGCCCCCCTACCTGATCGTGGGGATCGATCCTGGGACGACCACCGCGATTGCTGCCCTTGACCTTGAAGGGAACCTTCTCCTTCTGGAGAGCTCCCGCCAGACTTCCATGTCCGGAGTGATTGAGACGCTCTACCGGGTGGGGAAACCGCTGATCATCGCGTCAGATGTCCATGAGATACCGTTTTCGGTCGAGAAGATCCGCAGAGCCTTCAACGCAGTCGCTCACACTCCGAAGCAGGATATGAGCGTAGAAGTAAAGCAGGCTCTCACTTCAAAATATCCATGCCAGAACGATCACGAGCGGGATGCCCTTTCGGCAGCTCTCGAGGCCTGCCGCACCTACAGGAACAAGTTCAGGAACGCCAGGAAGCGGGTTCCCGCCGGATACGAGGTGGAGGAGGTGATGGCAGGCATCGTCAGGGGCCAGTCCGTGGAACAGGTGATAGGGGACCTTACGGAGAAGGCAGTCCCTGTTAATGAGCAGGCTCCAGACATGGAGATTGATGCCGCGAGGGATGAAAGGATCCGGATCCTGGACGGGAACGTGAAACGGCTTCGGATCCTTGTCGCGGAACTCCAGGAGGAACTCCAGAAAAAGGACCAGCAGGTGATCCGGTTGCAGGAGAGGCTTAAGAAAATCCGATTCCGTCAGGATATTGTGATGCGTACCGATACCGAGATCACCAGGCGTGATGTCATCATAGAAAACCTGAAAAGAAAGGTTCGAAGAGAGGAGAGGTCCAACAAGGCATTGAAGAAACGGATACAGCGGATGAAAGAGTTTGACGAGGCGCTCCTCTCCGGGGAGACAATTCCCCTGAAGATTCTCCCTGCACTCACGAAGGAAGAGGTGAAGGCGTTTGCAGGCCAGATGGGAATACGGGAAGGGGATGTCCTCTATATTTCCAGGGTCGAAGGTTTTGGAAAGAGTACGGTCAGGGATCTCGCACATGCCGGGATCGCGGCTCTTCTCGTGGGAGAATGGGCAGGGAACGCTGTTGCGCAGCAGATGGAGGTATCATTTCGCGAACAGAAGATCCCGCTTCTTTCTGCAGAACAGGTCAGGATAGTCCAGAAAGGGGGGAGGGGAGCTGCTGATCCCGTCCAGTTCAGGGCAGCAATGAAGAGGTGGAAAGATACCCAGGTGATTTTTGAGAAGGAGGAGAAGGGGCGGATGCTCGAGCAGATATACCAGGATTACCGGACCGAGCGCGGCAGGGAGATGAAGAAAGTTGGATGAGAGGACACTCCGGAAGGTCGTGATGGATATTGTGGGAAGAGACGCAGTTGCCGATGACTGCGCTATTTTCCCTTCTGGCAAGGGATTCATGGTTGCATCCACGGATATGGTCCATGCGAGCACTGACTTCCCTGAGGGGATGTCCGACTGGGAGGCAGGGTGGATGAGTGTTGCCGTAACCCTTTCGGACATTGCTGCAATGGGGGCCACCCCTTCTGCAATTCTCCTTGCAGTAGGGCTTGATGATCCCTCCCGCCTCCGTCCCATATTGGAAGGAGCGAAGGTATGCTGCGACAATTATGGTACACGGTTTGCAGGTGGTGACCTTGATTTCCACCGGGAACTCACGATTGTCAGCTCGGGGTGGGGATATTCCGATGCCCCGGTCAGGCGATCGGGAGCAAGGGTGGGAGATCTTGTCGGGATTATCGGCATCCCGGGAAGAGCCCAGGCAGCTCTTGAAGGGCACCTGGAGTACCGGGACTTTCTCTTCACGCCCAAACCCAGGATAACTGAGGGGCACATGCTCGCGAAAGCCGGGGTCACCTCAATGATGGATGTGAGCGATGGATTACTCATGTCCCTTCACGACATGCTCGAAGTGAACAATTGTGGGTATGAGCTTTTTTCCTCAAGGATCCCAACGATTAATGGGCTTTCACAAGAAGAATCACTGAAATATGCCCTGAATGGAGGAGGGGATTTTGGTATCCTGTTCACCTCTCCCCCTGAAATACTCCCCCTTCCGCTCCCTGATCTTTATATTATCGGCACTGTTATCGGGGAGAAGGTCGTGAATGTTGACGGAGAGGTAGCATCAATCCAGGGATACCAGCATCACTGGGATTGATTGGAATGCCCCTACCTATAAGAAGGCCAGACAGTCCTGATGGCGACTAGCCTGCCTGCTCTGGCATCATAATTCCTGGGATTCAGTTCAAGTGCCCGGTCAAATGATTTGATAGCCTCCTGGATACGACCTTGTTTGACAAGGCAATATCCCTTGTTTGACCATGCGAGTGAACTTTTGGGATTGAGTTCAATGAGACGTTCGTTTATCTCAAGAGCCTTATCGATCCTATCTATCCTGTAATATGCGAGACTCTGGTATTCCAGTGCTTCTGTATTGTTAGCGTTGATCTTCAATACCAGGTTGTATGTTTTGATTGCACCGAGGAAGTCATTGATACTGATCTGGGTGGAGCCTTTATACAGCAGAGCATCGATATTTTCCGGGTTCAAGTCAAGGATTCGATTGTAGATCAGCAATGCCTCATCATGCCGGTTCAGGCTGGAGAGCACATACGCTTTCCTCATCAGGAAAGTGAGACTTCCAGGATTATATTTAAGTTCACGATCTGTAATTCTAAGCGCTTCTTCGCCCCTTCCAAGACTACGGAGTGCCATCACCTTATACGCCCATGCTGCCGTGTTATTTGGATCGAGTGCCAGCACCTGGTCGTAGGCAATGAGAGCTCCTTCGGGATCCTTTGCATTCTGAAGAGCCATTCCTTTATTAAGCCAGATGCTTGGAGACAGATTGTTGATTGCCAGGGACCGTTCAAACGAGATCGCAGCATCTCTGTATCGGCCTAGGCCCCCCTCAACCATTCCACGCGATGACCATGCAAATGCGTTTTCGGGATCGAGATCCAGGGCGTGCTGCGCATCATCAAGAGCCTCGTCGCTCTGCCCTATGCGGTATTTGGCCATGCTCCGATATGCCCATGCCGAAGATAACGTGGGTTCAAGGTTGATTGCATCGGTCAGGTCTTTTTCCGCTTCCTGGTATCGCCCGACCTGAATCAGCGCAAAACCGCGGTTGGTGAGGGCGGCAACGTTCCCGGGATTCAGATCAAGTGCTGAGGTATATTCGGTAATTGCCTCGTCGAACTTTCCCAGGTTGGTAAGTGCAAATCCCTTATTATTGAGTGCGATGGTATTCTTCGGATCAATTGAGAGTGCCCTGTCAGCCGCGATGATTGACTGGTTGAATTCTCCCATGTTGTTAAAGACATAACTTTTCTGTGCCCAGTAGGTCGCATCTTCAGGTGCAAGTAAAAGAGCCTGGTTATACATGGCCATTGCATCGTCAAAGCGACCCATATTATTAAGCACGTTTGCTTTCTGGGTTATCAGGACCGTATTGTTGGGCATGTACTGAAGGGCATAGTCATACGCGGTAAGTGCTTCCTGGTATCTCCCGAAGCGGCTGAACAAATCTCCTTTTGCCATCAATGCTTCACTATAGGTGGGATTCAGATCAATTGCCCGGTTGTAAGCATTGAGCGCATCATCATATTGTGTCAGGGCGACAAGCACATCACCAAGGTTCTTTGCTGCAGGGGCATAGGTGGTGTTTGTCCGAAGTGCCATGGAGAATGCGGTTGTTGCATCCTGAAACCTTCCTATCTTTGCCATTACCTCCCCTCTGCCGTTCCAGGCCATGGTTGCGTTGGGATTGAGGCCAATCGCCTTGTCGTATGCAAGCACCGCTTCACGGCTCCTTTCCATTTCAGCGAGGAGATCGCCGAGGGCTATCCATGTAGGTACAGATGCGGGATCCAGGAGAAGGGAGGTATCGTAATTCCGGAGTGCCTCATCATTTCTTCCCAGGAGGTGTAACACTTCTCCCTTCCCTGCAAGGGCTGCAGTGTTATTTGCATCTCTCATGAGAATCTGATCATAAAAAGCAAGAGAATCGTTATAGTAACCCTTCTCTTTTGCTTGTCCTGCAGCCTTCAGGAGATCATCTGGTTGCTCCGTCAGGCACCCCGAGAGGAAAACAAGTGCGAGACAAAGGAGTATCAGGAGCAACAATTTTTTCATTCTATTCAATTTCGGCCGGCATAGTATAAACGTGTGTATATCTCACAGGATCATTGATGTATCCTTGAGGATAACGAAACCAGGGAAATAATATGATATTCAGGCAAAAGATATTTAAGATGTCAGAAGAAAAATGGTGATAAATATTGACAGGTGGGAAATATGAAAAGAACATTCTTGATGGCTATTGTGGCAATAGGAGCACTCATTCTTGTTGCGCCGGCAATAGCGGATTACAGCAATATCATGGAAGCGGGAAGCTCGTTCTCCGGGACTTCGTTTTCCGGGTCGATGGGATACCTGACGGGTGCCAGTGGCCGGATCACAGGAGATGCAGGCGTAGGAAGTGAGTATAATTCTCAAATCACCTCAGCGATAGGTAATGCGAATTCCTACATCAGGGGATCACTCATGGAAGGGAGAGGGAACGGGAGTTTACCCTCTTCTACAATTAACTTCTTCCAGAGCACCTCTGCACGGGGTCAGATATTCAAATTTACTGCCAATTACCGGTATACCAGTAGTTCTGGCATGGCAATGTTCTAATTTTTTTTAAAATTTGAACCAGTTCCCATTTTTTTCTGACCTTGGAATTTGTGTGTTTTTTTTCATTATATGTTTTGCATTTCAGGTATTATTGTTCCTTTGAATCGAGTTTAAAGTGTATTTTAACATTTTTTCTTTTCCATCATAAAGCGGGATAACTTATAACTTGCGAATCTATAAATACTAACAGTTCGTTAAAACTCTAACTGATCGCTCATTTGAAGCAATCAAGGTGGCATAATGAAGACACGAACAGGTATAATATTAGTTTTGGCTATCCTCACGGTGATAGCCTGTGGCATGGTGTCCGCTGGCCGCACCCTCACCCCGTCAAATGACACCGCCCAGATAACCGTCAGGACGGCTGTGTCAGCAATCGGGAGTGTAAGCCAGACCACTGACATTGTGTATACCCAGAGTAACGGTAACCTTGTTGACAATCCCCCCCTTGCCCAGGGAGAAGGCCAGAATGTGATCAGTTACCAGGAAGACACGATGGCTGTTTCCGGTTGTGTGACATATGACAGTTACACAAATCTTGACACGGGTCCTGTGACTGCAAATGGTGATAATTTCCAGACCCAGAAGTACATCACTTACGACGATGATGGTGACGGCACCCCGAGTGGCGTCATGATGTCAGAGGAGAGCATCATGGTGGAGGCAATGGCTACCAATGGAACCGAGGGTGTCGGGGCGTGCTGCCCGTGGGGAGCCATGGACGGGACTACGCTGGCAGCCACGAATGACCGGGTTATTGCCGGGTCCGATATGGTTGTCGAGGAAGCGGCAGTCGCTTCATCCAGCAGTGCGACGATTACCGCAGATACCATCGATACTCCGGTTTCACTGAGCTACACGGTCGATATCGAAGGGATCAACCAGACTGAAGGAGATCCGAGTACCGGTGCAGAAGGAAGGGCCACTGCATTCGTCTCTGCAGTCCTGCAGGAAGGTAACGGTGATTCGACTTCAATGGGAGCAGAAGTAGTCTATGAAGACGAGACTTCCGCAAGTGGCCTCTTCACGCTCGCAAAGGATGTGAGTTTCGTCTCCAGCTGAAAGACGATTCATTCCATCCAATAATTTTTCAAGAAATCGCGGTTATTCCCAAACCCATTCCGATTCTGATTCGTTCATAGCTACTGCCAGGGTAAAACTACAAATAGTAACAGATTTTTTTTCCTTTACCTATGTTCGTTTCCCAAAGAAGGATAAGGATCTTGTGATAGTGTAAGAAAAGTTCTGTAA
>DAWU01000004.1 GCA_002506105.1 Methanolinea sp. UBA275 | reverse complement strand
AGAAATTATTTCAGGACTGTACACCCTGAAAAATATTTCATAATCTATTTCTGACCGACAGGAGACATGATGTGGAAGGTTGGGTTGATGAATCCCGGAAGAAATACGAATGATAACGCAGTAAGTGCCACGGTGAGCACGATCCTCATGGTGGTGCTGGTCATTGGCGTTGCCCTGATACTGTGGTCAGTGTTCATGGGATTACCCTCGATTCTTCATGACAAGGTCTACATTGCGAGCGAGGCCGGCGCTCTTGAGGTCATACAGCCCGGGGGTCTTGCGACGCAGGTGGTAGGGTTTACCATCAGGGAGGCAGAACCGTTCCATTTTGTCGGGCAGAGGGCTCCAACCCAGGGAAAAGAAGTGCTGATCAAGGTGCTTACTCCTGATGGGCGAACCCTCTACCCTACTCCATTCCTTTCAGGCGGGCCGCTCGAAGGGCGAACCCTTTACATCTATCCAAACTCGACCGGCTATTCCTCACAGTGCGATTATATTGTATCCGACACCATGCCCGAAGGGAAACTGAAGTCATTCACCCTGGGGAAATGGGTTATCCAGCTCATCGATACGGAAGCAAACCTCCTCATCTCAAGCGATGACAGGGCCGAGATCACGACCGGGACCACATCGTATGCCCAGGCGGGCGGGACCGCCGGGGGAGATGTGTGGCGCACGGATTGCACTCCGCTTTCGTTTACAAAGAATGGCAATCCCGTGGCAGGTTTTGCCGGGGCTCCCTTGAATATGAGTTATCTCTCTTTTGACGGGAATGACTGGCTTGAGTATGCCGATGATCCGACCCTCACCTATACCGGCGATCTGACAATCTCTATCTGGATCAACCCCCAGAATGTGGGATCACCTGGAAATTATCTGTCTTCTTCATACTGGAAACAGGTGATTGGCAAAGGGCTTCAGACACAATCTGGCGGAGGAGTGACCGAGGACAAGAATTATGATCTCTACCTGATCGGGGATCGGGTCTATTTTGAATGGGATGACAGGATCACGAATACCCACTATCACATCATGACTGATGGAACCGCAGTAACACAAGGCCAGTGGCAGTATGTCAACCTCATTGTTGAGGATGGAGATCCAGAGATCTATGTGAACGGGGTTTCGAAGCCATTCTCGTATTATAAATCAAATGTCCCGGGCAACAGTAAAATTCCACCCGCATCGCCGATACCTGATGTCCATCTCAAAAATAATTCCTATCCCCTGACCATGGGCAAGCAGGCATCGGCAAGCAATCCGTTCTATTATAGGGGTGACATCGGCTCTTTTGCCCTCTATAACCGGGGCCTTACCGAGGGTGAGATTGCTGAAAACTACAATGAATACACTGCGTAGTGAATGGCTGCCTTCACCCACCTTTTTCCCAGTTCAGAAAAGCTCCTCACCATAGAAACAATTCGAAAAGGACCCTTCTGCCCGTATCTTTTGCGATGCATGAGTATGGTTCTTGATCAATCCGCGTGGTGAAGCCCTGTGTCCCGCTATCGAAAAGGTGACGTGATCCTCGCGAAAGTCCGGATTGGGGATAAGGGATCAACAAAAACCAGACCTGCGGTGGTGATGGGTAGTGCACCAGGCGGCGACATCCTCATTTATCCTGTGTCGCATACCCCTTCATGGGACCAGCCCTCCGTTCCCCTCTCCCTCACCGATTTCCTCGAAGGAGGACTCGATATCATGGACGAGAGCTATGTGCTCACAGGGCAGTCCCTGAAGATCTGCTCATCCGCAGTGATTGCGAAGAAAGGCCGGCTGTCGGGAGAGATCATGGAAACCATCCAGCAGGTTACCGGGACATATTAAATCCTTATCGCAACTCCTGCGGATGCTTTTGAAAACCTGACAGTATGACAGGTACATTAATGCCGGTGGTTTTGAATACATTCCAGTGAATGCGGACTAACCGGCACCAGTACTTCCTCGACCTCGCACTGCGCTGTGCCCACCAGGGAACATGCCTCCGGCGCAATTTTGGGGCCATCATCGTCGATGAATACAATACCATTGTCTCTACGGGGTATACTGGCGCTCCCCGGAAGCAGATGGACTGCACTGAGATTGGGAGATGCTGGAGGAAGGATCACAATATACCCTCAGGATCCAACTATGAGCGGTGCAGGAGCGTGCATGCCGAGATGAATGCATTGCTCCAGGCAGGAAAACTTGCCCGGGGATGCACGCTTTACCTTGCAGGATTTGATGTCGAGACAGGGGAATTAACCAGGATATGGCCCTGTTTCCTCTGTTCCAAGATGATCGTGAACTCAGGGGTTGGTTCGGTGATTATGCGGACCGGCACAGAGACATTCGAGGAGATGGACCCAATCGCCCTCTACCGGATGCGCAGCAGGGAAGCGCTCGGAGACGAGGGATCCTGAAATCTACTCTGCCCCGGCAAATAACATGAGCGGTATTCCGGGAGATCAGATCCAGATCTTTCGATTACTCTTTCCACCCCACAGCAATTTTCCACCCGGTGATGTCTGAAGTATTGAATTTTCCAGTATGGGAAGACCCGTCATGCTGGTAGCTGACGTAACCCTCCCTGGTAGTGTTCAGGATATCCCTGGCCGCGGGTGAATTTCCGAGCGAGAAGATCTGCCCGGGGAGCGAATCCAGTACCGGCTCCCCCCAAGCATCAAGGATAAAGAAATAATAGCCTTCCGGGAGCAGGACTTCTTCCTCAAGGATTTTTTCAAGGGTGTCGCAGTATACCGAAGTGCCGAGAATTCCTGATACCTTCCCATCCTTCACGACGGGGACCGCGATGATTGCCGTGTATCTCCCTGTGGATTTACTGACGACTATTGTTCCTATGGACGCATTCCCCGCGAGCACACCCGGGAAGTAAGGACGATCTTTTAAGTTGGCGCTGGTCAGGTTATCAACCGTAGTATAATACGATCCATCGGGATTGGCATACCAGAACCTGGCTTCAGGATAGGAGCTCTCGAGGCTGATAAGCAGAGGCCGGATATGATCCCAGTTCCCTGATTTCAGATCGGAAGTCAGCGAGAGGGACTGCATTGCTGATGAAATGCCATGCATCCTCATATCGGTAAGAGACATGAGGGTAGCGAGGAAATGCTCAACCCATATCATGCCATCTCCTCCCTGGATCAAGGGGGATGCCCCGCCAGCCTGGACAACACCTAAAATGCGCGAATAGGTTCCATCGGCCTTCATTTCGTCAAGTGCTTCCTGGTATGCATGGACAATTCCGGGATCGGTGTCCTTATTGAATGCGATGTAGAGATCGTTCCTGAGCAGCGTATAGACCGGGACAATGCTACCATCAGGAATAGCCTTCTTCCGAATAGTGTCCGGCGTTGTTGCAGAAGAACCCAGGAACAGGGAGACAGAGCGGTTCACAAGCGCTCCAAGGCATTCCTCGTCTGAGGTAAACGTCCTGATGTTGGTAAAACCGTTCTTTACGAGGAAGTCGTGGCGAGCATCGCCTTCTACGACCGCAATTATCCCTGCGTTCCTGGCAGCCTCCAGACTCTGGAGTGCAATCCCGCTGTCGCTTTCGGAATACAGCACGAACTCGAGTGTCGCGATAGGGCCAACCCATGCAAAGTGATCTTCTCTCTCGGGTGTCCTCACCGTTGAGAAGACGGCGTATCCCTGCGTCCTGAGTGCAGTGTCATAGGATAGGTTCCAGGGGTGCACCTCGATCCGGTTGGTGCAGTGCAGGCGATCCTGCAGTCCCCGCACTACAGCAACAGAGTATCCGTCTGGACTCCCGTCGTCCTTCACGTAGCTGAATGGATAGAGTTCTTCGGTAAGAAAGAACACTTCCCCTGTTGTGCAGGACAGTGTTGTCGGAACCGCTGAGATTTCTCCAGGCAGCTGGGTCGAAGATTCCTGCTGCAGGCACCCGGAAAACCCGGAAAATGCCATGAGAACAATGCAGCAAAGGGCAGGAAGTGACCATCTTCTTGAGGAATCCATGGCAGAACGCTCTCCGTATGTGTAAGTCTGTCAGAAGAAAAGAAAATTGTTTTGTGAAAGTTCCAAATTCCCATGATAGACATTCTTGTCGGGTGCGGAATGCCCGGATTTGTCTGATTGTGATCAGATGAGACATATTCGAAAGTCCTCTCTCTCCTGGCCATCCTTTTCTGTGATAGCCGATAGTCTCTTAAAAAAAATTTTGGCAAAAGCCAGAGGTAGGGAGAATAGATCAGAATTCGAGATCCTCGTCGCTGACCTGGAGGCCGATACCTTCCGTATAGGGCAGAACTGACCACAGATAGCCATCTTTCTCCCTGCACCCGGTCCTGAGTACCATCTTGACCGGTGCAGGCACGACAAAACGTCCGGAGGATTCTCCATGCCGGTACTCTTTTTCGAGTACAACGAGAAGGGAATGTCCTCCATCACGTGTATAACAGTAATAGTTCCTGACGCCTTCCGGGAGGGGATGAGGGTACTGCCGCCCATGCAGGATCCACCCCTCGAGACCCGCCGACCTGATCAGGTGTTCAATGCCCGGCATACCATGACGTTATCCTTCTCCTTTCTCTTATAATTGCAGATCCATCCCAGCGCGGTCACCCCATCACGTCAAGCACGAGCGATCCTGCATAGAAGATCATTGAGAGGTGAAAGAGGGGAAGTACTGCGAGAGCCTTCCTCTCAGTAGGATCCCGGATGAGAGAGACAGATGCGAATACGAGGAGGCAAAGCCCGAGGATGATCCCGATCCTGGAGATAATCCCAAGATGGATCATGAAAAGGCATGCACATAGCACGTGTATCAGGAAAAACACCACGATCCAGCGAACCGTGCCGGAAATTCCATACAGGAGAGGAATCGTCTGCAGACCCCGTGCACGGTCGTTGGTGACATCCGCGAGGTCATTGACGCCGAGATGCGCCATCGCAAACGGGTAGAAGAAGAGGAAATAAAGGAGTGCTGTCAGGTCGGGAAACCCTGCACAGAGATATCCAGCAACGGGAAAGAGCGCAAAGTCTGTCCGTCCCACCAGCTGTGCGATCGGGAACGACTGGTGCCTCTTCTTTATCTGATAAATGGCTTCCACTGCATAACAATAGAGCATGATAAGGGCCACGTAGAGAGAATGGGGATACGGGAGGGTGGCAATCAGAATGAGTGCACTGAACGCAAGGATGAGGAAAAGGAGAAGGGCATTCTTTGGGGAGATGAGGCCTGCCGGGATTGGCCGTGTCCCGAATACACGCCAATATTTTGTGAGCCTGCCGAATTCTGTATCCCTGCGGTCATATTCACGGTCGATATAATCATTCAGTACAAGTCCCCCCTCGAATCCAAGGAGACCAATGAGCAGAACCCTGATAAGATATGACCACGAGAATTGGCCATACGTGGTGGTGGCAAGGAGATACCCTGAACAGAAGAGAAGAGGCCATGCAAAGAAGAAATGGAGCCTCAATAAATCTGCATATGCTTTCAGGGGAGACATTCTCTGAAAAGTAGTCTTACTCTCATGCTACATACAATCTCTTATCACCTTGGGACCAGGATTATGCATTGTATTACAGGTATTTTTCTCATGTGAGCCAATAGGTGGCTGAAAAAAAGATGAAAATATGTCTTAAGAACAGCGTGGACCGGAGGTCATGATACAGGTGTGTCTGCCGTCACAGTGGATTTTTCTTCTTCCTCCGGCATCAGGATCCAGGCTGCGATGTAGACAATCACGCCTATCCCTACGGACAGACAGGTGAGCACCACCCACAGGATTCTGATAAGGACCGGATCAATATCGAAATACTTCCCTATACCTCCACATACCCCGCCAAGCATTTTTCCTTCCCGGATCCGCACAAGCTCTTTCATGTCCTGTACACTGTCCTGATATGGGAAAAACGTTGGCACAGGGATCCCTTGCAGGCCCAACCTGCTTATGTAAAGAGATGATACATTATTGCATGTCCTATTTCTGCCAGCAGTGCGGAGAATGCTGCAGTGTCATGGGACAGGTATTCCTGGTAGTTGAAGATCTGGGAGCATATCGATACCTCCTGAGAAATGAATACACCGGAGATACTATTCCGGTTGAGATTACGCCGACCTTGCGGGAATTATTTCTCACCGGCACCGCCCCTCCCGGATCCCAGAATCCCTGTCCGTTTGTGCGATGGGACGCGGGACAAACCCTCGCTTTTTGCACGGTTCATCTCTCAAGGCCTGATATCTGCAGGGAATACCAGTGCTGGAGGATCCTTGTAGAAGATGAAAAAGGCAGGCGTGTTGCCCGGGTCATGGACGAGAGATTTCTCTGCATTGAGAATGAGAATCTCCGTAAATCGTGGGAACTATTCAGGGACTCTCTCGATCCATCCGGAAGAGAAGAGTGGGACGAGATAGTGATCCGTTTCTTTAAAGAGCGTGGGTATACTGTCAGGGTATAGTGATCGCTTTTTCATACAACACCCGTATCTCCGGATAGTAGGAATGAAGTATTATGCGACACACTAGAACACTCCCGAAGATTCTGACTGTGTTCAACGCTGATATCTGCAGACTCGCAGGTTCGAGTGTGAGGCTTCTCCAGTGTCTTTATGTACGAGTTCCGATGAGATCCTATAAGACAAGAGGAGTGTGCAGTTTCGTTGGAAGAGAAGAACTCAGCCACAATAGAAAATGAGATTCACCCAAATGGAAGCACCCAAGCCCGATCTGGCAGGAGGTTCCTGGTTGGACCTTTAAGCAAGGCGATTATTTTCCTTGCTGTCCTGGGGGCAATTATTCTCTCGGTTACCTTGTTCATTTACGGTTTTCTTGTCACCCTCTTTAGTGTCTCGCATTCGGTCACGCATTTTTCAGCCGATATCCAGAGCATGAAACATGTAATGGCATATTCCATCGAGATTATCGATCTCTTCCTTGTTGCCATTGTTTTCTATATCATCGCGCTCGGCTTCTTCGAACTCTTCATTGCAAAAGCGCCTCTGCCGGGGTGGCTGAAGATAGCCGATCTCGATGACCTCAAGGAGAAACTCCTGGGTCTTGTGGTAATCGCTCTTGCCGTCCTGTTCCTCGGTGAAGCGCTGACCTGGGTAAGCGGGACAGATATCGCCGCGTATGGCCTCGGCACTGCAGGTACCATCATCGCGATCGCACTCTACTTCTGGACAAAACATTGATCCGGGGAGCCGGAAGCCTACGGGGTGCATGAATCCCCGGGCTATACCGGCCGGACCCACGCTCACTCCATCACGTGGAATTTCTGGAAAATTTACCGACCCGCTGACTTCATGGGATCAGATGGCAATTTCATGATCATGCGTGTCGTCGCGTTTAACGGGAGCCCGAGGAAAGGAGGGAACACCGAATTCCTCTTGCGGCAGGTGCTGGATGTGGTTAAGGAAGAAGGAATAAAAACTGAACTGATCCAGCTGGGAGGCACAAAGGTGCACGGATGTACTGCCTGCGGGAAGTGTTTTGCGAATCAGGATAAACGGTGCATATTTGACGATGATATCATCAATAAGTGCATCGGGAAGATGATCGCATCAGATGGCATTCTTATCGGCTCACCGACGTATTTTGCTGATGTCTCGACTGAGACAAAAGCCCTCATTGACCGGGCAGGATTTGTAGTGATGGCAAACGGAGGCCTCCTCGCGAGAAAAGCCGGAGCTGCAGTGGTCGCAGCAAGAAGAGCCGGGGCAGTGCATGTCTTCGATAGCATCAACCATTTTTTTGGCATCAGCGGGATGTATACCGTGGGTTCAAGCTACTGGAACCTCGGGCTGGGCATGAACCCCGGGGACGTCAAGAAGGATACGGAAGGCGTGGAAACCATGAGGAACCTTGGTGCTAATCTGGCCTTTCTTCTGAAGAAGATGGAAAAATAACCCGGTTTACGGCATATAAGGTGAAGACACGGGCGATTTCTGATATAATTTCCCATTGATTTTTTGCCAAAGTGCCGCTCCGGGATACAACAGAGTATCGGGCGCGTACAATATTTCTACTTCAGAGGGAAAAAAGAGTGTGAATCTGTTTTTTTGATTAATTATTGCCGGTGATGGGCTTTCCGGAATCAGATGATCCCAATGCCTCCTTCAGAGAGTCAAAGTCCCCATCCTGGGCATCGATCTCAACGAGCATTGGTCCGTAACAGGGTTTCACAAAAGGCATCAGGATCTTTTTCTTCTTTCTCTTAAATCCCATTGCCATGGGAGCGGGAAGGAGGATGGTGATCCCCCGGAACTCGAAATTCGGGGGAATATCATACCATTCTGAACATGTATTTTGAACATATTCGTTCACCTTTACGACCGTAGTATCCTTGAGAAGGATCTTTGCTCTCAGTTTATTTATGCACCGAGCCGGCGTCGCCATGCACTATCGGTGAGACAGTCGAGTTTAAAAAAGGAGTGTTGGTGGAAAGCGATCATTGGAAATTGCATGATCCGACCGAAAAATAATCCCATGATTCCGGGTTACGACAGAGGCATATAGAAGGAAATGGCGGAGCTATTTTTGTAAAAAAGTCATTAATGTCCCGGAATGGGCAGGATAAAAATGAGAATCTCGAGAGCGATCAGGCCAATCACTATCCATTCCAGGAAATGAGCATGCTGAACATTCACTTCCTCAGAGAGCATGCGGTAGGTCTCCCTGATAGTGGCAATCTTCCGGTTGACGCTGTCCGTCCACTGGTTGCTCCGTAATACCTGGAGAGCTGCCGCATATACTCTCGCGTAATAGACGTCCTCAGTGACCTTGATGAAATTGTTGATTTCCTCGATAATCTCTGAAACCTCTGCCTGTTCGCTCATGAGGTCCTTCATCAAGGCCTGATATTTGAATATCCTTGAGATCCACCATTGCCGGTCCGCATTCTCAATATCATCATACATCTTCTCCATCTGGCGTGAGAGCTCCCGTTCATAGAATCGCAACTCCAAAACTTGGACCGACGCAAATTCTATAAGCTCAATAAGATCCAGGGGGGGTTCTGGGGAGAAGAGAAGGGCACCGTTCCAGGAGAGGATAGCCTTCTCGTCATGGTAATAACTGTATGTATGGCGGAGTGTCTCAGTCCTGATCTCCTGGGAGAACTCTGCTCTTTCACCGAGCAGGATCGCAACCGGATCGAATCCCGGGTCATGGTGATCTGCCAGGAATATCGTATAATCATCGTAAAATCCTGGGTCCAGGGGACGCACCCCGAGGTGTGGGGCCAGGATAGTGCGTAATTCCGTAAGTGCACTCTCGAAATGGCCGGCCAGGTGCTCTTCACCTGCAAAGTGAAGTGCAACGTCCTCGAGTGCCCGGGAAGGTGCATGCATATCCTCAAGGTAGAGGCAGATGCTGATCGCCCCGAAATCGTAAATCCTGGCCATGCTGGACAGTGGGAGGGTGCCACCGGGGGTCTCTGCCTCCGATCCCTGCAACCGGATGAGGAGTGGAGGCTCTTCAATGGTGATTGATGTCGGCTTGACCCGGAGGAACCGTGAACGTGTGGTCGGCATGCTTGCTGCCAGGTCCCGTTCCAGCGAGGCGAGGTCAATCTCATCACCAATGTCATAAATCCGGTAGAAACGGATGGCGAACATGGGAGGATCAATTCTTTGCACATATGTGCAATGGCGTACACGATAAGTGTTGGTTGGAGGGAGGGTGTGTATGATAGGATTGAGGGGGATCGTACAGATGAGTAGTCATGAAAAAGTCCAGACATAATCCTTGATTGGAAAGGAACCCGGGTATACTGAAGTGGAATGAAAAATTCCGAAGGGATGCCGGGAGATCATGCAGGAAACGGATCAGGATTCAAGCACTACTTTTTTTGGGAATCGGATCCAACAGTGTTCCAAATGGTCTCCTATTGTGCAACGAGCGCCAAACCCTCGTGGAAGCATACCCTTGCGGGAGGGATCATCAGTATTGTTGTCGGGTTGATTCTGTACTTTGAACCCGCACTTTCTCTCCGGATCATCCTCTATTTCTTTGGAATCATTGCAATTATCATTGCAATTGTACTTCTCGCTGCAGCAGCGTTCTTTTCCCGGGGCAGCGGTCCGCTCACCCCTGTGCTTCTGATTATCGGCCTCTTCTTTCTGGTCGTCGGTGCGCTGGCATTCTGGAAACCGGAGGTCATAGGTGGTTTTCTTTCAGTCATCGCTTCAGCGGTCCTGATCATTGTCGGCCTTGGGATGGCAGCAACAGGCATGTTCCAGGGGGAGAGCGTTACCCGGAAGATCCTCATAATAGCGGGCGGTATCGCACTCGCACTGCTCGGTATCCTGGCCATCTTCCATGCAGATTTCACGTCTATCCTGATTATCCGCCTTCTCGGAGTGTTCTTCATCGCAGGGGGACTTGTATCCATTGCAGGGGCATTCATATTCCGGCGGCGGGAGGAAAAAACCGATCCCGGATATATCGATGCCACGATTGTCGAAGAGGAAAGAGTGGATTGAGCGTAGTGAGGTTGGGCTCCCTTTAAAGCGGGCAGACCTTTATGCACATCCCGCACCGGAGTCCGCCAAGTTCCCGGAACATGTAATCCGAACAGGCATGCCTGTCGATCGTGCCATCCCGCGATATGGCATGTGCAGGACAGGCATCTGCACACTTCTGGCACGTCGAGCAGCGGGAATGAAAGAACCCCTCCAGGTCAGGAGTTCCAGCTTCCAGCGGTGCATCAGTCAGGATTCCTGTTATCCTTATCCTCGCACCATGGTCGGGGTGAATCAGGAGATGGTTCAGCCCGAACGAGCCCAGGCCGGCATGGTAGGCAGCATACTTGAGAGAGAGGTCAGCATTGAGGGTTGATGGGTCGGCATACCAGTATCCGAATTCACTCTCCTCTGCAGGCACGATGGTCGCAATGTAACCCTCTCTCTCAACCTGGTGGGCAAGTGAGAATGCAAGGATTCGGAGGGTCGCTGTCCCGGCCATGAGGGTATTCGTGTATTCAGCTCTCCCCCTCGGAAGGGTCCCGAATGCACCGCGGGGAATTGAGACTCCTATGATAATGACAGAGGCAATCTCCGGCATGATTTCAGAAGGTCGCATCCCCGTGTACTCACGATGAAGAAAGCAGGATGCATCAGCAATGCCGAACAAATCGGCTCCCTTCTGGAAGGCAGCATCCCTGAGGTTGCCTGACAAAGAGAATCTGCTCATTAGGACTCTGTAATATGGCTATCATACTATATCGGGGTTTGGGAGTAATGGATTTTTCAGAGGTGCCCGGGAAGATATCGAAGGGGTATTCCTCCTGATGCCTGAGACGAACAGGAAGGATACTTTTTCCAATCATCTATAAGGGATTGGATAGAGATATTCCTGCAGGCGAGGGTATCTAAGCCAGGCCAAAAGAGCCGGACTTAAGATCCGGTCACGAAGGTGTTCGTGGGTTCGAATCCCATCCCTCGCATTCTGGCATAGTGTCACATTTCCCGCCAAATCTTTATCAGCTTATTATTCTGACCTTTTTCCATGGAACCTGCCACATCCATACACGAAGTTATCCATTCTGTCTAATTTGATTACCAAATCAACGCGGTGAAAACCTATCTTCGTAAAGAAATGATCACCCAGGACAGGGAAGAGGAGGCGGACGTCACGCTCACGAGTATCCGGGACGTGCTACAGGTCGTGAACGGGAAGAACGGGGCATGACGCTGGAATGATCCCGAAGATGAATCTGAATAGTTGGAGAAATATTCTGGCAAACGCAGCATGAGCAAATTAATCCGTCACAGATCAAATTACCCGGTCCCAAAACAAAAAACAAACACACACTTTTCCGGTTGCCGGGAATTATAAAATTGTTTACACGAGTAGCTTCTTAAAATCTTCAGTTATTCGGAAGAGTTTCTTTTTCCCGGGGCTGTCGAGTTCTATGGCCACGTTCCGTTCAATCAGTTTTTGCATGTATCCTGCGACTGCAACTCTGCTTACGCCGAGAATTTCTGAAAGAGCCTCGAAACTAACCGGAATGTTCTTTTCAATCATAATCTCCATGGCGCTGATCTCATTTTCATTCAGCCCAGAGATCCGCGAACTCATGACAGGGGATTTGTAAATTATTTCCTTCACAAAGGTTTCATCAATACTCTCATTATCTTCAGTCAGCGCTTCAAACAGCACTCTGTTCGCCAGGTCACTCATTCTGCCGGGAACGAAGAAAGAGTAAATGCCAATAATCCTTATTGACTCTTCGCTGAATGGCCGGATGCCATTTTTATTGTCATTCCGTGCAAGGGAAAGGCGCATCTGGAAGAATTCAAGACAATTTTTCAGTGTAAACGGAAGGAGAAAGATCTCTTCTACAAAGGCATACTTCAGTTTTGAAAACCTGGAACTGAGCAGTTCCCATTCTTTTTCTGTGCAGGCAATGACAAAGAGGCACCGCGCCCTCCTGAATAACCTGATGAATCCTTCCACCTCATCATCAGGGAGCTGGAGAAACTCCTCGAAATTGTCAATAATAAATACGGTGTCTTTATCAGATGTATGCGTAGCCTCGATAAACCAGTTGCCAAGCTCTCGACTCTCCAGGGCAGGGGTTTCTTCCTGCACCCCTTTAGAGATGAATGCAAGCCCCTTCCGGCAAAACTCATTGAAGCGCAAAGGGTACTCAAAATAGTGACAGCGAAATGAATCCTGGATCTGGAGAATGATGTAGTGGAGAAGAGTTGTCTTTCCTATACGCGGAGGCCCGATAAAGGCAATGTTTCTGCACGTGTGATTTTTATAGTACTCAAGCGCGAGGTTCATTTTATAGAGCTCTTTTGTCCGGTTTATGAATACCTTTGAAAAATCAGGATTGAATGGTTCATAATTTAAAAAAGGATTCCTTGTGAGCCCCATCCTTTCCAGACGCTCTTGTATATCACTGATCATTGCATTTCTCATTCCTTGTCATTCTCTGTCCACCAATCTATCTTGTGATCCTGTTATTATTTCCTGGGTATCACCAGGTATTGAATGATTGGAATCCCGGTTTTCGTGGCTGATACGCGGGTGAGTGGTAGGTCCCGGTTCTTTATGCGAGAGAGTATTACTGTTGTCAAGTGAGATCACCGCGGCACTGGCTGATTGAGAATTCTCGATCAATTCGTCGAGGAGCATGTCAGTCCAGCGACTGACGAGGCGTATCATGATTCGGGAATCCTCGTTATTCAATCGCTGGTCTTTCTCGTATTCGGAAAGGGCCCCGGCGAGGTTATGAACTTCATCAGCGATTGTAACGCGGGTACTTGCTGATACAGGAAGTGAACTCAGTTCTTCGGTAAATAACACGAGAAGATCTTCAAGCGCAATGCCGGCCCCGGTGGTTGCCACTCCTCGTTCGACACACAACTGTGTAATTCTCCCAAGGATTATCCCTGCCTGGAATAGTGCGTCCATCATTCATTTCACCCGATTATGGCCACGGTCTCTATCATTTTATCGTCCTCAGGCAATTCGCCAAAACTGCAGTTTGAACATGTCGGATCAAAGCCGATCCAGTCCCGCGACATCGTGGCATCCGGCCATTCGCCATTCGCATAAGTACGGACGGTATCCGGGGCATTGGGCAAATAGGTTGCGACATATACATGCCGTTCACAGAATACCAGCGAGCAGCGGAATCCTACATTCATCAGGAGGGATGCCAGGAGAATTGCCTGGTCATCACAATCGCCACCCATATTGGTGAGTGTTTCGTCCGGGAGCTGGCAGTATTCGCTGTCATAAGGATCAGAAACATAGCTGATGTTGTCCCTCACCCACTCACAGAGAGATTTTGCTTGTTCCCATTCGGCTGCACCAGGATGATCACGGGCAATGGTTACGGCCCGATACCTGACAAGGGGGGATCGCCGGTAATATTTTTTCACGATTGCCGTGTAACTATCCGGATTTCCCCACCGGTACCGTTCTTCAGCATCATCTGATCCCGGGATGTCTTTCCGTCTCAATTTGAACCAAATCTGTTTGAAAAGCCCTGGTTTCTCGGATGTTTGCGGTTTCGGGACGGCTTCGGTGCATCTGCTGCTGCTACTGGGATCTTCGTTCACTGGCCCGAAAATATGGGACATGAGGATGCTGATCTCTATGGTGTCTCCTGAATCAGCGAGGATATCTCCGGTCATGATCAGGAGCCCGTCATAGATGTTCTCTATCCATCTCCGTGCAAGGCCTGTGACGATGTGCTCCCGGCTCCCTCTCACGACAACGACAGCGCGGGTTGCCGAAGTAGGCTGCTCGATCTTCCAGAGGGGATTTTTCAATGCAAATGACAAATACTCTCCCATTGCCAGTTCTAGGTTAATTCCTCTGCATTTCTTCGTATTGAGAAGGAAGTATCCGAATGTTGAGATATTCTGGTCAGGGGGCGGAACAACATCGGTAACGTCATTGCATATCATCGGAGGGATCCTCTTCCTGCTCAGGATCCTGTCAACATGGGAGATATCAAGGCCTGTTGGCGAATCGCGTTCACCGATCTCAAGGAACGGTCCAAACCTCCGGATCAGTTCGACGATGCATCCCTCTTCATAGACGTCCTCCATGGAAAGCACGTCTCCATCCTGGTAGAGGAACCGGTCCAGGTACAGGACATCATCAAATAACCGATAATCGACCGGAATAACAGCATCCGATCGATCCAGGACTTTTTTAAGCCAGTTCCGGTTCAGTCGGTCCTGTGTTGAGATTACCACCGTATAGATGGGTATTGAGTACTCTTCGCGGAGAAATGAGAGGAGCGCCGGGAGTAATTCGCAGAGGTTGTTGTCACGGAGATCCAGGATAATGATACATGAGGAGAAGAGGCGGGTGCAGTCTTGAAGGTTCTCCCGGTAGAGGTGCGTGATCTTTTTTCGGATGATATCCTTTATATTCGTCGTAAAAAATGAAACCGGGTCTTTTTCAGGTTCATCGAAGAAGAGTATGTTCTCGGGAGTAACAAACCTGAGACTTTCAAGCCGTGAACGCACGGTATCGATACTGAACGATACGGTTGAGAACCGGTATTTCTTTTTAAAGCCCGCTCCTTTCTCCACCGAAGAGACTTCAGATTCATCCAGGGTTCTTCCGAAAACCAGGAAATAGAGAATGAGGCCCGCGAGAGCTCCGGTGACTGATGCGGGAAGGAACGTGTAAAGAACGGCTCCCATGCCAGTGATCACCGGCATGAGGCCGGCAATCAGCATGACCCCCAGCAGACTGTAGACTGCCTCCGAGAGGTTGTTTGATTCCCGTATCAATTCCTTCTTTTTTAACAATGAGACGATACTGTAGCACCAGAGGAGTGTAAAACCGAATACGATGAGAGGAAACAATACGCTTGCATCACCAGCGAAACCAGGTACGGGAGAGAAATTCAGTGGATTCCCATATGAACTGAGGGCTCCGCCCACCATTGCACCGAAGGCGACAAACAGGCTTGCACTGAACCGTGTTTTATCGAGAAATTGTTGGAGCCTCTGGTCAATGATGAGCCCGGCAAGGGCAAGAATCACGATCAAGAGAGTGAGGATAGTGACATCCCAGGTTTCCAGAGTATAACTGGGAGGGAGAATCCCGGTAATCCCGATTATGTCGAGGATTATTCCAAGGAGGAAAGTACTTGAGAGGAGGGCGAGGAGTTCGCCGACAAGGATGGCGATAACACCAGAATAATACCGGTTATTCAGCACGGGTTCCAGTCGTTTTCCAAGAATCCGGATTCCCGTAACTGCCCCCCCAAGCTGGAAGAGAAAAAGAATGATTGCAATGATGAGGTAATTGGCAGGCGGAACGGCTGCGACGAATCCCCAAAAATATTTGAGCCCTGCCCAGACAAAGGGAGCCAGGAGTGTCAGGAATACCGTCGTGATCAGGTAATGGGATCGTTCCCTGACCAGGACGACCCGGGCAGTCGCTACTTCTTCGGCCCCGATCCACAGGGTCTTTCGAATCGGTTGAAATCCCTCTTTTGAAACCTTGAGGAGGTACGCGACACTCGTAGCCTTATCCATTCCGCCCGGCAGTACTGCATCAAAATCTCTCGATACCTCTACGGTGGCATCAATAATTTCTTTTCCCCGGGTGTCAAAGACCTCCACGGTAAGGTGGGATTCCAGTCGCCGGGAGTAGTAGGTAAAGATGTCTGCGACACGCGCTGCTTTTAACCCGCCGAGCGAGATGACCAGGGACTTCATGATGTACCGGGACCGTGAGCCTGCGTTCAGCGATTACCGGGCAATTTCGTCTCCGAACCCTGCGATTCCTTGCCCTCTGCCCGCGAGCCTGTTATGCGAAGACATTCCTGCAGGTCTGCAATCGCGATATCAAAGGCGCGGCTGTGTCCAAACTGGCTTTTTTCATAGAATGCCTGGAAGAGGCTCGGCTGGAGATCTTTGCCCGTGAGGTCATCAGGATTTACTCCAGATTGATTCTTCTCTGCAATCATCTCTGATCTCCGGATATTCACTTCAAACGCCTTCTCGATCATTCCCCGGCACCATTTCTGAATGTCGGCTTTTTTCTGGATCTTCAAGTCAAAGTACTGGATGATGATCGATTCGAGTGCGAGAAGGTCCGGTCTCCTCACCATCTCCTGCCCCCGCCGTCTCCCAAAGAACCAGCCCGCAATTAACAACAGCACAGCAATGATGGCTCCGATGAGAATGCCGAGTACGATGCCCTCAATTTTGATATCAGATTTTTCCCGGGCTATTTCAGATCGTATCGTGGAAATGGCAAAATTACCTTCCTTGAACTCATCGATTGCCATCCTGAAATCGTCCTTGGATATTCCAAACAATCCGGTTTCTGCTTTCCTGGAGACTGCAAAGAGGCCCTCCTTGGCTGCGGCCTGCTCGGGGGTGGTGATATAGACAATAAATTTTGCATTTGTTTCCTTGCTGGCATCAGGAAATGAGAGAATACTGACAGGCTGGTTGATTTCAGCATCTGATGGAACAATACCACTCACCTCTACAGTTCCGGACCCCGTGAGTGTCTGTCCCTGGATCGGCTGGCCGTTCAGGGATACCTGCGGGTACATTAGATCGGAATCGAAGGGAAGGGGGACATCGGTGATGAACCCCGTGATCTCGATATTGACCGTTTTTCCCGGAAAAGCCACGAGGGGATACCGGTTCAGGGTGAGGGTGGCATCATCGACCCTGAGCTCATCGGATCCCACTATGGGATAGGAGGATTGGGGTATGATTGTTGCAGGAGCCAGGGAATAATCGTCCTGTTCATTGTCCACTCCCATGTTATACCTGACCGTATCCATGTTGAAGGCGGGAACTGCAGTACAGAGGAGACCGAAGAGGAGGATTGCACCAATCACCCTGAAAATAAGGTTATGAGACATCTTTCTGATCGCCTCTTATTCCAAGTTTTCGCAACAGGTCTTCGACCATTTCTGTCGAAGGAACCTCATCCTCCCGCTCGAACAGGATATCGAAGAACCGTGAGTAATCTCTCTGGCCACTCTCCCCATGGAGGCGTTGGAGTTCTTCTTTGTCTGCGAGAACGACCGGTTCGGGGTGGGCATCGATCCAGTAATAGTATATGGGCCCGTTGTCGGATACAACGCGAACGCGATAGACCGGCTTTTTAATAAATCCCCTGCAGGGAGGATACGGGCCGATACCGGAGACCTTCGCGCATGGAATTTTGTCTTTTTCCGCCCGTTTGAGGGTATCGAGCACGATCTTCTCCTCACGGGAATTCCAGCCGTCCCTCTCCATGATGAACTCGGATTTTTCCCAGGTGGTCCTCTTTCCGATCTCTCCTCGTTTCTCCTCGTTGACTATCACCCGGACCACGTAGTCCTTCTTAAAGGACGTTCCATCGATTGGGTTCTCGAAGACGAGGCTGATCTGGTAGCAATTTGCCCTCTCCCGGACCGATCCCGGGCGGTGACACGTTACCTCTTCGGGCAGGACTTTCACATCAACTACTTTAACCGCTTTTCTGATCCTCTCTTCAGTGATATACCTGTCACGGTTCAGGAAATCATCCATGAACCGGTTCAAGGCTTCGTTCGTTGCCCTGGACTGGGCCTGTGCAGCCCCGTTACTTCGATCATGGCTGCAGGGAAGCAGCATGGTTTCATCGATCTTCTCACCGACGGAAAGGCCGAGCGTTTCCGCGAGCAGGCGTTCCCCCCGGGGAGGATTCGAGAACCGGAATACCTTTTCCGCTGCTGTGCGAAGTTGCTGGATAACGTGGACATTGCTGATCCCTGCAAGGAGTACGACAATTTCCACGGACTCGTTGCGTGAGAGAACATGGTCCTCAGGGAAGATCTCTGACTGTTCGTCAAAGTAAGTCCCCCTGGTATTATCCGTGATGAGGCGGAACCCTGCATGGTTGATATCGGCATACCGGACATGTCCGAGAATCTTCGATTCCAGCCAGTTTGCCGCTTCCTGAGCAGCGCCTCTTGGGACCTTGAACGTGGTCGAATCCTTGATGACAAGGAGTGCGGTTCGGGATGATTTGAAATTGATTGGAAGGAAGAGATTGTTGCAGTTGCAGACCCGTTCGACTGCCTTGATGATCTTTTCCGTTTCCCAGCCTTCTGGTAATGACGCGCGTTCTTCGTAGGTGAGCACGGCAGTCTCCTTTTCGGTCCCGGTGGGGGTTGTGATCTTTGTGCTCAAATGACCCAGAGTGCAGAGTCCGCCTCCCTCCCGTATCGTTCCGAGTAAATCGTTCATATCGACGTTTGTACTCTTTTTTCCGGTCGCCTCTCCCCCAAAGAGGATGTAGAGCGAGGTTGCCACAGCCTTGTTGAACTTGGAGTAGTATTTCGTCGATTCATCGCGGTAATTGAGGAACTTTCCGCCGAGGGAGATGGTGATGATCCCGTCAAAATTCGATTCTTTCAACCAGGACTGGAGCGACACGTATGCATTGTACGCAGGGAGCTGCCCCTCCTCCCTTGCGGGCAGGGTCACGATCCCGATGACAGGATATTGTTCTTCGGCGTAGTAGTCTTTGAGGATCTTGGCGATGACCGGTCCCATCCCGGACCCTGAACCCCCTCCAAGTGCAGAGATGACAAAGAAGGCGTCGATGTCGTTCATCTCCGGATTACTGTTGATATCCGAGAGAATCTCTTCTACCATTGCAGATATCCGGTGCCGGTCATGGATGGCGGCAAGTGTTCCCAGGCGGGGATTTCCCCCCGAGCCGCGACCAGCGGTCTGAGAGTAGCCTGTGCCTATCAGGAGCTTCCGGCGACTGTCAATGAAGGTCCCCTGCCCGTCAATATCCTTCAGGTCTTCGTTCGTGGTGTTGATTACGATGGCATCGAACTGTTTCTTGATTGATTTCCCGTTGCTATCGCATCCAAATGTCGCACACTGGATTTTCATGATAGCTTCTGTCAACCGTGAGCCACCTTCGCCACACCCAATGAGTAGCGCTTTCACCTTGTATCACGAGCTACAAATAATCATTCAATATTATATAAACCTTATTGCAATTTTAATTTAAGATTAAATAAAGTAAAAATTAACAATAATGATTGAGCCTTTTAGCCGGTCGTTTCAATTGGAAAATTTTCAATCAAATTATGAGGAGTATCTTTGATAAAATTGAATTGATTTATTGCCGGAAAATGCAAATCGGGCATAGTACAATCACCTACGGATCTGGGGAAATCGTGACATTTTAAATAAATTATCGATATTTGTCGCATTTTCTTGGCAGTTTATTGATATTCTGTGTTTACAAAACTGTTTATTCGATCAAGAAACCGTTTTGATATTTGGTTTTCGACCGGAGTGAGACCATGTGCTGAAACCGAATTGTTGCGCTTTGTGAGGAGGCATTGGGTCTCATGGTGCCATGTATATGCACTATGTATGCCAATATCCTTCAAGATCTGATCAGGCCAATGCTATCGGCATGAAGGGCCTCTTCAACTCAATGAGGCGGGGCCTATTGAGGAGTGTAGAAACTACCGCTGTTCAGGGTTTAAAGTACTCCAGATAGTGCTCGTTTTACCCCCTCTCGTCCATATTCTCTATTGAGGGAGTCGATTATACAAATTGCAGCTTGGGGGATCCAATTCTCGTTTTTTAATATTTCATAAATTTTTTGCGGTTCGAATTTAATAAACTGTAGACTGTCATATTCCCATCTTTCATCTGGAGACCTTTCGAATTCTATAAGGTCCTTTTTAGAACATTTTAATCTAATTTCGCCGATTATTTCTGGTTTACAATATTCATATTCAAGAATTAACGAATATACTTGGATATCTTCTAATTTAATTTTTATTCCTATTTCATCTTTGGTTTCTCTGGCAATAGAATGAAAGATACACGGTTTTTTATCTTCATTTAGATCCACCTCTGGATCAAAAGTTCCACTTACAGCAGTATTAAATAAATTAGGGTAAAGCGCTACATTCTCTCCTCTCTTTGTAATAATAATATAGTTATCACTTGTGATGAGATTCATTGTAAATCCAATGAGATTTCCTAATATTCCAATTTTATCAGGGTTAATTCTATATTTATTTCGAATTGATATCGGACCACCATCTTCTGCTTTTAAAATAGGTTCATCAATCACATAATTTGTAATAAGTGAACAGTAATATTTCGATTTGCTTAGTGCAAGCTTCATAATTTCCGGATTGCCCCGACCAGGTTGTCTGCTCCACTTCTCAAATCTCATTGTGGATCCATTAAAAAGATTTGTTAATTCGCTATGTCTAAATTTCTCGATTAATCCATCTTTCATTTCGAGTATCTCGCGTGGGATTTTTAATGTTGATTCCACAATGGTACACTCGATATTTGGATAGGTGAAGGGATTTTGATCGTGCTTTTTACTACAGTAAATGGTACAGGGATATTTTAATTCACCAATTGTATATGTATTCTCATATTCAGGAATCGATGAATGTCCATTGTCATTTTGCGATATTTCACATTTTCTTGAAGTATTTTTTTTCTTTTGAACTGTTTGCGGTTTTATTTGTTCAGGTTGTTGATTAATTTCACGAATATTCTCATAGTCTTCTGAATTTGGTTTGTATATGCAAAAATCCAAATTTTGTGGAATTCTAGAATCAAATTTTTTCAAAATATTATAACAATTTTTTACTTTCTTTTTAAATTCTTTAAATACAACATCAGTATGAGAACAATCAGTAATTATTATAAGTACCAATGATTCCTGATCATCTTTCTTAGACCGACGTTCTTTCTTGAAATAAATATCAACAAATTGTTTTGATACATAATGGTCATGCGTTGCTTGCCCAATTTTTTTCAGATTTTCCCACTCAGTTTTAATTTCTTTTTCAATTTCTTCATTTCTTCCAAGTAGCTGTTCAAACTCTTCTATGACTTTTATCGATTCGCTTTCTGATTTTAAATAGAGGTCTTTACAGGGTTCAAATTTACCTGCTAATTTTTGGTATTTACCTATTGAGGCATGGATTTTATTATAACAATCTGAAATTTTCCTTTGATTTTCTGTCTCTCTGGTAGACCTGTCTCTTATTCTTGATGTTAATTGATCACATTCGTCAATTAATTCAAGGAATGCCGCAAGAAGAAGGATGTTAATCTTAACTCCGGAATCCAATACATATGTATTAGATACCTTCTTACTCAACGAAAATGGATTTCTTTTATTATTAATTGGCCAATTCGACTGGTGATATCGGCAGATTAAGCCTATTAAGTCTCTATACTTTTTATTAATGTTTGTTATTTTTTCAAGAAGACAATTATTTTGATTGAAATAAAGGGCTATAGCAGGATTTTTAATATAATATTCGCTTATGAGTGAATGATGTTTTCTTAAATCGCTTCGAATCTCGTCAATTGTTATTTCTTGCACCTCTGTCGTATTTGCAATAAACTTTCGTAATTCCTCATTAATAGGAGCAAGAGTAGCTGACATTCCAATGTCATGCAACCATATTGCATAGCTCAGGAGGTATTTCTCATGATCATTCAAAAAGACCGTTTCGAAAGCTGAAAAAAACCTGTTTGCAATCACCCAAACATCTCTTGCATGGAGATAGCCATGATCAACCATGTACTCAAGATGCGAAGTACCATAGACCCCAGATCCCAATCCTCCTTCAATTGTTGAGAAACATTTAAGGTGATCAATTAATTTGTCCTTACATTTTTTACTATCAATTTGTGTTAGAGGGATACTCTGATTATCAAAATTTAAATAATAATCCTGACTTGATATACCCATAAACCATTAACATCCCATTACATCATTTATGAATATTCCAATTAACAAGGATTTATACCCTACGATAAGTACTGATTGTATGCCTGAAGATTTCCTGTTATGCGAGAGGCACCGGAAGAAATCAGATCTCTAGGAGATTCTCGGAATGCCGAACTCTGCGCATTGCTCAGGATCGCGAATGCGCTCGACATGATAAAGAGCCGGGCCCGGGTGTACGTCATGGTGATTGTAAACGATATCTCCAGACTCCCGCCCGAGCTATTAGGACGGGGCCGGTTCGACGAATTGTTTTTCGTCGATCTCCCCACATCGGAAGAGAGAAAGGAGATCATTTCCATTTATATCAAAAGAGACCTGAAAAAGGATATCTCGTCAGAACTGATGGAGGAACTGGTGAACCTCTCCGATGGGTTTGCAGGTTCCGATATCGAATCTGCAGTTCGGGAAGTCGTCATCCATGCTATATTAAAAGGAGACGAGACTGTCCAGGAGGAGATTTTTCGAAAGAGTTTTTCGAATGTTGCTAAAAATTACTAAAGTAGTTCAATTTAGTAGTTCATCGCGCAAAAACACCAAACAACTATCAAAACTAATAACTACTAAAATAGGCTAAATTAGTATTTGGTAAGGAACATTCTATGCGAAAACTTCCGGAAAGGCCTCCTTCTGATTGGAATCAGGTGCTTCTTTCGGAGAATGCCTGGTTCGCTAGAGACCCAGAGCTCCAGAAGGAAGTAGCTGAATACAACCGCCGTTATTTATCGTGGGATGAACTGAAGTACCGGATCCCCAATCCGGAACGAAGAAAGATCGCCTGGGCGATGATGAGACTTCTCCGGATATTATGGTACGAACATGTTCCATTCACATACCTTCCACTGACCTACTCCTTCATCCCCGAGATCGTGAAAAGCCTCCATACCGTTGACAGGTACCTCTCCGGGACATTGCGCATTCACAACAAGGCAATTACCCTCGAAGAATCCTACATCGTCAATTCGCTCATGGAAGAAGCCATTGCCTCGAGTATCCTGGAAGGGGCTGCCACCACCCGCAAGGCAGCAAAGGACATGCTGCGGAAGGGAAAGAAGCCGAAAAATGACTCCGAGCGCATGGTCCTCAACAACTACGATGCGATGCGGTTCATTCGTGAAAAGAAGGACGAACCCCTCACCCCTGAATTGATCCTCGATGTGCACCGGATCGTCACGAAGGGGACACTCGACGAGGAGCATGTCGGGCACTTCAGGACCACGAACGAGATCGTCGTTGCCGATTCAGCGACTGGCGTGGTCTATCACACACCACCGGATTTCTCCGAAATTGAAGGATATATCGCAGATCTCTGTGCATTCGCGAACCGTGAGGATACGGTGAGTGAACCGGGCGATGATACCTTCATCCACCCGGTCATCAAGGGCATCATCCTGCACTATCTCTTCGGGTATATCCACCCGTTCAACGATGGCAATGGCCGGACGGCCCGGAGCATCTTCTACTGGTACGTGCTCTCGCGGGGCTACTGGCTCTTCGAGTACATGCCCATCTCCCGGATCATCCTGCGATCGAAGAAGAAGTATGCGCTGGCATATCTCCACACGGAATACGATGGGTCTGATGTGACCTATTTCCTGCAGTACAACCTGTCATGCATCATCGAGGCCCTGGCAGATCTCCTGAAGTTCCTTAAGAAGCAGAAGGAAGTGCAGGGCACAACAAAGGCACTTATCAGGAAGATCAGGGAGATCAATCCGAGGCAGGCGAACATCCTCCGGGAGATGATGGAGCACTCGGACGAATACTTCACCATCCGTCAGGTCATGCAGACGTATAACACGGTCTACCAGACGGCCCGGACGGATCTCATGCACCTCGCGTCCCTGGGATACATCATCCAGGAGAAACGGGGGAGGGAATACCTGTACCTCTTCAATGAGAAGTCGAATCTCTGGAATCGGTCGGCCCGGAAGAAAAGGGGTTCGGAATAAGAAAGGTGTTATGCCCTACTTGTATTGAAATCCCGCAGAAATCCGGAGTGTAACCGCGATTGAGTTCAGATCTGGGTGTAGTTCAAATCTCTTCCCGATACTTCTTCGGCATCGTATGAAGAAAAAGGTACATTAACCTGTTAGTGTCAGTTCCCGCTGACCGCCAAAATCGTCCTGATTGATGCCTCCCATTTGCCGGGATTGTCGACATACAAAGTCGTTGGCTCCATGTTCCCTTCGAAATGGATCTGGAGACTCTTTCTGCCGGAGACGGAGAGTGCTTTCATCGAGTGAATCGACTGGTCTATCTTTACCTCGGCAGTCTTCGAGAGGAAACTTCCGGTCATCACTTCGAATATCATCCTGGAATTTGTCAGGTACAGTGTGCCCTTTCCAAAAAAATCTGATTTCGCACTATCCTGCAGGATGATAGTTTCACCTTCCTGTAAAAAACCCATGAGAACCACCACAACCCTATAACCATTAACTCAATTCCAGAGGTATAAGAAGGTTGTTGGTATGTGCTGAATGGATGAGATACGGTATCTGCAGGGGATCTGCCGGAAATCCGGAGTCGGGCATAGCATGAGTTTGCATTGGGCCCTTGTCAGGAATTGCAGAGGCAATTCCAGAATCCAAATGTTAGGCATGAACAGATGATCGGAGAAATGAAAAAAAGATTCACAATGCGGGAAAGAGAGTGTGCAAAAAGTGGATTCAGGCAGGTTTCGCCTGAATATCCTGCGGAAGTATCCTCTCGATCAGGAACGAGGGAACCTGCTTCGATGTCCGGATAATGAGGGAGAACTCGGCATTGTTGTTCACCCGGCCGCGAAACGTTGCAGTGATCAGGTAATTGGTGGACAATACGGGAAGACCAAGCATCCGGAACTCCGCTTTTCTCTCTGAGATTGTCTTTGTCTCACCGATGACAAATTTTTCATTCTTATCACCTATTTTCATGATCATCTCATTTCCTGCCGTCAGTGCGATGATCGGAATTCCCGCGATCAGAATCTCTTTTCCCTCCGGCAGGAACACCGAATAGGTTGTAGTATAGGGATACGATGCCCTCTGTTCTGGGGGAAGGTCGGGGTGGACGGAGAGGGTCAGCAGCGCTATGAAAAGAAGGGCGACAATCGCGATGACCGCACCTATAAGATAAAGACGCGTGTTATTCTTGTGCGGTTTTACCACCGGCGGAGGTACACTCTTTGTTTCACCCCTGGAAGGTGCTTCATCAGTCATGGTTCATCATCAGGAAAGGATCGAATACACCGGCATAAATCTTCCGACCGGATCCCTCCGGGATATACCGTACACCTTTCAGCCAGGAAATATGAGATAAACCTGCCTGGAAGGGGTATCATGCGTTTATTTTTCAACAAGAACAGTCTTTTTCAGGGGATGGACATATCCCCATGCATCCTGCATCCGGATCGCGGATGTAATCCAGGATTTTTTGAATCACTTCAGGATTTCGCGGGAGATGCAGATGGCAATACAGGTCCGGTGATTGTTCCATGAGTGAACGCGGGTCTTTCGGGAGTATGTCGTACTGTGCATTGGGCAGCCATGAGTCATGGTGGGGAACGATCCCATCTCCTGCGTAGGTACCTTCCCAGTTGCCGTCTGCATACGTCACTGTTTTACCCCGAAATGGCGGGAAAAAATCCGGGATGGAATCCCGGTTCTCGGTCAGGATCAGCCTGTAGGTGATATCCTCTCTGAGTCCTGCGCACCTGATTTCCTGCATGATCTCGCTCCCGGGCCGGAACTGCCGGACAATGATATCCTCCCCCGGAATGAACCTGCGAGGGACAAACACTCCACCCAGCACATGTATGACACGGGGTCCGTATACGGGGTCAAAGAATATTTCAGCAAGGCTTGATCCGTTGTTGGGCGGACCGAGCCCGACAAGCAGGCGGACCTTCTCGAGGCATGACTCCCCATCAAGCACTTCAAGCAGATACCGTGCGATACCGGTGCCCATCGAGTGACATATCATGTCGACAGGGCCAAAATAGCCAGTACCTGCCCGCATCTCATTGAGAAATTGTCTCAGTGAGTGAGCAATTGTGTGAACTCCCGCACCCTTCATCATCGAATGGTCGAAAATCCAGAATGGTTGAGATTGTTGATCAAGCACTCTTGTGAGCTGGTCCCATATCCCTGGATGACTCTTCCATCCATGCACAAGTACGACCGGGATGCTCTCGCTGATCACGAACAGAGTTTTTCGCCGTCTATCGCCAAATATGTTGTGAACAGGGATGTGCAATACAACGTGTGAGAATCAGGAATCCTGCCCGATTGACAGACTCAATCGCCGGACTTTTGGTCCCTCCATGATATGGATGGAAAAAATACAGCAAATGACATGATTTTCCTGTATGGGAATTATCATCAGGTCTGTGCTTTTCCTGATCACGGAATAGCGTGTCCCTGCAGTCTTCGCATACGGGCCATCCTTTTTACAGGAAACCTTTGAGAGGGAAGAGAGCGATAGTTCCCTTGATGCTATCAGGAGATTGGTCAGGAAGTTCCCGTATTCTTGTTCTTGCCGGGTTCTTCTTTCTCGTGATAATGGGGATAAAATTTACTGCGTATGTCTTCACGATAATAACTGTCTCACTCATCTTCACACTCATCGCGTACCCTGCGCTGGAATGGCTGAAAAAACGGGGTGTTCCTGGTCTTCTCTCGGCCACATTACTCACCTTCGCTGCCATCGCAGCGGTCGTGCTACTCATTATTTTCTCGGTCTACTCCTTTGGAGTTCTTTTGAGAGACCTTCCAATCTATCAGGTGGAATTTAATGAGAAGCTGGCGGGTATATCCGGGATACTACAAACCATGGGGCTTCCCGCAGAGATCGTGTCATCCATACCTGATCTCCCCACTATTATGAAGGCAGTGCTCTCCTTCACAATGACCCTTTCTGATCTCATCCTCTACCTCTTCTTCATCGCCGTTACCACGTTTTTTATGATGCTCGAAGCACCGCACCTTGCAGCCCGGCTCTCCCGCCTGTCGGCATTCACCCCCGAGAAAATAGCCCGGCTCTCCCGCATGAGCCGCATCATGATCGACTTCGTGGTCGTCAGGACAGAGACAAACCTCGTCCACGGTATCCTTTTCGGAGGAATCCTCTATGCAATGGGTGTCCATGCAGCCCTGCTGTGGGGAGTGCTGACGTTTGTCCTCTCGTTCATCCCCTACATAGGGCTGATCATCGCTGCAATCCCCGCGATATTCTTTGCCTGGCTCCAATTTGGACCATGGGGTGCGATCGCGGTGATCGCCGTGGTCTGCCTATTAAATCTCGTCGTTGAGAATCCTGTTTTCTCATTTTTTGCTGCCAGGAAACTCGAGATTCCTGCGCTCCTTGTCATCCTGTCGGTCATATTCTGGGGATGGCTTCTCGGTATTGCAGGGATGGTCTTTGCAGTGCCACTTACCCTTCTTGTCCTCATCCTTATCAGGTGCATGGATGACCTTGAATGGGTGAATGAACTGCTTGGCGTGGACCACCTTTTTGGCGAACGGGAAGAGGAACGAGGGTAACGCATTGGTTTTTTAGGGATGTAAAAAACCCATGAGCGGTTTCGTGTATGAAGGATGATGATCTATCCCAGGATAGTAAGCCAGGAAAGAGGAATGGGTACCATGCGGCATGGAAATAACAGGGATATGGACCAGTGCATCCATCTTCTCACCCACGACACTGCGGATGCCACTGCCGAACTCTATACCCGGGTATTCCTGGAGGATGAACCGATGACCCGCCATCATGGAATTAACCCGGAGGAATTCCTTCCGTGTGCGCGGGAATACCTCCATTTCTGCGCTGACCAGGAGTTGAGTTTCATCGCGGTTGACCGGGAGACCCGCCAAGTGGTTGCGTTCGTTCTCGGAAGTGATCTGACCACTGATCTCTTTTCCGTGGGTCCCGGGATGGTTACCCTCCTCTCGTTCTTCAGGGAGAGCATGGAAATTATCGAGGAACTGGAATCATGGTGCCCTGATCTATCAAATGCAAAACCCGGAATGATTTTTCACATATTCCAGATAGGAACACACTGTAACAGCAGGCGCTATGGACTGGTAAAGCAACTCATTCGACTGAGTCTCTCCCGGGCAGCAGACCGGGGATTCGTGAAGGCAGTTGCTGAGTGCACAGGGTCGATCTCCCGGCATACTTGTGAACGCTGCGGTTTTCACTGTGCAGCATACATCCGGTATGATGACTTCATCACGGGCGGAAAAGCATTCTTTTCCGGTCTTCCGGGTGGTATTTCCCTGATGATCCGGGATATCTGAAAAGGTATCCGTACCACGGCCTCTCTAGGAATTACGAGACCTGTGGTGAAACAATCTATATATGGGAAAAGTGAAGCAATTAGAGTATGGCAGAGCGACCGTTAGGTGTAACGATTATTGGCATCCTCTGGATCATCGGAGGCTTGCTTTCACTGTTCGCAGGATTGGGGATTGTTGCTCTTGGAACGGTAATTGCCGGACCTATCGGCGGGATTATCGGTCTTATCTTTGGCATCGTCTTCATCATCATCGGGATCATCTCAATAATTCTAGGAATCGGTTGCTTCAAGGGATGGGGCTGGGTGTGGATATTAGGAGTGATCGTCACGATCATTGGCCTGGTACTTGGAATTTACACCCTCTTTACGAGTGGGTGGAGTGCACTCATCACGATCATTATCGATGCAATTATACTCTGGTACCTTTTCCAGCCGAATGTGAAAGCGTATTTCGGGAGAGCCTGAATACTCAGCTCATCCAGAACATCATTCATTTTCCTATCTTTCTGCGAGAAACGCGATAGTTCCCGGGCTCCTGTGTCCCCGGGCAAGAATTTTCTCAATCACCCTGCAGGATTTTCCCGTCTTCAGCCCGGATTTGTTCAAGCAATTCTCCCAGTCTTCTGAAGTCCTCTTCAAGGGTTGACCGGGCAGGCGGGTTATGCGTGATCACTGCGGGGTGATAGACCGGGATGACCCATATCCCGGAGCCATTTTTTCCACCGGGCACATGGAAAATCTTCCCCCTGACTTCTTTGAACGAAGGGAACTGAATATCAAGCATAGTGAACACTGCAGCAGTAGCGATCCTGCCCATCGTGACAATGATCCCTGGTGAGAGGATTTCTACTTGCTTTGCGAGGTGAGGGATGCAGGATGCGATCTCGTCCTTGCCAGGGGCCCGATTTTTCGGTGGCCGGCATTTCACGACACTGGTTATGAACACATGATCGCGGGAGAGTCCGGTATCTGAAAGAAGCCCTGAAAGTATTGTCCCCGCACGCCCCACAAACGGCCTGCCGCTCTCATCTTCCTTCTGACCAGGCCCTTCCCCGATGAGCATGATCCGGCAGGGGACTGGTCCCTCACCCGGTACCGTCATTGTGCGCGAGCGAGAGAGGATGCATGCACGACAATTTTCGATCTGATCCACGACAGATTGCATCGCGGATTTCGCGTTTTCTGGTTCTCTTTTTTCCAGGAACGATCACCGGACATGCCCCGTGTACCTGAACCTGCACCGGGGCTTTATTAGGATGAATAGTGTTTGGATGCATCACGTCATAGATATAGTCACCCGGTGTCCCCTGTCTACCACAGTGTCCGGAAAAGATCCGGGCCGTTACACCAAATGCAGCGATCCCTCCAGCAATCACAATGATGAGCAAATCCATTTCCACCCCTAAAATGTACAGTCCTGAAAGGATATCCCCTTAAAGATCAGCACCCAAACTATTCAGAAACAGGAATGACATGATCCAGACCTTCCTCCTTGGAGTCCTGATAGGATTGACCGGAGCGCTTGTCCCTGGTCCCACGCTTGTGGCAACCATCAATGCATCCGTCCGGGGAGGGTGGGCTACGGGGCTTCGCATCTCTGCGGGGCACGCCCTCGTCGAGGCATGTCTCTTCGTCCTTATCATCATCGGTATTGGATCGGTTGGAAAAGTCCAGGACTATTCCACGGGAATTGCGGTTGTCGGGGGGATTGCGCTCCTGGTATTCGGGATCCTGACCATCCGGAGCTCTGGGGTTATTGATATGGAAGGAAAGGCACAGTCCGCAGTGGCAAACCCTTACCTTGCGGGATTTCTCACCAGTGTCGCAAATCCCTATTTCTGGATGTGGTGGCTCACGGTCGGCAGCGCGCTGCTTCTCACTGCAGCGCAGAATGCGTTTTATTTTGCGGTTGCCTTCCTGATCGGGCACTGGTCGGCAGATTTTGGCTGGTACACCGTCGTCTCGGCAAGCGTACACCAGGGAAAGAAAATCCTCGATGAACGGGCGTATACATGGATATTGCGGGGATGCGGGGTCTTTCTCATGATATTCGGGCTGTATTACCTTGTATCAGCCGTTTCGTTTTTACAATAAGGGCCTTTAATGGTATTCCAGGGGGGATCCAAGGATTCATTGTTCCAGGGTATTTACCCTGATTGAGAGCATTGGCCCTGAAAAAGGATCTCAACAATATATTGCCTCCGGATATAGTCAACGAAATACCGTCCGGGTTCCATATCATAGGAGATATTGCCGTCATATCCCTGCCTCCCCACCTCCATGAGTACAGGACACTCGTTGCCAGGGCAATCTCCTCCCGTCACCATAATATCCGCGCTGTCGTCTCGAAAAATCCCATTCCGCGCGGTGAATTCCGCCTTGCATGCATGGAACTCGTTGCGGGTACAAGAACCACAACCGTGTGCAGGGAATACGGATTTTCCTACAGGCTTGATATTGCACGATCCTTCTACTCAAGCAAGCTTGCGTCGGAGAGGCGGCGTGTCTGGATGCAGGTGGGAAAGGATGAGAGGGTGCTGGTCCCATTTTCCGGTGTAGGGCCATACGCGATACCTCCTGCAAAGAGGAGTGCATGGGTGACTGCGATAGAGAAGAATCCCGACGCATGCCACTTTTTCAGAGAGAATGCTTCGCGAAATCGGGTCAAATCCCATGTCCTCCTCATTGAGGGCGACGTCGAAGAGACCATTCCCTCCCTTGCTCCCGGTTTTGACCGCGCCATTATCCCGGCACCATATGGATGTGATCACGCACTCTCTCTTGTCATGCCCCTGGTCCGCCAAGGGGGAATCCTGCATTTCTATACCTTCAAACACGCAACGCAAATCCCCTCCCTTAAAAGAGAATACACCGATGCAGGATTCTCCATTCGATGCATACGGACGTGCGGGAATGTGGCGCCGGGGATTCGCCGGTACGTATTCGATCTGGAAAAAAAGCGGGTTGGATGAGAGCCTGCGAGTGAGCTTTATACCTGTCGTTTGACAGGAATCACGCAGTGCATCCCACCGCAATTCCTCGATATATAGCATTATATCATGAGGAAGGAGAGTGGAAAGCTATGAAGCAACCTAACCCTCTCCAGGTCGCTCTCTTCCTTGTCCTGTTCCTGCTCGGCATCTGGATTGCCTATATCCTGTATTCCATGACAGGGCAGATCCTGTTCCTCGGCATTGTACTCGCCACATTTGTCATTGCGATGTATCTCGCTGCAGCTGTCCAGCTTGCGAACCAGTGGGAAAAGGCGGTGGTGCTCAGGCTCGGGAAATACAAGGGATTGTATGGCCCGGGGGTATTCACCATCACACCGCTGATAGAGACCATCGCGTACTGGATCGATACCCGTATCATCACGACCTCGTTCACTGCCGAAAAGACCCTCACCAAGGACACTGTCCCGGTTGATGTCGAGGCTGTGCTGTTCTGGAAAGTGGTGGACCCTCAGCGGGCAGCACTCGAAGTCGAGGATTACAGGACCGCGGTGAGCTGGGCAGCCCAGACTGCACTCCGTGAAGTTATCGGGAGATCCAACCTTGCCGAGATGCTTGAAGGAAGGGAGAAACTCGACCTTGAACTCCAGCGGATCATCGAGGGAAGGGCCGGGCACTGGGGAATCCATGTTTCATCCGTAGAGATCCGCGATGTCCTGATCCCGAACGAACTGCAGGATGCCATGTCCATGCAGGCACAGGCGGAACGCGAGCGCCAGGCCAGGGTAATCCTCGGCGATTCCGAGCGGCAGGTCGCTGAAAAGTTCGAGGAGGCGGCCCGGACCTACCAGAACAATCCGACCGCACTCCATCTCAGGGCGATGAACATGCTCTATGAGGGCTTAAAAGAGAAGGCAAGCCTTGTCATAGTCCCCGCATCGGTTCTCGACACGATGACACTCGGAGACACGTCAGGGATGATCGCCCTCTCGCGACAACTCCAGGACCAGGCAATGGTAAAGACGCAGAGCAGGAGGACTTCTCCACCGGATGAAAAAGAGCCTGATGAGAAGAAGGAGTCAGGTGAATAATTGCCCGCCATTTATTTTTCAATACCGGTATGGAACCGGAATCGTAAAAATCAGGTCTAATGCTTCCTCGTTTAACGCTCCTCCATCGAAGATAGAATCGCTTTCCTGAAGAGGATCTCGGGAGCCGTCAGGCATCTCATCCCCTTATCATTTCGTGTGATCTCAACCGATGAATGAAAAGGCTGGCATTTCGAAGAATGGCAGAGGAACTGTGCCCGGTCGGCCTCCCGCACGAGGTCTTCAAGGCTCCGGCCGTTCAGCATGAAACCCGTATCTCCGGGATCCTGAGATGAGGCATGAGGTATCTCTTTCCAGGAGACCAGAATGCCGTCCCGCTCGAGGAGCGGCCTTATTGAGGAAAAAAGATCGGGAAACGTGAGTCCTGTATCACTGCAGAGAACGCACGGTATCTCCCCTCCAGGTACGTATGGCCAGGTTACAGAGAGTATTTGTTTCACCAGTGACACCCCGTCATCAAAGGAATCATCATATATGAGTGAAATCTCATGCTTTCATTCTTCACCATGCATCCTGTGGGGTGCAGGGTATTCTGCGGTTTAATTTTTGTTCTGATTGATACTCTCATTAGAGAGTTCTGGTTCATGATTCAATCGGTGAATTGCCTCATATGCAGGCTATGGAAAAAAGAGAAATCCTGGGGGTAGTCACCGTTCCAGGAGTTCGATGTGGGCATCAGCCCTTTTGGAGAGCGTGGACATCGCCTGAAGGTGGGCGATATCACGGATTGCCTCGAGTACATGGACAGAGTCCTCGAGGAACGAGAGGATATCGGCAGGGTATATATCAATCCCGTACTGTTCCTGGAGGTACTGGGCTATCTGGCGATGATCGAGGCCGTTTTCCCGCAGTTCAAGGACCTCCCGGGAGAATTTTTTCTCGGGGCAGCCGCACTGGGGGGTTTCACGGCAGGTGCATCGCATGAATGAGTGGATGAAGTTGAGGATTTGTTCGTGAAGGGTATGATCAAGCCGGTCGAAGTTGAGCCTGGATGAGACTGCCTCAAGCGTGGCGCCATGGAAAGCCTGGTCAGGAAGCCTGTACCCCGCCAGGCGTTCCAGTTTCCTGGCATGCCTGAACCGGGCTTTCTGGGAAATCACGTCTCGCCGGCCTCTTCATCGAAGTTCTTCAGCGAGGCGACCGCCTCGGCCATGCTCTCGACCTCGATGAGCCATTCGTCAAAGAGAGTGGGCTGCTCGATGTCATCCTTGACATATTTTCCGCAGCATGAAGCCCCGTGAATAACGCTGGCCCCGATATCGGCTGCGATGTCGAGTGCTCTCTCCATGTCGTTCTCGACCGTCTTTTTTCCTTCCTTGACGAGTGTCTTGATATCTGTTGAGTATACGCCGTCAATGAATTTCCGGCAGCTGGCAAAGAGGACGAGGAGCGAGAGCTGCAGGGATTCGACATATTCCTCAAGCTCGTCCTCCGGGGCCTCGCACATCACAATGGCCTCGACTGCATTCAGCTTCTCGAGTGCTTCTTCCTTGGTATACCTTCCGTTCTGGAAGAGTTTTACAATCTTTAACACCGAGAGGGTGATGTCCATCGAGAAGTTATAGAGCGTGGTATACCCTTCAGGCATCTCTTCGCTCTTGGTATCAGCCTCGAAATTCGATTCCCGGAGCGTGTGTATCCAATTGTCCCACCGCTCCTGATTATAGAAGATATAGAACAATTTGAGCGGTTCTTCAACGCTCGCAGCTTTCTCCTTCTTTTTAGCCATTATCTTACAGGTATTCTCCTGTATATTAAAGGTGTATCGGAATTTGACAGGAAAACCGGTGGCCTTGCCGGTTCACGACCTGGAAAATTCCTGGTTGGGCATTTTTCCCTGGATGCATTCCTTTATAAATCACATCGTATAAATTACCGGTCCTGCATCCCGGGCCACCCTGTTTTTATCAGTATTCACATCCAACCTCCTTTGAGCCATGATGCCCGGACGTACTTCATCGGAAGAGCAGGGAGTGATGCTCCGGTACGGGGAGCTCTTCCTCAAGAGTGAGCCGGTCAAGCGCCACTTCGTGGGACTTCTTCTCCGGAACTGCGGGCGGGCACTTGAATCGGGAGGACTCTCGTTCCGGGCAGAGGTACACCGGGGACGGATCATCCTGCACGGCGAGAAGCCTGATGAGATGGCCGGGATCATTTCACGCATATTCGGGGTCGTGGATGTGGCGGTGTGTACCCTGACTCCCCCTGATCCGGAAGAAGTGAAAAACGCTGCGGTGAGACGTGCAACCGCAGGGCTCCACCCCGGTCAGCGATTTGCCGTCAGGGCCCGCCGCCAGGGTGTTGAAGGAATCACGAGCCAGGAACTGGGTGCAGATGTGGGTTCTGCAATTCTACATGCTGTCCCCACTGCGATTGTTGACCTCAGTTCGCCTGAGTACGAGGTATTTGTCGAACTCCGGGAATTTGGCGGGCTGGTATATGATTCGCGGATAAGGGCACCCGGAGGTCTGCCTTGGGGAACCCAGGGGAAGATCCTGGCCCTTCTCTCATCCGGCATCGACTCTCCGGTTGCAATCTGGCAGATGATGCGGCGGGGTTGCGTTGTCGACGCATTGCACATCGGTTCCGGGGACTTTGCAGGGCGGGACGTCCTGCCGACTGCACTCCGCCACTTCTCCATTCTTTCGACCTGGTGTTCTGGGTTTCCCATGACACTCTTTTACGCGGATGCCAGCAGGTTTTATGCAACGCTTATAGCAAGGGCAACTCCCCGCCTTCGCTGCGTCCTGTGCAAGCGGTTCATGATGTATCTTGGAAGTGAACTTGCGAAACAACAGGGACATCTTGCACTCTGCACCGGGGACAGTCTGGGACAGGTTGCCTCGCAGACCTTGGACAACCTGGCAGTGGTCTCAGGTGCTGCGACAGTTCCGCTGCTCAGGCCCCTGGTTGCGTACGATAAGCAGGAGACGGTGCAGCTGGCAAAGAGGATCGGCACGTTCGATCCTCACCCGGGAGACCTTGCGTGTTCGGTCGTCCCGAGGATCGCTGCAACCACCTCGCGGGTTGAGGATATCCTCGCGATGGAAGAAAAAATCGAGATGCAATCCCATGTATCGGAGACGCTTGAATATCTCCAGATCTATACTGTACTCAACGGGAAATTGCAGGCGAATGAACAGGGTTGAGCCTGGCTCACGCCGATGCGTTCACGGTCGCATTCATGGGTGAAGATGTGGGGTTCATTCCCTGTGCCGGGATATGCCTCACCCCGATATAGGAGCAATAGCCATCTGCGCACGCCATTCCTCCGGATGGGTGGTCAAACAGGAGCCTCTGGCGGTTCCCGGAATCGGTGATCCATGAGTCGATAGCCTGCCTCTCGATCCCCGGAGTATACCCTGTCCATTGGCTGTATAACGTCTCGAATACGCTCTCATTTTCAGAAAAACCGTGCCATCGTTTCAATGCAAGCGTGGATGAGCCTGTTTCCGGATTGGTATAGTTGAGATACTTATACTCAGCCATATCCCGTGCACGGACGAGTGCGAGGGTGTACGCCCGTTCGTCAAAGGAGAGCGGGGTTTCACCCTCTCCCATGCGGAGGCGGTTTAGATAGATGAGTGCCTGCTGGCTGTCCTGGACCGATGAATTTTTTTTGAAAGAATCCTTCGCAACCGTATGCATCCATCCGCCTGTCAGGGTAATCACCCCCTGCAGGGCATTCGCCGCGGCGACTTTCGCGCCTGGGAATGCCAGGATGACAAAGAGGCCGATGCAGAAGAGGGCGAGGATAATCAAGAGAATGATGAGGGTGGTTCTCGAGACAAGCGGCTTCTTCCTGGTTTTTGCCGCCGGGACAAGGGGGGCATCATCCTCGAACGAATACTCTTCGAGCCGGAGCGCTCTTACGATGGCATCCATGTCCTGTATTCGCAGGGTGTACCCGGATTCCATGAATCTCATCTTCTGGATGAGGTCATCTCCCGTGACAATGCGGAACCATTTTACCTTGCGAAAATCGATCTGGCCCTCGGGATAGGTGCTGCCTTTGCATAAGTAGAGCCAGGAACCCGTCTTCCGGAGGTTTGTCTCCCCAACATGGGGAAACTGGCTCCTGCATGTTGGGATGATGCGATCTATGAAATCCTGGCGGTGAATCTTTGCCTGGAGGAAAAGGTTTGGAAGGGGCAGGGGGCCGTCTTTTGTCTTTACCTCCCATTTCCCGTTCTCAACGCCGGTGATCTCCCCCCGAAATGCCTTGAGATCGAGGATGAGGGGACCGTTTTTCGTGAGGATCACGCAATCAATCTGCCCGTTTGCGACAAGAACCCCGGTGAGGAGGTACACAGGCTCCGTGGGATACTCTTTCCTGAGTATCTCGACTATCTCACGAAGCTGGCTGAATTCATGCTCGTATTTTATCTTCTGCCCACGGAAAAACCGGATGCCCATTGCCCGTCCCTTACACCCTTGATCCTGCCAGGATGTATCCGATCAATCTGATTAGCCCTCCTTTTTGATATAGCTTGCCTGAATGAGACAGCCTGAGCCTCCTGCTGCCCGGGAGGGTTATTGGGGATGTGCTCGTAAGTATACTACAGAGAGAGAATATGCCAGGGAGATTTAAAGGATGGGAACATGTGCAAATCCTTGACGATGGTGGCATTTCCAGGGATGCGACGGCTCCCGTGATCATCTCTGCCAGCAGGTCTACGGATATACCCGCTTTTTTTGGAGACTGGTTCATGCACCGGCTGGATCGGGGTTATGCTGCCTGGGAAAATCCCTGGAACAGGCAAAAATATTATGTCTCTTTTGCGCGGACAAGGGCTCTTGCATTCTGGTCGAAGAATCCCGCCCCTTTCCTGAAATTTCTCCCACTCCTTGATGAGAAAAAAATTCCCTATTACTTCCTTCTTACTCTGAATGATTACGTTGATGAGGGTCTTGAACCCCGTATCCCGGACCTGTCAAACCGGGTAGAGACATTTATCGCCCTCTCAAAAATCGTAGGGGAGGGAAGGGTTGTCTGGCGTTTTGATCCCCTCATCCTCGCAGACACCCTCTCCGTCGATGATCTTCTCTCGAGAGTGGAACGGATAGGTTCCCTGCTCCGTCACCATACACGACGGATGGTGATCAGTTTCATCGATATCGCAAAATACTCCCGTGTATGTCGGAACCTCCGGAATGAGAGAGTGACAGGAATCCGCGAATTCACACGCGATGAGATGCATGAGTTCTGCAGCGGCCTGCAGGGTATGAGTGCTGACTGGGATCTTTCGATATCGGCCTGCGGAGAAGCAGAAGATCTCTCGGAATTCGGCATCAGGCGGGGCCAGTGTATTTCCGGTGAACTGCTGAAAGAAGAATTCCCGGATGACCGGATGCTGATGGAGTTCCTCGGGGAGCCGGCACCTGCTGATAGGGCGGGCGGGAAGAACGTCCCCTTCAGGCACCTCAAGGATCCGGGCCAGAGAGGGCCGTGCGGGTGTATCGCGAGCAAGGACATTGGCCAGTACTCGACATGCATGCACCTCTGCCGGTATTGCTACGCGAATGCAGGAGCACATGAGGTTGAAGAGCATTACCGTGCCTACCTTGAACAAGCGGGCAGGGGAGTCTTCCCGGAATCGATTGCAGGAACGCGGGAAGGAATATAAGCCCGCCGGGCGACACCACCGTATGCCTGTCAGGGATCCGATATCCCCCGAACTGAAGTGGCAGGTTGTATCCCGCCTCTTTACAAGTCTGCCTGTGATGTACGACATCACCTTCCGCGATGCGGTGGGTGATCAGTACGACACGCTCGAACACGAGATATGGATGCAGCTGGCCAGTGAGGCACGATCATTTGCAGAGAGCGCAGGTCTTCCATCCACTGATGCCAGGAACATCATGGATACTCTCCGGATCATATTCCTGGTATTTTTCGGCCCGGATCTCCGAACCGAAGAGATTCCCATCAATTCGGAACGATCTGTTCTCATGATAAAGCGCTGCCCGTTCATCGCACGGGAACTTGCGATGAGAGGAGGGACAGAGTGCCTTCTTTCCCGCTGCCTGGCATTCTCCATCGCGACCGTCGAAGCCCTGAATCCGGAATATACCCTGCGTTTCGTGCGCAGCATGTGCACGGGGGATCGCACCTGCGAGCTTAAGATCATGAAGAAAGAGGATGCGGAAAAGGCTGAAAAAAAATAAGCGGCCCATTGCTTCCATTCTTCATCTTTCATTCTCTGTTTGAGTGCATTACAGAGACAGATCAGCGCGTTTACCCTGACTTTTCCCATATCTTGAAAAAGCACATATTCATGATTTTTTCACACGTACAAGAGAGAATACCATGCCGATGAGACACATGGCGAAGAAGATGATGAACGCTACGCGGATACTGTCGATAAACGAGGAGAGTGGAGCCAATTCAAGTGACACCCTGCCGATGAAAATGGCAAAGACGGTCATCGCAAGGCCCATCGAGAGCATCTGCCCCACGAGCCGCATGGTCCCCACCATTCCCGAAGCGACCCCGTAGGACTTCCGGTCCACCGAACTGATGATCGCATTGGTGTTGGGAGAAGAGAAGATTCCAAATCCTGCTCCCAGGAGCACAAGGCACCCGAGGATATACGGAATCGTAGTACTGGCATTGAGAAACGTGAGAAGCAGGAGACCTGCGACCGTAAGCGCCATCCCTGCCGACGCTACCCGGCCAGGGTCGATCCGATCAGAAAGTTTTCCCGCGAGTGGTGAGAAAAGTGCCTGGACGACCGGCTGGGCAACGAGGATCAGGCCTGCATATTCAGCGGAGAAACCCTGTGCGATCTGGAGGTAGAGCGAGAGGAGGAATGTGACAGCATAGGTTGCGCTGTAATTGATGAGGGCAGCAAGGTTTGAGAATGCGAAGACCCGGTTTCTGAGAAAGAGGTGCATGTTCAGGACAGGGAAGGGCCTTCGGATTTCAAGGAGTATAAAAAAGAGTCCAATGACTATGCCGCCTCCAATCAATGCGATTCCTGTCAGATCGGGAAGGATAGAAAGCCCGTATATGAATGCGACCAGCGAGGCTGCCCAGAGAACCGAGCCCGCGAGATCAAAGTGTTCCCCTTCTGCATCGCGCCATTCCATCGGCAATTTCCATACCGTGAAGAGGATACAGAGGATGCCGAGAGGAACATTGACCAGGAATATGCTGCGCCAGCCCATTGTCTCGGTGAGTATCCCGCCAAGGAAAGGACCAAGCGAAAGGCCGAGGTAGACCGCGGCAATCGAGATCCCGAGTGCCTTCCCCTCTCTCCCGGGGGATACGCTGCCGAGAGTATGGCAAGGCTCGTCCCGAAGATTATCGCACACCCTGCACCCTGGAGGAGGCGGAGTGAAATCAGCATCATTACATCAGGGGAAAACGTCACAAGGAACGAGGCGAGAGTGAATATGGAGATCCCCCAGAGAAAAATTCGTTTTCTCCCGAAGATATCTGCGAGTTTTCCGAACGGGACAAGGAGAATGGCGATGGAAAGAAGGTATGCGGTGGTGATCCAGGAAAGGGTAACGGCATCCAGCGAGAACTCTTCCCCGATTGAGGGAAGCGCGATATTCACCGATGAACCATCAAAGGGGGTGATGAAGCTGCTGATTATCGCGATGAAGAGGATCACCCGTTTCATCGTCGGGGTAAATGATATGAGGTTACCTGCAGTCATAGAAATTCATAGCATCTGGTATTCAGATAATCATCCTGTGATTATACATTCCATATATTCATGATAAATATGTGAATTATCGTAAGAGGACGCCATTAAACCATCACCAGTGATACTGCGTCATGATTCTCAAAAACTGGTTGAGTGAGTACTCAGTATGCCGTGACATTCTTCTCCTTTCACATCAGATGCTTCACGACACTGCTGACCACCCATGAAACTCGGCGTTCTCTGTTCAGGTGGCAAAGACTCGCTCTACGCGTGTTTTCTGGCCATGCAAAAAGAAGAGGTTGCCTGCCTGATCACCCTCTTTCCAGAGAATCCTGAAAGTTATATGTTCCACACCCCGAACCTCCACATGGTCCCTCTGCAGGCAGAGGCCGCAGGCCTGCCACTGGTTTCGGTCCGGACTGAGGGAATTGAAGAGAAAGAACTCTCCGATCTTACGAGGGCTCTTGAGAGTGCGGTCAACGACCATGAGATTGAGGGTGTGGTTACAGGTGCCCTCATGTCGGTGTACCAATCATCAAGAATACAGCGGATCTGCCACGCCCTGGGTCTCTGGTGTTTCAACCCGCTGTGGTATACTGATCCCGCGAGATATATGGAGAACCTGCGTGTATCAGGATTCCGGGTTGTCATATCCGGGGTCTTTTCCGAGCCGTTTGATGAATCGTGGCTTGGGAGGGAACTTGATGGGGATGCAACAATGCTCCTCTCTGAGTATGCACAACACTATGGGATCACCCTCACCGGTGAAGGAGGGGAATATGAAACACTGGTCCTGGATGCACCTTTTTTCAGAAAGAAGATCGCAATCCAGGAATCAGAAAAAAAATATTGTAATTTCCGGGGGGTTCTGAACGTGAAACGGGCAAGCCTGGAGGAGAAATGATCATCGTTGTTGACCCGGGAATCCGGGAAGAATCCCTCGGGCGTGATGAATTCGTCAATCCTGTTGCCCGGATTGTCGAGAGATGCGGGCATACCTGGAAATATCAGCACTATGCATCCATGCAGGACCATGAATGGACACATGCCAGCGGCATCATCATCTGCGGTACTGCATTGAAAGACAACGGTTTTTTGGAACATCTGGAACATTTTTCCTGGCTCCGGGATTGCGAAATACCTGTCCTGGGAATCTGTGCAGGGATGCAGGTTCTCTGCATGATATTCGGCGGGTCAATAAGACCGGGATGCGAGATTGGAATGACTGACGTGAAGGTGACTTCTCCTCATCCATTCATGCCCAAGTCCTCCTCCTTCAAGGCATACCAGCTCCATTCACATTCCTGCCTGCCTCCTCCTGGATGGGAAAGGCTTGCCGAATCAGCCATGTGTATCCAGGCAGTCAGGGATCCAAAACGCCCCTTCTTCGGGGTGATGTTCCATCCGGAAGTCCGGAATGATCGGGTTATTGAGGTGTTCCTTGAGAGCTGCAATGGTTAAAGAGGATATCGGGGTCGGTATTAGGTATTAGGATACGAAAATGGGATGTGTGTGTCTTTTCAACGTGAGACGGGCTGGGAAACAAGATGTGTTAGCGGGAGGGAATTCCGTTTTCTTCGGCGATTTCCCTGAATGAGGTGGCCACATGGTCTGCCTGTGCTTTTGTCATTCCGTACGTGTTGAACTTCCAGACTTTTGTTGCCCCGGGTATGGTGCCCGCGATTCCCCGGGCTTTCAAAGCGCTTGAAAGAAAATATCCGCGTTTTTTATGGGTTTTTGCCACCTCGTCAAAGGAATTCGTCGTGTCCACGCGGGTGAGCGTGTGTTTCCTGGGGTACTCACTCCGTATATCGGTGCCCTGTATGCTTTTTAAGGCTTCGACGACGAGGTTTCCGTGTGCAAGTTCCTCTTCCCAGTGTTTCACCCGTTCCTGAACACGGGGAAATGAGGCCATCATGCCGACAAGCGTGACACCCATGAGCGTGCAGCCCATCATCTCCACCTCCTTGATCCCGAATGTCCGTGAGGTGATATCCGTCTTCACGGACGTGGTCCGGAACACTTCGGATGCCCGCTCGCTGGTTGCTGCAAGCACGCCTGACGGGGCCGGGGCAGCCATGCTCTTATGCCCGGACCCTACAACAAAATCCGCACCTATCTCTTTTCCATCGACCTCCATGATGCCCACGGTGTAGGCGCCGTTGAGAAGGACCGGGATGTCATACTGGTGTGCGATCCGTGTGATGTCCCAGACCGGGTGCAGGTTGCCGTACTGGTAGTCAACATGGTCGAGGAAGAGGAGAGAGGGCGTCTTTCCTGTCTCCCTGGTGACTTCCTCAATCTTGGTGGCAGTGGCATCAGGGGTGATCAGGTTCTCCGCAGTCTTCGGGATCTCCCTGATAATGCCTCCCCTGCTCTCGATTGCCAGCACCTCGGTATAGTGGGAGAGTGCGGTGATCAGCACGGGATCATTCTTCTGCACGTACGTATCAGCAACTGCCTGGAACCCCCGGCGGGCACCCGGGACCACCCGTGCAACATCCATGTGCAGGAAAGCCGCGAGGTCCCGCATGAATACATCAACAGGAGGAGTCTTGATGTAATCCAGCCTGAATGGTTTGCGACAGTTATCGCAGATCGAATATCCATCGCCGTAGGCAATTATCGCCTTCATTGCCTCGGCAGTAAGCCGCCCGCCAACCTGAATAGGGTCGATATTGATGGACGATTCGTCGATATCCCGCACATCGATCGATCCTGCACACTTCATGCCAGAAGCTCCCGCCTGAGTATCTCTACCTGCGTCTCGAGGGTGTGCAACAGGGTGAGCGTCTCCTCCTGCTGGGCCGGAGAAAGCACATGGCCGGGAGCAGTCTCCCTCAGTATGACCCGGAGATCGGTGAGAATAAACATTGCCTCAAACACTGCGTCGATTGCCGGTCTGGACACCGTATCACCATACTAATATGAGAAGGACTGGTTAAAAGATACCCGATGGACCGGGGGACTGGAAAATTAGGATGAATGTGTCAGGGAAGGTCATAATTTGGCGGTAAGAAAAAGGATTTTCTCTCATCCGGCTGAAATTGAGAGAAAGAGTGGTCAAAATCCGGAGTCCAGGCCTTCGGAAATTGGCGCCTTCTTACCCTTGTTCAACTCGCCGATATAGTCCTCGAACTTGTGAATGCGTGTGCTGACCGGGAACGGGATCCCGATGGTGCTGATGATCGCTTCACCCCGATCAAGCGTTTGGATCTCGATCTCCATCCTCGAGAGATCCTGCTTCGCACTCCCCATGATGATATCGCGATCACCGCGATCGCCCAGGCCCATGACCACAAAGGTGTTGATCTGGGCGAGCACTTTTGGATCGATGTTCTTCGGCTGCTGCGTGATCACGCAGAGGCCGACGCCGAATTTGCGGCCTTCCATCGCGCATTCGCGGAACACCTGGGTCGAGGAGCCTCCGCTTGCGAGCACCCTCTGTGCCTCCTCGATGGTGATCAGGACCTGATGAGATGCTTCATGCCGCTCATCGATCCCGTATCCCCGGGTCTCCGACCGGTGCCGATCCATGATGGTCCGGGTGATGATGGAGAGCACGAAGAGTTCGCTCCGTTCGCTCATGTCAGGGATGTCGATAAGCACGACGCGGTTTTCATGCAGGTTGTTGATGATCTCGGTGACAGAAGATCCCTGCGCTTTGAAGAAAGCCTTGTTCCCGTTGACGATATTTTCGATATGACTCTTGATCACCCTGATGGGCCCTCCCATGGAGTTCCTGATCTTCCATGCAAGACTGCCTTCCGCGACGCCGGCAGCGAGCGGGTCCCGGATGGGGAAAATCTCGGGATCGATGGATTTGAAGAATTCAATCAACTCCCTTCCCGGGACACCCGAAAATGCCTCCACGATCTCGGACTGTGCGGCGGAGAGATCGTAGAGGATCGCGAGATCCCCGATCCTGAAATCATCGTACTGGATTGAGAGCCGGTTCATTCCGTACTTCTTCCGATCTGATTCGGGGCGAATCGTGAAGATAGCAAGGCCGTCTTTTCCTCCGGTGTAATGGACAAGACCTTTTGTCGGTTCCCCGATTGATGATTTTCCCCCGCTGACATATTCCCCATGGGGGTCAACAATGAGGAGCCCGAACTTCTTCTCCTTCATGCAGGAGGCGCAGAAGGTCTTCATGAAGTTGCTCTTGCCCATTCCGGTGGTCGCAAAGACCCCCATGTGCTGGGGAAGCACCCGTGCGGGGATTCGGACTGCAACATCCCGGATCACGTCCTGGCCGCTCCGCATCAGGCCGACCTCGATCTCTCCCATCAGGTCGGTAAGGAACCTGAAGTCCTCTGCATCCGGGTCTCCCACATTTGAAAATTTCGAGGGAATAGTCCTCGGCTTGTGGAATTTGCCGTCTGTATGGTCCACGTAGCCGAGAGGAACGGCTTCGACAGTAAGAAAAACGTCCTCGCCAAGACCGTAGAACTGTTCGGCATATACCCTGGTGTCCCACCTGCCATCCGCGAAGTTGCTGTCATGGGAAAGGTCGGTGACCTTCGCGAAGAACGTGACTCCTTTTGTAGCATCCGTGATCTTCTTGATCTCGCCGATATAGAGCGTGGCATCATAGGGAGCAATAAACCGGTATGAGAGGACCGATCTCCCGATCAGGCGGAATTTCGAATGGTCACCAATATCAGTATCGCGCAAATTCATCATGATAATCTCCAAACAGAAGCTCATAGGTATGTCGTCTGATGCCGGTCGAGGCGATCCGGTTCATCAGTGCGGATCTCGCATCCTCCACAATCTCCTGGGTGAGAACACATGCCCGGTGAGCATCGAACAGGGGATAGGGGTATCCCGGGATCCTGCCGTCACCTGAAGACGCCGCGAGGCGATTCATGATTCGCTCCGCATCAGGTTCCAAAAGATCGCTCTGAAGCTCGATCTTGAACGGGGATTTTGCTCTCGGGTGCAGAAGGGCGATGTACATCTCCCCGTGCTGCCACTGGGGGAACTGAGTGCGGTCGAGCAATTCCGGATCGATCCGGATCCACCAGGGAGCAGGGATATCCAGTGCAATTGCAAGACCGGCAACCGATGGGAGGAGCGGGTGGCCGCCTCCCCATGTGGCAGGGGTCTGTTTGCTCACTCCTGCAAGGTCGATCTGCCTCGACCTGCATTCTTCTTCGATCATGGTAAGGACCGTGTCATGGCTTGCATGGGAGACGCGGAGCGGGCCATCGCAGAGGAGCAGGGCGCCGGAACTGAGCGCGGATGCCATCTGTGCCATGACCCAGTATTCCACCGTATCGCGGAGGATTCCTGCAGTCCGGGTGCGGTCGTCGTTGCTGAGCGGGGTACCTGGTCTCTGCCCGAAGCATTCCATGTACAGGCAGAGGAAGTCGTCGTTTTCCTCTTCATTGTCGATAAGGGCAAGATGGAGTGGGGTGAGCGAGCGCCTGACCCTCTCCATATTGAGAAATGTGCTCTGAGCAGCCCTGACTGCCGCAATTGCCATGCTCCCCGATTCAAGGAGGAAGGCATTACTTCCATCGACTGCACAGACTTCACCGGATGGATATTTTGTGCAGGATCGGAAATCCTCCTGTGTAAACCCGCTCGCTTCTGCAAAAAGGTCCACAATGTCTTCGGGGATGATGCTCCATATCCGTTCCGCCATGGTCTCCGCGGTACGGAGGAATTCGGAATTTTGAACCATCAGGTCACTTCCCGGACAATGCTCGAGAGATCGGTACTCATTTCCACCATCATGGTGGTTGAAAATTCGCCCTGGATATCAGGGATGTGAGAGATCAGGAGTATCTGGGGGAACCGGGTCTCCTGGGTCCTGAGTGCCGTGAGGAGGTTTGTTCTCCGTTCCTCGTCCTGGCTCCCGAAGATCTCGTCGAAGATTAGGAGCGTGCTTTCGTGCACCTGGTGAAGCTCGGCAAGGTACCGGGAGAGGGCTATCCGAAGGGCAACCGCGATATCATCCTGCTCTCCTCCGCTGAACCGGCTTATAGGGTAATCATTGTCGATATCCCGGACCAGGAGGTTGAAGTCCTCGTCGAGAAGCACCTGTTCGTACCGGCCTCCGGTTATCTCGGCGAGGATCCGGCTCACCTCTCCCTCGATCCGACTTCGCACGACCTGCATGAGGTACAGTACGTATTCTCCGATCAGGGAGCGGGTCAGCCGGAGGAGTTCGATCTCTTCTCCAATCTTCGCGATCCGCGTGTTCAGGTCCTGCATCGCAGCCTCCTCTTTCCGGTGTCTCTCGATCTTCTCCTCCGTATTCCGGACCTTCTCCGTCGTCCCTGCGATTTCTGCCCCGGCAGTTCGAAGAGTCGTATCGATCTCTCCGAGTTCCTGTTCGAGCCGGGTGCCGATCTCAGGATTGAACTCCGAGCGATCAATTTTATCTTTCAGGGTGGTGATTTCACCCTGTTTCTGCTGGATCCGGGTCGCGAGATCCGCTGCCTGGGTTTTTAGCGCTGAACCATGTGCGATCCTTTTCCCGGTCTCGATGAACCGTGCCTGGATCTTCTCCAGTTCCGCGACATCTCTCCCCGCCTGTATGAACACGGCCTCTTCGTACCCAAGTTCCTGGATCCGGGTAAGGATTGCCCTCCCTGACTCCTCTTTGGTTTGCAACTGGGACAGGAGGTCTCTGATCTCGGTTTCAAGAGAAGTCCTGGTCTTCAACCGTTCCATGATGCTCCGGATCTCGTGGAGTGCGGGTTTCTGGGTGTGGATCTTGTCCTTCTCGCCTTTCAGCCGTTCCTGGTCGCTGCACACCTGCATTGCATCCTCCCCGATCCGGTCGAGCCTCGAAGAGAACTCCTGCCTGATCTCCCCGAAGTGGGTCCCCAGGGTCTGGCGGCAGAGGGGGCACACTCCTTCGGATCCTGCTCCTTCGATGGTCTTCCAGTCCTGAACCAGCTGGGTCCTTTCCGCGACGAGCTGCTCCAGCCGGGCTGCCAGTATACCGTCAGTATGGAGAATTTCTGCTTCCCTGGAAAGAACGGCCTGCTCAAGATCCGTATCAGGGATTTCCGGTCCGATCTGCAGCAGGTTCCGGACCCCTTTTCGTAGCGACGCAAGCCGGGCCGAATCCCGGTCCAGGGCTTCGTGCCTGGTCCTCTCCTTCTCCACTCTCGCCTTCAGCGCCGTGCACTCCCGGTCTGCGAACTTCTGCTCGCTGACCAACCGCTCGAACTCCATCTTCTGCTTTTGAAGTTCTTCGAGCTTCTTTTTCTTTGCGTCAAGCCCGGATACTTCCTGCTCGAGTTTCCTGTGCTCCTGTTCAAGTCCGGCAAGATTTGCAATCTGTGCAGTGATCTGGTCACTCTGCCGGATGAGCCCCGCTGCCTCGCTCACGAGTGAATTGTGCCGCTCGACGAGGCGGGTATACTCGGTCTTCTTTTCGGAGAACTGCTGTAGTTCCGACGCGATCCGCTTCCTCGTTTCTGTATGTTTCTCAACCTGCAGGTTCAGGTCATGGAGGGCGGATCGAAGGGTGACCGCCAATGCATCCAAATTTTTCTGTTCTTCCGGGTCATGCCGATCGACAAGTCCCTTCAGTTCCCCCTCCAGCAGTTTCAGTTCCCTGTCCTTGGCATCTCCCCGCTCTTTCAAAATCCTGTCGCTCTCGGTCTTCAGGTAATCAATGCCGAGCGCCCGAAGGAACCATTCCTTCCTCTTCCCCGGAGTATTCTCAAGGAGGGTAAGGAGGTCTTTTTGGGCCGCATAGACAGTATTCCGGAAGTCGACCGGCCCCATTCCGAGGGTTCTCCTCACTTCGGTGTCGACCTGGGAAACGCCTGTCGCCCGGAGCTTTCCTCCCTTGTGGAACGTTGCGTCGTGCTGGACAGCCTTTCCTTTTTTAAACGTCCGGTGGACCGTGTACTCATCCCCTCCGATCCGGAAGTCAAGGCGGACTTCACACTTGTCCTTTGGGGATGCGAACGAGGATACGATGTAATCCGAGGAGATCCCGGTCGCCTGTACGCCATACAGGGCAAAGAAGATCGCCTCCACGATGCTGCTCTTCCCGGTCCCGTTATTGCCGAGGATACCTGTGATGCCGTCCCTGAACCGGATCTCCTGGTGCCGGAACCGCTTGAAATTCGAAAGAATGATCCGGTTGAGGATCATGGGCAGGGCTCCCGGTTCTTCTGGATACCATATCCGCGCTTTCTCTTCGGGATACCACATCCGGAGGTCATCCGATCTTTCCGATCGTTCCTGATACGATCACCGGGAATGATTCGGATTCGACATCTGCGATCCTTCACCGGGATACAAACCCTGAAGATCATCTCCAGCCCCCGACCCGGTCTCCGATATAATTCCCCGGGTCCTGCCGGGCCTGGCTTTTTATGATGCATCCCCGGGTATCACGGACTGGGATCATTCCGACTCCTCCCGGTGCCTGTCCATCACGGATCGGAGGACGTTGGAGCCGCACTGTGCGACGTACTGCTTCTGTTTTGCATTCAATTGCTGTTTTCCCACGAAAGAGGAGAACTCCTGGAGGTAGTCGATCGCCCGGACGTCCTGCTGAAGGGGGACGGGCCGGTCTTCTTCCGTCGACAGGACCCGGATCTTCAGGTCAAGCAGACTCTCACGGACAGAGGCGAGCTCCCGCATATCGATACCCTTCCCATGCTCCCTCGAGAGCCCGTCGAGCGTCACCTGCGCCATTGCGAGAGAGGGGACCCCCTGTTGTGCTACCCGGGAGAGGATTTCACCTGTGATCTCCGAAGGAGGTACCCCTCTGCAGGAAATGGTGCCGAGGTTGATCATCGGGGTTCTGGGGAGATCGATGGGACTGGGTGTTGGGGGTGTCTCTCCGGAGGTTCTGCCGAGATCAACAAGGAGTCCACCCTTTTGGTCGGAGATCTCACCGTACGACAGGTATTCGAGCGATCCCGAATACCATGCGTTGCCCGTGATCTGCGACTGTCGGTGGTAATGCCCGAGTGCGATATAGTCGAACCCGTCTGAGAGGATCGTGTTGTCCAGCTCGTGCTCCGCCACCGTAGCGAGGCGCTTGTCCCGGATCTGCGTTGCCAGTCCGTGTGTGACAAGCACGTTGTGATGGTCCCGTACAGGCTCAATGTTGTCATAGGCCGTCCTGTAATCCTCGGGGCGAAGCATGTTTGGGATAAGGTGAAATACGGTATCCCCGAGCTCCACGTGTTCGTACCGGAAAGAATACGCTACGAATATCTCACCCGGGTGATATGCCAGCACTTCGAAGGGCGAGGTCGTGTACCGGGTTTTGACCATGCTGTGGTTGCCGGCAATGATCACGAGGGGGACCCCGGCTTCATGGAGTCGTTCGAGTGCTTCCATGGCTGTCGAAAAGGCTTTATTCTTCGGTTTCACCGTGTCGAACAGGTCTCCTGCATGGACAAGCACATCGGGCTTCTGTATGATGATCCCGTCGATCGCCGCGAGAAAATTCTCGTAGATCTGCTTCTCGCGAAGGTTCATCCCCGATTCAGGATCAAGCCTGTTGAACTGCGAGAGGCCGAGGTGAGTGTCGGCGATGTGGAATATTCTCATGCTTCAAATCTCTCATTTGACTGGAAGCCTTATAAGGAAAAGGGGGAGTGGGGTGAAAGTATTTCCTGATTGTGCTTCATTCTTGTAGACTCCAAAAAGTCTTCCTACACATTTACTCTCTTTCAGTCGCTGTGAGGCAATCCCCTGATCAGATACGGCTCCACGAAATCCCGAAACTCTTCCGGCGTCAGCACTTCGCGGGCTTTGGCAACCACTGTCTCAATGGTTGCCAGGTGCCTCTCCATCAGGTCGCAGGGAAATATATCGCATTTCCCGCAATGAGTGATCCCCTTTTCAAGCACACAATCCCGGATGGGGCATCGATTGGTCCCAAGTCTCCGGGGATTGTTCTCATCCGGTTCGAGGCATCCGTCGCAATATACAGCCTCGGGTACGATAGCATATCCATAGAGATCGCGGAACACGACACTCAGCCGTTCCCAATCGGCATCAGAGTGGATGTTCTCTTTAAAAAGCACGGCAATCGCTGCAGAGAAACCCGCAGCAGGCACGAATACTTGTCATTTCAGACCTCTCCATAGAAGGCTTCCAGCAGACGTTCTCTCCCCATAAAGGTTAAACTACCCATGCCTTAAGAGTCACTATATCCGGGGCAATAAAGAGCATTTTTTTCCTTGATGCTCAATGGATATTTCGCGAAAAGGATGGATTTTATTGTATTTTTTCATGCGGGTGAGCACTATTTCCGATGGAAACGGAAACAGGATAAAAAATTTGGGTAAACAGAGGCCGTATAGGGCATATTTGGGATAAGGAAGAGAGTCTATGGTTTTTCTTCCCATCAGATGCTGGTTTTCCGCCCCGCCATGTCATCCGAAGGAAAAATTTCATTGATAATTCCCCTTGTCTCCTCAAGCCACGCGACTCGTTGTTCATGGGTGCTTGTCACGATCACCCGAAACATCTTCCGATATACCCTGTGGACTCTGCATAACTTAAAAATACAGCCCTTCCAGATCCGTTCGAGAGGATCTCCAAACACCAGCATCTCCCGCATCTCTTTTGTATTGGATGTATTGAGTACAACAGCGGCCCTGGCTTTGAGCAGGCCTTCTGGGATTCCTTCCCCCGAATCCCCCTCAACAAACCGGTACGCACGCCCTGGCCGGAACACCCTGTCGATCCATCCGGTCAGAATTGCCGGCGGCATTCCCCACCAGTTGGGGTGGACGATCACGATGCCGTCCGCCCCGGACAGGATTTGGCAGTGATGTTCAATCGTTTGGTTAAGGACTGTATCTTTTGAAAATTCGGATGCCGGGAGCAGGGGGTCGAATCCCTCTTTGTATAAATCAAGGAAGGTGACCTGGTGATTGTTCACTTTCAGAGTTTCACACACTGTCCGGGCAATCGCATGGTTGAAGCTATGTTCATTCGGGTGAGCGAGAACTACAAGGACCTGCATCTACAATTCATTTTCTCAATGTATCCATGATATTTTCGAACCTCCCGTTGCTGATGGGATGGTGACTGATGACCTTTCCGTCATACACAATACAGAAGGTCCCGAACGCACACGGCGAATTCTGGACTGACTCCGCATTGTCCATCTCGATTAATCGGGGGGAAAGACCATATTTTTTCCTTGCGGTCTCCATAATCGCGGTAACGTTCTTCTCGGAATAGGGGCACTGGGGCGAACGCAGGATGGTCAATCCTTCCGAATACTGGTCCCGCGTCTTTTCCGTGTCCCTGAAACGCGGGTCCGGATATCCGGGATCGAACTTTAAGGCGAGCAGTTCGAAATCAGGCTCTTTTGTATCGACCGGAACAAATCCGCGTTTGATGAATACATCCCGCTTTGCCATGAACGAGCCTTTCCTCGTCACGGTAGCGACACCCTTCATCCCGGCATTCTTCGTATCTTCTATGCAGGCATCGATCATGGCAGACGCATACCCTCTACCCTTGTATTCCTTCCGGAATCCGACAAAAATGCATTGGATGAACATATACCTTTCCGCGTCGACGGGGCGGTGGGCATATTCACCGGGCATGTATTCAAGCATGCCCTGGTACCCGTCTTTCTCTGACACAAGTGCCTTTATTCTCAGTCCTTTCTCGTAGTATTCCTTGAACCACTGGATCTTTCTTCGGAGTTCCACGTGCTTCTGCACGTCTTTATACCCGCAGACCCCAAAATCCGCGATATTTTCAGGGGTCAGATCGATAATTTCTGCCTCTTCCATTGGATATTCGGTGGGGTTTCACCCCCACATATCTTTTTTGTTATGCAAATGGCTCCGCGATTTCCTATGAAAATATGATTTAATTAAGGATTCATAGGATATCCGGGTCTTTTTTCTTAAGATATACATCCGCTTCTACAAGGATTTGAAGTAGCTCAT
>DAWU01000046.1 GCA_002506105.1 Methanolinea sp. UBA275 | reverse complement strand
GAAAAGTTATGACGTTATGTATAAACAAAAAAAGAAGTGAACCTATTCTGGTTGGGAACCGGAAGCCGCCCCGGTTTCCGGCTCCTTTCGGGGAGGTTTCTCTGGTTTCACATAGGTAATCTGGACCACCTCGATGCCTTCATGCACCGTCATGCTGGGAGTGTATCCTGTCTCCATCGTCAGGCAGTGTACCGGGCACTGTTCCACGCAGCAGTTGCATACGACGCACTTGAGACGGTCTATGCTCCATGTTTTCTCATCCTTGACGACACAGATTGCATCTGTTGGACACTTCCTCATGCACATCCCGCAGGAGATGCATCGTGCAGGATCGATTGAGACCCGTCCGCGGGAAAGGATTGTCTTCTTTGCAGGGACTGAAGGGTATCTCCTTGTCGAAGGGCTTCGGAGTGTGGTCAGAATTGCGGTTTTTGCCATCTCAAAGTATCCCATCTCTCTCACCTCTCCGCGCACCCAATGCAGGGATCGATACTCAGCACGATCACTGGAACGTCGGCAAGTTCACATCCGGCCAGCATCTTCACGAGTGGAGGGAGATTTGTGAGGGTTGGGGTCCGGATTCGGGAACGAACCAGGTGTTTTGTCCCGTCGCCCTTGACATAGTGGACAAGTTCCCCCCTGGGTTGCTCTGCACGGGAGAAGTATTCCCCGTCGGGGTTCCCCTTTGGTTTCACCTCGATCTCTCCTTCCGGGATCTTTGCCGCTGCCTGACGGATCAAGTCGATAGATGTGAAAAGTTCCTTCACCCTGACCGCACAGCGGGAGTAGCAGTCGCCCCCTGTCTCAACCGCCGGCGTGAACTTGAGCTTTCCATACGCAGCATATCCCGTCATCCGAAGGTCAATGCCGACCCCGCTGCCCCGTGCGGTGGGTCCCATAGCCCCACAATAGTAGGCATCGTCACGGGAGAGCATTCCCACTCCCCGCGTGCGACCAATAATGGATTCATCATTGAGGAATACATTTGCAATATCCTGCAGTTCGCGCTCGAAACCATCAAGATCCTTCACCATGCGATCAAGCGTGTCACACGGGATGTCCCGCCTGACACCTCCCACCTTGCAGCTTCCCTGGATGACCCGGCCGCCGGTGGTCTCTTCGAGGACGTCGAGCACGAACTCGCGGGCTTTCCAGGATGCCATAAAGAGATTCTCGAACCCGACTGCATCTGCAAAGAGCCCGAGCCAGAGGAGATGCGAGTGAAGTCTCGAGTACTCCGACCAGATGGTGCGGAGATACAGGGCACGTTCAGGGACCTCCAGATTCATCACCTGCTCCACCCCCTGGCAGTAGGTCATGCCGTGAATAAAGCTGCATATCCCACAGGTTCGTTCTGCAATATAGACATACTCAGGATACTCCCGTTTGGCAACCAGTGTCTCAAGTCCTCGGTGAATATATCCGATCGAGGGGATGGCTTCCACTACTCGTTCATCCTCGAGCACGAGGTCAAGGTGGATGGGCTCCGGCAGCACAGGGTGCTGTGGTCCGAAGGGCATGATTATTTTTTTGGACATGCATCCTCCCCCCGAAATGTCGGGTTCGCGAAAGGATTTTTCTTCGCGGTCCTGATAAGATGCCCGCCGAAGTCGACGTTCATTCCTACCACGCGGATGCCGAACAGGTCGTGCATCTCGTTCTCATACACGAACGCACCCCAGTAGATCCCGGAGATGCTGGGAATCTCCCTCTTTCCGTCAACCACGATCCGCAGGTTTTTGAACTGGTATTTCAGGTCAAATGAATAATTGATCTCGTAGAGATCGCCAACCTTGGTGCAGTTGATCTGGACGAGGCGGTATCCCTGCTTTTTATACCCTTCCACCAATCCGATCAGGTGATCCTGCTCCACCACAGTGGTTTCCTGGGCTTCTATGGTCATCTCAAACCTCCTGCACCCTGTCGGGGTGCCTGCGATATGTGAGTTCCTCTCTTCTTCTCCTCGAGGATCGACAGCGCTTTCACGATCCCGTCGATAATGGATTCCGGCCGGGCGGCGCATCCCGGGACGTAGACATCGACCGGAATGATGCAATCGATACCCCCGACTACGTTGTAACACTCTCTGAAGACACCACCGGAACTTGCGCAGATCCCGACCGCAACAACCACCTTGGGGTCGGCCATCTGATCATAGAGGTTCCTGACCACCTCCCTGTTCTGCTCGTTGATACCGCCAGTGATAACCAGAACGTCGGCATGTTTGGGGTTGCCGGTGTTGATGATGCCGAACCGTTCCACATCGTAGAGCGGAGAGAGGCACGCAAGAACCTCGATGTCGCACCCATTGCAGCTGGATGCATCATAATGGAGGATCCATGGTGATTTTGAAAGCCAGGTCATGCCGGCACCACCGCCGAGAGATAATAAAGTACACCCAGATTCACGAGACCCATCATGCCTGCGATAATCCAGGAGCTCTTCAGCGTGAACTGCCAGGTTCCCCTTGAGAAGGTATTGTCGATCAATATCTCAAGGAGATAGACTACGATAATGGCGATAATCGCAATCAGGGGATTCCACGCAAAGAAGAGGTAGATGAACCCGAGAAGGAAGACATTTTCGTACCAGTGGGCGATCTCGACCCTTCCGAGCATGGGCCCCGAGAAATCGGTGGTCACACCTTTTACGATCTCCTGGTGGGCATGGTGCGAGGTGGAGAGATCGAACGGCGATTTCCTGAGCTTGATCGTCAGGACCATCAGAAAGCCGAGGAACACTCCCGGGAGGTAGAGGATGAGTGGGAGTTCGCTTGCCATGATCTCCCAGACGAAAAAGCTCTTCGTAACCAAGTACATCCCGACTGCGGCAAGGATGATCATGGGTTCGTAGGCAATGATCTGAATAAGTTCCCTCTCGGCCCCGATGAAGCTGTACGGAGAATACGAGGAGTAAGCACCGAGGACGAGGAACAGGTGCGCCAGCGTGAATGCGAAGATCACAAGGAGCAGGTCACCCCCGGCGAAGAAGAGTGCGCCGCTCGCCACGATAAAGACCAGGTAAGAGAGGGTATGGACGTGCTGCGAAGGAGTTACCACGATCTGCTTCTTCTCGAAGAGCTTGCCCACGTCGGCGAAAGGCTGGAGTATCGGAGGCCCCACCCGCCCCTGCATCCTGGCGGTCAGTTTCCTGTCGATCCCCGCGACAAGTCCCCCGATGAAGGGCGCAGCAACGATGAAGATCAGTGCATTCATGATTGATATCATAGCGCCACCCCCGCGGTCAGTGTTCCCATAAGGAGAATAAGGCCGAAACAGAGCGCAGTGCCTGCCATGAACAGTTTTTTCTCACCAAATATCCCCTCGAAATAATAGTTCCCGAGTCCGACCTGGCGCTGGACCCCCATGGAACCGAGGAAATGAAGGTCTGGTGTGGCAGGTCTCCCTGCCATATAGGGGGCAACGATATTCTTCTCTTTCCTGAACCAGAGCAGGGAGAATGGCATGATCATCAGGAGAAAGAGCATCATGGCCATGATGATGATGTTATCCTGCGAAAGCCGGGCCGTCTGCCCGTAGACGGAGAGTACAAACGGCTCTATGAGGTGCGATGAGATGATGGGAAACGCGAGGCATACGAACACGGTCATCGCAGTAAGGAGCGAAAGAACGATCCATTTCTGCCGGGAGATCCTGTTTTCGACCAGTTCAGCAACGGGACAGACCGAGATGATCTTCCCCATCCATTTGGACCAGAACAGGACCGTGATTGAGCCACCGAATGCCAGGATGGCAACGAATATGAGACCGAACGGTGCATCGATGAAGGCCTCGATTGCGGCCCACTTCGAGATCAGCATGCCGAAGGGAGCAAGGAACATCCCTGCAATCCCCACCAGCATCATCACTGCCACTTTCGGCATCCTTACGATCAGGCCCGTCATGTCCTCGATGTCCCTGCTCCCGATGCGATGCTCCACGGTTCCGACGCAGAGGAAGAGGAGGGATTTCGCAATGGCGTGGAAAATGATCAGCATGATCGCAGCCCATACCAGTTTGTACGTCCCCACCCCCGCACAGGCCACGATAAGACCGAGGTTGGCGATGGTGGAATAGGCAAGGACTTTCTTTGCATTGCTCTGGGATATCGCGATTGCAGATGCCAGCAGGAAGGTGAATCCCCCCAGGAGCGCGATGATGAGGCCCTCCGTCGTCCCTGTCAGCACGGGGGAAAACCTGACGATGATATAGACACCAGCTTTCACCATGGTGCTCGAGTGGAGCAGCGCAGAGACCGGTGTTGGCGCGATCATCGCACCTACGAGCCATGCAGAGAATGGCATGAGTGCTGCTTTCGTGATACCGGCAAACCCGATCAGGACCGCCGGGATAAGGGCCACGACATGGCCGGACTGGATGAGGGTGCTGATCGAGAGGAGATCGCCCCCGGGGCTGATGACGGCCAGGTAGATGAGTGCTCCGGCAAACGCGATTCCTCCAAGGAGGTTCATGTTCAGCGCCAGGAACGAATTATTCACTGCTTCCCCGGTTCCCGAGTAGCCTATCAGGAGGAACGAACAGAGCGTGGTGAGTTCCCAGAAGAAGAACACCCAGGGGAGGTAATTGGAGAACACGAGCCCGAACATGGACGCGATGAAGAGGAAGACGAGGAAGAAGAAGCTCCTTCGCCGGTCCTTCACATCCGGGTGCAGCTCGTGGTACGTGGCCATGTATCCCAGGGCATATACGCAGATGAGGCTCCCGATAATCCCGATGATAAGAGCCATGATCAGGGATAACTGGTCGATGAAGAGATCTGGAACGATATGGGCCCCGTGCGCAGCGCTCGTCTCATAGAATATGAGCAGTGCAGCCTGTGCCACCACGAGAAAGAGCGCAAGGTACTTTTTATGCTTTATCCCGAGGTAAATCAGGAACACTGCGATGATCATCTCTGCGATAAACATCAGCGTCGTGATCCATCCACCGGTAACCGGGAAAAACGCCTGCCCTGCCCCCGGGGTGATGAAGAGGAGGTAAAGCGAGGCGATGCCTATGATGAGTGCGCCTGCCTGTACGATCAACCGCCGCCATGTGTCTCCTGGCACGAGCAGGAGTATGGCAGCGATTGCAGCAGGGAAGAGTATAAGGAATGGCAGTGTGATCAAAGACTCACCCTCAAATAGGTGAACGTCTGGTTTTTTGTCATTATTAATCATTCTAATTTGGCCTAAAAATGGGGAATATGACGAATCCAGGGGATTTTATCCTGAAATGGTGTTTTGATAGTGAGGTTCTCCGGGAGTACAAGGACCTGGCAAAACATTATCCGTCTGTGAGTATATGTGCGCGTACCTCATGATCGGGTATGGGGTGGATGGCATATGCCAGATGTTTCCAGGACTGAAATCGGGCGGAGGATCTTCTCCCTGCAGAAAGAGAAGAACGTGGAGCAGGCGATTGAGAAGATCAGGAGAAACCTCGGGGAAGAGTGGAAGGTGTATTCACAGGCTGATATCGAACTGCTGAAAAGTATTCTCGGGGACACATGGGTCTTTGTCGAGCGGAATGTGTGGGAGAAGATATCGTTCGCGCAACTATCCCGGATGGATCTCCTCGACCTTATTGCGATTGGCAGGGAATCGAAGGAAAAGGAGATCGATGAGCGGACAGGAGTGGATAAGGCCGTAAAGATCCTCCTGACCACACTGTGACAGGAGGAATTCTTCCTCTACCACATTTGCATAGCATGTCCGCATTGCATTTGTTTATTTTCTTGAGGGTGACACTTGACTTTACTGATTTCCTGTGGAGAGGGATGACGCATGCCCTTTTGCAGGGGAGGTTGATTGTTTGAGATCATATCGACATCTACGGCACATCTTGGCAACATCACGGGGCGGCCATGGATTCTGCAGGGAGACTGATCATCAGTGTCTTCTCGCAATCTACGAGAGGATAGAGAGAAAAGGGGAAAGAAAGGGGTAATATTCTTCTTTAAAGGCAGACTCATTTCCGAGCAGGTCCATACTGTTTTCTCCTGTTACTATTACATCTTATTTGCACGGATCTCGTCATCGTGATTCATTCCTGAATGATTTCATTATATTTTGGAGTATTTTCCATTTTTCCATCTATACAATCCCCCTGTAGGGCGGTGGCCAGAGATGTCCAACGTCAAAAAGTGGCCATAATATATATATATCCTTTAGTGCAGTGTAGATTGAGCTGGTGGGTATGCCTGAAGTGACTGATGATGAGAGAGGCCGGAGAATATTCCAGATTCACAAGAATATGGCGGTCGAAAAAGCAGTAGATAAGATCAGAGAGAATATCGGGCAGGACTGGAAGATCTATTCATCGAGAGATATAGATCTCCTCAAGTATCTGCTAGGGGAGGGGTGGATCTCGATTGATCGCAGAAAATGGGAAGGAATCACATTTTCCCGGCTTTCAAGGGAAAATCTCGATGAAATAATCAAGATGGCCAAAGATGTGAGGAAGAAGGAGCGGAAGGAGAGTGATGTGGTCAGGGAAATGATTGCGTTGTTAACCAGAGTCTCATAAGCTCCACGTTTTTCCAGGCACAACGTATCGTGACATGATATCGTTTCACGTAACGGCTGGGTTTCTCATTTATCGGCATGGATGGAATTGTTTAATTTAAGGACCTGGAATACCTGGATCGCAGTGACTCTTTCCTATAAAAAAGGATTATTCAGCATCACCAAGGATGCTGAATACTATCTTCAGGCCATTAAAATGATCAATGTAGCAACAACGAATCCTAATATGACAAGCGTTTCAGGAAGAGCTTCGAGAATAATCATGACACCGGCTGTTTCAGGTTTCTCTGTGTCAATGGCGGGATAAAAATACCCAAATGTGGCGGAATAAAAGTGTACACCCTACCACATAAGAACATCGAAATCATCCCGGCAGCGAGTGAGTGAACACCCCTTGTTTCCTGCGTTCTTTGAGCCGGTAACTATCACCTTTTATGTTTAGAGTCGTGCAGTGGTGCAGGATCCTATCAAGGACCGCCGCAGCGATCACATTGTCCCCGAAGATTTCACCCCACTCGCCGTATGATTTGTTTGAGGTGAATATTGTGGACGACTTCTCGTATCTCCGAGAAATCAGGTTGAAGAAGCAGTGGGCTCCTTCACTGTTATACATAACGTCATATCTTTTCAAGTATAATTTTATATATG
>DAWU01000060.1 GCA_002506105.1 Methanolinea sp. UBA275 | reverse complement strand
CACGGGGAACCGTTACCTGAATATGAGTGAATTCGAGATACAGGTACCGGAGTCGAAATTGTCAATCTGCCCTGTGGATATTAGTGTTGAGTAATTCAAGCAAGACGTGATAAACGCCGCCGCCCCCGAAGGGCGCCCCGGCGGCGGATCAATGGCCGTATTCATCAATTGGATAGATTCGAAAAGTTGCACTGGAAATGGTGCATTGAGTTTTGGAATCGATTCGTTTGCTTTTTCTTGTAGTGTTGTCATGGCTAATGTACAGGATCGGGTTTTCGTTTTTACAGTAAATTCCTTACACTACCTTTAAGAACAAGTATATCATAAATTTCTAAAAGATTCTCATTTAAAATATTGATAGTCCGTGCCTTTGTTGGACGATAATTAATAAGCCGATTACGAAGAGTAAGGTCAATTAATTTCTTTCTGATATCCTCAATTTGATCTGCCATCGTAAGCAAGGAGATACCTCCGGCATCATTGGATTAAATAGTGAGTATATTATTTTTCTCTAATTTAATATGTCCGAGGATGAGTAGAATTGCGTCCTGGGCTTCTCTCAAATGAAGTAATGCAGAATGATACTCTTTCAATTAAAATCTTGTATGAGTTCAGAGCACGGTGTGAGCAGCAAGCTGGAGAAGAGACGAACATTCCGGGTCGTCACCATCTCTCAAGACATCAGATGATATCGAGGGCAATTAACTCCTCAATCTCTTCCTCTTCCTCATCTACTTCTCGTCGCCGTTTCTTTTCAGACTGGCGGGAAGAATCTGGAGTGATATATGCCTTCAACCAATCGAGGAATCCCATGGTTTTTACCTCATCCAAGATGTTCGCTATTCACTCTCTTCACAGAAATCCTTGTAATCACACCACTTGCACGTCTGATAATCCGGGGTTGGAGAGAACTCCTCGGCACATACCGCATTGATGAGATTCACTACCCTGTTTTCGAAGGTTCCAATACTCTCAACGGTGGGATTGTAATCAAATGTTTTGTTGGGGCTGAGGTAATACAGTGATGCCTTCACCGGGAGCTTCCCATAGAGTTCACGAATTGCCAGACTATAGAGATTCATCTGCATATCTTCTCGGATGGTATTTTTCGAGAGAGTTCCTGGCTTTGAGCCCGTCTTGAAATCAATCACGACAATCTCGCCATCAGGTGTTTCTTCAATGCGATCAATCACTCCCCTCAAAAGCCTTCCACCAAGCGAGATCTGGAACCTCTTCTCGGCCTCGAGGATTCGATTTGGATTGCCTGCTTGCCAGGCGAGGTAGGTATCGAGCAGTGTCTCGGCAGTAGCACGGTCCTCCATCTCGTGGCTCTTCGATTCGTATGCTGCAGTAGACCATGCGGTATCGAGCAGGGCAAGGGCCATCTCTTTGGTGGGAGGGATCCCCTCTTTCTGTTTCTTGGAGAGATGTTCAATGACAGAATGCACCGCGGAACCTAAATCGAAGAAGGTCCGGGAAAGAGACGGAATATGCACAACATGTTGGAATTTGTACTTGAGGGGGCAGCGTTCATAGGTACTCAAACCGGATGCAGAGAAGGTATGTGATTCTCCAACGAGGCAAGGGGTATGTCCCTGCATGAGTGCCTCGATCTCTGCATCATTCTCCGTGAAGGTCAGGAATGCATCACGATTGAACGATGACGGACCTTTTCCCTCGGATACAAGTCGCACTTTTTCGAGGGTGATAATGTGTTGAAGCGCTGTCTGAAGATGGAGCTGATGGATCGCCCTCTTGGCCTGAAATTGGAGAGTGTGCTGGTATCGTTCCAGGGCATTCTCACCCCGCATTGCAGGAACGGAAACAGCAGCAGGTACCTCAATTTTCTGGAGAAGTGAGGTATCATCAAGGGGAAGTTCGTCAAGAAATTTCGATTGTTTCGTGGGATTCTTGTTGTTCCCGTACCACTTGGCCCTCAAGAGATAGAGATGATCCTCGGCCCGAGTCATGGCGACATAGAGGAGGCGACGTTCCTCCTGCTCAAAAAGGGCTTTCTCATCATCGGTGGTTTTCATTCCCTTGGAGAGGTCATTGGGGACAAAGAACTCCTTCGCCTGGTACTGGAGCGGGAACCGATTCACCGCAAGATCCCCTACGAATACCACAGGGAACTCCTTCCCTTTGCTCTTGTGGACGGTCAGGACTTTCACCGAATCTGCCACATCGGTCTCCCCTATCTCAATAGAGAATCCCGAGAGGAACCTGAGATAGCTGAGGAAGCTGTCGACCGTCGCATCTTTTGTTATCTCATCGTACTCGCGGGTGATGGTGAGGAATTGGTTGAGGAGAAGGACCTCCTGCCCGGTCTCGTCTTCGAGGGCCTGGGCATACAGGTCGGTCGCCTGCATCATGAGGTGGTGGACCAGCGCGGTGAGGGGGCCCCGATCTTTCTCCATGATCAGGCTGTCCAAGGTTCCGAGTATCTCACGAATCGCGGTAGCATAGTGAGGTGCGAGGGAGTCAACGCTTCGCATCGCCTCGAAGACACCGTCGTTATACGGATTCCCGAAGGTCGCTTTCCGGGCGGCCGCATTGATCTTCTGCACTTCGGTCTCCGGGATTCCTGATATTTTCATGACCCGATTGAGGGGGATTCCTGCTGCAAGGGGGTTGTTGATAATCTTCAGGTATGCCAGCAGGTCACGGATCACCGGTGCGGAGAAGAACTCCATTTCTCCTACAAATTCTGCAGGGATACCCCGATCCCGAAGGAGTTGGTAAAACTTTGCACCATCCCTTCTCCTCCGGCAGATGATCGCGAAGTCTTTGTAGGTGTAGGGACGCTCTAGATTCTCACGACGGGATGTGAAAGGAGTTCCAAGCATCCGTTCGATCTCTTCGACCACATACGAGGCCTCGGTCGTTTCATTCTCACATTGCACTACTTTGACCGGATCTCCAGGAGGGTTTTCTGTAAGCAGACGTTTCTCTCTCCTGTTGGGCGCATGGTGCATTAACACCAGGGCAAGGGTCAGGATAGTCTGGGTGCTCCGGTAGTTATGAGTGAGAAGAATCTCCTTTGCATCCCGGAAATGCCGGAGAAAATCCTGCATATTCGTGAGATACGCCCCGCGGAACCTGTAGATAGTCTGGTCATCATCGCCCACCACACAGACATGATCCCCGGCGAGCATCTTGATCAGCTGCAACTGAGCGTAATTCGTATCTTGGAATTCATCAACGAGGATATGGGTGAACCGTTCCCGGTATCGCTGGAGGATGAGAGGTTTTCGTTCGAACAACCGGCAGGTCTCATGGATCATGTCGTCGTAATCGAGGAGCATCTCTTCACGTTTGAAACGTTCATAGGCTCTGTAGACCTTGAGGAGGTCCGATAGCTTCTCGAGGTATGCTGATTCTTCTGCTGATACCGCGACTGGTTCTTTCGCCTTGAGATAACTGGCGAGTTCATCCGGAGAGATGAGTTCATCCCGGAATGTGCTGATCCCGTCAATAATTGCCTCAATAACGTCAACAGCGTTGTTCCCGACCTCGATATGCTCAAACCCGAATGAATCGATGTTCTTCAGCCCCCAGACGAGCTGATTCGCCCGGCTGATAATTCCTGAACTGAAATTGATACCAGAATCCAACCGGTTCTCTTCCAGGATAGAGAGACAGAATGAGTGGAAGGTGCTCACCGTCAGATCGGCACTCTGCGGTGCTGAGTCCAAACGGTCCCGCATCTCCTGGGCGGCTTTATCCGAGAAGGTGAGGGCTAGGATGTTTGAAGGGGATACCCCCGTTGAGATAAGGTAGCGAATCTTTTCGGTGATGACCCGTGTCTTTCCCGACCCGGGACCGGCGAGGATGAGCTGGATGCCCTGGCACGTAACGGCATCGACCTGGGCGGGGTTGAGCTGCATAGAGTGCTATAAAGGAGGGATCCGCGAAAAAGGTGATGGGGATCAAGTATTTCGAATTCGCCTCCGTGACTTTAAGAGAGAGGAAAAGGCCGTCCCATCAGGGCGAGGAGGGAAGGGTGTAGCAGTGCCCCCCCTGGAAGCAACGAGAGGCCGGGGGAGTATGACGGTTCTGCTGGTTCACCTTATTAAGGCACGAACAATATTTGTGGTCCTTCTACATCATCATCAAAGCCCTTAGTGATAGTGATAACCTTCTTGCATTTCTTCACAAGTGCAATCAATCTATCAACCCGATATTGAATACATTGGTCTGCTTCCTCTTCTTGAGATGGTAATGCCCCCAATTCTTTCATCAATTCGGGTGTTTTTTTTACAGTACCTTTATTCGCCAATTCCTTCAGTAGATCCCCGCCATACTTTTCGAGATACTTATTCAGCAACGGGACTTCATTTTGCCAACAAAGCTCTCCGACGCACCCCTTTGCATCAAAGATAAATTCGATTTCAATATTTGTCCCGTCAGAAAGCATAACGACATCCTCACATTTGTTTACCAACGTAAGGAAATGTTCTAACATATTTTTTAAATCGGGATCATCAGGAATAGGGAGATTCTCTATCTCTTTCATGAGTTTTGATGTTTTATCGACGAAACCTGTTCTGGCAAATTTCTTTAATTCCTTGCCTCCATTTTTCTCAAGGTAATCATCTAGCAAACAGGTGGCGTATGCAGACCCTAAACGTCCGACATACATATTGGAACCATAAATGTCGTATCCCATTGGATTCAACTTTTTTTCATAGTTTATTTTCAATATTTTTTATCGAAGTGTGTCTCTTTTATCTAATATGGATTTCTACCGCAGATAGTTGAAAAATTGTAATTTCCATTCAACACACTTTTTCTCCCAAATAACCTATGACAAGATATTACCCCCGCACAGCTGTGGGTGCTCTATCCAAGTATTCCATGAGCTCCGCTTTGTGCTCCTTCACGAACTTCTGGATGTCCTCCTCTTTTACCGCACGGCTCTTCAGGAGTGACTCGCCACAGAGTGCACAGTAATCGGCGACCGGTGGCATGATCGAGTGGCAATTCGGGCAAATCCGGGGTTCGAGTTTCGGGACCCGTTTCTTCTCTTCTCCCGCCTGGATTCCATAGACCCTGCGCAACTCATCGTCGATATCTTTTCCTGTCAGGTGGGCATAGACCTTGAACATCGTGGTGTGCACAGATCCCCACATCATCATCTTGATCACGCTCTCTGAAACTCCTTCGTTGATGAGATGAGTGATCCTGGAGTGCCGGAAGAGGTGCGGTGTGACGTGCTTCGTCACGCCGCCCCGGTCGCATAAGCAGTGAAGTTGCTTGATGACCCCTCCGTTGGTGAGTGGCCGCTTCTGCTCGTTCAGGAAGACCAATGCATCCCCCTCAGGGACGCCGGGATAATCCGCCCGCCACTGGGAGAGGTAGGCTCTTGCCATGATGATCCTGACATACCGGGGAATCCCGGTTTTAAAATTGACATTGGCGACAACACCGGTACTGTCGAATGAGAGGTCGCTCCACTTCATCTGGGCAAGCTCGCCGATCCTGAATCCCCCTTCGTAGAGCATGCCGATGAGGGCCCGGTCCCGGCTCCAGCGACAGGCCGAGAGGATTGCCTTTACCTCTTCCGGGGTGAGGAGGTCGGCCGCCTTGTGGGTCATGGTGTCCTTGGTGGGGACCTGGATCCGGCGGATCTTCCTCTCCGGGAGGTTGGAATATTCGTTCTCGATCATCCAGAGAAGGAACTGCCGAAGGACCCGGACCCAGTCATGCTTGGTGTTCTGCTTGAAGGGTGTGCCTTTCTGCGTGAGGCTGTTCTTCATCGTGTCAATACTGGTGTAAACATCGGCGATCGAGATGTCGGTGAACGGCCCGATGAACCGTCTCCATCCGACTAGGACATACGTGAACTTGTTCGCCCGGCTGATCCCGATGTTTGCGGCAACTTTACGTTCAGCAATGAATTCCTTGATGAGATCGGCATCCCGCTTGGTGATTCGCTCCGATGCCAATGCAGCATCGATCGTGTGCATCCCATACTCAGGTTTGATACAAGAGAAACGGTGCGAAGATGCAGCTTCGGCCCGTACGGTAGTGGCTATCGTGGAAGATACCATAGAAACGGGTCAGAAAGGATATACAAAAACTTTGCGTCCGGGATTTGAACCCCGCTTCCGGATGCCTCAGCCCGGATTTGAACCGGGGACAACCAGATCTTCAGTCTGGCGCTCTCCCGAACTGAGCTACTGAGGCAGGGAAACAATATTGTCTGCACAGACTAATAAATCATGTGTTTTCTGGCATGAACGAGCGCCAAAGCCCCATTTGTTCAGTTCTCCTGAGGTGGAAACAATGAAATTATCCTGGAAGAGTCCCCCCGGGAAAGACAGGAATGAAGCCCTCCTTGCGCAGCTCAATGATCGCTCCCGGGGAGTTGTTCACCTGACTCATAATGACCTTGATGCTGTGGGCTGCGATGCGATCCACAGGAGAGTGAACGGGCACGTTACCACCATTTTCTGCTCGGTGGGCAGGTTTCCGCACGTGATGGGAGCCATTTCTGATGTCAGAGGAGAGGGGGATACCCTGAGCATCTCTGATCTCGGATATTACCAGGGATCTGAGAGTAACATCGAATCCCTCCGCGACCTGGGATGGAGAGTGGAATGGAGGGATCATCACCGCTGGCGTGAGGATGAACAGTCCCGAGTCGAGAAGGTGTCAGATCTCATCCATGTGAAGGTCGATACGTGTGCAACGGGAATATGTGCCCGCGATCTCGCTCCTGATGATCCTGTTGCTGCTGACATCGCAAGGGTGGTGTGCGACTACGACCTCTGGATCCATGCCGATCCGCGATCTGCAATTCTTGGGCAGGTGTTGCAGAGAAGGGAAAACCGCGATTATGTCAGGGACTGCCTTGTCAGGGGCATATTTTCCGACGACCACATCATGGAGCAGTACAGGGATATCCGGACGGATATGGAGAACCTCATGGGACGCAGCGTGAGAAAGGCGCAGATCAGGGGAAAGAAATACCGCATCGCATTTGCTCCCCTCTACGGGTACCCGAGTGAAACTGCCGCGGAAATCAGAAATGTCCTCAATACCGACATGGAAGTCCTGATATCCAAATCAGGAAGGTTCTCATTGCGCTCGGTGCCGCCCGTAAGCCATATTATTGCGAGGAATTTCGGAGGGGGTGGCCATCCCAATGCCGCGGGCGGAAACCTCCCCTTTACTCTCTGGGAACGCCTCTCGTTCCGGCTTTTCGGGAGATCTGCAAGTATTGACCGGTTCGTGGAAATTGCAGAATCCTCATAATGGGAGAGTCGCAGATTCAACCAGCGATTCCCAGTATTCCCCATCACCGGTTGTCCAGTATCCCCCCACCTGAACCCGATCTGAATCAAAAGAATTGAGAAGCCCGCGGAGATCACGTGCTACAGGGTCGAGGATGATTACCCGGTCAATGGTGTATTCTTCACGCACTTCGGATAATTTCGGGATATCACCAGGTTTCAATGCCAGGGCGTGCTGGTATTCGAGTATCGTCCCCATCGATTCCACCCCGGGGGATTCCATGTAGAAGAATACATGCTTTCCCGCCAGGGATTCCAATTCTTCTGGAATTGCCTGGGTGCAGTGGAGCACATTCCCTGAAATCCCGCAATCCCTCATCGTTCTGAAAATCCGGCGGTATTGGGAGATGAGTGCTGCAGAGAGCTCTTCCTGGTCGTGATAATACCGGTCTGCAAGTGAGATCTGATGAGGAGCAGGAAGGGCAACCCTGCACGTCCCGGATATCTCCCTGATCCGGACACAATCATCCATAAAGTAGTCCGGCAGAATTCCCAGTTCCCCTGTTATCTCCCCTTCGGATACACCAAGGAGGGACTCCCTTACCCGGTCACCATAACAGATTCCGCCTGCACAGTGGTGGATCACTCCTGCATCCCTCTGTGGCTTGAGCCCGTTTTCAAGGTAGTATGAGGTAATATCACCCTTCTTGCCCCTTTGGGATCCGACCCACTCCGCAAGAGTTCCTGCATCCGGCACCTGTGGTTCCGAACCGAGAGAAACCGTCTCGAATACGAGCTTTTTCGCCATCGCTCTTCAGTTATTTATAGCATCACCATCAAAAGCATAGTGATGAGTGAGAAGCCCATTCTGGTGACCTGCGGACTGCCATATACCAATGGACCCTGTCACATCGGGCACCTGCGAACCTACGTCCCCGCGGATTTTTACGTTCGCTACCTCAGGAGGAAGGGAGAAGAGGTTATATTCGTCTGCGGTTCGGATAACCATGGAACGCCAATCGTGGTCAGCGCAGAGGCGGAGAAGATCTCCCCGAGGGAAATGTCAGAGCGGTACCATGCTCATTTTGATACAACCTTCCGAAGGATGCTTGTCAACTTCGACCACTTCGGGATGACTGATGATCCCACCAACCATTCCCGGACCAGGCAGATTGTCGAAGCCCTGGTCGAACATGGATTCGTGTATTCAAAGGTTATAAAACAGAGTTACTGCACAAAGTGCCGCCGTTTTCTTCCCGACCGCTACGTAGAGGGGACATGCCCCCACTGCGGAACCCAGGCGCGGGGAGATGAGTGCGACCAGGGATGTGGCCGGCACTTGGAGCCGGGCGAAATCAAGGATCCGGTCTGTATGGTGTGCAAGACCAGGGCTGAACTCCGGGACCAGGAGCATTATTTTTTCAAGCTCAGCGAGTTCAAGGAATTCTTACTGGGATACCTCGATGGGCTCTCCGGAACTCTGAACGCCAGGAATTATGCCATAGGATGGGTAAAAGAGGAGCTTCATGATTGGTGCATCACCAGGACGCTTGACTGGGGGGTGAAATTTCCCGGCCGTGATGACCTCGTCGTGTACGTGTGGGTGGATGCTCCTATAGGGTATATCTCGTTCACGGAGGAATGGGCAAATAAGACAGGAAATGACTGGAAAGAACTCTGGTGCGGCGGGAACAGGGTGACACACTTCATCGGGGGGGATATCATCTACCACCACTGTATCTTCTGGCCGGCGCTCCTCAAGGGTGCCGGATACGGAACTCCGCATTCGATCGTCGCCAGCGGGATGGTGAAGGTGGATGACCACAAGTTTTCTAAATCCAGGGGATATGTCGTATGGACCAATGACGATTACCTGGACAAAGGGCTCCCTGCGGATTATCTCCGGTATTATCTCCTCTCATATACCAATCATACCAAGGATCTGAATTTCTCCTGGAAGGTCTTCCAGGAACGGGTGAATAACGAGCTTGTCAATACCCTGGGGAATTTCGTATACCGGACGCTCTATTTTGCACATAAGGAGTGTGGCGGAATTCCTGATCTGCATGCGCGAAAAGAGATCTTCGAACAGATATCTCGTTCGTTTTCATCAGTAGACAGGGCGGTTCAGGATTACGATTTCAAGATCGCAGTCGATGAGATGATGGCACTCGCTGCGTTCGGGAATAATTATATCCAGACCAGTGCTCCCTGGAAACTCATAAAAACGGACAGGGCGGCTGCACAACAAGTAGTGAAGGACTGCCTTGTCCTTGTCAATGCTCTTGCGCTCCTCCTCGAACCGGTCCTGCCAGGGAAGGCAGGAGAGATCTGGGCTATGATGGGAAACCGGGGTGATATGAATCAATGCACCTTTGACACAGCCCTTTGCGATCTCCCGCCTGGATCACTCCCAGTACCCCGGCCTCTCTTTCCCAAACTTGAAGATGAGTTTATTGGCAAAATGGATGCCCTTCTACGCAAGAGAGTTGAAGAGGCCGGGAAGAAGGGAAAGAAGACAGAGACTGTCTCCATTGAGGATTTTTCCCGGCTGGATTTGCGGACCGGAAGGATCATCGCGGCAGAGCCGGTTCCGAAGTCATCAAAACTTCTGAAACTCCAGGTGGATGTTGGAGACGAAACCAGGCAGATCGTCGCCGGCATCGCACCATTCTACTCTCCTGCCGACCTAATCGGGACCCCTGTGGTGGTGGTGGTCAACCTGCAGCCAGCAAGAATTTTCGGTGTGGAAAGCCGGGGAATGCTCCTTGCCGCGGGGGAACGTGCATCGCTCCTCGTGCCAAAAATTGAGGTTCCTCCAGGGACAAAGATACGGTAATCCCTATCCTTCAGTCTTTTTTTGCAGTGCAATTCGGAGAGCCTCCCTCACCGGTTCCGAGGATTCGATAATGAGGGCCTCTGTGATCGCAGTATATGCATCCTCCCCACCAATGTTCCCGAGCGAGATTGCAGCTATTCTCCGGACATATTCATTCTCATCGGAAAGCGTTTGGATAATTCCAGGCAATGCATTCTTCTCTCCAAGGGCTCCCAGAGATTTTACTGCCATGTACCTGACATGATCCTTCCCGTCAGACAATGCACGGATAAGGGGATCAGATCCACGGGATGAAGGGATCTTCTCAAGTGCCTCCGCAGCCCTGTACCGCACTCTCCAGTCCTCATCCTTTAGCAGTTCAACGAGGTCCTCAAGAGCATTTTCACCGAGTGCAGCAAGCGCTGCGGCTGCCTGGGCTCTTACCCTTTTATCATTGTCCCGGATTGCTGAAAGGAAGTGTCTTTTCAACGATGGGTCCTTTTCGAGTCCAAGCAGGTACACTGAATATGCACGAATGTGTGGATGGGATGAGTGAAGTGCCTCCTTTTCAAGAATGTCCGCTGATCTTCCCATGGGGAAGGTGGGGCCCGATTGTTCTGGATCTTGCATGTAAGTTCAACCGATGAGTTTCGTTCTGATCAGAGGAAATGTTTTCCAATTATTTTTTGAATCCCAGCCAGACCAGGAATACCCCAAACCCGAAAAAGATCAGTGATAGTGGGAGTGGAAATGCCTGTACTGGACCCGACATTAGAGACACTATTCCGAAGAATATGATGAGGAGACCAAGGCCAATAATCGGCCCTCCACTCTCAACTCCAAAAACGGGGCAGGATTTTTTTTCATCAGTGCTATTCTCACACTCTGGTTCTGATAGACTCGTGATACTCACCCCCCATCGAGCCCATGGTATATTGATCAATTTTATTCATAGTATCAGTCCCACGATTCTTTCGCCTCTTCCGCCACTTATTGTATAGCACTATAAAGTTTATAAGTTAAAAATATCGGAAACAGGCATTATTCTTTTAAACCAGAATTCGGGTTGGGAACAACACGGAATATCGTTGAAAAAATGGGGTAGCGAGCATTGAAATGAAAAACATTTCCATCTGACCATGAAAGCACCCTTTATCCAGAATCAGGGAATGATCTTGCCTGTCAACACCCCGGCCGTTCACAACACGGGATAGGAGTATTTTTAGGAATCAACTGAAAGAAGGCTATCCAGTCAAGATGATAATTTCCCAGATAGTATCTCTTCACAAAAATGGGAGAAAGAGCTTTGCTTATTAGTCGTTAACGCAAAAAAAATTCCAGTGATTATCATGAACTAAAGGAGGAAAAGAATCAGAGAAAAGGGGTGAAAAATATTTTAACAGGTGCCGAAGGGACACATTGCCGGGATTGCCGTGACTGTCGTGGTCATATTTTCCCTGACAACCGCAGTGCCACACCATATCACACCATCAAATGCATTGTAAGGATTATTGGTAACCTTTAGAGAGTAGGTTCCTTCGAGGATATTATCTTCATAGTTCACCGGGAGAATCCCCCCATAATTCCATTGCATGTTGTATCCCGGTTGGATATCTGTTGCAAAAAATTTCGACTTGTACCAGAGATAATAGGTGTTCGCATCATCCGGACCAGTCACTATAAGTGAACCGTATCCCCGCGTAGCTGTATCTGAATCGCTCGGGTAATAGGTCGACGTACCATGCGGATAGGAGTAAAAGTACCGGTAGGTTTTTGAACCCTGTGCGTGGCTCCACTGAGTTGATCCACAATCAGTGCATGTGATACTCTGGGCAAGATATTCATTATACCAGGAGTCTGCAAGGACGTCTGAATTAAAATCAAATGTAATACTCACTTCCTGAGGCTGACCGGCATTGCTCTGGTAGTAATTCTGGAGGGTTGAATAGATTGGGGATGAATAATAGCCCGATGTGATCTTGTCTATTCCCAGAGCCCGGGATCCCGATGGTCCACTCCTGATATTGTCTGCAGTGGCAGCACTCACAAGAAGCATCGCGCACAGAAGCGCGAGATAACCAATTGATCGATACTTCATTCCTCTCACTCCTTCAGATGATATGAATGTGTTCTGATTATTCTCATGATAATACAATTGTATTCTTCTTGTTCATTCAGGGATAAAAAAGGATTGTGAGATTGAAAATCCGGGAACTATTGGAATTGAGAAAAAAAATGAAGATACGGGAACCTGAACAATCACTTTCGATAATTGGTTCAGTTGTTCTTTTCCTGATAAATCAAGACTCTTCACACATTATTTGACATTGGATAATCGCATTTTTAAGAGGGCATACGAGAGAACCATTACCAGAGGAGAATATTACTCCTCATATTGCCAAAAGAACTTAATCCCATCAATAGAATTGGAAAAAAACGGAAAAGAAATTTTTGTCGCAATGACCTGTCAAACAATAGTTTTATGGCATGAACAGATACATTGCGCATTGCTAGCAAATGGCATACTGTGTAGAAGAGACAGATGTGGAGAATTTTGAAGAGATTCAAAACCTTGTTCGAGATCTGAATAATCCCGTTGTCGATCGCCGATGGAAGGCAGCAAGGTTACTTGCGGAGAGAGGGGATCAGGCTGTTGACGCCCTGATTATGAACCTCTACAGTGACAACCCCGGGGCTCGCCTTCTGGCTGCATGGGCACTTGGCAATACCGGAAGCATGAGGGCACTTCCATACCTGGAGCGGATGCTTGAAGATGAGGATCCTTGTGCCCGTCTTGCAATCGAATGTGCCCTTCAGCGCATTACGCGAAGTATGCATTTCTGAACCATTATTGCTGGCTGCGAGAATGGGAGAAAATGGAGGCTTTTCAGGATTCACAGGCGACATACCGAATCCCAAATCACAGTAGATTCCTTTTGAGAGATATATGCAAGTCTGAATATTCATCAGGGAATATCGGATTACGTGTGTCACTGTTCCCCAAAATAGTGGTTATCCGATTTTGAATAAATGAGAAATTGCTACTTGGTTTATCAAAAAGAGAAAAAATAAGAAGAACGCCCAGGTCGGAATTCGAATCCGAGTCGTCGGCGTGACAGGCCGACATGATAGGCCGCTACACTACCTGGGCACACCTGATTTGTGCGTTGCGCAAGTACTGGGATTATCCCGCCTCCCGGATTTGAACCGGGGACATCGCGGTAGCCGCGCAATTGCCTGAAACGGCAGATCATACTACAGCCGCGCACTCTACCAGTCTGAGTTAAGGCGGGATTTGCGCTCGTAATATAGGGGGAATAAACCTATTAAACGTATCGATTCTCAGGGAAAACGGAAGTCCAGGTACGGTGCATATATATATCACGAGGGACGAAATGTAGAGGTATGACCTCCAGAACCACTGATGTGGGGAATTGTCTTCTTTGTCGCTAGCCACGCGAACAGAAGAGTCACTGTTTTCGACACCACCTTAAGGGATGGTGAACAGACACCCGGTATCTCGTTCAAATCCGAGCAGAAACTTGAGATAGCCCGCCAGCTCTCCGATATCGGAGTATATGCCATCGAGGCAGGATTCCCTGCATCCTCGGCAGGAGAAATGGAGACGGTAAAGGCCATTGCTGATCTCGGACTCGAATCCGTCGTCTGCGGCCTGGCCCGATCCAGGAAAGAGGACGTGGATACATGCCTCGACTGCGGGGTTGACATGGTTCATGTATTCATCCCGACCTCCGAGGTGCAGCGGGTCCATACCATCAAGAAGAGCTGCGAGGAAGTGCTCGAGATCACCGGTGAGATCGTCTCCTACGTGCGGGATCACTGCGACCTGTGCATGTTCTCGGCGATGGACGCGACGAGGACCGACCTGGATTACCTCGTGCAGGTATTCAAAACCGCAGCAGACGCAGGGGCAACGATCCTCAATGTCCCCGACACCGTCGGAGTCTATACCCCGACCGCGATGAAAGGGCTGATCCAGCGGCTGGCTGCCGAGATAGAATGCCCGCTCGACGTGCACTGCCACAATGACTTCGGCCTTGCAGTGGCGAACACGATCACTGCAGTCGAGGCCGGTGCATCGCAGGTCCAGGTGACAGTGAACGGCCTTGGCGAGCGTGCTGGCAATGCGGATCTCTCCTCGACAGTCATGATCATAGAATCGATCTTCGGCATGCAGACCGGGATTAAGAAAGAGAAACTCGTGGAGACCTCCCGCCTGATATCCCGGTACTCCGGGATTGCGATCCCGCCAACGTATCCTATTGTGGGTGAGAATGCATTCTCGCACGAGAGCGGCATCCACTCCCATGGGGTCATTGCCTGTGCCGCGACATTCGAGCCCGGAATCATGACCCCCGAGATGGTCGGGCACCGCAGGAAACTGACGCTCGGCAAGCATGTGGGAAGGCACGCGGTCCGGCAGATGCTTGACGAGGTCCACCTGGACCCCAGTGACAGCCAGCTCGATCGCATCGTTGAGAAGATCAAATTCATTTCAGTCAAGGGAAAGCGTGTTACCGATGCAGACCTCTATGAGATCGCTGAGAGCGAGATGGGGGTAGGAAACGGTGGCCGCCTGATCGAGATGGAGGAACTGGCCGTGATGACAGGGAACCACCTCATCCCCACCGCGAGCGTCAAGGCCAGGATCGGAGGAAAAGAGGCGGTCTACAGCGCTACAGGCACGGGGCCGGTGGACGCTGCATTAAAGGCTGTGCTTGGAATGCTCCCCATGAAAGTCCAGCTCAAGGATTTCAACATAGAGGCCATATCGGGTGGATCCGACGCCATCGGCCATGTGACCATTGCCATCGAGGATGAGCAGGGGAGAATCTTTGATGCCTGCTCGTCCGGTGACGATATCGTTCTCGCATCGGCCGAAGCGATGGTCAATGCCCTGAATATCCTGGACAGGCTTGACCCAAAAGGAAAAGAAAAATAGGATAAAGATCCGGAGTATCAGGCAGCACCTGAGGGCGATTTCCCCTCAAGTGCCTGCTTTATCTGGGCCTGGAGTTGCTCGAACTTCCCCTGGATCATGGTCTCCTGCTTTTCTAGGGACTTGATGCGGATCTCGAGGGTCTCGACTTTGTCGTTCAGTTTCGCGAGCACGTCTTCCTTCTTTTTCTGCATCATGACCGAGCCTACGCTCATGAAGACGGGATTATCCTCGGGGATATCGTTCAGTTCCTCGGCAGCCCGGCGGGCTTCCCGTACAGCCATCTCGTACTGGCCCTTCTGGGCTCCTATGGTCTGCATCTGTTGCTGCATCTGCTGCAGCTGGGCAATCTGGTTCTGGACCTTTGGTGAAATACTGCTCATGATCATTCCTCACGTGTATGGTGTGCCAGTGCCTGCATCTCGTCTGCGACTTGTACCAGGCGAAGCCACATATTCAGGGCAGCCCGGAGCGCTGAGATATCCATGGCATGCACTTTGAGTACCAGGACGTTGGGGGCTTCCAGAGAGCATTCCGCCTTCGAACGAGGGTGAAGTTCGGAGGCCATCTCAGGGGAGAGTGAGCGGTACAGGGTCTCGGCATGGGTGCAATGAAACCGGAACACCGCGTCATGCTCCATGAAGCTATCACCCGGCATCTCAAGTTGCCCCATATTGCGGAAATCCGCTTGGAGCGTCCTGGATCCCTATCTGACCATGTTATTTGGATACGTCGTATCATAAACCGATTGGTCCGGCGCCAAACTACTGGTTTTCGTCATATCCGGAGTTCAACCGTTATGATTTAACAAAAATGATTGAGGGGATTTCGGGAGAAAGGACAATGTCCACTCAGCGGGCTTTCAGCTCTTTGATCGCCGCGCCCCGTTCCTTGAAGAGAATCCGGTGTCCGCAGTAGGGACAGCGGACGTTAACATCGATCTCCACCTTCTGCTTGCACCGGGCGCACTTGTAGGCTCCCGCCATAGTAGTGTTACTCCTTCCCTTCCATCGTGCGGTCGATCGTGCGGAGCGCAATGCGGAGTGCAGGGGTCTGTGGCGTGTATGCTCCTCCCGCAAACTTGAATCCGCATTTGCGGCAGGCCCAGATGCCGGTCCCCTGCCTCCTTACTGCCATGGTATCGCACCTTGGACAGGTGTGTGCGGCACGGGAGATCTTCTCGGTCTCCATGACCCTTTTGCGGATAAACCTGCCATACCGGGGGCCGAAGCGCCCTGCGCTTCCGGTTACCCTTCCCTTTGCCTTCTGTTGTCCCCTGGCCATATACTCATCCCTGGTCTCTTGTGTCTTTTATTATTCACTGTCTGCCCTGATATACTTAATCGAGGATCTTTACCTCACCCTGCCCCTTGGTGAGCCTGTTCACCAGGCTGTAGAAATCCCCCTGGATCCCTGCCGGGATACGGACAAGGCATATCCAGGATCCATCCTTCTGCCATTCCTCCCGCTCGATAGTGGCTGCTGAATGGATATCCGCGAATGCACGTGGTGCGTAATCTGCAGGGATCTTTACAGCAACCCTCAGCTCTTCAAACTTTATCGGGAGGATGGGGCGCAGCGCTTTCACCGTCTCCTTGACGAGCTCGTCAACATGCTTGTAGAGATCGATATTCACTCGCGCCTCCTCCATTGCCATTTCGATCCTCTGCGGGGGGTGGGGGAGACCGGTCTGCGGATTGATGGCATTCCTTGCGATGAAGGTAATCACCTGCCTGCGTTTCTCGGCGATCATGTGTTTCCTCTGCTCCGCAGTGAGGTGGATCTCTCCTTTCTGGATTATCTTCGGGGCAATTTCAACAAATTCTGTGGTATGAAAAACCTTTACCAGGGATTCATCCGATGCCCTGGTCCCCCTGGATGCGTTCGAGAAGACCTGGAGGGCTGCCACCATGTCTTCCAATTCCACATGATCTCCCTGGCGGAACCTGACGGCAAGATCGGGGTCCACCAGGATCTCAAACTTTTCCCCGTGGCTTTCCAGCCGTGCCGTAATAGCCTTCTCCAGGGATATCATGAAAAATCTCCTTTATTTCTCGAATTTATCCACGAATGCCGCGACTTCTTCCTTGCTCATTTTCCGGAATTCGCGGTTGTCCATCTCGATGATTCCAATCTCGACCATGTTGACGTCAAATTTACCCTCTGTGGCGTCATGAAGTGCTTTGATCCCGAGCATGATGCAGTCATTCGTGGAGGACTCGAAATCATATTCTTCTTCGAACACCTTCATGACGGCGTTCCTGCCTATCCCTATCCCCGTGGCCTTATATTCGAGGAGGGTCCCGCTCGGGTCGGTCTCAAAGAGCCTCCCTTCGCCATCGCTAATCCCGGCGATAAGGAGCGCGGTTCCATAAGGCCTGGCCCCGCCGAACTGGGTATAGGTCTGCATGTGATCCCCCAGTTTCTTCGCAAGGGCTTCCACATCCATCTGCTCGTCATAGGTGACGCGGTTGATCTGGCACTCGATGCGGGCCCGGTCCACAAGGGATCGTGCGTCCCCGACAAGACCTGACGAGGCCACCCCGATATGCTCGTCAATCTTGAAGATCTTCTCTATGGACGATGACTCAAGAAGGCGCGAGCTGACCCGCTTGTCCACGATCAGGACCACTCCATCCCGACACTTGATTCCTACCGCGGTAGTTCCCCTCTTTACTGCTTCCCGGGCGTATTCGACCTGATAAAGCCGGCCGTCTGGGGAAAAGACTGTGATTGCCCGGTCATACCCCATCTGATATGCTTGTGGTTGCATGGTTACTCCTCCAGATCGTCCTCTGTGAGGAACAATCGTTCCTGGTTTTTAAATCCTTTTTCAAATAAATCAACCTTTGTTCCCCGGAACCTTACCGATATCCAGGGTCTTTTCTGGAATGTCACATCCCTCTCCGGGAAGGATTGCCCATCCCGCAGGGTATCCAGATGCTGGCGAAGAGAGCGCAGGGTACCAGATGTAAGGATGCTCCGGATCGCCACTTTTCTTTCGCGGATATACGCCACCGTAGCAAGTCCGGCAATAACCTTCTCCTCCGCAGACCTCGTGCAACGGATGATTGCATATCCTTCGCCACAGGAGACAACGGACGGTTGGATCCTGGCCACGCCAGCATCGCCGAAGATGTCGGTGAGCGATTCAGAAATCGCATAGTACAGTTCGCGACCATCGAGATCAAGCCCGGGGGGATCCATCCTCACAAGGATATACCGGCGCTTTCCTCTCATAGTGGGGGGCCGGGGCTTCATGCGACCACCTCAACGGGTTTTTCCCGGTGGATGATTCGTGAGACATTCCCGAGCGCTGATAAGGCTCCTTCCCTGTCCAGCCCGAAAAGCCCGCAGAGGGCTATCATATCCCTCCGGGACTTCATCTCGAGGATTGACCGTGCTCCTGATGAAATGGTGAATGGAAAGTCAAACCTCCCCTGGAGAGAAACCAAATCTGCATACCGCTGGAGCACCTTCTGCCGCATGTATCCCCGCTCCTGGATCAGCACGGAGAGGTCCAGGTCAACGGCAACCTGCTTATCAGCTGCCATCCTGGAAATGATATGATCAAAAGAATTCCTGGGAGTGGTATGGATCTCCCTGATTACCTTTGCCCATCCTGCCTGTATGACGGCCCTGTTGAAGGAATATCCCCCTGCGCTGACAATGGGGAGTGATGGTTGAGGGGTATCCTTCCTCAGTACAGCCTGGACCTCCCTGGTCTCCTTTGCATGGATGAGTGTGCCCCCAATAATCTCAATCCCCCTGTACACACTGCCTGCCACGCCTGCAGCAACGATACTATCAAAACCAAGTTCGCGGGCTTCGAATGCCATCCGGCGGAGAGATGAATCTCCGAGGGGAAGGGGAAACACGCAGGCGTCAGTATACTGCATAGAGGAACAATCGAAGAAAAGGGATAAGTTATTTGCCCAGGTTGGCATTCGAGCGTATGCTCGGCCTGGTCTTCTCTGTCCCTTTGCCACGGGTTCCCATCCCGCGGCCTTTCAAACCGGCACTGGTCTTTCCACGTTCGGCACGTCCGCGGTGGACGGGATCGGACATCCATGCGAGCTGCGAGTCGCTCTTTATTGCCGGATGGTTGCCATCCACCATGATGACTTCGTACCACTTCTGCCGCCCATCCTGCCCCACCCAGTAGGAATTGAGTGCTTCCATGTTCGGGTAACGGCGGGATGCACGCTCTTCGGCAATCCGCTGGAGGCTCTTGCCTGCCGTGATACGGTTCACGCCCATCCTGATAGAACGGCGAGCCCGGACATACCGGGACTTGCGCCTCCCGCCCCGGCGGACTTTCACCCGTACCATCACGATTCCCTGCTTGGCCTTGTATCCAAGGTTCCGGGCACGATCGATACGTGTCGGATGCTCTATCCGAACAACACCCCCCTCGCGCCTCCACTGCTGCATCCTGTTCCAGAGCAGTGCCTTGACTTCGGTCTCGCTCGGTCTCTTCCACGCCTCTCTAACGTAGGCGTACATTGATTTCGCCATGATTCTTGCACCTACAGGTTCAGCCCGAAGACGGGCCACATTCCTTCGCGGGACGTATCCCGCAAGACCTATAAGAATCGTCAATCGGGGTATTAAAATGCGCGGTCCAGGGACTGTTGGGGTCCAGGGAGCCGGTCCCTCTATTCGTCCGGTCCGCCTTTCTTCTTTTCGAGCACCCTGATGTCGCTGATGCAGGTCACTGGGTACTGACCCGCTGAATCTTTTTCAGCAGACTTTACCATGTCCCAGATCGTGAGAAGGGCAATGGAAACGCCCGTGATGGCTTCCATCTCCACGCCTGTCCTCCCGTGCGAGCGAACCCGTACCACAGCCTCCACCGCACTCTCCGATTCGAGGAATTCAATGTCAACGCTGCTGATAGGGATTGGGTGACACATCGGGATGAGACGCGGTGTTTCCTTGACCGCAAGCGTTGCAGCGACCCTCGCAGTTGCAAGGACGTTTCCTTTCACGACGGTTCCTTCATGAATGGCTTTCAGGGTTTCCGGCCTGAGGAGTATCCTTCCGGAAGCGAGTGCCTCCCTGTATACTTCACCCTTGCCTCCTATATCGACCATCCTGGCACGGTCATTGCTGATATGGGTAAATTCAGTCATGTCTCAACTCCATTCTGGAACAGTTCGAGGGGGATACGGTCCGTGAGATCGGTTGGGAGCATCCCGCCCCCGAACTCCTTTTCCACCGCCATCCCCGCGCGTCCATTGACGTATGCGGCAAGGCACGCAGATTCGAACGCCGGTAGACGGCAGAACAGGGCACCCGCAATGCCGGCAAGCACATCCCCTGTGCCCCCGACAGTCATAATGGTAGATCCGGTCCTGTTGAACCTAACCCGCTCTCCGTCAGAGATGACATCGACGCTCCCTTTAAGAAGCATCGTACCATGGCGTGCTGCCGATTTGACTTTTTTCGCCCGTGAGTAGAGATCATCGGGAGGTTTTATGCCTGTGATACGGGCAAATTCCCCTGCATGGGGGGTGTAGATGGTGTCGCTTGCGTGAGGAAGGGGTTTCCGGAGTGCATCTGCATCAACAACCGCCTTTTCGCATTGAGAGGCAAGCGACACCATCACATCGTGGCTCCGGTCACCGAGGCCGTTGCCCATGACCACCACGTCTGCCGCTTCTGCGAGGTCCTGTAAGGTGTCGAGATGATGGGTCGTGATCCTATCCCCCTCGAGCCTTTCATAGATGAGGTCGGGAATTGGTTCAAAGACAGGAGAGGCAATTTTTACGATGTCTGCGCCAGCCCTGAGAGCTCCCAGGCCTGCAAGATATGGTGCACCCTGGTATGGCCCGCCCCCGACGACGAGAACCTCCCCCCCGGCACCTTTGTGTGCGCCCGGGTCTCTCTTCTGCAGGATCGTGAGGTCTCCCGGGCCGGTCGTGATCTCGGCTTCAAGAGGGATTCCTATGTCAGCAACAAGGGAGCCCTCCACCTTTGGGCGGTGAAAGGCCAGGATGTGATCGGGAACCAGCCCGGGAGTCGGGACATCGGCTGACACCAGCACCGCACCGGAACTGCCGGCCTTCTGGACAAGAGTCCTGATCGGTTCACGGGGTGTCCCACATCCGCCCGTTCCGAGGAGGGCATCGACGATACACGTCGCGTGGGAAAAGTGTTTCCCGACGGATCTGATGTCGTCGCGGCAACGGACCCCCGCAAGTTCTACGGCGCAGGATGAGAGTGTCGCGAACTGGTGCTTGCATTCCGGGCTCATCCCATCCCCTTCGAGATATATACACGTTACGTCGAGATCCTGGAGGTGCCGGGCAGCGACCATCCCGTCTCCGCCATTGTTACCCTTTCCACACAATATCAGGATGCGATCCCGTCCAAGTGACCTGACAAGGTCTGCAAGGGCGCATCCTGCTGATTCCATCAACTGGAGTGATGACACTCCAAGTGCCCCTGCATTCACATCAACTGCCCGCATCCGGGCATGCGAGATGATGCCGCCCTCCTGGAATTCCCGGCATTTTTTCCCTATCCTGGCCATCGTACCTGTCTTCATCCCCGGGTATACCAGCATATCATCCGCCGGGGATATGAACTATGCCCTGTAAATGCCGGAAGTGCTCGTGGGAAGGCTTGGGACTGTGCAATCCCCATCCTTTTTCTTCTGGATTCCCCATTATTATCCCAATGAGCCTCTGCGATGAAACCCGGGCGGCAGCACAGGAGATAAAAGCGCACCAGAAGGTGACGATCATCTCTCATATCGACGCCGACGGAATCGCCAGTGAGGCAATCATCTCGCAGGCGCTCTCACGGGCAGGGATTGAACACACCACGGTCTTTGTCAGGCAGCTCGAGCCCATGACCATCCGCCAGGTTCCCAAAGATGACTCGTTCAAGATATTCTGTGATCTTGGAGCCGGGCAGCAAAATCTCATCGAGGAGCGCGGGATCGGAGAAGACGAGGTTCTTATTCTCGATCACCATGTCAGCCAGCCTGGTCAGAAGGAATATCACCAGGTCAACTGCCTGCCCCACGGGTTTACCAAGATGAGTGCTGCGGGGGTTGCCTTCCTTGTTGCCATGGAGATGGACCCCGGGAACATTGACCTCTCGGGGCTCGCGGTGATCGGTAACGTCGGCGATATGATGGCCAGGGAAGATTGTGGTCTCGTCGGGCCTGCAAGGGATATCGCACTCCAGGGTGCAGGAGCAGGATGTATCGAGGTTATTTCCCGCGACCTGAACTGTTATGGGACATCCACGCGTCCCCTCCATGTATGCCTCGCCTATAATGATGACCCGTTCATACCCGGGATCACCAATAATATCAACGGTGCGCTCAGGTTCCTCCAGAGACTCGGGATCGAGCTCCAGACCCCCGGGAAGCGCTGGTTAGTCTGGGAGGAGCTGCCTCCAGAGGACAAGCGGCGTGTGACCAGCGGACTTGTCGAGCAGATCATCTCGTCGGGTGAGCGTGCCGACAGGCTCTTTGCAGAGAGTTACCTCTTTCCTGCGGAAGCGGCACGGACACCGCTCCGCAATGCGCAGGAATTCGCCACGCTCCTGAATGCATGCGGGAGGTGGACCCGGCCCAGGATCGGGAGCGCCATATGCAGGGGTGATCGCGGTTCGGCGTACCGGGAAGCGGAACACATGCTGACCAATCACAGGGCAGTCATTCGGGAGCTCCTTGATTACATCTTGAACACGGGAGTCCGCGAGCTCTCCCATATACAGTTCATCCACGTCGGGAACCGGTATCCTGACACCATCGTCGGGATTGGAGCAGGGATGGCACTTTCCCGGCTGAACATACATAAACCCATCATGGTGATGGTAGAGCAACCCGAAGATCCCACGCTCACCAAGGTTTCAATGCGCACCACTGATCGTGTGGTCGCGGGGGGGATAGACCTCCAGCGGGCACTGACTACAGCATCCGCTGAGGTGGGGGGTGCCGGTGGCGGGCACCGGATTGCGGCGGGTGCATTCATTCCAAAAGAATCGGAGGAACACTTTGTCAACCGGGTCAACCAGCTTATCGGAGAGCAGTATGCTGCAGAGAATAAGGGTCATTGCTGATTTCCAGTTCGGGAGGGGTGCAGGGTTTGGACTCTTTCCGGATAACTGCGAGTTCATCCTCTCGAGAACCGGGCGTGTCCAGCAGGTGATGTGGAACGGGACGCGTCTTGCAACCCTGCGGGCATCAGACGGGCGGCTCACGCTCGGTATGGGAGGAGCAATAAGGCTCCGAAACGCACTCCCCCCTCCGGCATACAGGGTATGCATACTTCCGGATGTCGCGGAATTCATCCTCCAGGGGAAAAATGCATTCTGTAAGCATGTTATCGCAGCCGATCCCCAAATCAGGAGCGGTGACGAGGTTCTGGTGGTCACGGGAGATGATGATCTTCTTGCCACCGGAATGGCCCTTCTCTCAGGCCGCGAGATGCTGGTATTTAATTACGGTGGAGCAGTAAAAGTACGGCAGGGAAGGTCAGCCTATGATGCCGGGAAATATCAACCCCAGGAAAATGAAACAGATGATGAAGCAGCTGGGGATGCAGGTCGAACAGATTGAGGATGTGCAGAAGATCGTGATCTCAACCCCGAAAGGCTCCTACATCTTCGATGCTGCCGAAGTGGCAGCGATGACTATGCAGGGGATTACTACGTATCAGATCACCGGGCAGCCGAGGTTCGAGGCCGCAATCCAGGAGATCCCCGAGGACGATGTCAGGATGGTGGCAGAGCAGGCACAGGTAAGCCTTGACTCCGCCAGGGAAGCCCTCCGGAAGACAGGAGGGGATATCGCCGAAGCAATCATCCACCTCACCAGCCATGTTTGAACCGGGGGAACGTGTCCTGCTTGTTGGGGGAGGGCGGACCTTTTTTGTACGTGCAGGAACGGGTTCTTTCTCGACCGACCGGGGGGTGCTTGATCTTGATTCCCTTCTCTGCCTCTCACCCGGAGATACTATCACCACCCATTCCGGCCAGGATTTCCGGGCACTCTCACCAAGGGCACCAGACTTCTTCTCGCGTGCCAGCCGGAGCGGGGCTCCCATGCTCCCCAAGGATATCGGCCTTGCCATCGCTTTTTCCGGGATGAACAGCAGGGACGAAGTGCTTGATGCAGGGACCGGGAGCGGTATTGCTGCAATATACTTCGGGGGTATCGCAAAGAGGGTTACCACCTATGAGATAAGGCCTGAGTTTGCCAAGACAGCTGAGAAAAATATTCGGGATGCAAAACTTACGAATGTCGAAGTTGTCTGCGGTGATGTCCTTGAAGCAACGGGAACATATGACATAGTCCACCTTGACCTCTCAATGACTGCAGAACACGTCACCCATGCTCACACGCTCCTTTGCGAAGGGGGATACCTCATATGCTATACCCCGTTCCTCGAACATCTTTTTATTGTCATGGATGCGGCTGGTGGGCTGTTCACTGAAGTGCAGGCTCATGAATGTATTGAACGCGAGATCACAAGGACTGCCAGGGGATCGCGCCCATCAACCAGGATTTGCCATAGCGGTTATCTTACGGTTGCACGAAAATAGGCAGATATCCCTTGTTTTATGTTGTTTTTTTCTGATTTGACAACCAGAACCGCCCTGTTTGTAATGGGTGTGGAATTCATTCACTCATTGTTGAGTGATATGATGCTGAAGGCTTCAGATTTTGACCCCTTCCGGAAAAGAAAGGGTAGGAATCTTCCATCTTTCAAAGCAAAAGAGAGAAAGGTTCATATGCTCCTATAGCTAAAATGTCTGGTTGATGCTGAGAGTATCAGCATAAACTGTAGGAGGAACATAATGAAGAAATTCGCATTCGCGGTCCTTGCACTTGCTGTCCTCGTTGTAGGAATGGCCTTTGCAGATGACGCGGTTAACCAGACCCCGGAGACCCAGGGTATCAACACTGCAACTGCAGTCTATTGCCTTGGCACTGTAACTGAGACCGACGCATTTGTCTGGCAGCAGTCCAGCGAGAACCTCGGCACCGGCGCTGTATACACCCCCGCCCCGCTCGGCGATGGCGAGAGGATGTACGTAGTGTCCTACACTGAAGACACCATCATGGACCAGGGGTACGGAGAGTACACCAAGACCATGGCCCTTGACACCAGGAACAAGGTTGCAAACCAGTTCAACTTCGAGGCAACCAAGCTGGTAGACTTCGCACAGGACGAGGCACTTGGCCTTGGCGAGATGACCACTGAAGAGAGCATCCTCATCGATGGTGCTGGCCAGAACCACACCGGCAATGACAGGTACATCTGTCCGTTCGGATCTTCAATCTTCACGACCATCCCCGACTACTGCAACATCGTTGAGATGGGCAGCTCCTTCACCGGATTCCAGGTCGAGAACCTGAACACCGATGTCGAAGAGCGCCATGTCGCAGCCACTGCAGATGTGCCGGTTGCACTGAACTATGAGGTCGAGCTCCAGAACGCCTACGGTAACTCCCAGGCATGGATCAACGCTCACCTGATGGACGCCCGTGGCAACGACACCTTCCCGGCAGTTGACATCGTCTACAACGAACTGACCACTGCAGACGGATTCCAGACTGTGTTCTACAAGCGTATGAACTACGAGTCCGGAACCCGCAGGGCATAAGTTCAGCGGTAAGGACCAAGAAATTCAGGGATACCATCCCTGAATTTTAAAAAATCTTTTTCTTTTAATTCTCTGGAGAGACAGGGTATTTTTCTTAAGATTTTCTCTGCTGACAGGAATTATCCTTTCACACTGAAACTTTCCCCCGGTCAAATCCCAATTGGAACACTTAAAAAGAATCGTCTGCAAAGAAATCTCGTATGACTCACCCCCCCTTATCCCCTACAACAGATTGAGAATCTATCAGAGGATTTCGAATAACGTGGAACA
>DAWU01000029.1 GCA_002506105.1 Methanolinea sp. UBA275 | reverse complement strand
TGTTTGCAGGATTTCCCGGCATTCCTGAAGTCCTGTTGTTTACCATGTTGCCAGGTGCAGGTGTATTTGGCGTCATATTGCCCGGCATTGTACCGGGCATGATGCCAGGCATCTGCCCGTTCTGTGATCCGACTGTTGTGACCGTTCCCGAGACAGTGAACCTGGTCACTTCGGTTCCGGGAGTGTACGTTCCACCCGAGTACAGGCCGTCTGTTGATGTTCCGCTCGAGCTGCCTCCGGAATATACGACATACTCCGAGCTGCTCGAGAGTTCGGGTGAACTGAAGACGACGGACTGATATGCCTTTGCCGGTGCAAAGGTCAGGATATCGTCGCCGTCCGCAGATTCGATATGGATAAGGGTGCCTGCCGCCTGGGTCCCGGCATACGTGAGCATCATTGAGTTCTGAGTCGACGATGTACTGGGTCCCATCGCCATGCCGGCACTTCCTACTGCAAGGAAATCCCCGCCGGAGATCGAGAAACTTCCCAGGTAATCGACCGGCCCGTTACCGTTGTTCGTAGGACCGTTGACTATCACGGTTCCCGCGGTCATGGTGATCGGCCCGTTGATATCGAGTCCATCGCCATCAGCATTGACAACAAGGTACCCGCCATTGATAGTGAGGGTATTGGAACCGGTTGCTTCACCGTTGTTCTGGCCGGGCCGGCCCATCATGTCGGAACTGGTCCCTTTCGTAACGGCGTTTATACCGTCATCGCGTGCAACAAGGTGAACATTCCCGCCGTTCAGGGTGATTGCCGCGCTGTCAAGCCCCTCGTAACACCGTGTGATGGTTATGTCCCCGCCGTTGATCTCAAGGCTTGAATCTGCATGTATGGCATCATCGCTGGAGGCAAGAGTGAGATCCCCTCCATCAATTCCGACGCTGTCATTCGAATGGACTGCATCATCAGAAGCGTTGATGCTGAGCGTTCCTCCGGTAATCGTGACTGCAACTCCCGCTTTCAGACCTTTTCCGCTGTCGGAATCGCTCCCGGTTCCAGAAGTCACCGTGATATCACCGCCACTGATGGTAAGGCTTGTTTCAGCCTGGATGCCATCCGCCCCGGCAACAATCAAGAGAGTGCCGTCCTCGATGGCGATATATCCCTTCTCCGTATCTTCGTCGTTATTTGACTGGATGCCGTCGCCGGCAGCGTTGACAGAAATTGTTCCTCCCTTGATCTCAACAGAATCCCTTCCCCGGATGCCATCGTTGACTGCCTGCACGCTGATGACCCCGCCTGTAATTTTCAGGTCATCTTTGCTGGTGATGCCATCGTTATAGTTGGCATCGACGGTAAGGGTCCCGCTTCCTTTGATCGTGAGATCATCCTTACTGAAAATTGCAGCATTGGGCTCCGAGTCTTCATCGAGAACGCTGTAGGAATTCCCGTCTTTTACGGAATTCCTGGAGCCATCTGCCAGGGTAATCACTACTTTTTCTGCATTGAGCACATGAATCGGAGCACTTGTTGAACAGGAAATATCAACCCCGTTCAGGATGATATTCACATTTTCTGAATCGGTTGTATCGACCAGAATCTGTCCGTCAGCCAGAGATCCGGAGATGCTGTAGGTGCCGGCAGAAGTAATCGTAACACTACTTCCGGCAACAGTTGCGCCATCCCCGTCAAGGGTTATTGAATTTCCCTGAAGGGCGATACAGGATACATCCGATGCACCGGGGGATGTATCCCCCTCCACACATGCGGTGAAGGCGAGCATGAATGTGCATGCAAAGAGCAATACAGTCAGTTTTCTCATCGTGAATGTTCTCTCCTTTTTTTGTTTTCCTCGCTGGTTCACACCGCATCGGGGTGGTTCGGATGGTACAATCCTGCCACCGAGATGTTCTTTGAACCATATAAATTGTTAAGTATACAATACATTATGTAAATAGTTTTTGCTATGCACATGAGTGTCGCCCGGGATTTTTACGATCCCTCTGTTCCTGAACTGGTCAGGATACAGTGCCCGGAAAAAAGGTTACGGATTTTCCTCCCGGAACCAGTGAGATAACCTGAATTTTGACTGTTCTGGTCCGGTGGTCCGAGAGTAATTCAACGTCCACGGGAAATCCATATGAGGGATACACGTGGATTCCATCCATCCCCCTAATCTATTTCCCAATTGCCCTGAGAGACGAAGTAAGGGACTGATATATTGTGAAGTGTCCCTCCACATTCCGGGCAGGTATGAGAAACAGGAGGTGGCGGAGCACAGCTGGAGCAGCCTGTCTTGATATAGAACTCTCCACCACATTGTGCGCATCTGAATCGATCCATACCTCTATTCAATGGAGGTACAACGGTTCAATCCTTCGATTCACCTTTTTTTTATCACTGGGGGGATATCCCCCTGGTTCAAACATCCCGCCTTCATCAGGAAGCCCGTCACCTGTGTTCCTCGCACTCAAATACACAACATTTATCCCGGTCTATTGACAGTCTGTCTCAAATACAACGTATGGGGGATTTTCACATGCACAAAATCACACTGCACTTACACTCTATTCTTTTCATACTAACCTTCATGCTCCTGCTTGCAGCACCTGTATCATCACTGGCCGCAGGGGACTACTGGATGAAGGGTGATGAGCTCTCTGATCAGGGGAAGTACGAAGAAGCGATTGCACAGTACGATCAGGCCATCGCTCTTGAGCCGAAAGCAGCAGCGGCCTGGTGCGGAAAGGGTCTCGCCCTCTACGAACTTGGCAGGTACGATGAGGCCCTGGATGCATTCGACCAGGCAATTACCATCAACCCAAATTATGCAAAAGCACAGTATGGGCGGGGTCTCACCCTTTACGAACTTGGTCTTCATGATGAGGCAATCAGTGCATACGACACTGCCCTGAAGATATACCCTGAGTATGGGTACCTTATTTACCACGGAAAGGCGCTCGCATATGCGGCCAAGGGAGACTACACCCAGGCCATCCCGTTTTTTGAGAAGGCACTTACCCTACAGCCGACAGCATATCCCGGGGTCTGGGTCGAGAAAGGGGATGCAATGGCCGCATCGGGAGATTACCAGGGATCTCTAGCCGCATACCAGCACGCACTCTCCCTTGAACCAGGGTTTGCCCTGGCAGAGTCAGGGATAGCAGCTGCCCAGGCAAATCTCACGGGTTCGGTCGTCGTAACCACGACCCCCCTGCAACCCACAGGAACCAACGCACCAGAGAAGACCGCGGTCTCTACCGCCGCCCCGGCCACAACAAGGACAAAAGCTCCCTTATCAGCCTGGATTTGCGGGGCAGGGCTGCTGGTAGCAGCTGTCAGCCTGGCAGTTCACCGTAAAGAATAACCTTCTTTTTTTACCGGTCAGCAGAACGATTCACCAGATTGGCCTTATCCCTGGACTTCCTGCGATACTCCCTGCTTGAACCCCTCTGTGCACTTTCGCCCTGCATGCTCTCTACTATTATGGAATGCCAAAAGCCAGTTGAGAAGGCATGGAGTTTGACCTCCACCCTTCAGTCACACTGCGGAGCGGAACTTTCTCGGCCGTCGTGGCCCCTGAAGAGGTGGTGCTGGCGGGGTTGAACGACAACCCCGTGCTCAGGCGTTTCCTCTTCCTCTTCGTGAGTGGAAACTACTCCGGGCTCCTGTCAGGGATCAACCGCAGGTCGGTCAGTATCGAGGTCAGGAGAGCGTTCACCGCCTTCCAGATCCTGCAGATCCTCCGGGAGTCCTACCATACCATTGTCTTCGTTGAGCACGACCCCTCACTCTACGAGGGGGCGGGTGAAGATATGGCCTCTCAGGTGGGAGAGAGCCTCCGTCAGCTGGGGCAGAGCGCCCTTGTGGTGCTGTATGCGGAGTCCCCCGATCCATCCTTTGAGGACATGGCAAGGCGTGCAGACCGCGTCTTCTACGTTGCAAGCCCCGCTGCACGAAAGCCTGCCCCCCGCGCCGGGGTGAGGGGGAAGGAGCGTTACCCCGGCGGGCTTCCGAGAGGCCAGCAGACCCTGGGGGAGGTGTGAGATGGGGAGGAGCTTCATGAGCGTCCGCATGGGGGTCAGGATCCTCACCGAACGGTGGGAGCGTGCTGCCCGCACTCTCCCCGGAGAGGATCGGGAATATGCACTTCGCGTGGTGGAAATGGCAAAAAGGCACTCAAGCGAATGCTTCTATGCGTTTGACGATCCCCTCGAGGCAGCACTCTTCTCGGTCATCCTTGAGCTGGAAAAGGCGAACGGTGAGGAGACCCTGCATGTGGATCCTTGATACCTGCGCCCGCAACGGCCGGGTCGAGATATGGGAGAAGGGAAGAAACGGCAGGCATCACACCTTCCCTGCGCACCCGTCATTCCTGATGCACCTCCCCGACCCCCATGCCCACGGTGATCTCCTGGAAGGCCTGGAAAGCCGTTTTTCCGTGGAGGAGTCTCCAATCCGGACGGTATACGGGATCCTTGAAGGGTACTGCGTGCATGCCGGGAGGGAGGTGGCGGCCCTCGTGGAGAAGCAGACGCACTACGAGGCCCAGATCTTCAATGCCGATCTCAGGCCGGACCAGTGCTGGATGGCGGAACAGGGACTCATCCCCTGCATCGGGGAGGGGGAATCGCGTTTTTCACCGGACATCGCATGCGATCTCCGGGCCATGGAGATCTCGGTCGGTGACAACCCGTTCTCATCCGGCCCGGTCACTTCGCTCTCGCTCGTGGCTGACGGGAGACCTGTCAGGCTGGGAGGGAGTGAACGGTCCATGCTTTCAGACCTGGGGGGACTGGTCACATCCGTAGATCCTGATGTGATCCTCTTTCCGCAGGCAGACGTGTGGGTGCCCCGGCTGGAGGGAGCTGCCCGCGGCTATGGGATCGAGACCGGGCTCTCACGCACCGGAAGGTTCCGGCATCTCTCGGCAAAGTCCTACTGGAGCTATGGAAAGACGGAGTTTCGGGTGGGGGCACTGATCCCGGACGGCAGGCTGCTTGTGGACACCCGGCAGAGTTTCCACTTCAGGGAGGGCGGGTTATCAGGGATCCTGATCGGCGCAAGGCTGTCGGGCCTTCCCCCGAACCTTACTGCGAGGTTCACTTCAGGGACCCTCATCTCATCCTACGAGGTGTACGAGGCGCTTTGCCAGGGCATTGCGGTTCCCTGGAGGAAGAGTGATCCCGAGGCGGTGCGGAAATTTGCATCGCTGAAGGCTGCTGACCGCGGGGGAATGATGTTCCAGCCACTGCCCGGGATTCACGAAAAGGTCCATGAGATCGACTTTACTTCGCTGTATCCCTCGCTCATCGTCAGGGACAATCTCTCCCCGGAGACCCTGGATCACCCCATGGTCGCGGGATTCCTCCCCAGGGTTCTTGCCCCGCTCATCACCATGCGCATGGAGACCAAGCAGAAGAAGGCCGTTGATCCCGGGTACGCCGGAATGGATTCGATCCTCAAGTGGATGCTGGTCACGTGCTTTGGGTATACCGGGTACCGGAATGCCAAGTTCGGGAGGATCGAAGTGCACGAGGCCATCACCGGCAGCGCACGCGAAGTCCTGCTCCGTACCAGGGATATCGCAGAGGGGATGGGTTTTACGGTCCTGCATGGCATCGTGGACTGCCTGTGGGTGCAGGGGAGTCCCATGGCGGCACTCAAGGAGAAAGTGGAGAGGGAGACCCGCCTCCACACAGTAGTGGACGCATACGACTGGCTGGTCTTCCTGCCCATGGCTGATGGTACGGGGGCCTACAATCGATACTACGGCCGGCTCTCCAGCGGGAACATGAAGGTTCGCGGGATCGCCGCCAGGAGGGGAGATACACCTGAGTATGTCAGGAATGTGCAGAAGGAGATGCTGAATATTCTCAGGGAGGCCAGGACCCTTCATGAGATCACTGCGCTCCGTGATGCTCTCAGGGAGCGCTACCATCGTGCCGTTGAAGAACTCCCAGGCACCCGTCCGGCAGCCCTCGCGATCAGCAGGCGGATCAGCACCATCAGGTATCGCCACGCGTGCCCCGAGGCATCGGCGGTGGAGGCCTGCAGGGAAGAGGGGATCGCACTTTCGCCCGGCATGGAGGTGAGCTACGTGGTCATCGATGAACGTTCCTGGGCAGTCGATCTCGACTGGAACGCTACCCGCTTCGATGTCGGCTATTACATGAAGGTTATGAGGAAAGCCTGGGAGGAGATCATATTCGCGGCGGATAAAGCGGAGGAGGCGATGCAATGAAAAGACCCCACTCACCTGGACTGTTGAAAAGGAGCCGGAGGCGTGACCTCCCCTGCTTCAGGGGTGGTATGCAGCCCCCGCCTCTTCAATGTGAATGCCCGGGTACCGGGGAATCTGATAATCGGAGAATTGGTTGAGAAACTGCTTAAAATACTGTCCCAAAGACCAATATTTATCATTTTTAGAATGCTATGGACTTCATACACGGTGGGCTTTTTGCCGGAGATTGAAGGATATGGAACTGCAGTACGAGATGGTTCAGAATGTGCAGGTCGTTCATGTGACGGGCAGGATCGATAGTGCTACTGCCGAGAAGTTCGGCCAGGATATCTACATGATACTCGGGAGCGGTAATCACCATATGCTCCTTGATCTCTCTGCCGTTCCATACATCAACAGTGCAGGTCTCCGGGTGCTCCTCGCAACAGCAAAGAGTACAAAGAAGCATGGCGGCCGGTTCGCACTTTCCGGACTCTCTGATGAGGTGCGGAATGTGATCGAACTTGCCGGGTTTCACAAGATCCTTACAATCTCTCCCACGACGAGCGATGCACTCTCGCACTGGTGAGCAGAGGCAGGCGCCGGGGCACTCTCCTGCAGCGTTGCACCGTGGGAAATAGATCCACGGGGGCGATATCGCGGTATTCATAGGTATATCTATTTTGAACTCTTAGGATCTACAAAAAGAGTGAAAACCACTGAATGAGCCATACCCCTGAACTTGATGAGGGAACCGTACACGATGCTGCAGCACTTGCAAAGAAAGAGAAGACGGTCTTCACAAGTCTTGTCGTTGACTTCATCCTCTGGATACCTGACATCATCGCAGCCATCCTTGCCGGCTCCATCACCATGTTTGCCGACGTGGTGAAATGCGGGAACGAGCTCCTTGCCACGTTCTTTGCCTATCTTACCATCAGGAAACTCGCACGGGGGCACGGGGAAACCTACGACTACGGGATGGGCAAGTACGAGACCGTGACGAGCATCATCACCGGTGCGGTCATGCTGATCTCCCTGCTGCTGGTCTTTTATACGGCAATTACCCGCATCATGGAGCCTGAAGCGCTCCAGCTCAGCGGGGTTGCGCTGGCACTCGTGATGATGAGCATCGGCGTTGTGGTAAACACCTGGCTCTGGCAGAAAAATTACCGGCTGGCCCGGAAGGAATACTCCCCGATCATGGAATCGCAGTGGAGGCTTTTCCGGACCAAGGCATTCTCCGATCTCTCGGTGCTTCTCGCGCTTATCCTCTCAATAGTCCTTCACCACTTCTGGTGGTCGGTGTATATCGATCCTTTTGCATCCATGATCATTGTCGGGTTCCTCTTTTTCACGGGGTACCGGGTGATCTCATCATCGCTCCCAGACCTCCTCGATAAGACTCTTGACGAGTCACTCCAGATCGTGATACTCCGGGAGCTGACCGAATTCTTTGACGAGTATGAAGCGTTCCACGGAGTCCGGTCGCGACGGTCCGGGAGCAACGTCTACATCGAGATATTCCTCGAGTTCGATGGAGAACGGAAAATGTGCGAGGTCCAGGGGGCAATCGACCGGATGAAGGTCTCGCTGGAGTCAAAAATCACGAAGAGTTCCGTCACCATCGTCCCGAGCAGCGGTCCCTGCAGGATTCCCGGGAAGAAGAGCGACAGTTCGTCCCCTGGCGAGGAGAATTCTCTGTGAAGGAACCTTTACAGTGAATAATTGGCTTTTTTGTTTCGAAAATTTTTACAGGGAGACGTATATAGGACAAGTGATGAGATCCTCATACCTCCTGATGATTGAATTAGACGCCATCGGATAGTACCGGTGACAGGGTGATTTGAGCACTGCTACCCCAATTGGCGAATTTATTAGCTCAATAATTATATGTAGATGAATATCCTATGCCTGGTCTGACTTGGACACTTTGCATTGGAGATTGATAATGGTGAATACAAGATCAAAAATACTCAGCATTTTCATTGTCCTCATGTTGGTTCTGGCGATCCCGGCATCGGCAGCCTTCCAGTTTCCTTCATTCAAATACAAGCGCCCGGATATTCCTTTAAGGTTCAGTAAAGACAAAATCAGTGATAAGGAACCACTTGAAATTGCAAATCTGTTTCCTTCAATCAAATTTAATCGCCCGGATTTTCCTTTAAGGATAAGCAAAGATAAAATCAGTAATGAAGAGGCACTTGAAATCGCAAAGTCATATGGTTTAGAGGATCCATGTTGTCCATTGACTGTAAAACCCGCCAGTATAGAAATTAATGGGGTATGGACGGCGGTAGTGTCAGTTTCTAATGCTTGTGGGCCGATATTATATCTCGATCCCTACTCCGGAGAAGTAGTAGATGATGGTCGTGTTCTAGCGTGTGTGTGTGTTTGTGTTGAAAAACAAGGGCTTATTTTTACTGCAATTTGAGAAAATTTGTAAAAATGAAATTTATTTTAGGTAAAGAAGTGTTTTTATCCATAATCTCGCAAACAAATCACGGTGAAAAATTATAGTGATTTACTTCACTTAAATCGAGGTGAAAAATTGTACAGGCTTCGGATTCCACATCTGATTTGCGATTGACCTCGCCGCCCCCGAAGGACGCCCAGGCGGCGATTCAAATTCTATTTCCAGTGGCGTATTAGAAACAAACACACATTTAACTCATAAAAGCGATCTGATATCCCTATTTCCAAAATAATTTACACAGTCTTATGAATATTTTAATGGATAGATTGTCATTATATTCTTGATTTATTCGTTTCTGGAAATTTTACAGGTAGATGTTCATGGGACAAATGATAAGGCCTTCATACCACCTGATGACTGAATTAGACGCTATCGGATAGCACTGACAATATGGTGATTTGAGGACTGCTACCCCAATCGGTGAATTCATGGGTTCAATAATTTTATGTAGACGAATATCCTATGCCTTGTCAGACCTGGATACGTCGCATTGGAGGTGGATGGTGGTGAATACGAGATCTAAAATACTCAGCATTTTCATTGTCCTCATGCTGGTTCTAGCGGTGCCGGTATCGGCAGCCTTCCAGTTTTCTTCATTCAAATTCAATCGCCCGGATTTTCCTTTAAGGTTCAATAAAGACAAAATCAGTGATGAGGAATCACTTGAAATTGCAAATCTGTTTCCTTCCTTCAGATTCAATCGAGCGGATTTTCCTTTAAGGATAAGTAAAGAAAAAATCAGCAATGAAGAGGCACTTGAAATCGCAAAGTCCCATGGTGTAGAGAATGATCCGTGTTGTCCTGGAGTGACTGTTAAACCCGCTAGTGTAAAAATTAATGGGGTCTGGACGACGGTATTGTCAGTTTATGGTCCCTGCGGGACGATATTGTATCTCGATCCCTACTCCGGTGAAGTACTGAAGACTGAATATTATAAGTGTATTTGCTACTGTTCTGACACAAGAAGGGAATAATAGGGCATTTTAAGTATCAGTTTCATGGAATTTTTTCGCGAGACAATAGCCGGTGATGATAATAATCTAATCAATTGTGATGAAAAATATAAAAAAAATTCAACTCCCCCACTGGTACAGGGCAATCACATTCCGGTCAGAATCGCGGAGGGTCACAGCATCGCCGTTGTTGCCGAGCAGGGGTTCATCCAGGTTCCAGTAGAGGTCCGTAGTGGTCGGAGTCCCATGGCCGACATGGATCGTGAGGGTCGACTCGGGAGTTATTACGACGTGGCGGAATGTGTATAAGGTCCCACTATTATCAGATATGGTCCATCCGTACAAGTCCCTGGTTTCAGTCGAGGAAAGAACAATAAATTCCCCGTTCAGGTTCTCCCTGTCTTCTCCAGGGGGATCATACTGGACTTTCGTGATGGCAACCGGCCCGATCTCCTTCTCATCAGGGTCCTGTTTAGTATTCCAGAGTCCTGCGCCGGATCTCTGCGCTTCGGACTGGAGCGAGAGATACTGTGACTTCCTCTCGAATGCCTGTGCGGTGTATACCCTCGCATACCCCTCCCTGATAAGCGTGGCACCGAGATCCGAACCATCGACATCGACATAGGAGAGCAGCCTCCCGTACTGGTCGTAATCCTCTGCCTGGCAATCTGCGGTGAGGGTCACCGTCTTTCCCTTCGCGAGCGATCTCGTGTGTTCGCTCGCCTTGAGCCCCCATTCAGTCAGGTATGAGGGATCATTGATTCCTGAAAACTCGCTTCCCCAGTTGCCATGGTCCTCGGTCTCGGGTGTGTCGATGCCGAGCACCCGCACAGTCTCCTCCCGCCCGTCCGAATACCGTACCGCGAGGGTGTCACCATCCATGGTGCGTGTGACTGTTGCCTCCCTTGATATCCCGCATGCATCAGTGGAACTTCCTGGTGATTCGGTGGACATCGTCACCGGAGTGGAGCATCCTGCAAAAAAAATACAGGCGCCCAGTACAAGGAGAATAAAAAAAGGTGAATATCTGGTGATACTGGTCATAGCAATTCAGGTTACTTTAGATCCAGATAATTATTGCCCGCGGTGTTCGTTCCCCTTTGTCAGGAACTGGCGACGAAATGGAACGCGGGAGCTTTATGTGATGAGCCGTCCACGTGGAATCATGGACCCGGAAGGGGATCGCGACGCAGTGTACCGGGAAGCATTGCAACTCCACGAAGAGTTCCATGGCAAGCTTGAGATCCGATCGAAAGTGCCTCTCGAGACCCGGCGGGACCTCTCGAGAGCATATACCCCTGGTGTTGCGGAGGTATGCCGGGCTATCCAGAGGGATAAAAACCTGGCATACCGGTATACCCTCAAGAGGAACTCAGTCGCGATTGTGACGGATGGATCGGCTGTTCTCGGGCTCGGCAACATCGGGGGATACGCTGCCATCCCGGTGATGGAAGGAAAAGCCATCCTCTTCAAGAAATTCGCCGGTATCGATGCGTTCCCCCTCTGCTTCGAGAGTGCCCACGCGGATTTTCCGGACCAGGTGAGGAACATCGCCCCGGTCTTCGGCGGGATAAACCTCGAGGATATTGCTGCCCCGCGTTGTTTTGAGATCGAAGAGGCCCTCCAGGATATCGGCATCCCGGTGATGCACGATGACCAGCACGGTACTGCCATCACCGTGCTCGCAGCCCTCCTCAACGCCTGCCGCGCCACAAAAAAGGATTTCGAGGACCTGCACATCGTTGTCTGCGGGGCAGGAGCGGCAGGGTATGCGATCACACGGCTCCTTCGCTGCATCGGATATAATCCGGACGTCTGCCAGAGCGTCAGGGATATCGTGGTCTGCGATACGCAGGGGATCATTCACCGGGCCCGGAAAGGCCTCTACAGTAATAAGTACAAGTTTATCCTCGCAGACGAGACCAACCGCACGGGGAGGTCGGGAACCCTATCTGACGCGATGGAGGGTGCGGATGTCTTCATCGGCGTATCGGGGCCAGGAGTACTCTCGGAGGCAATGATCCGGAGGATGAATGATCAGCCGATCATATTTGCCATGTCAAATCCCGTACCGGAGATCATGCCGGATACCGCCAGGAGGGCAGGAGCCGCACTGGTCGGGACCGGCAGGAGCGACTTCCCGAACCAGATCAACAATGCCCTTGCGTTCCCCGGGGTATTCAGGGGGGCTCTCGATGCATTTGCAACCCGGATTACTGATGAGATGAAGGTTGCAGCGGCGCATGCCCTCGCCGATTACATACCTCATCCCCACAAAGAGCACATCCTTCCCACCATCCTCGACAGGGATGTGACTCGGGCAATTGCGGAGGCTGTCCGAAAAGCCGCAGTTGAGTCAGGATGCTCAAGAAACCTGGAATGACACGCGGGAACCTGCACCTTCTCACGAGCAGGGAACAAACAAGATCAGGATTCTTCCAGACATGGTACTGGCAGTTGGCAGAAAATGAAGCGAAATACCTGTGATCTACAGTCACGACATACCACCTGTTGCCGGCATGATGAGTGGGAGTCCCCGAAAGGTCAGGAACAATGAATTCTGGAATACTGGCATATCTCAAAAACCTGTTTTTTCCGGATTCCGGGTCGGATGCAGGGGATGGGGGCACACTCTATGTCATATCAGACCTCCACTTCAACCACGCCAGGATTCTCCGGCACTGTCACCGGCCTTTTCGCTCGCTTCGCCAGATGAACAGCGACCTGGTAAGGCGATGGAACAGCGTGGTGGGAGAATATGATACCGTGTATCACCTTGGTGATTTCAGTATACGCGGCGGTCCGGGACGCTGGATCAGGCAACTGAACGGGAGAAAGGTATTCATCCGGGGTAACCATGATTCTCTCCTCCTTCGGGCAAAACAGCATTCCACGCTCGAATACGGGGGATACAGGTTCTACCTCGTCCATGATCCAAAGGATGCCCCCCTGTCCTGGGAGGGGTGGATAATCCATGGGCATACCCATAACAAGATCCCTCGCTATCCCTTCATCAACGGAAAAGCCAGGACGATCAATGTTTCCTGCGAGTGCACAGGGTATGCCCCGGTGTCCCTTGATACGCTGATCTCACTTGGCATCGACACTATTGACCGGATGGATACACTACACAGCCTCCCGATCAGGAGGGAGTCATGATCCCGCGTGTTTTTTGGAATTTTCCAGGGTATCAATGCGTTTTACATGTACCTTCCTGTACGGAAATTCTCGCTGAATGTTGGCTCCCGTACAGCTGTTTTATTGCGGGAGAGTCGTGTTCTGTATAGGTAAGGGCGGTGGATTGAAGATGACTGAAAGAACGATCATCATTAAAAATTGCAATGAAATGTCGGTCGCAAAATATTTTACAGTGTTTGGAATGATCTGGGGAATATTCATGGGAGTGTTGCTGGCGCTGAATATCGGTGCAGGGGCATCTGTCATGGGACTTGGGAGTGACAGGTCAGTAGTCGCGATGACCGGGGGCTTTTTTATGATGATCATCGTCGGCGCTATCCTCTTCTTCGTCACCGGTCTTGTGACGTCATGTGTCTACAATGGTGTGGCAGAAAAAACAGGCGGAATACAAATGAAAGTCGAAATCCCGACTGAATAGGACCAAAATCAATCAACTTTGAGGATCATCAGGGTGATATCATCGAATTGCGGTCTTGTTCCTGCAAATGCGGCGATGTCACTGACAATTGAGGTAATGATCTCCTTTGCAGGCAGATGTCGTGATTTGTGTATGATGGAAGTGAGTCGCTCGACGCCATACTCCCTGTCATGTTCGTCTGTTGCCTCCGTCACTCCATCGGTGTAGAGAACAACGAGGTCACCATGGTCGAGCCTGACCTCGACGGACTCCAGATCCACCTCATCGATGACACCAAGCGCGATACCTCTTGCCTTCAGGAGGTTTATGCCGTCACTTCCGGGGTGGAGCAGGAGGGGTGGGTTATGCCCCGCGTTTATAAAGGTAAGTGTCTTGTTCCGGATATCAAGAATAGCGTAAAAGAGTGTGACGAACATACTGGTCTTTGAATCCAGGTAGATGAAGCGGTTCGCATCCCGTATAGAGGCTACCGGATCCGGATTCCGGGAGGCACTTGCCCTGATCAGGGTTCTTGAGAGCGCCATAAAGAGGGCTGCAGGGACACCCTTCCCGGATACGTCTGCGATCACGAGGCCCCAGCTCGTGCTGCCCACAGGGATAAAGTCATAGAAGTCCCCGCCTACTTCAGCAGCAGGGAGGTTGAATCCTTCAAGATCGATGCCGGGAATCGTCGGTGCGGATTCGGGCAGAAAGCTCTGCTGGATCCCCCGCGCAATCTCGAGTTCCTTCTGGATACGCTCGTTTTCAGCGGTGGTGAGCCGGAGCGTGCGGATGTGCTCTTTGAGATCCGATGCCATGTGGTTGAAGGAGTTGCTCAAATCCTCGAACTCATCTCCCGTATGCACGTTCACCTGGTAATCAAGGTCACCGTGACCGATTGCCTCAGAACCCTTCTTCAGTTCTTCGAGTGGTTTTGTGAGATACCGGGAGAATACGAGCGAGAGAACACCCACCACACCAAGGAGAATCAGGAACGCTGCAGTGAACACGGTCCGCAGGATATCCTGCTGGCTCGTGATATGGGCTGCAGTCTCATCCGATGCACCAAGGATGCTCGTCCGGGTGGAGAGGGCTGGTGCGATCACTTCGTCGACAGGCATCACCACCCCCACGCTCCAGTTCACGTTCCTTACCGGTGCATACGCGAGGAATCGATCACCACCACCAAACCTGACGGTCGCAACCCCCTCCTTCCCTGCCGTCATTTCCCGGGCAACCGAAACCAGGTCTTCATTGCTGCTCTCAAGGAGATTTTCGGTGACAAACGACTCGTCCCATCGCATGTCCCCGGATGAGAGTCCCGGGCGGGTGATCACATTCCCGTGCTGGTCTATGAGCATGGCATATCCCGATTCTCCCACCTGGGTCCCAATGATATTGCGGTTGATCGTCTCGATGGTGACATCGGCTCCCACGACCCAGAACCATCCCTTTTCCAGGTTGGAGACCGGCTTTGAGCAGGTCATCATGAGCCCGTGACCCAGGAGATCCACGTAGGGTTCTGACCAGGTCGTGTTCCCTGAAGATTTTGCCTGTGTGAACCAGGCTCTCTGCCGTGGATCAAACGAGGCGTCCATACCTGTAAACCAGGGGTATATGAATGACATGCCGCTTTCCGTTCCCACGTACACCGCGGCAAGGTTCCTGTCTGCGGCGAAGAGCGGGATAAAAATATCATCCATCATCCCGGCTGCATCCCGCTCTTCAAGGGGGATGTTCCTCTCAACTCCCGGTGAGAGAAAAAGTACCGTAGTCCTTGTACGATCCGGGGGCTCCTCATCCTGGAGGTAGAAATGGCGTGGTCTGATCCGGGAGGGGTCTTCCTGGATCTTCTGCGCATACCCTGTCATCATGTCTATCTCGCCCGAGACCCTGTCGAAGATGATGTTGCTGATATATGCCTGGTCCCTTGCCAGACGGAGCAGCGACTCCCGTGCATCCCTTTCCAGTGCAGCAGTGCTGTCTTCAACAGCCCGGTCGCCGAGCGAACTGCTACTCTCCACGGCATAGCGGCTCACTTCCCCTATCTGGACAAAGGCGAGTATTCCGGTCACAAGAAGGGCACTGACCGAGAGCATGAGAAATATGAGGAGGATCTTGGTCTTTACAGACAACCGGAGGTTCCGCGAACCAGATCCTTCTCCATCCATGCACTACTACTCTGATACGAAAGGAAAAAAGTTCGCCGGTCGGGATACTGCCGGATCCGGCATGTGCTTTGTCTTTCCCGAAATGCTGTGAATGTGATCGCCTGAAGTGATAATCGCAACAATTGCTCAGTGTCTGAAAAACCAGAATACCTCCCGCCTTATCGCATTGAATACCATAGGAGTGCGCAGAGATGTGCAGTGGAATGAACTGGGGGAAATGGATAGTACAGGAAAAAAAAGGCAGATAGAAATACTCCGTTCTCTGAGTGTTGGTGATTAAGGGTTGCTTAAGGGAGTTATTCCAATGGTGTGAGAGAGGATGAGTCTCACCCCTGCTTTGTATGCCCTGATAATTCCCATGCGTGATGTGAGAGACACCGGGTGAATCTGTGATGAATTTCTCCACGTTCTTAAAAGGTGAGGCCGGATTGTGGAATGCGTCTCTTATCGGGACCACCGCAGGTTCCCTGGTCATCAATGCTCTTGCACTTGTGATGGGTATCAATGTTGCATTCCCGCATCTTTTATACATCCCGGTAGTCATCGGTGCCTACCGGCATCCAAGGCAGGGCCTGATACTTTCAGCGGGAATTGGAGCAGTCTACCTTGCACTTGTCATGGTGCTTACCGCAGGAAACAGCAGCATCATTCTGGAGTCGGTGGTCCGGGTTGCAGTACTTGTGTTCATAGGATGGCTCATCTCGACCCTCTCATCACGCCTCCGCAGCCAGGAAGAGCTGTACCGGGGTCTTTTCGACAACTCTGAGGCAGGCAGTATTCTTATCTGCGTGGAGAACGGGCAGAGGATTGTTGAGGAGGTGAACTGGAGTGCTGCACACCTCCTTGAAAGGACAGTATCTGATTTGAGGGGGGCACCTCTCACCACGTTCATGGGAGAGGATATCGAGAGAGGGCTCTTTGTGCGCCTCGCCGAAGAGGGAAAGATATACGCAGAAGAGACGGTTTTTATGACGGCCAGTGGCAGGGTCCAGCACGTTCTCGTATCCCTTGCCGCGCTGCCGGGAGGACGATCTATCATCACCTGTGTGGACATCACCCGGAGGGTATCTGCGGAAGATGCCCTCCTTACAGCAAATATCAAATTGCATCTCCTCTCCAGAATATCCTCGGATCACCTGAACAGGACCGTTGACAGGATAATCGAGACCCTTGACAGTGCCCCAAGGGAATCATTTGATGCAAAAACCACAACCCTTCTTGAAACAATCCGGAACCTTGTGTGGAACCTTGCCCGACAGCTGTTCCTCACAGAGAGTTACCAGGATCTCGGGTCATCCCCGCCTGAATGGATTGGGGTGCAGGACGCGCTGGATTATACTGATTTGTCTGGTGCAGGAAAAAACATCTCGGTGAGGATGTGGACAGAGCGCCTGGAAGTCTATGCCGATCCGCTTTTCCGCAATGTTATCGGGCACCTCATCGAAAATTCCATTCGCCATGGATCCAGGGTTCGAAACATCATCGTGACATACCGGGAAATCCCTGAAGCCCTCGAACTCTTTGTAGAGGATGACGGAATCGGAATTCCCGAGGAGAAGAAGGAAACTATATTTGAGTATGACTCCGGCCAGCATGCAGGCCTCGGCTTGTTCATCTGCCGGCAGATCATCGCGGTAACCGGCATGACAATCTCGGAGATGGGGCAACCGGGGAAGGGTGCACAGTTCGTGATACGGATCCCTGAAGGGGACTGGAGGATCGAAGGTCGCGGGGAAGACGCACCACCATTCTCCCTGCCATCCGAAGATACATCCCCGGAGGACACATCTGCGTTTGCCAGGGAACTGATCTCCGCGGAGTTCCCCATCGCGAATGCATTGTGGGTTGACTATCACGATACCCACGGCGATCCGGTGACCGACCGGATCTTTGCAGCATTTGCAGGTGGAGAAGCGGTCTCCCTCGCGAGATGCCGGCATCATCCCGACGGCCTGGAAGTCGACGCCGTTTTCACCCCGGTGAAATTCAGGGGTCATGGATATGCGCACCTGACCGTACATGCCCTTATCGAGGCATGTGGCAAAGAAATGCTCTACATGCACTCCGTCCTGAACCTGACAGAATTTTACGGGAAGTATGGCTTTATTCCAATCAGAGAGGACGAACTCCCCCCAACTATAAGGGATCGGTTTGCCTTTGCAGGGGGACAGCTTGAGGGAGCGAACGTCCAGCCCATGAAACGGGAGCCTTCACCATAAGAAAATTTCCTGTGTAAGACAGAATGCACAGAGGTTTGGTGGTCAGATGCCCCTGATCACAAAAGAACTGAATTCCGGGCCCGGTTCACCGCAAAGGCCCGGATTTGGGAGGGAGAGAAGGTAAAGTCCCTTCCGGGCCCTTTTCTTTTTTCAACATGTCAAATTGGTTTTATTCTGGTTTTTCTGCGGAATCGACGAGATTGATCAATTCGCCAATCTTTGCCGGATCTTCCACATCGTGCTTTGTAAAAACAATATCCCCTGTAATCAGTGCACCCTTCTCAGAAAGTGCGTTCCTCAAGATGGGAATAGTCTGCCCGGGTTTTCCCCCGCATGTGGCAAAGATGACTGCTTTCTTTCCCCCGCAGCCCCGGAGCGCTGCGACCGCAGCATTCGCTGCCGGTGTTGGCTTATACATCCATACCGGGGTTCCAAGAACAAGGAGGGTATAGGCGGACACATCGATCACATCCGGAACAATCGGGTCGCATTCCTGGTTTCGCGCACGCATGCACCCTACAGTATATGCAGTGAGCGTGTTGTACTTCTGTTGCGGAACCACTTCGATCAAATCTCCGCCGCATGCACTCTGCAACTGTTCGGCTAATTTCTTCGTGATGCCTGAAAAGGAGTGATAAATAATGCAGATCTTCATAATCTCATTCTCTTCTGAACAGATTTAGGGGGTCTCCATCTATAAGGGATCTTATTCTTTCTCGCAGAGTTTTTTTCACGTATTCCTTGCGTCATCATATGCTTCTCCAATGGCAATATCAACATACGAAGATGATGGCGCGGGTATTTCAAATTCGATAAAAAATCCCTCTTTGATCAGGTGATCGGAGGGCAGAAGGGTTTTGGCATGGTGCTTACCGGCCAGATCCTCGCAATACCAGGAATTACCATACACGAGACAGGTATACCCGGAAAGGGAGTCCGGTTCGAGATAAGGGGTTTCCCATAGAGGCTACCGGAAAAAGGATTCCTTGGTGTGATTACCCAACATTTCGTTTCCTTTCACTGCGAAAAGATCATATCCCGGGTGCTTTCAGAGGTGTGATATTAATCCAAGGATTATTGTGTGAAGCATGAGTATGCAGGAAGCTGCTCGGTACATACCTTTCTCGCCAAGGAATTATACCCCTGTTCCGGGTTCATCCCCAGTATTTCTGGGATGTGCAGTATCCGGACCCGCACTTCTCAAAATACTGCTGGTGGTACTCTTCGGCCATCCAGAAATCCATAGCGGGACTGATCTCTGTAGCAATCGGCTTCTTTCCAAATCTGCCGGACTGCTGAAGCCGGTCCCTTGAAGCCTCGGCCAGGGCTTTCTGTTCGGGTGAATGGTAGAAAATGGCCGACCGGTAATTCGTTCCAATGTCCGGCCCCTGGCGGTTGACCTGGGTCGGGTCATGAATCTCCCAGAATACATCAAGGAGTTGATCGTAGGTCACTCTCCCGGGGTCATAGATCACCCTTACCGCCTCTGCGTGTCCCGTGGTTCCCGAACAGACCCTATCGTACGTGGGGTCTGCTATATCCCCTCCGGTGTATCCGGCACACGTCTTCACCACCCCTTCAACCCGTCGGAACTCGGCTTCGACTCCCCAGAAACATCCGGCCGCAAATGTCGCCTGCTCGAGGTTGTGCGCTTCTTCCATGCTCTTTTCTTTCATTCGATGAGTGAAGGATATTGTGGTAATCTAAAAAATCGGGGGATAATGACCCGTTAGTTATATGTCACGTCCGGATTCCCGTGGAGTATACAAAGGAGATATGCGTTATTTTGCATAGAATTCGATCTTCCTGCATGTTGGGCATATATACATGTCAAATGGAATTGTTGTCTCGTCAAGCTCTGCACATACACCTAGGAACAGTTTCGATAATCCTTCGTATCCCCCTGTGCGGAAATCGGCCCTTCTCATATACTGGAGATCCACGCCGCACGCGAGGCACTTTTTCTTTTTTTTTTCTTCCATTGAGCAATCTCCTCACATCTCCTTTCCTTCAGGAAAAATGTTCCTGTTCCTCCTGTCAAAGGACGACATATATACCTTCCTGTCAAATGACAGATGGACTATCTGATAATCTGGGTAATTTTCACATTACCAGGACCTTTTTCCCTTCACGAAGCGCTCCATTCCATTCTTTTTGATGAATGCCAGGTTTTTTAGATGCCCGTCTCCGTGGTTTGCCTTCAGGAAGTCAAGATTTCCACATGTTTCATACACCTCGCATTCCCAGCAGCCTTTGAGATTTTTGTCCTGGCAGCAATTCCTGATTTTACAGGAAGGCGGGCCTCCACCGTTTCTGCAGCCTTTTGTGCACCTGAATTTCATCATAAGCCCGAGTGCATCGTAGCATTCCTGGTAATTCTGAAATGCACTCCCGAAGGGCAATGCCGAGATTGTCTTTGCAAATTTTTCGTAGTGAACCCGGCGGAGCTCTTTTCTCAAATCCCTTGCCATATCCGGAATTTTCTGGGTATGCCCGTGGCAATCAAGGCAACAGAGCCCGCAGTACGTTACGACCTTTTCTGTATCCATATGCAGAGACTGTATTTTCCCGAAAAAATACCTGTGGTGCGTGGGGTGAAAATGTATAATGCTATAGTGGATGGGTACTAGGAGTGGATTTCAGTCAAGAAATACTGTGAAAGGACGATGCGAAAAGAAACGCGGGAAGGGAGGGTGAGACAGAGGAACCCCCAGGTTACGCTTTTTTAATCAGGGGAAACTGTCCCGATCATGGTGTGCCGTGCCAGGGCCCCCTCACTAACGCGCGTATGCTTCCACGAGGTCTCTTGCAGTGATAATCCCCGAAATTTTTTTCTTCTTCATCAGCGGAAGCCTCCGGATATGTTTTGCCGCCATTAACTTCGCAGCCTCATGGATACTGATTCCTGCAGGAGCAGACACGAGCATTGGCGAGCATACCTCCCCGGCCGGGACATCGAGCGAAACCCCCTTGGCGATCATCGCCGAGAGAAGATCCCGTTCGGTAAAAATACCCCTGGGAGAGCCTTTTTCAGTCACAATCACGCTCCCGATCCGTTTTTTACCCATGATCTGCGCCACATCATTGATTTTCTGGTCATCCTCAACGGTGACCACCTCTTTTGTCATGAAGTCGTCAACAACCATGGAGGTTTCAGGGGCATCCGGCATCTCGCGGATGAGATCGGAGGCGGTAATTACCCCGCACATCAGGCCACATTTGAAGACGGCGAGTCGTCCTTTCTTGCCTATCATAATTTTTGCTGCCTCGCGGATCTCAAGGTCCGGGCATATTTTGATGAGCGGGAAAGACATGACATCTGCGACCCTTGTTCTGTCGAGATCCATCCCGCCGGCAAGAACCTTCGAGAGCAGGTCCCGTTCGGTGACAATGGCTATGGGTGTCCCGTACTGGACAACGATAAGACTTCCAATGCGGCGTTCCCCCATGGCCTGCGCAGCCTCGGACATTGAAGCATGGGGAGTGGTGACAGCCACTTCCTGGCTCATGATATCCTCCACTTTCCTGTGCCTCTTGTATTCGTGGTAGGCACGGTCGACGACACTCTGGAATTCAATCCCGGGTTTCTCTGGTGCAACCATACTGATCCCCAATGGACAGAGATATCGTCTAGCGGTAAAAAGGTTACGACGGAATGGAATGAGGGAAGTAATGACGAAGAGACTTCTCCCTCTCGGTTTTATAAGCCTTCATTCGACATTCTTGCAATCAACCATGCAAGAAGATGCAATCGTTCCCTAAAAAAGAGGGCAAGGTGATATGGATGGTGATACCTATTCGCAGCACTTATCATGGAAGAGTGCACACGTCCGCATAGCCTTTCAGGGATAGGGGAGGCTCAAACCTGTCATTTCCGGACGAAGGGGGTAGTACCCAGTGAAATCAGTATACGGGCAGCTGATCGGAACCTCCAGAATGGGGAGACTCATTCACCATGCTGCATGGCAGTCAAACAGGAGTGTGTTCCGCTGTTATCATCCGGGAGGGATAACTGTCAGGCAGCGACCATGCCCGATCCAAAATATACGACACGTGCATATATCCTGCATGAGAGCGCGACGTGCATAAGAAAGGAACAGTGCCTGCAGGATAGCCTTACCTCCTGACAATCAAGACAGGGGTATTTTTTGACAACTGCTGTTGATCGTTGTACGATTAGGGATTGCCGATATCCCTGTCTTCCTTGTCAAATCGGGAATGTCCGGATAGAGTCCTCCGATGTGATTCACCCCGATTCGAAAACATCACGGTGTCTTCTCCCTGCACGCCTGGCACCGCACATTCTGGTATTCTCCGTCGCTGCAGTTCCAGGGAGCATATTCCCTGCATACCGCAGGGCGGACATCGTGGATCCTACAGAAAGCCCTGCCATCCTCTCTTCTCGCCAGGAAAGGACAGTACCGGAGCCTCCTGCCGGAAGGATCCTGCCAGAACCAGACCTTCAGGATATATGGCAGATCCCCTGCCGCAACATCGGTGCCGCGTACCTTCCGGTTGCTGTCCAGGTATACCGTCACATGCTGCAGTATATCCTGCTTATCCTGCCGGATCCACGGGATAAGGTCATCAACTGTCCCTTTCTGGCCCCATCCCCACCGCTCGCAGCAGTGCCCGCATTGCCTGCATATCTGTTCGGAGGTCATGATAGCAGTCAGAGAAAAAGTATGGAAAAAGGAGTGGTTATTGGTTTGGATAAAGGTTCAGATATATTTGGCCTTCTTCGACAGCTTCATCGGGGTATACAGAGGCCGAAACGGCATTGCTCCGCAATCAGCATGGACCAGGGTGACAAGATCATCGAATGAGAACAACTCCTTGAAGGGCTTTTTTGGCTCGGACTTCGATCTGATGGTAACCGTGAGTCTCCCGCTTTCAACCTCGGTATCGCCTACGACGATAACATAGGGTACCCAGTCCATCCCTGCCTCGCGGACCTTCTTACCGACGCTCTCGTCGCGGTCATCGAGGTCAGTGCGAATCTTTGCACGGTTCAGGTCGGAGGCAATTTTCTCGGCAAACAAGAGGTGCCGCTCCGCGACGGGGATGACCCTGACCTGGATCGGGGAGAGCCACGTCGGGAGCCTCGGTACATCCTGCCGTGCAGTGCTCTCAAGGATGGCGCAGATGACACGCTCGACAGAACCTGTCGGAGAACAGTGGAGAATAGGGGGGTGAACCTCCTTCCCTTCGAGGTGATACTTGATATCGAACCGGTTCGAACTCTCGACATCGATCTGGACTGTCGGATTCTCAATAGGTCGTCCCTGGCCGTCGATGGCCGCGAGGTCGACCTTCGCAACCCAGTAATGGACACGCTCGGAGAGTATCTCGATCAGCATCGGGCACCCTGAGACCTTCACCATCTTCGCGACCCAGTCCTGATGCTCTTCGTAGAAGTCACGTGTGCACCGGATCACGCCGACGAGCTCAGTCCCGAAGTCCTTCCCGGTCTCCCACCCCATCATGAGCTGTTCCTCAAAGCAAAGGAGTGCTTCGGGCATATCGGTGCAGAGTGAGTGCATATCCGGCATGGTAAACGCACGGAGCCGCTTCAATCCGATTACCTCACCCTTCTGTTCGTGGCGGAAGGAGTAGGTGGAGAGCTCGTACATCTTCATGGGGAGGGTATTCGGGGAGATATGCATGTCCCGCATGATGGAAAACATCCCGAAGCATGCTGCGAACCGGAGCATCATACTTCTCGTCCCGCTCTTGAACCTGTACTGGCGTTCCCCGAACTTGTCTGCATGCTCGTAGATGGCACGGTCGCCAAGATCGTACATCACGGGAGTCTCAACGGGAGTTGCACCGTACGGGAGCACCTTCTGGAGGACATAATCTGCCAGGAGATCGCGCACAAGCTTGCCTTTGGGCATCCACCTGAGGTGGCCCACGTCTGAGACCGGTTCATAGTCCACGAGCTCCTTGCTCCGCATCAGATCGACGTGGATCGGTTCCCCGCCGCCTTCTGCGGGTTCCCCGAGCTCTTTTTTGAGCAGGCATCCGAATGGCGAGGAATCCATGTACTCCGCCGGTTCATGACGCTTCCCATCGGGAGTGAGGACAAAAAATTCGTGGGTGACCTCTTTCTTCTCGGCCTTCTTTCCGTCTTCGGGGGGAAGGATGGTCTTCGAGAGTTCCGAAAGCGGGTGGCCTTTGCATGAGATGCGGAAGGACTTGTACCACCCGAATGGAGCGCGGGTCACCGAAAAGCCAATTTCTGCGAGGAGATGCTCGAGCATCTTCAGGGCACCAACTGCAGCATCAGGCCGGGCAAGGTCACTCGAGAGGTGAGCGTACGGGTAGAGGACGATGTTCTCCACAGAGAGCTGGTCAGCGGTCTTGGAGATCTCTTCGCCTGCGAGTTCGACAACTCCGGGAATATCGTCCTCGTCGGCTGCTTCCACGGCACAGAACACGGTAAGCGCCTCTTCCGTAAAACCCTTCAGGGGCTGGCCTTCTTCGGCCATTCCCGTCTTTTTTTTGGCCTCGAATTCAATAAAATCAGAGTGAATCAAGAGAAGTCGCATGGTATAACTCCCGTTTTGGTCAGATCATCCCAGATAATTGTGATTTCATGGTGTATATACCCATTCAGAAATCCTGCAGGTTCCGGTGGTACTTTGAGAGTGTCGCCTGACGCTGGTTCATGTACTTTGCATCCTTCTTCCTGTCGTAGGGAAGAAGTGCTCTTTCTGTCGAATAGAAGACCAGCTGCCCGATGGGCATCCCCGCGTACATGCGGACCGGACGCTGGTTCACGTTGCACATCTCGAGCGTGATAGAACCGCGGAATCCTGCATCGATCCACCCCCCTGTCTGGTGCAGCTCGATTCCGAGCCTCGCGATACTGCTCTTGCCTTCGATACTGGCGACGATATTATCGGGAAGGCCGATCACCTCGTGTGTCTCGGCCAGCATGAACTGCCCGGGTTCAAGGACGATGGACTCCGTGGAGGTTTCAGAGATACCGGAGTGTATTGTGTCCTGCTGAAAAGGATCGATAACCTGATCTCCCCTCTCGTACCAGACAAAATGGTTCCCGAGGCGTATGTCAAGGGAATTCGGCTGGACGAGCCCGGGGTCAAAAGGCTCAATCCTGATAAACCCCCGCTGTATCCTGTCCAGTATCTGCCAGTCTACGAGAATCATGTGAAAAGGGTAGGGTCCCGATGAGTATTAGGACTTCCTCTCGCCCTCGAAAAAGGTGGTGCGGGGTTCTTCCCTTCACTGGAGTGAATCCCCCGCGTGGGAGAAAACCGCCAGCGTCTCTGGCACGTTATCCGGATGGGACAGGGAAGGAAGTGTCCACTCCCGTGATCTCGCTTAAATATACTCCCGAGCCCAGCCACCACTCCCCATCAACGGGAAGGACATACCCGATCTTCAGTTCCTGGCGGTTCTCCCTCTCAGGGTTCGGCCAAACAAAAACAATGTAACCGCCTCCCGATCGTGCCGTATCAGCAAGGGCCCTGATATTCTTCATACCGAATGGATCCTGGCGCTCGATCAGGCTTGTTCCGATCAGATTCGGCAGGTGTGGATGTGCGAGAAGGGTTCCATGGTAATCGTATGCATACAGGTAATGCGCATCCTGATCGACAAATAATCCGGACCTGTTCGAGATCTCGGTAAATGCTGCCACGTCACCGCGGTCGCGTCCGTATGCAGCCCCCCGTTCCACGAGAGAGGTCATTTCAGGCACCGCATTTCTGACAGCCCCGGAACTCCCCTCCTCAAGGTCTTCCAGATAGATCCCTGATCCAATCCACCGGTCGTCGCCTGCCGGATACACATACCCGATCTTTACCACGTAAGAATCCCGGGATGATTCGTTGACACTGCCTTCACGGGGTAAGGGATACAGGTAAGCGACATACCCTCCGCCGTGTGCAGCCACATGCGCCCCTATCCGGATGACGGGGAGCCCGCGGAGATCGGTCCAGTTCAGCCGGTTTGTCCCTACACTCTCATCAAGGTAGGGATGGGCGAGGAGTGTCCCGTTGTAGTCATAGGCATAGATATAGAGGTCTCCATGGGTGAATGATCCCGTATCGCGGTTGAACTCGCGAATGGCAGCGTCTTTTCCTGAAAGGTTCGCATATTCTGCAGCCTCCCGGACAAAGAGTGCCAGGTCTCCCGGGATCATAGGGAGGGGGTCCTCCGTAATCCCTGGTGAGGAGATACACCCGGATGCCAGCACGATACCGCAGACAAGGATGTAGGCTGAAACCGGGAATATCCTCTGGGTCATGGGTATATTATGTGCACGGAATCATCATAAAATCCGCGATTTTTTATCCGTTGCCGGAATCCATTCGCTCTACAATGACGAGTCTGTCGGGATGGGATGAGGGATTCCTTCCCACGTATTTCCTGGAGGAAATCGTGGCAATTATTCATTACTGAGATCCGGTTCAGGTCCTCCGGATCCCAGATCCCTGTCCCGTGTCGTGGGATCGATGTGCCACTCTGAACGGCGCATGAGCCCGTGCAGCGTACTTGCTTCCCTGGCAGTCAGGTTCGCCCTGCCGAATATCCGCCGCATCATCAGCATGGTGACCTCCCGCTTGAAATCAGGGTGATCGATGAGGGTCAGGTACTGGTCGATGTGCCGGTAGAGGTGCTCCATCTGCTCCCGTCCGGCCAGGAGATACTCGCCGCGTGGCAGGTGGGAGAGTTCATACGCCATCACGGCAACCGCATGGGAAAGGTTCAGTATGGGGTAATCCGGGGAGGCCGGTATGGTACAGATAACATCGGAACGACGAACTTCCCGGTTATTCAGCCCCCAGTTCTCCCGTCCGAAAAGGATGGACACGCTTCCACGAAGGTCTCCAATCCGATCACGGATCTCCCGCGGGGAATAATACGGCATGCGCATGGGGTTGCAGATGGACTTGCTCACCTCCCCTGTAGTGGCAATGACCACATCGCTCTCTGAAAATATGTCTTCGAGTTTTTTCCTCTCAGCACCCTCAAGCACATCACGGGCATGGCCTGCTCTTGCGAGTGCATCGTCACCAAGTGGACATGGGTGTACAAGGACCAGCCGGGAGAATCCGAAGTTCTTGATTGCCCGTGCAGCGAACCCTACATTCCCTTCGTAGAGCGGTTCGACCAGTACAAAAGAGATGTCCGGCATCCCGGAGCCTACTGGACTGCGGTCACCGTTGCTTTCAGCACATCGATCCCCTGGTCGTACACCGCATTTCCGACAACAATGGTATCTGCGTACCGGGCCATCTCCGCTGCCCGTTCTGCGGAATTGATACCGCCTCCATAATACAGGATAGACGCATCAAGTGATTCTGACACGGCTTTTAACACGCCGGGATCTCCGTATTTTCCGCTGTATTCTATGTACACGATGGGGAAACGATAGTAATGGTCTGCAACCAGGGCATACGCGGCAACCTCAGCAGGTGTAAGGGAGCAGGTGGAACGTGTGACTTTCCCCACAGAGGAATCGGGATTGAGCACAATATATGCCTCGGGAACCACACGGTCCCACGCAATCTCCTGCTGGAGCACCCATTGCTGGTGCTTGCCCACGATCCATCTCACGTCCTGGCTGTTCAGGACACTCGGGACAAAGAGGAAGTCGATTCCCTCAACAATCACCGCCTCGGGCCCCGCGGGTTCCACAACGAGGGGAAGCCCGTATCGTGCCACCTGCCGCAGGAGTTCCTGCATGTTCTCACGGGTCACGTTCAGGGTGCCTGAGAGCATCAGGGCATCCGTCCCGCTGGTCACAACCCCTGTAATCTTCTCGGGGGTAAGATGCTTGTCGGGATCAAGTTTGGTCACGTGGCTCCAGCTTTTCCAGTTGATATGCATCAGCCTACTCCGTCAGATGATTATTATATCGTCGCTCTGTTTCTTCTTCTTTTTGAGGGGTGCTGCTGCCCGGAGTTTGAGAATACGATCCTTGGGCAGTCCTGCCCGGGCAGCGATCAGTGAAACATCCATATCATGGAGTGTTTCCAGATTATACACCCCTGCCATGAGGAATTGCTCGATGACTGGCTCGGTGATCCCCGGCAGGCCTGTCAGATCGGACCTTCCCTTCTGATACTGGGCTCTTGTGACCCGGGGGGGAACCGGTCTTCCGAGGGCTTTTGCGACTGTCTCGACATGCCGGAATGCCGTATCAGGAGAGACCCCGCTCTTCAATGAGAGATAAAGCGGATGGACCGAGAGGAGATCTTCCGGCCTCGCAAACCCGGCATCCCTGTACTTCTTGAGGCTTAATGAGGGTATCCCCATCTCCTTGAGGCGTCGTTCCCCTGTTATCTTTTTTGCCTGTGACTGGAGGTTTTCAGCCTCCTTGTCGCCAATACCCGCATCTTTCAGTACGGTGCGGTTCGCGAGACCAAGGGCTTCGATGTCGTTAACCCCCGCCTCATGCAGTTTTTTTATCACGTGTGCAGGGCTTCTTCCCCGCCTGGGAGGGAGAATTGAGCGGACGAATTTCCGGCAGTCGGAGCGTCGCCGCAGCAGGTCCATGGCTTTCTGTGCCTCCTCGTGGAGCCCCGGGATACTCTCCAGGGGAAGATCGAGTGCAGACGCGAGATTTTCGGGAGTAGAATTCGCAATGTCATACACAGTATAGAGGTGGGCTGCGAGCATCTTTTTGTGCAGGGCATCGGACATCGATGGCATGAGGAACAGGGTCTCCCTGTGTGAAGTGATATGGTGGCACAGGGGGCATCCGATATCCCAGGGTTTCGCACCCTTCCTGACGAGCCGGACAGAATGGAGTCCGTGAGTCGGGCAGACCTCGTCGGTCCTAACCGCGAAGCCCCACATGGTCATGGGAAGCCCAATGTTGAACGTGCATTCGGGATAGTGGGTGCACCCGATGAACTGTGTCTGGTTCCTGAGGTGCCTGATACGGATATCATGGCCGCAGACCGGGCATGGTCCGAGGGTCAGCTCCTCCGCAGTCTGGTCCATGATCTCCTCCCCGATCTCGTGCCGGTGGGCCTCGAGCTGGTCGAAGACCCGGTGGAGCATCCCCCGCGACTCCCCGACCACGTCATCCCGGGTCCTGGCCTTCTGCTTTATCAGCTGCATGTGTTCTTCAAGGGTCTGCGTCATGTCGGGATGTGTGATCGTGTCGGCATGATGCTCGAGGCTCTCAATGACAGCCCTCCCGACAAGTGTCGGCCTCAAGGGATTTCCTTCCACGTATTTCCGGGATACGAGTTTTGAAATGACCTCGTGCCGGGTACTCTTTGTCCCGAGCCCCAGCTCCTCCATCCTCTGGATGAGTCGGCTCTGCGTGAAACGGGGTGGTGCCTGTGTCTCCTTCTCGTCCATCCTGACTTTGATGAGAGGGAGTGTTTCACCCACTATGAGTGCAGGAACGAGATATTCGGTCGCGGCACTGAACGGGTATACCCTCCGCCACCCGGGCTCCAGGAGCCGGCCCCCGGTAATGGTGTAGGGCTCCGCTCCCGCTGCGAGGAGGATCTTCATTGTCTTCCACCGGGCATCGGGGGAGAGCGTTGCCAGGAACCTGCGCACCACAAGCTCGTAGATCCTCCACCGGTCCTCGCCAAGATCCTCCTTCCTCGCTGCTCCCGTGGGGTGGATAGGGGGATGATCGGTGCTTGTCTTTTTTCCCCGTGTCGGAGTCGATCTTCGGTTGGAGATCACCCAATCCACATCAGACCCGAATGGGGTCGGCCTTAATGCCGAGAGTATTGCATTCAGGTCGAGCGATGCCGGGTACACGGTGTTATCGGTTCTCGGATAGGAGATGAACCCGTTCATGTAGAGGTCTTCTGCATGGCGCATGGCACTTGCAGCTGAGAATCCGAGCCTCGCAGCAGCAACGATGAACGATGTGGTATCAAAGGGTGACGGAGCCCGGTCTACTTTTGCTCCCTCCTTCACATCGGTGACGATAAGAGGGGGAACCGTGCGGTCGCGGGCAGACTGTGCTTCGGCAGCGTCGAGAAACCGCGAGGTCGTATGCCTCGCTTCCATCTCCTGCCCCTGTTTCTCGGTGATGAGATACAGCTGCCAGTACTTTTCAGGAACGAATGCCTCTATCTCCCTCTCGCGATCCACGATCATGGCAAGCGTCGGGCTCTGGATCCTCCCTACCGAGAGGACGTTTGCCCCGCCCCGCCTTGCCGCAAGCGAGATAAACCGTGTCAGGGATGCCCCCCACATCAGATCAATGACCTGTCGCGCTTCCCCGGCGGCTGCGAGTGCGAAATCAAGGTCTGTCGTATTGGAGAACGCATGCCTGATCTCATCCGGAGTGATTGCAGAGAACCTGGCACGATCCACGACCACCCGGGGATTTGCATCCCTGACGAGCTCGAATGCCTCTTTGCCGATCAGCTCCCCCTCGGTATCAAAGTCGGTTGCAATCGTCACCCGGTCTGCCTTCCGGGCAAGTTTCTGGATGAGGGAGACGATCTTCTTCTCAGTTGGAACCTTGATAGTAGGGGCATCGATGAGGCTCCGGGGGGTCCGGGACTCGCTCCTCCAGTTCGAGTACCCTTCGATAAAATCGATCTCTACGACATGGCCTTTCAGGCCCATAACCACGGTCCCGTCGAACTGGTAACTTGATATTCCCCCGTCCCTGACCTCGTGGACTTTCTGGGTCCCCGCGAGGATGCCCGAGATCCTCCTTGCAGAAATGTTCTTCTCGGTCACTATCAGGTACATCGGATTCTCACACCTCTCCCGAAAGGAGATCAATGAGCACACGGTTTACATCTGCCGGTTTTGCGCATCCCCTGGTCTTCTTCATTACCTGCCCGACAAGGAAGTTGAGTGCCTCCTTTCGCCCTTTCCGAAAATCTTCAACTGCCTGGGGATTCTCTTCTATTGCTTCCCTTGCTGCAGAAGTCACAGGATTCTCACCTCCCTGTTCCGAAGTCCCGAGAACCTTGAGACCAAGCCGCTCAATGCACGCTCCCGGCGATTCGCAGCTGCCTGTCTCTTTGACCTGGTCAAGGAGGGCCCTGAGCACTTCGACGGCTCCCTTGTCCGTAACACCGCCGGATTCGCGGATTATCAGTATCTCTTTGAAATGCTGGAGAGGAACATGACGAATCGACATGTCACGATAATTCAGCTCTCCGAGGAGTGTGTCTGCAACCCAGGTTGCCGTTCCGGTGGATGTCCTTAAGTCGGGAGGGAGAGTCTCATAGAATTCGGCGATTTGCCAGTCGCCGGTTAGCGTCGCAGCATGGGTGGGTGAGAGGTTATAATCCTGTATGAACCGGGATTTTCGTGCATCGGGAAGTTCTGGGATGACAATCTCATCCGCCCAGTCGCATACACGGAGGGGTCTGAGATCCGGTTCAGGGAAATACCGGTAGTCCTGCTCCATCTCCTTGCTCCTGGATGACGTGGTTACACCCCGGGCCTCGACAAAGTGGCGTGTCTCCCTCACAATCTTCTGACCCCTCCGGATTGCATTCCTCTGCCGCGTCACCTCAAACGTGAGAGCCTTTTCAACTCCCTTGTAGGAGGTGATGTTCTTTACCTCCACCCGTTCGCTCCCCTGGATGGAGATGTTCGCATCGACACGGAGCGATCCCTCCTTCTCACTGTCGAAAACACCGAGGTATTCGAGGGTTGCCCGCATCTTGTTCAGGAACTTCCTTGCCTCTTTGGGCGAGCGGAGGTCGGGTTCCGTGACGATCTCGATTAAGGGTATTCCTGCCCTGTTGTAATCGACCAGGGTATACCTGGGCCGATCCGCTCCTCCCTTGTGCACCAGGCGGCCGGGGTCCTCCTCCATGTGCACACGGGTGATGCGAACCCTCTTTTCCCCATCATCACCGTCAATGTCAAGGTGCCCGGAGACCGCGAGGGGCCGGTCATACTGGGTGATCTGGAAGCCCTTGTTCAGGTCGGGGTAGAAGTAATTTTTCCTGGCGAACTCGGATTCCTGTGGGACCTCGCAGTGGAGTGCCTTTGCCACGCGAAGCGCGTATTCGACGGCTTTTTTGTTGATCTTCGGGAGGGAGCCCGGCAGGCCAAGGCATACCGGGCACGTGTGGGAGTTCGGGGAATCGTCGCGGTAATCGGTCGAGCACCCGCAGAAGAGTTTCGTTGCGGTGTCCAGCTGACAATGGATCTCAAGGCCGATTATTACCGTCATGGTGATCGCCCCTGTTCAAAGGCATAGGCTATGTCGATGACTCTCTCATCCTCCATCCAGCACCCGGTGATCTGCAGGCCCACGGGCAGGTTTTCGACCTTTCCGCAGGGGACGGAAATAGCAGGGACCCCGGCGAGGTTGGCAGGTACCGTGAGAATGTCGGAGAGGTACATTGAGAGGGGATCGCTCTTCTCCCCGAACCTGAACGCGACCGTTGGCATCGTCGGTCCGGCAAGCGCATCGACTTCCCGGAACAGGCGTGCAAAATCAGCCCTCACATTATTCCGTGCAGCCTGTGCCTTTGCATAGTACTTCCCGTAATAGCCTGAAGAGAGGGCAAATGTCCCGAGCATGATCCTCCTTCGGACTTCCTCGCCGAATCCCTCTCTTCGCCGCTCCTGGAAAGACTCGTGCCATGTTTTCTTTGAATCGGCAGCAGGGCCGTACCTCACACCGTCAAATCGCGCAAGGTTTGAAGAGGCCTCGCTCGTGCAGGTCACGTAGTAGGCCGCAAGCGCGCAGGCCATGCTCGGCATGCGGCATGTGATGATCTCGGCTCCCTTTTTTTCCAGCACCGAGATGCCGTCCCAGACAACCGATGCAACCCTGGGATCCACCCCCTCTCCGAAGAATTCTTCGGGAACCCCGATCTTCACCCCGCGTATATCCGGGTCCGGTTCGTGCCGGAAAGGCATATCCAGGGATGTGGAGTCCCGGGGATCGTACCCGGCAATTACACCCATCAGGCGGTTCACATCGGTGACGGTCCCCGCCATGGGACCTATCTGTTCCAGGGAATTCGCATACGCAATCAGGCCATAACGGGAGACGCGGCCGTACGTGGGCTTGAGCCCCACGATCCCGCAGAAGGCTGCCGGGCACCTGATCGATCCCCCGGTATCGGTCCCGAGCGCCATTGGCACGAGCCCGCCTGCGATTGCTGCTGCGCTCCCGCCGGATGAGCCTCCCGGCACTCGCGAGGGATCGGCGGGATTCCTTGTGGGGCCGAATGCCGAGTTCTCGGTGGTGGTTCCCATGCCGAATTCATCCATGTTGGTCTTCCCCACTATCGCAGCTCCTTCGCGCCTGATGCGTTCGACGACAGTCGCATCATAGGGAGGCACATACCCGGCAAGGATTCGGGAGGCACAGGTAGTCTCAATGCCCTCTGTCGAGATGTTATCCTTGATGGCAACAGGGATTCCCGCGAGTTTTCCTTCTCCACATTGCGGGTTGTGGATGATCCGGAGGAACGCGAAGAACCGGTCATCCGGATGGAACTCAATGGACCGGCCAGGCATCACATCACCCGCGGCGCCTTGAAAAATCCCTCTTCCTGTTCCTTCACATTCGCAAGTGCCCTTTCCTGGGGGAGGGAGGGGACTATCTCATCATCGCGGAGCACGTTGCACTCCTTTTCGTTTCTATACTCCATCACCTCAACCGTATCGAGAATGTCGAAATATTCAAGAATCTCGTTGAACCGCGAGGTGAATGCGGCGAGTTCTTCCCTGTAAATGGCAATATCCGCAAGTTGCGCGATATGCTCGGTATCCTTTTCAGTGATCATCCCTTGCTGTCTCCCTGCAGGCTGTTACTCTCCACGTACGTAAGATATGTACCCTTGATACTGTTTTTTATAACCATTGTTGTCCCCCCTGAGGGGTGAGTCTCTGTTCATCGGGGCAGTATTGGAGCCATTTATTGCTATTTAGCAGGAAAAAGAGATTTTTAAGGCTGCGTCATCATCTCGTGCCCCTGTTCGTTTCACGGCCGGTTTTTTCCTGATCCGCGCAGGGCACCTGTGCCGTGTATTCATCGCATGGCATAAAATGCTCATGATCCCCATGGAACCGCATCCCGGGCGGGAGAAGAGAAGAAGATACCCCGTGTTCGGGTATCTGTGGTATGTGCAAGGGTACTCACAAAAGGCATGTGACAGCCGAATGTGGGTGTCATGATCCAAGGAGGGATCAGGAGGTTCGATGGCCTTTCAGGCTCTTCTCTGCAACGCGGCCAGGTACTCTGCCACGCAGGAAAACCCGCCTCTCTTTGCGAGATGGCGGATCTCTTTCCACACTCCGCTTCCATACTGCATTGCCTTCTTGTCAGCCCATGCAAGATCGGCCGGGATGTACTGTTGCGCAACCTCCCTTAACGCAATCTTGCGGAGTGAGCCGCTCACTTTCCTTGTTACAGGGAGCGCCCCGGCTGCCCGCACTACTCTCATGTCAAGGTACGGCATCGAGAGAAGGACCTGGTTCAGGGTTGCAACCGCCTGGTCCCGGTCCGCCTGCTGCCGGAGGGAAACAAAATCCCTGGCAAGCTCGGCTTCAAGGTCCTGTGCGGACAGATATCGCGAATATCCCCCAAAGAGTTCGTCAGCACCCTGTCCTGTCAGAACCCTTGAATGTCCCTCCTCACTGGCGGCAAGGGTGATGAAATACTGGGTCGTGGCGATTGCTACATTGACCGGGGTGATGCAGGGAATGGTGCTGATAACGTCCATGATTGCAGGTTCGATATCGCCAGGGCGGATGAATGTGAGGGAGCAGTCAAGCCCAGCGCGACGAGCTGCCATCCCGGCGCATTCTGTATCGTGCGACCCCACGGTCCCGACACAGATACAGGGGAGGGCTGCAAGGGCTGCGATCAGGGTGGAATCGACACCTCCCGAGAGGGCAACGACGCCCTGATCGCTCCTGAGACGGACCGCTTCCCTGATCGCAGCATCCAGATCTCCCGCCTTTGCCCTGTTTTCGACTGCGCCAATGATGGTACCGTTGCAGGCAATGGTTCCGGGGGGGATTTCACCGGGGATGATGCCGAGGGTATCTCTCGCCATACAGCCATCAACGCAGATGAAAAATTCCCCGCCGAACTCTGATGCTGCCATGGGGGCGCGTCGGAACCTGGAGATCACTTCCCCTGCAGGGATTCTCTCACCCCTGATCTCAACCCACCCTCTCAGGAGAGAAGTCATTCAATCACCGTGGTTGGTCCCCGGGAGAACATGCCTTCAAATGAATCATCGCTCTTAAAAGAAAAACGATGAAGCCCGCAGTTACTTCTGAAGGCGCTTTGAGCGTGGCACATAGGTCTTCGGGCATCGCAGGAGATAGCATCCTCCCGCGCCTGCGGCAATGAGCACAGCGCCCAGAACAGCCATCCATACGGGAAATTCCGGCAAAACCGGGACTTCCAGGGGTGATGCAGCGGTGGTGGCTTCAATCACTCTGGTGTCACCTGAAGGCGGTTCGATTACGAGCGGTGGTGCATCGGGAGGAGCGACTGCAAGTGCGCCCTGCACCATGATGTATATGATACACAGTGCGGAAAAAACCCTTGATACCCTACTGATTCTCATGTTGATGAGGCCCCGGAATGCACTCCATCTATTCTCATTTCACCCTGAAAAATATTTTGTACAGTCCCGAAAGTATTTCC
>DAWU01000028.1 GCA_002506105.1 Methanolinea sp. UBA275 | reverse complement strand
GAAAAGTTATGACGTTATGTATAAAAAGCTAAACCCGGCAGCCTGGCGGGTATCAGATGCCCCCTACCCCAAAAGAATAGAGCATGACCGGGACCATGATCGACCCCATGCAGAAAACCTGCGGGATATTGACAAGGCGCGGGATGCATCCTACAGAGGTGGCCAGAACAAGGAGGAAGATCCCGAACAATCCTGCTGAGAGGAATGAGACAACGGCTACAAACGCTATTACGAGTATGTTCAGTCGTGCGCGATCCAATCCCTCAAGGTGATGTGCAACCCCCGAGAGGCGCAATGTGATGAGATAGGCTGCCAGTCCTGCCAGGGCTCCCGAGACCATAAGGAATGTCAGTGGGGGTGTCTCTATCACTGAAAGTGCTGCAACCACCCCGTTCCGTGTCCGTTCCACTGCAAAAAACGCTGCAAGACCAACCATCGAATTCATCGTGTTCGCCGCGCTTGTAGCAAGGAGATACCCCCTCCTGTCACGGGAATAGTTCACGGCTGATGCGAGCACCCCGTTGGCGGTCGCATTCGAGAGCCCGGGCAGCCATCCGACCACGAGGCCGGCCGCACCCCCAAGCAGCGTTCCTTTCAGAATCCCTTCCCGCCGGATGTCCAGCCCGGAAAAATGCTGCGCGGGTATAGCCCCCTTTCCGGAATGGAGGAGAATTGAGATACCAAATAAGCCGGAAAGCAGGGGCATGAGTACCGCCCCCTCGCCAAGAAGCGAGGGTGCCAGGTACGAATACCGGAACGAGAAGACCCCAAGGATCCCTGATACGCAGAACGTTACGAATCCCCAGGCCGGGGATTCGCTCCGGACAAGCAAAAATCCGACTACAGCAACCAGAACAATCCCGCTCCACCAGTCAATGGCGGACTGAAAAGGAGGCATCGTGACAAGGAGGATCGCACAGAGGGGGATCGCGAGGACAAGCCCTGTAACGCTCCCGAGTGCCGAGATCCGTACTGCCTCCTCTCCTTTTCCCTCCATGCACAGGGAATGGGCGGGCAGGACCGCTATTGCAGTGTCGGCATCGGGAATCCCGAGGAATGTGCTCGGGATGGCGTCGAGAAAGCAATGCGTGATGAGTGCGGAAAAGAGTGCAGCAGCAAGGAAAAAGGGACCAAAGAGGGGAAGAAGGAGAGCGAGCGAGGCGAGCATTATCCCTGCCAGGGTGTTTACATGGATCCCGGGAAGGATCCCTGATACGACTCCGAGTGCGACGCCTGCTGCGGTCCCTGCCAGGATCTCGATCATCCTCGCCAAGGTGGTGGGGAATTATGATAAAGGAATCGAAACAGATAGAACACATCTGGCGAGAGTACGGGTAAGACTCATGTTGATTGCGATAACCCGGCTGAAGGAGAAGAGCACCGATGACAGGGCTCGGTGTGAAGAATTCGGGCACCACTGCGTACCTGTCTCCCCTCTTGCGGCACGGATCAACCAGGATGCAATTTCAAGGTTCGTGATGGATACCAACCAGTGCGTATTCGATTGCATTTTTTTCACGAGTGCCCTCCCTGCCCGCCTGATTGGGCCGCTCCTCTCGAGCTGGCCCAGAGTAATCGCAATAGGACCCCAGACCAGAAGGGAACTCAAAAATTTCGGGATTGATGCTGAAGTTCTGGATAGTTTCTACAGCAGGGACTTTGTCCATTACCTCGGCGACTGGATCTCCGGGAAGCACATAGGCATCCCGAGGGCAGATGTACCGAATCCCGATCTCCTGTCATCTATAGAGGCCGCGGGAGGCAGGGTGACCGAAGTCAGGTGCTATTCGCTTTTCCCTACCCGTGAGCCCCTGCATCTCGAGAATGCGGATGCCCTCCTCTTCACAAGTGCGATGTCCTACAGGGAGGCTGTCTGGGAAATGCGCAGTGATCTTCTCCTGGTGGCAATTGGCGAGGTGACAGCAGAGGCCATGAAGCGCGGGAATCACCACCCAGACGTAGTGGGTGACGGGTCGCTCGAAGGAACGCTTGTAGCGCTGAACCGTTTCCTGGATGAGAACGCCGGCGCAGCACTGACCAAGAGGAAATGATGACAAACACTATCCCGAAACATGGACTGCTGGTGCTTGACAAACCGAGGGGCCCCTCAAGCCACCAGGTTACCGCATGGGCAGGGGATATTCTCGGCGCAAGGGTGGGCCATGCCGGCACCCTTGACCCGGGTGTCTCCGGGGTTCTTGTCGTGATGATAGGCAATGCTGTCCGCCTTGCACCGGTTCTTCTTTCAGAGGATAAAGAGTACATCGCGGTAATCCGTTTTCATGGAAATGTCAGAGAAGACGCGGTACAACGGGTTGCAAAGGAATTCACAGGCCGTATATACCAGCGACCTCCCCTCAAAAGTGCGGTTGCAAGAAACCTCAGGATACGGACGGTCCATGCCCTCGATGTGGTGGAGATGTCCGGGCGGAGGGCAGTGCTTCGCATCACCTGTGATGCGGGAACCTACATCAGGTCACTCTGCCACCATATGGGCCTGGCACTCGGGTGTGGAGCCCATATGGAAGAACTCAGGCGGACAAGATCGGGAATATTTCCCGAGGATTCTGCACATACCCTGGCGGAATTAAAGGATGCAACAGATCTGGCACGACAGGGTGATTCCCGGGCACTTGCAGGGATGATCCTGCCCCCCGAGACCGTCGCGGGAGGCCTTCCCACGGTAATTGTCAGAGATTCTGCCGTGGATGCACTCTGCCATGGTGCTGCACTTGCGGGTGTCGGGGTTGTCCGGCAGGACGCGTTTCTAAAAGGGGACGTGGTTGCCATGCTCACGTCAAAAGGCGAGCTGGTCTGTATAGGTGAGGCAATCGTATCTTCATCAATGGTTCCTCCCGGAACACACGGGCTCGTGGCAGCGCCCCGGAGTGTCTTCCTCGCTCCAGGAGTGTATCCAAGGGTATGGAGAAAAAAAATCCGGGTCTGAAGATTCCTCATTCAGAAAACTTGGACGGATTCCACTATGCTCGCCTCTATGCACTTCTCATGGACATGAGGTTCCCTCTGTCCCCTGTCTCCGGGGGATAGCATTAAAAAAAAAACCGCCCCATAGTATGGATACACCTTTTTGCTGAGGTAGTCTAGCGGTAGGGCGCAGGCCTGGAAAGCCTGTGGGGCTTCGGTCCCTCGGGAGTTCAATTCTCCCCCTCAGCGTGCTTCTTTCTTACAGAGGGTTGTCCTCATCCCTGCGGCGGGCCAGGTTCCCTGTTTTGTAACCTCTCCACGGCAAATGAGTAATATTCATCCACCACCTCGAATCCAAGGAAATGCCTTCCCATATCCCTGCTGACAACAGCAACGGTCCCCGAACCGAGGAACGGATCGAGGACCATGTCACCAGGGCTGCTCGAGAACGAGAGGATCCTCTCAACCAGTTTGTAGGGGAGCTTTGTAGGAGTCTTTTTTCTTCCCTTCCAGTACTCGCGGTTGATCACCCACACATCCTCCGGGTAATGCTCGATCTTGTGGAAGGTATAGTGTCTGGGATCCTTGACTGCGAACAGGATATGATAATGGCTGGTCACGAATTTTCTCTTCGTGAAAACCCCGAACTGGTATTTCCAGATCAGGTGGTTGATGGTGGTAAAACCCGCTTCATCGAGGCTGTACAGCACTTCTTTTAACCGGTTCCATCCCGAGAAAACATAGAGGCTGCCGGTGGAAGAGAGTATGCGGAATGCCTCCTCCATCCACCGGAAAGTAAAGTCGGCATAGTCCCCTGCAGGTATCTCATGGTATCCTTCCAAAACATTCGACCCGGTTCGGTTATAATTCAGTCGCTGGGCCTTGAAATCAATGGCAAAGGGGGGATCAGTCACCAGCAGATCGATACTCCGCGATGGCAGCCTTGGGAGGAACTCCAGTGCATCGCCACGGCAAACTGAATCAGGGGAGAAAGGACCGAGATTCGGAAGGCTCACGCGTCTCTGCTCCCTTCCCTGCAGGCCTTCCCTGCAGCTCTCCCGAGGTCAAACGCCTTCCTGTTTATCTCCACAGTCTTCTTCGGGACCAGGCGTTCCACAGCCCCTGACAGCGAGCCGGGTGCAAAGGGCATGAACCATGAGGCTGCTCCGATCATCACGACGTTCTGTGAGAGCGGGCTCCCTGCCTCCTCCGCAAGGGTGTCCGCGTCCACAAGGCAGGGGTTCCGGTCTCGCCCCAGACGCTCAAGGATTTCTTCCTTTGAAGGGGCTGTTGCACCCTGCATGAATACAGATGTGGGAATTACGAAATGGCTGTTTATCACCATGTGCCCTCCCGGCGCGAGGAAATGGGAATATCGGAGGGCTTCCAGCATGTCAAACGCGATCATGAGATCGGCTGTGCCGGGCGCGATCAGCGGTCCGAAATTCCCATCTATCCGAATGTGGCCTTCCACCGATCCACCCCTCTGGGCCATGCCATGGGTCTCTGCTCCCCTTACACTCCGCCCCTCAATGAGACAGGCTTCACCAAGGATATTGGATGCAAGGATGATCCCCTGCCCGCCTATCCCAACCAGGAGGATATCGTAGCTCCTGCTCATCTCTTCACCTCTTTTCCGATAGCGCCGGACGGGCATATCTGCGCACAGACACCGCACCCACTGCAGAGATCATTGATATACGCTTTCTCGCCGGCCTTCTCGAGTGCAGGGCACCCGAACTTTATGCAAATGCCACATTCGGTGCAGGTATTCGGTTCAACCTGGAAACGCCCCCTTCGGATTCCTGCCCTCCGTGCGGTAATTACGCAAGGCTGCCTGGCGATGATCACCTTGACACCTGGCTGCTCCTGGGCATTCTTCAGTGCGGCCTGGAGGGAGACGAGATCGTAGGGATCCACGGTCTCCACGTATACGACCCCGCATGCCCTGCATAACGATTCAAGGGATACGGGAGGCATGGGAATCCCACAGGCGGTCTCCCCCGTGGCGGGATTGGGCTGATGACCGGTCATGGCGGTAATCCGGTTGTCGAGGATAACGAGTATCATCTTTGCGCCATTGTAGACCGCATTCAGGAGCCCGGGGATCCCTGTATGAAGGAACGTGGAGTCCCCGATAGTCGCCACGATATCGTGCTCTTCTCCTGAGTGCGAGATGCCGCTTCCGACCGTGATTGATGCCCCCATACAGATCGTGGTGTCAACAGCACCAAGCTGCAGTCCCAGGGTATAGCATCCGATGTCACTTGGGAATATTCCCTCCTTGAAGATTTTTCGCATGGAATAAAAGACAGGCCGGTGCATGCACCCCGCACAGAGAATGGGGGGCCTCGCAGGGAGATCTCCTGCAGGGACACTATCCGGAAATGTCCGTAACGGGGTTATCCCACACTCCTGCATAATACCTGCAACCGCGATGGTTGAGAGCTCCCCCTCAAAGGGCACCTTGCCATCTTTCTTTCCGTGAACGGGTACAGACCCGGCAACCTGCCGCACGGCCTCCTCCACCACAGGGTGGAGTTCCTCGATCACGAGCACTTTCTCATGTTTCTGGACGAATTGCGCGAGCCACTCTTCGTCTATGGGATATGCACCTATCTTCATGAATGAGACATCTTCGGGCAGGATTTCCTGGACGTAGGATGCTGCAATCCCGCTTGCGACCACCGCGACACGTCCCCGAACCGCTGCCTGGTTATATCCTTTCCCGACCAGCGCTTTCTTGATGAGTGGTTGTTTCTGGTTCAGCTTCTTGTGAAGTATTCTCGTATGTGCGGGTATCACGACGTATTGTTGAGGATTTTTATGGAACTCCCCTTTCCGTGGTGAAACTGGAGGAAACCCCAGGCTTGTGTCACCCTTTGAGTGGCAAATCCGTGTTGTCGGACGGAATATGACCGGGAGGGAGAATTCCTCTGATAGGGAGAACGCATCCCTTGCCATATCATGGGCTTCCTGGATGGTGGCAGGATCGAGACATGGTACCCGTGCAAAAAGGGCATAGCAGCGGCTGTCCTGCTCGTTCTGGGAGCTGTGCGCGAAAGGATCGTCAGCGCTCATGATCACGAGTCCCCCCGTGACCCCGGTATACGCGCTGGTCATCAGGGGATCCGCCGCCACATTCAATCCCACGTGCTTCATTGTGCAGAGGGCCCGCTGCCCGCACCATGCAGCGGCAAGGGCATTCTCGAGAGCCACCTTCTCGTTGACCGACCATTCGATGTAATAATCACGCTCCGGGTGTGAACGGAGAATATCGATCACATCAGAAGAGGGCGTTCCGGGATACCCTGTCACGAAGTGCACGGGTGCTTCGAGGCAGCCCCTGGCTATCGCTTCATTCCCAAGGAGATACTGCGTTGTCAAAATTCCACCACCGAATTATTATCCTTCACACATTCTTGAGCACATGCGCATTTAATGTAGCGGTACCTGAACGGGAGAGTCGTGGATTCAAAACTTATAATATGGTAAGGGGAGTAAAGTATTGGGGAACCTGAAGGGCCCGTAGCATAGCCCGGTGGTGCGCCCGGCTGATAACCGGGAGGTCATGTGTTCGAATCACATCGGGCCCATTTACCAACTCCTTATTAGTGATCCCGAGCATACTCCATACCATGGAAAAAAACCACGTGATTGTGGTGGTTTTGGGTCTGATCGCCTGTATTGCCCTCTTCTTGTTAGTCGATATCTACGCCAGCCTCATTGGTCTCATTCTTGTCATCGCACTTGCGATGTCTTTCTTCATAATGGAGGACAGCAAGATGACTCCGGATCTGGTGGTCACGCTGAAAGAGGATGCAAAAGGGATAGTTGTCAGGAATCGCGGAAATGCAACAGCCGTATCGATCCGCTTCACGCTCATTCCCCACGATCTGCACTATTCCCTCCCCCACCTTGAAGAGGACGCACAAACATCATTTGCTACCGATTCGATGATTGAGAAGGTCAAGGTTCTGGCCGAATACCAGAACGAGAAGGGAGATACCTATCAGAAAACCTTTACACTCTCTCCGCTCGACAAACCCGAAGATGATATCCTGAAACCGGCTTTTCCCTTGTTCAAGTGGAAGTAATACTCTTTCTTTTTATTCAATTTCCGGCCAGGGCAAATGCGATGGTCTTTTCCAGAGCGTCCAAAAGCTCCTTTTGACCTTCCAGGTAGTCCCGCATTGCCCGATACAGCATGACCATTATCTCGTGCCCGTAGATCTGGAGTGCATCACCAGGAGTGAGTGGATTCGGATATGAATCTATAATAATCCCTTCGGAGCTGTACATAAGCTCGTAGAACTTCCCATCCTCAGAGAGGACACAGAACTGATCTACCACCTTCTTGTTGAAATCATCAGGCCGGTGTTCCAAGGGATCAGTCTTCCCAAGGAGGATCATCTTCTTCTCATAGAACGCCGTGTCGTACATCTCGCCTTTGGTATCCTGTTTTCCTCTCCTCAACATGTTCATTCCAATCCTGCCAACAAGGGGTGCGGTCATCTCTCCCATCCGGGACATGAGTTCAGCCTCGTGAGATCGTACCTCATCTGAGAGCGCATCCCTCTTGCTGTCCATCTCATCGATCTTCTTCAATAATGCCTGGTAACCATTCTCGATTGTATCCATGTGCAGAGCCTTCTCCTGTCAGTGTGCTGGCAACGCGTTCCCGGACGCAGATGATGAGTAGACAGCCCATGCAATAATTGTTGTCTTTTCTTCCGTTTGAATGAAATAAACTATATGATGCTATACAGTAATGAGCCCAATATGCTGTTGTTCTTGTAACCTGGAAAACGCCCGTGTGTTATCAGACTATCTCGCCGAGGAAGTAGTAGATTCGATCTTCAGTGAGGCGCACACGCTTAATAGTCCCGGGCTCATGATGGCCGGGAACGACAACCCCGGTATACTGGGCAGTCCTTCCCATTGATGAACCCTTCCGGGGATGCTCAGTAAAAAGGACCGGGATCTCACGCCCAATGAGGCATGCATTTTTCTTCCGGGCAATGGCCTCTGCATGGATTCGGAGAATTCTCGATCGCTCCTTTTTGAACCGGTCTGGCATGTCTTTCTCGAGGGCTGCGGAAGTGCCAGATCTTCTGGAATACCTGGTGACATTCACCTTGTCCGGTTGTAGTACGGATAGCAGCCCAAGGGTCTCCAAGAAATCCTCTTCCGTCTCGCCGGGGTACCCGCATATCACGTCAGTAAAAAGAGAGAGATCCGGAATATGTTCCCTGAATCGTCGCACGATGTCAATAACCTTTTCACGGGTATATCCCCGGTTCATCCTGGAAAGAATTTCATCAGACCCTGACTGGACCGGTATATGGATGAGAGAGAATACCTTTTGCCCAACGAAAGCACCGGCAACGGAATCCATGATCGGATGCAGTGTTGCCGGGTTCATCATGCCAACCCTGACCCTGTAATGCCCCGGGATTGAATTGATTTCAGAGAGAAGATGCCCGAGGTTTAATCCTATATCCATACCCCATGCACTCAGATCCTGACCGGTCATTTGGATCTCCACCGCTCCCTGCATTACCAGTGCCTGAATCTGCCTCGCGATCTCCTCAACCGCATAACTGGTTAGCCAACCACGGGCATTTTTCGTGATGCAGTACGAGCAGGCCCCCCGGCACCCATGGCAGACCTGGACAATTCCTATAGGTCTCCCGGTCACTGTGCCTATTCTCCTGTATGCTGCCCTGATCTCCTCTGGAGGGAACACTCTCGCATTGGACTGCGAAAGAATAACCTCTTTACTAACCACAGCCATGCAACCGGTAACGTAAAGAGGATGATTTTGAAGTATTCGAAGCTCCCGGAGAATCTTTCGTTCCGTTGAACCTATTACCGTGCAGGTATTCACGATCACCACATCGGCATCTGCGGGATCGTCAACAAGGGAGCAGCGCTGATGTTTCAGGACTTCCTCGAGTTTTTGGGTGTCACCCGTGTTGTAGGTGCATCCATACGTCCTGATGTAGACTCTCTTTTCTCTGATGCTCCCGATCACATCAGTCTCCGGGGGGCAATTCCCCACATCAGCATTCATATCCTCAATCCTTGTTATTCTCATTCTGGAATGATGATGGTTCACCTTCGCAAAAAGCCAGCCTGCCCGTGTGTGGCAGGCACCCCTATCCCGCGGTCCCAGGCGAATTTCGATGGCTGAATGAGCCTGCATTACCGGAAGAGAGGAAAATGATTAATCCATGATATCAATAACTGTGTACAATGATCAGGATTGGGGTGCTTGGTTGTGGGAATATAGGTCACATCATCGCAAAACGCCAGGAAAATTGTGAGATTGTAGCCCTGTTTGACCAGGTATACTCAAAAGCCCTTGATCTCGCCTCCGTCTGCGGAGGAACTGCACACCAGGACTTTGACTCCTTTATCAGTGCCGATTTCGACTATGTCGTTGAGGCCGCCTCGGTCAGGGCTGTACGCCAGTACGCAAGGAATGTTCTCTCCCATGGTAAACACCTTATCTTACTTTCTGTGGGTGCGCTCGCAGATCCGGTTTTCAGGAATGATCTCCTTGCCATCGCAAAAGAGACAGAACGTCGTATCTTTATCCCGAGCGGGGCTATCGTGGGGCTCGACAACCTCAAGGTGGGCCAGATCTCCCATTTCAGGAAACTATTGTTAAGGACCACCAAGAGCCCCGAATCACTTGGAATAGACACACACAAACGGACCCTCATATTCCAGGGCAAGTCACATGAATGCATCAAGGAATTTCCCAAGAATGTGAACGTCTCTGTAGCGCTGAGCCTTGCTGCAGGACGTGACGTTGATGTTGAGCTCTATGCCGACCCAGATGTGGAGAGAAACATTCACGAAATAGAGGCTGAAGGAGAGTTCGGGGATCTCTATATCCGCGTCAGCAACCTTCCAAGCCCGGACAATCCTGCCACGAGTTATCTCGCAGCTCTCTCGATCTTAACCCTGCTCAGAAACCTCGAGCAGTCCCTGGTGGTTGGGACATGAGCAGGAAAAATCGTATCCTTACCCTCAAAAAAGCCAAGGATGCCATCATCCTCGCCCACAACTACCAGCGTCCCGAGATCCAGGACATTGCAGACATAGTTGGGGACAGCTATGAACTTTCCCGTGAGGCGAGCAGGACGTCTTCATCAATTATTGTATTCTGTGGCGTCCAGTTCATGGCCGAGACCGCGAAGATTCTCAACCCGGAAAAGAAAGTCCTGATCCCTGTCAGGGATGCCATGTGCCCGCTCGCAGACCACCTCACGCCGGAAATGATCGACGCTGCCAAAAAGCGTCATCCTGGTGCTCCCGTAGTGCTCTATATCAACAGCACCGCAGCATGCAAAGCTCATGCCGATGTGATCTGCACCTCTGCAAATGCGGTGAAAGTTGTCAAATCCCTCCCAGAAACAGAAGTTATCGTTGGGCCCGATGCCAATCTGGCTGCATATATCCAGGGCATGGTTCCGGACAAGAAAATCATCCCAATTCCCCCAGGAGGACACTGTTATGTCCATGATTGCTTCTCTAAAGAGGATCTTGATGCTGCACGTGCACAAGGGGGAACCATCATCTGCCACCCCGAATGCCGCACTGAGATCCAGCAGGGATCGGACGTAGTGGCTTCCACCGGGGGTATGATCAGGGTAGTGCATGAACATGAAGATGTGCGAACATGGAACATTTTGACTGAGAGGGAAATGGGGTATCGGTTAAAGAAGCTCTACCCGGATCATACTTTCAACGTACGAGAAGATGCCATCTGCAAAGATATGAAGAAGACCACACTGGCACACCTCCAATCTTCGCTTGAAAAGGAGCAATTCGAGGTCATTGTCTCCCCTGACATCATGGAAAAAGCCAGGAGTGCAATCGAGCGGATGCTGGTGATAGGCAGGTGACGAGTGTCCCGCGTATCCCACAGAAGACACTCCTCTCTTTCATACGGGAGGATGCCCCTTCCGGGGACATCACCTCAGAGGCAGTCATCGGGGATATCCCCTGCAAAGCGCACATCATAGCCCGCGATCACGGAGTCATCGCAGGTCTCGAAGAGGCAGAAACGCTCTTTGATGCACATGGTGTCAGGATGGTGCTGTGTGTGAAAGACGGATTGGAGGTGGATCGCAACACAATCCTTGCAACCATGGAGGGTCCGGCGAGAGCAATCCTTCTCGTGGAACGAACCGCTCTCAATATCATAGGGAGGATGAGCGGAATAGCGTCAATGACCCGCCGGATGCAGTCAATACTTGACCGGGCACACTCGGGATGCAGCATTGCGTCCACCAGGAAGACAGCTCCTGGTCTCCGGCTCCTCGACAAGAAAGCAGTCATGCTCGGGGGGGGCTATGCTCACAGGCTGACACTCTCTGATGGCGTGATGATAAAGGATAACCATCTTACCCTGGTTCCCCTTGAAACAGCCGTTCATCTCGCAAAAGCCCGCATACCGTCAACGAAGATCGAAGTGGAGGTTGAGACCCCCCAGGATGCCCTTTGTGCCGCCCAGGCAGGGGCTGACATCCTCCTCTTCGACAACATGCCCCCTGCGGTGATTCAAAAAACCCTCTCCCTGTTAACACAGGCAGATCTCCGCGGACATCTCCTTATCGAGGTATCCGGGGGAATTTCCGAAGAGAACCTTTCTGATTTCGCACTTAAGGGTGTTGACCTGATAAGCATGGGGGCCCTCACGCACAGTGTCAGGAATTTTGATGTAAGCCTGGAAATACACAAGAGTTGAGACCCATACCTGGTTTTTTCTCGAATCGGAATCACTCCTGACCTGGAGATCTTCTCACTCTATCCTATGTACACTCAGGATTTTTTGAAAAATTTAACATTGAAACAGATTGGGAAATTAAGGTGAGAACCCCAGGACTCTGTCCCCAAAAAGGAACGGAGTGAAAAAAATAAAAATGCTGAGTGCTACTTGACCGGACTAAATACGTTCTCGTAGATCATGTCGCTTCCGGTGTTGTGGAGCCTTAATCGCTCTTCTTTCTCCTCAACATATGCCAGGAGCGGCAGTTCCATGCTAACACCAGGGGTATGTCCGAACATCTTCTCGAGCTCAACCTGCTGGGAGTGCATAAAGAGTGCATTCGGTATCTCGGCGGCACAGACCTCCTCGCACTGCCCGCAGTTCACACAGGAGTCCGCAATATGGGCGTATCTTATGAGGTGGAACATGAAGCTGACAGGGAGTTCCCCGGGCGGAACATACGTGGGATTCTTGGTCGTGCATTCCACGCAGTAACAGATGGGGCATTCCTCAATGCACTGGTAGCACTTGATGCAGCGGGAGGTTTCGGTCATGATCTTATTCAGGCGGTCCTTGCCCTCGCCGAGTGCCTCGAAATCGTGCTTGCGCCACTTGTCGGCAAGTTTGTACATCGCATTTTCGACCTTTGCGCGGATCTCAATGCCCTTGGGATTAGCCGGCTCTGTTGCGAGTATCCCTTTCTTGACCGCACCGTCAAGGAGGTTCGCACCCTTCTCGGAGCAGACCTCGATAAAGGTAGCCTTTCCAGCCTTGGGACCGATAACACCCCAGTTCCCACAGGCAAGGTCAGCCTGCCGGGGGATCTTGAGCTTGCAGCGGCGGCAATTACTTCTTCGGCCATAGCCAGCCTCTTCGAGTTCGTCGACAGAGATACCTTTGTGTCCTCCCTCGTACTCGATGATGAACTGTCCTTTGTCGATCTCTTCCTTGTGCACCTTTTCAGGATCAACATCGAACTTATCCTTGATCATTTTCCGGGCAACTACCGGGCTGACCGAGCCTCCGCAATTGACACCGATCATGATGATATTATCAAGATTCACCTGCTGACGCTTGGCGAGTTCATAGAACGCCATCATGTCGCAGCCCTTGACTGTGACACCGATCTTCATGTCCCTTGCCCCATTGTAGAATTTCTTGATGAGCTTGGGCAAAAGAAGCGTCCCGCAGTGGAGCGATCCGGCCGTGCTGGCAAGATCCTTGGGATCGGTGATCAGGACCGGTTTGGCATCATAGAGGTCCACACCCCTAGTCACAACAAAGACAGCGTCGACCATCTTGGACTCGAGCGCATACTTCCACAGGGTGGTCACGGCACCGCCAAGTTCCGCCTTCTTCTGGATCTCGGCGTCATTGGTCCATGAATAGAGCATATCGCCTTTCTTGGTCATGACGCTCAGGCCTCCTTGATCTTCTCGACCTTGACAGCACAGTGCTTGAGCTCCGGCATCTTGGAAAGGGGGTCAAGTGCAGTGTTGGTGAGCTGGTTTGCACCCTGGTAGAAGTGCATTGGCATGTACATGACTTTCGGGGCCACGTCATCTGTCACCCGTGCAATGGCGATGGATTCACCACGGCGGCTTGACACCTTGATCTTCTCGTGCTGCGCAATACCGAGCTCCTTTGCATCCTGCGTATTGAGCTGGACGTAGTTTTCAGGCACCTCGTAATGCAGGGTTGGGGACCGGCCAGTCTGGGTCCTCGTGTGATAATGGAAGATTACACGCCCGGTCATGAGTGTGAACGGGTACTCTGCATCCGCAACTTCCGCCGGCTGGCGGTACTCGAGGCCGAACATCGTTCCCTTGCCATCGGCTGCGGAGAACTTCCCGATATGGAGGATGGGGGTTCCCGGGTGCTCGATGGTGGGGCAGGGCCAGTGGATTGCTTCAGGCTTCTCGATTTTCTCGTAAGTGACACCGAACTGGCCCGGGGTTACTGCCCGCATGTCGTCCCAGACGTCCTTTGCAGTTTTCCAGTCAAAACCCTTGAGGCCCATCTTCTTCGCGAGCATGGCGATGATCTCCCAGTCGTACTTCGACTCACCGGGACCGTCGACAGCTTTCCTGACACGGTTGACACGCCGCTCTCCGCTGGTGAACGTGCCGTCCTTCTCGGCAAAGCATGTGCCGGGCAGGACAACATCCGCGAACTCGCAGCTCTCGTTCCAGTAGATATCCTGCATCACGCAGAAATCGAGCTTTTCCAGCTGGCGACGTACATGGTTCGAATCAGGGTAAGAGACTGTCGGGTTCAGCCCCAGGAAATACATCGCTTTGATCGGGTCGCCAGCCTGGTTGATCTGCTCGGTCAGGGTCACGCCATACCAATCCGGAAGCGAACCCTCCTTGAGGAACCAGGCCTTCTCATGCTTGGCACGGTTGTCGGCAACTGCGACAGCCTGGTACCCGGAGAACACGTTCGGGTATGCGCCCATGTCGCAGGCACCCTGGACGTTGTTCTGCCCACGGAGCGGGTTGACACCGACTCCGGGGCGACCGATGTTGCCGGTAAGTAGCGAGAGATTGCCCATCGAACGGACGTTATCGGTACCGGTGGTTAACTCGGTGATGCCGAGACAGTAGATGATGACCGCGTTCTTTGCCGTCGCATACTTACGGGCAAACTCCTTGACCGTTTCCTGGTCGACACCGTGGATGCTCGTGGCATCAGCATACTTCTCAACAGTCTTTTTCAGGTCATCGAAGCCTTTCGTACGCTCCTTGATGAACTCCTTGTCCTCGAGGCCTTCCTTGATGATGTAATACATCATGTTGTTGGCAAGTGCGATGTGGGTCGAAGGGTTGAACCGGATCCATTGGTCGGCAAGCCGTGCTGTGGCACTTTTCCGAGGGTCAACCACGATAATCGGGATACCCCTCTTTTTAGCCTGCATGACACGGCGCCCGGCAAGCGGGTGGGCCTCGACTGCGTTGGAACCCCACATGACAATCAAGTCAGAGTTCAGGACATCCTCGAATGGGTTGGTCGCTGCACCGGACCCGAATGAGAGAGAGAGTCCTGCAACAGAAGGTCCGTGGCAGATACGGGCGCAATTATCAACGTTGTTGGTTAAAAATCCGCACCGTGCCCACTTCTGGAGCGCGTAGCAGTCCTCGTTGACAGTACGGCAGGATGTCTGGAAACCAAGCGCCTTGGGCCCGCCCTGCTTGTATATCTCCGTGAATTTCTTCACAATCAGGTCGAGGGCTTCGTCCCAGGTGGCTTCCTCGAATTTCCCGTTCTTCTTGATCAGGGGTTTCGTAAGACGGCCTGGTTTCTGGACGGTTTCCCAGCAGGTCGCACCCTTCGGGCAGAGCTTCCCTTCATTGATTGGACTCCTTTTATAGGGTTCGACACCAACCAGCGTGTTCCCTTTGGACACGAGGTTCAGGCCACAGCCTACTCCGCAATACGGGCAGGTTGTCGCGGTATATTTCAATGGTGCTTTTTCGTCACTCATGGTAAGATCACCGACATTCACTCAAAAACCTATTAATTAAAACAGGTTTTAATAGCCATTTTATCAATTGAATTTGGTTATTACCCGAATATTGACCAAAATACCATATAAGGATTTTGAAGTTTCTGCAAAAATTGGTGAACAGAAGTGGGTTTATAAGCATCCAGGGGAAATATGACCACACCAATGGCACATGGAAAGGTGTACCAGTGTGAGGACTTCCACACTTTCCTTGAACGGGGGATGCTATCTTGAAAAAACGCCGAGTACCCCCACTGCTTTCCGATCTTGTCTTCACAACGCTCATACTGTGCGACAGGATTCTGTTTGATGAGTGTGGAGCCTGCCCGCACTGTGGAGGGGAACTTTCGGGGTATGATGTAAAAAAAAAGCAGTTTGCAATAATGATCGAGAAAGAGCAAAAGCGGGTCGTGAGTGTATTGGTGAAGCGGTTCATCTGTCACCAGTGCGGACAGGTCTCTCTTGCCAATCAGCCTTTTTATCCTGGCACAAGGATAGGGTCTCCTGTTGTGGACCTCTGTGTAACGCTCGGTGGAACAATGCCTTACTCCCGTGTGTCCTCCTGTCTTAAAGAGATGGGAATTGTCGTAGACCGATGGAGCGTGCGTAACTATGCCCGAAATACCCGACCCCGGATTCCTGCAATAGACATGTTCGGTTTCATGATTCCCCTGTCAATTGTTTCCCTCTCCTCTCTTGCTGTGGGATTACCAGAAGGCCGCCGGATAGATGCTTCTGCACTGCTTGCGGCGTGTAATACTGCTTCGTGGAAAGAAACGTCTGGAGATTTCCCGTAGAGGATCTGATCATAAGTTTACCTTGCCAGCAACGTGCGGTGAATCCAACTGAAGGTGAAGGATCAGAAAATACTGTAAGTGATTTCGCATTGCACATTTTCGCAGGAATAGAAAAGGATAATGAGTTACTCCCTGGAAAAGGGGATGGAGAACTTCCAGAAGAAGAACAAACATGGTCGGAACCCTGATTGTGTCAGTTCCCGAGTTCAGGAGCAAGGCAGTATTGTTCTGTCCAGGATACATGGCACATATTGTCCCGAAAAATACCATGAACGAGAGAGAATCCCTCCAGCCCTATCCCACTGGTTGTTGTTTCAAGTAAAAATGTTAATGATAAATTTACACCCAGACGTTTTCTGGAAACGCCATATTAGTGTAAATATCCTCTAGTCTTGCCTTGTGGCTGCGTTCCATATTTGCCAGTTGGGAAAAGAGGAACTGCGTTTCGGTGTCCTTGGCAAGTTTCGCAAGCTGGGTATACATCTGCATGGCTTCCAGCTCTTTCTTTATTGCGACAACAAGACCTTCAAGAGGTTTCATGTTAACACTCAGGTCAGGCGTCGGAAGATTATCTCCCACCTTGTAGTCATGCGATGCATCAAACTTCATCTTAGCGACATCTTTTGTAAGGACTCCCTGCAGGAACTCGCGGTGTTTCTTCTCTTCACCGGCAAGCTCTGCGAACAGCTCCTTTAATGCTTTATCCTTCACCTTGTCAGCAACGCCACGGTAAAACGTGTATGCCTCGATTTCCTTGTTGATAGCGTCTTCTATGATCTTCTTCGCATCATCTGTTTTCATGGTTTCATTCATCTCCATTAAGGGATTTGTTCCTTAGTTTCACTGGGAAAAAGTTAGTTGGTATAAGCTGACTTCCCGAGCTTCGGCTCAAAGAACTTGTCGGCCTCAGTCCTGATCGCGTGCGAGAAGAGCGCAAGCGGTATCTCCGAGGGACATCCCTCTTCGCACTGTCCGCAATTGATGCAGGAGTCAGAGATGTGGGCAAAGCGGCGCAGGTGGAACATCGGGTCTGCCGGGATGAACCCTGCACGGACCATCATGTCAGGCTGTTTCCATTTGTCAGCAATAGTGACACACACCGGACAGTGATCGATACACGCATAACATTTCATGCAGCGCCCGGTCTCCTTTGCGATGGTATCCCAGAGGTTGGGAGCGAGTGCCTCGAAATCGTGCTTGCGCCACTTGTCGCCAAGCTTGAACATCGCACCTTCGACCTTGGCTCGGATCTCGACACCCTTGGGGTTTGCCGGTTCTGTGGTAAGTTTCTTGTCTTTGACAGCTCCGTCGAGAAGTTTTGCACCCTTGTCTGAGCAGACCTCGACGAAAGTCGCCTTTCCGGCCTTGTCACCTATGACACCCCAGTTACCGCATGCAAGGTCCGCCTGGCGGGGGACTTTGAGTTTGCAGCGGCGGCAGTTACTCCTCCGTCCATAACCGGCCTCTTCGAGCTCATCCATGGAGATACCCTTGTGGCCTCCCTCGTACTCTATGATGAACTGGCCCTTGTCGATCTCTTCCTTGGTGACCGTGTTGGGGTCGACTCCAAACTTCTCCTTGATCATTCTCCGTGCAGCGACCGGGCTGACCGATCCTCCGCAGTTGACACCGATCATGATGATGTTGTCAAGGTTGACCAGCTTGCGCTTTGAGAGCTCGAGAAGGCCCATCAGGTCGCAGCCCTTGACAACCATCGCCAGTTTCTTACTGGACATCTTGGGCGCGTACTCCATTACCAGTTTGGAGAGGAGGAGCGTTCCGCAGTGGAGCGAACCGGCACACTCGTCAAGGTCCTTGGGATTGGTCACGATAACCGGGACCGCATCGTACAGGTCAACGCCGCGTTTGACGGCAAGCACTGCATCAGCAGCCTTGCTCTCGAGTGCATACTTGAGAAGCTCGGTGACCGCACCGCCGCATTCCGCCTTCTTTGCCAGGTTGGCATCGTTGGTCCATGCATAGAGCATATCGCCTTTCTTTGCCATTTACGCCACCTTCTCAACTTTAACAGCACAGTGTTTCAACTCTGGCATCTTGGAGAGCGGGTCGAGGGCTGTGTTGGTGAGGTTATTAGCACCGTTCTGGAAGTGCATCGCCATGTAGAGCACTTTCGGAGCAACGTCGTCGGATATCCTTGCCTTCGTAATGGTTTCACCACGGCGGCTTGATACCTTGATCTTCTCGCCTTCCTTGATACCCAGCTGTTTTGCATCCTGTGTGTTGATCTGGATATAGGATTCCGGTACTTCATAGTGCAATTGTGCAGCACGGTCGGTCTGGGTCCTCGTGTGGTAGTGGAAGATTACACGCCCGGTCATGAGCGTGTACGGATATTGTGCATCCGCGACTTCCGCTGGTGCTTTGTATTCGAGACCGAACATGGTGCCCTTCCCATCTGCTGCAGAGAACTTTCCGATATGCAGAATTGGGGTTCCCGGGTGTTCGATGGTCGGGCAGGGCCAGTGAATGGCTTCGGGCTTCTCGATCTTCTCGTAGGTTACTCCGAACTGGCCAGGGGTCACCGAACGCATGTCGTCCCAGACATCCTTGGCGCTCTTCCAGTCAAAGCCCTTAAGGCCCAGCTTCTTGGCAACCATGCCGATGATCTCCCAGTCATACTTCGACTGACCGGGGCCGTCGACAGCCTTGCGGACACGGTTGACACGCCGCTCACCGCTGGTGAACGTCCCGTCCTTCTCGGCAAAGCAGGTGCCGGGCAGGACTACATCTGCATACTCGCAGCTCTCGTTCCAGAAGATATCCTGCATGACACAGAAGTCGAGCTTCTTCAGCTGCTCTCTCACATGGTTCGAGTCGGGGTAGGAGACCGTGGGATTCAGGCCGAGGAAATACATTGCCTTGACAACGGTGCCGGCATCGTTTATCTGCTCTGTGAGGGTCGATCCATACCAGTCGGGCAGGGAACCTTCCTTCATGCCCCATGCCTTCTCCATCTTGGCACGGTTGTCGGCAACTGCGACAGCCTGGTACCCTGAGTAGACGTTCGGGTATGCACCCATGTCGCAGGCACCCTGCACATTGTTCTGACCACGGAGCGGGTTGACACCAACTCCCGGGCGACCGATGTTTCCTGTGAGCAGCGAGAGATTGCCCATCGAACGGACATTGTCGGTACCGGTTGTTAACTCGGTGATGCCGAGGCAGTAGATGATGACCGCGTTCTTTGCCGTTGCATACTGGCGGGCAAACTCCTTGACCGTCGCCTGCGGGACACCGTGGATATTCGTGGCGTCAGCATACTTCTCGACCGTCTTTTTCAGGTCATCGAAGCCTTTTGTACGCTCCTTGATGAACTCCTTGTCCTCAAGCCCCTCCTTGATGATGTAGTACATCATGTTGTTGGCAAGTGCAATGTGAGTCGACGGGTTGAACCGGATCCACTTGTCGGCGAGCCGTGCGGTTGCACTTAAACGCGGGTCAACCACGACAATCGGGATTCCCTTCTTCTTGGCCTGCATGACACGGCGCCCGGCAAGCGGGTGGGCCTCGACTGCATTGGAACCCCACATGACGATAAGGTCAGCGTTCAGGACATCCTCGAACGGGTTGGTCGCTGCACCGGACCCGAATGAGAGCGAGAGCCCTGCGACTGAAGGTCCGTGGCAGATACGGGCGCAGTTGTCGACGTTGTTGGTCTGGAAACCGACCCGTGCAAATTTTTGCAGTGCGTAGCAGTCCTCGTTCACGGTACGGCACGAGGTCTGGAATCCCAGGGCTTTGGGGCCGTGCTTGTCAGAGATCTCCTTAAATTTTTTTGCAACCAGGTCGATAGCCTCGTCCCAGGTCGCGTCGACGAACTTACCGTTCTTTTTGATCTTCGGCGTTGTGAGCCGGTCGGGGCTGTGAACATGTTCCCAGCAGGTCATTCCCTTCGGACAGAGCTTGCCCTCGTTAATCGGGCTTCGCTTGTAGGGTTCAACCCCTACCACTTTTCCCTCGTTGACCACGAGGTTGAGCCCACAACCAACACCGCAATACGGGCAGGTTGTTGGTACATATTTTAGAATTGGTCCAGATGCTTTTGTCATTCTAGTGTTCTCCTTCTCTGTTCCAGATTGTTCTCCCCTCAAGAAAGACAGGAGTTTCATCCGTTCACACCTTGGAAATAGTTCATTGAAGTCAGGTTGATAGTGGAGACCCAATCTGGATTATCTCTCCACACCCCTTCCAACCATTGCGTATTGTTTCAGGACGAAACAATACGGAATACAGGACAGGGCATCAAACCCCCCTGACAATCACTGATATACCTTAACCAGAGAAAAAATTAACTATATTAAATTTATATGCATAGCATTGTAAAATAAACAATTTTACAAGTTTGATTTAAAAAAAATTCGTTAAATTAATAGAATCCATTTTTGCCCTATTTCTCGCCCAGCTAAAAAAAGAGCAGATCCATCGCTTTCTTACGATTACCTGTCCAAATCACTGCGCGGAAATTATGTAAACTTTACATTATTAACTAAAAACGCATGTTGCATATTTATCCTATTTAATGCTTACATGATGGGCATGCAGACAATACCAGAATATTCCTCCGCTGAACTTCTTGAAAAGATGGATTCCATGGGCTTTTCTAAGGAACTCCGGGAGTCCTTCCGCAAATGCATCGACTTCCACACCTATCCTGCTCCCGGTATGCTCATCGGAGTGTTCATGGTGGACTACGCACTCTCCCTGATAGGGAAAAAACCCGACGACAAGATTTTTGTGACCAGCGAAACCCCAAAGTGTCTTCCCGATCCTCCCCAGGTCATTATGCACGCCACGACAGGAAACCACAGGCTCCGGGTTCTTCCCATCGGTAAATTTGCAATAACCCTCACCCCCTTCTCTGCGAAGGACGCAGCCGAGGGTGTCCGTATCTATGTAGACCGGAAAAAATTGGAAAAATATCCCATCATCGCCGCCTGGTACGATAATACCCCTTCGTTCAAGCCTGCAACAATGAAAAAGCAGCTGGTCGACGATATCCTTACTGCAGGCAGAGCTATTCTCTCCTACGAGAGAGTTAAGATGAATGTCACCCACAAGAAAAAGTGGACCTCAGTCACCTGCCCATCATGCGGTGAGCAGGTCCCCGAAAACATGATGGAGGGTACTCATTGCGCCGGATGTGGCAGTTTGGCATATTATGAGAGGATGGAATGACTGTCCTCTGATGTTGAGCCGGATTCACAAAGGTATCGGACTTCCAGAAGAAAGGCAAAGGGAATGAACACTCCTATAAAGCTCGTCCCGGTAGGGGTTGTCCATTGTGACATCCAGGAGAAGAGCCGGATGCCTGTCCAGGGAGTGAGAGGGCAGATCGAGGTCTTTTCCCCATACCTCCCCGCTCTTGACGGGGTGCAGACCAGCTCCCACCTTATTGTCCTCGCCTGGATGCATCACGGTCAGCGGGACCTGCTCCGTGCAAGGGCAAGAAAGATCTCGAAGGATCTGCCTGAAAAAGGGATCTTCTCTCTCAGGTCGCCCTCACGGCCAAATCCAATCTCTGTAAGTGTGGTGAGACTCCTTGGCGTATCCCGAGAAGGGGTCCTTGATGTCGATTATATCGATTGTATTGAGGGTACTCCTGTGATTGACATCAAGCCCTACCAGCCAGGCTGGGATTGTGTCTTTTCTGCCACCCACCATGACAGGTCGGTCAAGATACAAAAAATGGGACCTTCCGAATATCGTCATATGCTTACACGTGAAGCGGTAAATTATCACGGCGAATGGTGTCCGGGGGCTGCACTCGCCGTGAGGATAGCAGAATGCGCAACCCGAATTCTTGGAGGAGACCTCAGTCGCCAGAATGTGCATCTGTTCCTCGGCAGCAATCCCTGCATCACGGACAGTCTTATTGGGATCACCGCAGCCCGCGATGGGAGTGGAAGACTGACAAGGACAGAACCTGTGCTCCACAATGGCGCTTTATCGTATGGATTATCAGTCCCGGGATGCAGGGTTGATTTTACCGTATCCGGATTGCACGAAGATATACCCTTCATCCTCTCCTGCAGTGATGAAGAACTCTTTTCAATACGCATCTATTAGGCCTGGCCCGACATCCCTCAGTCGAGAATAATCCGCTCCGGAACGCTGTAAATATTCATCCTCGGAGGGCGGACAAAACCCGTGAGTGTCAGCTTCACTCTCCTCGCCAGGTCAATCCCTGCTGCTGAAGGGGCATTGTTGGTGACGACAATCGGGATCCCTGCATGGTACACTTTGCTCACCATTCCCTCGGGCATTCTGCCAGAGCAGCAGAGAAACGTCTTTCCCGGATCGATCCCCGACAACAGTGCTTTTCCTATCGCCTTGTCAACGGAATTATGCCTTCCCACATCTTCTGCATGGGATACCGCCGAGCCGGCCATGTCATAGAGGACGGTGCAGTGCGTGCCTCCCGTCTCCCGCCATAGCACCGCGTGATCGTTGAGGCATTCCATTGCGGAATAAATTACCCTCCTGGACACCCGGTCAGCGATTGGAAGGGACACCCTCATGGTGTGCTCATCCTGGATGACCCCTACACAGCCGGAGGTCCGGATCTCCTTCGGCCGGGCAAGAATTTCCCTTTCGATGGCCGGGGCAGCAACGTGAATCCTATCCCCCTTCACCTCCACCTCGCTGATGACAAAAATTCCAGGAACGATGCCTTCAGTCACACAGTAGCCACATGCGAATTCTGCGAGTTCCCGGGGACTCACCGTCAGGGATGCGACATGAATTCCATTCACCTCCAGGTGCACCCGCTCTTCCCTGCAGACCTGTACCCTGCGGGGTCCATGACCGTCCGCATCAACGGAGATCACATCGTATTCGCAAATCATCGGCCCAGAATCGCATTCATTCTCAAAGATCTTCAATACTAACGACCCTCCCTCTCTTCATGCAATGAATCAGAATGGTGCGCGCCCATTATAATTCTCTTTAAGTTAAGTACTTTCTTAGCAAGATACACTTTTATAAGTTAACAATGGTAAATTGATAAAAATTGGTTTTCGAATGAAATAATTAATTATAATTGATTTGGTGACGTTTTACGCATGAAAAAGAATCTGTTTCGCGTAACGCCGGTCACCCTAGGAACCCTTGTATGTATTCTGATATTCCTTGGTGCAGTGACGCCGGGATGTATCACTTCACAGGAGAATACACCAAGTCCTGCACCTTCGCAGGCGAGCATTCTTGTATATTCCGGGGCAGGACTTAAATCTGCGATGACTGATATTGGCCAGGAATTCACCCGGAAATACGGTATTGAGGTCCAGTATAATTATGCAGGAAGCGGCGTTCACATCAGCCAGATGAACCTTACAAGAAAAGGTGATGTATTTATCACGGGGTCCACGGTTGAGTATAACAACGCGAAGAGCCAGGGTCTTGTGGGCCCATATCAGCTGGTTGCCTATCATGTTCCCGTAATTGCCGTGCAGAAAGGAAACGAAAAGAACATCACGATGCTCCAGGACTTTGCCAGGCCGGGCCTCAAGATTGCCCTCGGTGACGTGAATGCAACCGCAATAGGAAAAGCAGGAGCGAAGATGTTCAAGAAACTCAATATCACCGATGCAGTTGAGGAGAATGTCGTTACCAGGACCCCGACCATCAATGAACTGACCATTCTTATGACCGCCGGCCAGGCAGACGCTTCGATCCTCACTCTTGACCTGATAAACGACAAGACCATGGAGGCAATACAGATTCCCATAACCGTGAATGAAGTGATGATCATTCCCGTCGGCATCACGACCTTTTCGGAAAACCAGGATAATGCCAGGAAATTTGCAGATTTCGTGACATCCGATGAGGGGAAGGCGATCTTCGTTTCGCACGGTTTTCCGAAATATCCTGATCCTGCATATGCGGATGTGAAGCCATAAAGAGGGAAGAAGACTTTGGTGAATGTATCCATGTTGATAGAATACGCACAAATCGGTGTTGCCCATTCCCCCTTCCGCAATGCAGGAGCCCCCCCAGTGCACAGCACGTTTACGCAGGCGAAAGGGACCATAGAGATCTTCCCCGAATACCGTGAAGGGCTGGGGAGCCTGGAGGGCTTCTCCCACCTCATCGTCATCTATCATTTTGACCGTGCGGAGCGGCGGGCTCTGAAAGAGCCTCCGCTTGTAGATGGGGAGACCCCCCATGGAATTTTTGCCACCCGCCATATCAACCGCCCGAACCCAATCGGGATCTCCTACGTGCAACTGGAAAAGATCACTGACGGGATACTCATAGTCAAGGGTATCGACCTCCTTGATGGCACACCCATTCTTGACATCAAGCCTTATATCCCCGCATTCGACAGTATACCCGATGCTACCAACGGGTGGGTAACCCCCCAGCATATCGAGAAGATCCGAAACGTAAGTCTCCTTGCCACAAGGGATAATGACACCATACAGTAACAGCAGGACGCAACCGGGATACCGCCGATGAAGAGATTCTCGCTCATACTCACCTACCTGGTCCTGGTCGGCATCAGCGCAGTCCTCCTTGGGCTTGTCACATACTCTCCGCTTCCCGATCTCGCGTCCAGTTTTGCGAGCCCTGAGATACAGTTTGCGATCGTCCTCAGTCTCGTTACGAGCTTTGCATCAACGGCCATTTGCATCGTCATCGCAATTCCTGTCGCGTATGCTCTGGCCCGATTCGACTTCTTCGGGAAAAGGATCGCAAACCTCGCCCTCACGCTCCCCCTCACCCTCCCTCCGCTGGTTGCAGGAATTGCCCTTCTGCTCTTCTTTGGAACGACGCCGTGGGGAAAAGCTCTTGAGCAGGCCGGATTCATGGTCATTTTCACTCCGCTTGGTATCATCGTGGCAGAAGTATTCGTGAACATCCCCTACATGATCCGGATCCTGCGGTCTGCGTTCTCCACAATCAATCCCCGGTACGAATATGTTGCAAAGACCCTCGGCTGCACGGACACCGGGGCGTTCTTCCGTGTCACCCTGCCGATGGCCCGCTCAGGCCTCCTTGCCGGGACCGTCATCACCTGGTCAAAGGCTATGGGGGAGTTCGGTGCAGTCCTGATGGTTGCCGGTGCAACGACAATGCGGACAGAGACGCTGCCGATAGCCCTCTACCTCAATATCTCAACAGGGGACCTGGATCTCGCAGTTGCAGCCGCGACCATCCTGATCCTGATCTCGCTTGTGACCCTGTGTGCGGTGGAATATTTCGACAAAGGAGTCAATGTCTTTTAGGAGGTGAGGGATAATGCTGCGCATCGATTCGCTCTCAATCACCCTTGGCGAGTTCTCGGTTCGGGACGTGTCACTCGAGATACAACCCAATGAATATTTTATCATTCTCGGACCGACCGGTGCGGGTAAAACTGTGCTGCTTGAGACCATCGCCGGAATTCATACCCCTGACTCGGGAAAGATCTTCCTTTGCAACCGGGAGATCACCTCTATAGAACCGCGTTTGCGGAACATCGGGATGGTCTACCAGGATTACATGCTCTTTCCCCATCTCACAGTTCAGCAGAACATCACGTTTGGGTTGAACCAGAGAGAAGTTCCAAAGGACGAGCAGTCCACGATGGTGGATGAGATTTGCGCCTTGCTCGAGATCACACACCTCGTCGGGAGATACCCCGGTTCGCTTTCAGGAGGGGAGCAACAACGTGTCGCCCTTGCTCGTGCCCTGGTACTCAAGCCGGAGGTACTTCTTCTCGACGAGCCCATGAGTGCGCTCGATCGCCGTACGAGAGAGCGGATGCGGACTGAGCTCTCCCGTATACGGAAGCTCACCGGGACGACGATTGTCCAGATCACCCATCATTTTGACGATGTCTTTGCGATTGCAGACAGAATCGCAATCATGCGGGAGGGGCGGATCGTCCAGGTCGGTGAGACTGCAGAGGTATTCCTGCATCCTGCCGATACGTTCGTTGCAGAATTCCTCGGCATTGGCAACATAATCCGGGGCACGTCATCACGGGCAGGATATGTTACTGTGATAACTCCCGAAACCGGTCCGGTATTCTACGCCTCTTCAAGGGTTTCAGGAGATGTGGTCGCTGCCCTCCATGCCGAGGATGTGATCGTCTCGGTGGCCCCGTTCGCCTCCAGTGCCCGCAACTGCCTGTATGGGACCGTTTTAGAGATTATTGCGTTTGGAAGCACGATACGGGTTATCATCGACGTGGGATTCCCGCTCACGGCACTCCTCACCAGGGAAAGCTGCCACGAACTGCATATAGAGCCGGGAAGCAGGGTGTATGCAACCTTCAAGGCAACCGCAGTGCATGTGATTCCAGTCAATCTGGAATAAGAAACGCAGAATGTACCGGGAAAACGCAAAACTGCATCCCTGCCATGACAGCATTGATGCGTTGTTATCAAATGGTTGACGGATGTGAATGTCCCCACCAGAAAAATTGTTTATACCAGGGATGCTCCCCTTCGTGCATACGTCAGTTTTCGCACACCCTCGACCTGCTGGAAGGTCGCACCCTGTCCGATCGTCAGCATCACCGCGGCCTCGTCTACGACCTGTGAACCGGCAATGATAGACGCCCCGTGATCGAACATCACCTCTGAGTGGGGGGTGCTCGGCCCAAGAACCATAACAAGAGCTTCCGGGCGGCAGAGAGAGAGCAGGTCTTCCAGTGTATGGTTTATCAACGCACTTCCGGTGAGTGCGACAATATCTGCCTGCGGGATGAGATCCGCAGCGCAGTGAGCAGGATAATCACCTTCAGCAGGCTGCTGTTCGATCACCCAGAGATTTCCTACGGAGCTGCGAACCTGAGGTATAAACGGAAAATGCCCCACAAGAGCCACGTTTTTTCCGGAACCCTTCTTTATCAGCACCTCGGATGCATTCATCTCAACTGCGTCCTCCTGGTTCATAAAAAGAAGGGAATTGATTGCCGCAACGCCTATACTTGCTTCCAGGCGGTTTTTTGAACGCGAATATTCGGCCAGCTCTTGTGCCGTCTTCTGGTGCAGATTCCCGGCATTGCGGACAAAAGTTGCGTGGTCATGTGGTTTATTCGCGATAATGGTCGTGGCAAGACCACAATGCATGCTGCATACTGCAGTCCAGTACACCCCGACGAGAACCGAACGAACCGGTATGGGATCCTCCGGGAGTGTCGCGAGCAGGTCGTCAAGAATATGAGAGTCACTCATGGTATCACTTCGTTCCTTTCTCCTGCACCAGGCAGAGACGGTTACTGTATGAGGAAGGATGGATAGAATTTATTGGATTTGATTATAAAAGAGAGTAAAGGTAATTGTATTCATCCAGGTTCTTTTGCTACCAAGGCTAATAGACAAATTTCAGAGAATACCCACATCGGCCTTTACAGATGAAGTCCTGTAAGTAACCGTAAATTCAAGCAGCAGGTTCACCCAAGTATAGATGAGATGGTTGAGTCTTAAGGGGTCCTGATTGTGATAAATAAAAGAAGTAATGTTCACTCTTCTTCAGAATTAAATACATCTGCGAATACATGAATGGGAGAATCACATGCCATCCAAGTCAGAAATGAACCGTATAAGAGAACTAATTGAACGTAAGGGTGGGATCATCCGTGAACGCAACTCCCAGTTGTACACAATTCGTGTGAGAATACCCGGGGGTGTGTTGACTCCTGATATGGTCCTTGGGATTGGAAGAATCACCCGTAGGCTGGGGATGGGATCGCTTCACATCACAACCCGCCAGACTGTTGAGATTCCGCACATCGAACAGAACAAGATACCGTCCCTCCTGCGGTCACTGGAGAAAATCGGGATCGGGATCGGGGCCGAACATGATGAAGTCGTGAATATCACCGCCTGCCCGGGAAACAAACGGTGCAAGCTGGCAAATATTGGGACAGATACAATTCTTGACAACCTTGACCGGGCTCATTTTGGAAAAGGAATGCCTATACGTGTAAGGATCGCGGTTTCCGCCTGCCCAAACGGATGTACCAGTGAACGTCTGAGTGAGATCGGGATAACCGGTCTCCGCATGCCAATCCGGAATCAGGGAAAATGCACTGGATGCGGTACGTGCGCAAATACCTGTAAAGAGAATGCAATCGTGACGGTCAATGGCCGTTTAACCCTTGATACGGAAAAGTGCATGGAGTGTGGGATGTGCATTGACAGTTGCCCGTTCCAGATTATCCGGGGGCTGGGACCATACTATATGATCACGGTGGGTGGGAGGAGAGGCCGTCACCCGCAACTTGGCCGTGAGTTGATTCGGGTCTCCTCTGCTGAGAAGGCTGTGGAGATAGTGAACCGGGTGGTGGATTGGATTCGCAGGAATGCCTACAGCGGTAAAAACCTGACTGACCAGATGGACACCATGGACTTTTCCCAGTTACAAACAAAAATCATCAAGGAATTTGGGGAACCCGTGGCTGATAGGACGGGGTAGGGGCGGAACATAGGTACCCAATATTCTCCTTTTTTCAAAAACGTTCAAACATGTATCCAAACAAGAAGCATTTGCATAGTGCAATAAAGTTAATGGAGTGTACAACAAAAAAGAAATGGTTAACTATATCAACTTAATTAATTCATCCTGTTTCACAACGTTTAACTAATAATGATTACAAAAATCGGTGGTACATGGCATTCAGTGTACATGTGAACACGGAACGATGTACGGGCTGCGGAAATTGTGTAGCCGCCTGCCCCGTCAATGCACTGGAGATTTATACAATCGATCCAGTGACAAAAGAGAAGATCTACCAGGTTCAGAACGGGAAGTCAATCAGTCTTGATCTGAAGGCCGAATTGTGTGCAGGGTGCGGTGTGTGCGTTGATGCATGCCCCTACAAAGTCATCAGACTGGCTGGACGCGGTGAGTTCCCCCTCACGGCTGCAACCTGAATTGGGCCGTTGCTGATCGATTGCGACGTTATCAGAAAATTTCATGAGGTACAACCATGGCTGAAAAAATTACCTTAAACATGATCACCCAGCGTGCTATTGAGGAGGGTCAGGCAATGGAAAAGGGGAAGACCACCCCTGAATATTTCCAGGCCTGCTCGATTGTGGAGATGAATCCTAAAGATATGAAGAAGCTCGGAATCTGGAGGAATACCAACGTCAGGGTCACGAGCGAGGCGGGAAGTGTCATCGTAAAAGCGATTGAACCGACACAGTTTGTACCGCCAGGCCTTGCCCATATACGGCAAGGAGTATGGGCAAACCAGGTGGTCCCCCCAAGGACCCAGTCAACAGGGGTTCCGCAATACAGTGGATTCCCGGTTACTATCGAGCCTGCAATCAACGAGAGGATTAAGAGTGCCCTCGAACTCGTTCAGGGTGCGGTTGGTATCTGGAAAGGAGGGAACTAACAATGCCAAAGCTTATCACCGGTGTCGGGTGTCCCTATTGTGGATCGTCCTGTGATGATATCGAATGTCTTGTGTCTGACGATGGAAAGAAAATCCTCGAGACCAGGAATGCATGTGTGATTGGAAACGAGATCTTCCACCATGTGTCGAGTCCGGACAGGCCGACCAAACCCCGCATGAGACAGGCGGATGGATCCATGAAAGAGGTCTCTTACGATGAAGCCGTTGACTTTACCGCAAAAGCCCTTATAAAAGCGAAAAAGCCTCTCATTTATGGATTTGGTTCCACCAACTGCGAGGGTATGAGTGCTGTCGCCCGTGTCGCGGAGAGAGCCGGTGCCGTCCTTGACAATTGTGCTTCTATCTGCCACGGACCTTCTTTCCTGGCTATATTCGACAACGGCTATCCCAGTTGCACCCTTGGAGAGGTCAAGAACCGTGCGGACGTGGTAGTATTCTGGGGATGCAATCCGATGCATGCTCACCCCAGACATACCTCGCGCTACTCGATATTCCCAAGAGGATTCTTCACAACCAAAGGACAAATGCAGCGGACCATAATCTCTATCGATCCAAGAGAGACCGATACCGCAAAACTGGCAGATTATCACTTCATGCTCAACCAGGGGCATGACTACGAACTCTTTGACGCATTCCGGACCGTTCTCCGTGGTCACGATATCCCTGCCGAAGTCGCAGGGTGCAAGAGGGAGATGATCATCGAAGCTGCAGAGAAGATGAGAAATGCACGGTTTGTCATGATCTTCTTCGGCATGGGATGCACACACACCGACGGGCGCAACCACAACGTCGACATCGCGATAAGCCTGACCCGTGACCTCAACACCCATACAAAATCCTCGATTATGGCCATGCGGGGCCACTATAATATTGCAGGCCCCGGCCAGGTCTGGTCATGGCAGTTCGGGTTCCCCTATTGTATCGACCTGTCCAAGGGTACACGCGCACACATGAACCCTGGTGAGACCAGTTCCGTAGACCTGGCCATGAGAGACGAGGTTGACTGCTTTGTGAATGTCGGCACGGATGCCGGGGCCCACTGGCCAATCGCCGCGATAAAGCACGTGAAGAAACACCCGTTCATCGCCGTGGACCCGAATATCTGCATGGCAAGCGAGATATCAGACCTCCATGTACCTGTCCGTGTCGTTGGTGTGGAGGAGGCTGGTGTCGTGTATCGTATGGATAACGTGCCGATCCAGTTCAAGAAAGTCATCGACGGACCGGAAGGAGTCCCGAGCGATGAGGAGTTCTTTGACCGGGTGTATACCCGTATGTGTGAGCTGACCCAGACAGAGCCGATGTGGATACCCGCAAAAGGGCATGCAAAAGCATCAAGCACCTCGGAGCACTAACATGGCAGAAATTCTGATTAAGAACGGGTTCGTGATTGATCCCTCCCGCAAGATCAATGGCGACGTAATGGATATCGCTATAAAAGACGACAAAATTGTCGACAAGGTAGGGTCAGGCGCCAAGGTAATCGATGCAAAGGGAAAAGTGGTCATGGCCGGGGCCGTCGATGTCCACGCCCACGTCGCCGGGCCAAAAGTGAATGCCGGCCGCCTGATGAGGCCTGAGGACAAGCTCTTCAAGAGCCCGGATGCCCAAGAACACTACCGCATGGAGATGGGATTCTCCATCCCGAGCACCTTCAAGACCGGGTATGACTATGCCCGGATGGGGTACGCCTTTGTGATGGAGGCTGCCATGCCCCCGCTTCATTCTCCCCACGTGCATGAGGAGATCCACGACACCCCGATCATTGACGAGGCTGCCCTCCCCGTCTTTGCGAATAACTGGTTTGTGATGGAGTACCTGAAGAACAACGAGATCGAGAACGCCGCTGCCTACGTGGCGTGGATCATCAACGCGACCAAGGGATACGGTATAAAACTCGTCAATCCTGGTGGCACCGCGGCATGGGCATGGGGACTTAACTGCCTTGGCATCAACGATCCGGTCCCGTACTATGATATCACACCTGCCGAGATCATCACCGGTCTCATCAAGACCAACGAGTACCTGGGTCTGCCCCATTCCGTCCACATCCACCAGAACAGCCTGGGAGACCCGGGTAACTATACGGTCACCCTCGATTCCCTCAAACTCGCCGAGGGTGTCAAAGCGAAGAATAAGTTTGGCCGCGATACTGTCATGCATTCCACACATATCCAATTCCACTCCTATGGCGGCGATTCGTGGGCAAATTTTGAATCAAAGGCCAAAGAAGTCATGGATTATGTAAACAGCCAGAAGAATATCACTGTGGATCTCGGGTGTGTTACACTCGACGAGACCACCACTATGACGGCAGACGGGCCCTTCGAGCACCACCTGAACAACCTGAATCACCTGAAATGGGCAAACGTTGACGTCGAACTCGAGACCGCGGCCGGTGTCGTACCGTACGTATATGACAAGAACATCAAGGTGTGCGGCATCCAGTGGGCTATCGGCCTTGAACTCGGGCTCTATGCCAAGGATCCCATGCGCACGTTCATCACCACCGACCACCCGAACGCCGGCCCCTTCATCAGGTATCCGCGTATCATCAAGTGGCTGATGAGCCAGAAGGCCAGAGAGGCCACCCTCGCGTCATTCAAGTACACCGACAAGGTGATCGATGCCACCAACATACACGGGATTGACAGGGAGCTTACGTTATACGAGGTCGCACAGATGACCAGGAACGGTCCCGCGAAATCACTCGGCCTCTCCCATATGTATGGCGGTCTTGGCGCAGGCCTTGATGCAAACGTCGGAGTATTCAACCTCGATCCGAAGAACATGCCAAGCGATCCCGAGATGATCGAGAAGGCGCTCCTGCGTGCTGCCTGGTTCATCAAGTCCGGGCAGATCGTGGTCAAGGACGGGGAAATTACCAACCATGGGAACAAGAGGACAGTCTGGGTAAACGCGAAGGTTAAGGAGAACCCCCAGGTCATGAGAGACATCAATGAAAAATTCCTGAAGAACTACACGGTAGCAATAGGAAATTACCCTGTCTGGGACAGTCTTGCACCGAACCCACTCGTAATCGATATTGATGTGGAGGCCTGAACATGGCGACTATCACACTGAAACCATTCAAGACCCCTGAACTCATTATCGAATGTAACAATATCACACCCGATGCATTCGCAGGTAAAACTCCCGCAGAAATTGCCGAATTGGAAATCTTCGAAGGGAAGGTAAGAGAGAAACTAGGAGATTTCTTCAGTGTGACCGGTTCGTCCGGTAATACAGCTGCTGAAACGGATATTCTCATCGACGGCGATTGTTCGAGGGTAAAATATTTAGGATCAAAGATGACCGTCGGAACCATCACCGTCAACGGCAACGCAGACATGTATGTAGGCGGATGGATGAAGGGCGGCAAGATCCACGTGAAAGGGAATGTCGACTCCTTCTGTGGAATCGCCATGGAAGGAGGTGAGATCGAGGTCGATGGGAATGCAGGGAATTATGTTGGATGTGCATACCGTGGCGACTGGCGTGGTATGCGTGGGGGAACAATCCATATACATGGCAGTGCTGGCAATGATATTGGAACATTCATGCTCGGCGGCACCATCATTATCGACAAGAATGCATTCATCCACGTGTCGACCCATGCCGAGGGTGGTACAGTCGTGATCAAGGGTGATGTTGAGGGTCGCGTCGGTGGGCAGATGGTGAAAGGCGATATCTATGTTTTTGGAAATGTCCAGTACATGCTCCCGGGATTCAAGGAAATCGACAGGGTCCAGAAAGAGATCGCCGGGGAGAGCGCAACATTCAGGCATTATATCGGCGACCTTGGGGAACGGCACCCGAAATCAAAAGGCAAGGAAATCTACGCCAATCTCTATGTCAAAGCCTCAGCATGAACCCAGATTTCCCCCTTTTTTCCTGAATATACATTCTGTCACATTCCAACCGAAAATTATTGTTACTTAAGGAGGCCTTATGAAAAACCCTGGTATTGAATTCCTGGAAAAGACCAGGTATCCTGATTTTTCCACTGTTGATCTCATCCTGCGGGTCCCCGAACCCCCGAAAGAAATACCAGTTCCGGATGCTGCCCAACGAATCAAGCTGCCCAATCCGAAACGTATTAAGATCAAGGATATACCAGTCCGTGAAGCACTTGAGAACTGGGAACTGCCAGGATTCTTCTCACGGTCATCCATTACCTTAAAAGAACTCTCATTCCTGCTCTGGTGTATACAGGGAGTTCGAAAAACTGAAGGGGATGCTCCGAAGCCCCGCAATGTCCCCTCAAGTGGTTTCAGGTATCCGATCGAGACCTACTTTGTAGCCGGCGAAGTCGAGGGTCTTGAGACCGGACTCTATCGCTACCTCCCTCTTTCGCATCAGATCGTCGTTGAACGGCTGGATTCAGATCTGCCCTTCGCCATGGGTACCGCGTGCATGAACTTCAAGCTCATCACGAGGGCCGCGGTCACATTCCTCTTTGTGGGAATTCCCTACCGCTCAACATGGGCGTTAGGGAACAGAGGATATCGGAGTGTCTTGATCGAGGCTGGCCATATATGCCAGGCACTCATCATGGCCTCATCATGCATCGGGTGCGATGTTCAGCCCATCGATCTCTTTCATGATGAAATGATGATACATCTCACAAACCTTGACCCGAAAAGTCAGTGGCCATTGCTTGTCGGGGCAGTAGGAAGGCGCGAACGTGAACTCTGAAATGTGGCAGGTTGTGTAAATCATATCAGATCCGAGGTATTTTCATAATACCCTCGCTATTGTTCATCATAGAACCGGTGCTGGGGATATGAGATAAACAGAATATACCCCGATATGTTGTCCAGAACTCTCGTGCAATGAATGGAAATATATTCTTCACTTCAGAGAGCCTGACGACGGAAAGGCTCTCATGGCTGGTCGAACTGTTGAAATTTTACAGTACCCGGCTTTATCCTGATAGCTTTCACCACCATCCAAGGACACCCACCCCCCTGTTCACGTTCTTCCTTCTTGGTGATGCATGTTACAGTTTTATTGACCGCCGGCATCTTCAATTCTGGGAGATCTTGTTCAGATTGCCCTGTTTCCAGTGCATCTTCGAACCGAAAGACCTCCGCATGCGCAGGATCTCTATTGAACCCTTCAGAGTGAGATATCCTGACCAGATAATTCCTTTTAATCCCGGAAAAGACACCATAGGGCGTTCAATCTGGGACTGCCTCCTGGATTTAAAAGGCATACCCGCCGAATCGTCATCAATCGGTTTTCTCCATATGCATTCTCCCTACATGTACTATTCTGACTCTTGCGTAATCGATCTCTTCCAGACTGCTGTCAGGAGAGGAATTTCCCCCGAATTCTACGGTTATCTTGATGGGGTCCATACCATGCACCGCGATCAGAAGCCCTTACATCACGAAAATATCGGGGAATCACTCCTCGATGTGTATACTTCCGCAGTGAAAAATGGATTGTCGCCCTTGTATCTGTTATGCCCGGAGAGTGCCGCCTCTCGTGGTTACAGTACATATACCGGAGCGAATGGAAAAGCAGTGTCGGCATCTCTTATTCCTCACGCCGGGATCAAGAACCTGGACCAGATTGTGTCACGCTTCACCCGGGGTCATCCGATCCTCTCCCATACCGCCTTTTCAATTGATGTGGTGACTCACCGGAAAATTCCCAGGGTCGGGCCTCCTCTGCAAGATAAAAAACCCTCCCTCGTTATCCTCGCGACCCACAGTCCTTATGGAACTGAATTCACCAAAGGAGCAATCACTCTTGCTGTCGCATGTGCACATCAGGGGATCGCAACAAGGGTCGTATTCATCGAAGAGGGAGTCTACACCCTTTCCGGCCAGGACTCCCCGGCAGGAATGTTGCCCGGTTGTGATCTGCAATCAATTATCGAAACCACCTCACGCATGGATAACCTTGAATACTTCGTGTATACTCCTTCATCACAGGAAAGAGGTATCGCGGGAAATGCTCTTATGAAGGGTGTCTGTCCGATACATCCTAATAAGCTCGGCCAGGTTCTCCTGCTGCCGCCTCCAGGTGTTGATGTTGATCAGCAGCGGATCCTTGCATTCTGAGTATTATACCGGAGTATTGTTCCCTCTTATACTGCGATCCAAGATTCGCTGGCCGTGATCTCATCGAGCTAGCAGGGGATAATGTCTTTTCATGTACTTTTTCCCGCAATAACCTTTCAAAAATGGACAACAGAGGCCGGGTCTTCTTTGCCATGACCGATTACTGCACCCGGATCCCTTTCTTCTGCTACGGGTGCCTGTACATTCCGGAAGTCAAGAATATCTGTGGTTCCTTGCACAAGCCTGAATATCTCATCGAGTGGTATGGGGCGATATCCTATCATCTCGGCACTCACGTTCACCCTCTTCTCATAGGGATTGAAGAAGGGAAAATCGGCGAGATTCTTGTTGTGGACATGCCCATGAACGACCCATCCGTCAAATGGTCGCACCAGCTCCTCCGGATCATGGATAAAGAGGAACGGGATACCGTGATAATTCATGAAGAGGCAATGCGACATGTACGAGTAATAGATATCATGATTCCCTTCAAGGTAGAAGATTCGCCCATTCAGGCGTTTTAAGTAGGATTCGGGAGATTCCTGGCTCATGAAAGAGAGATCCCCGAGAAATAGAACGGTATCCTCATTCTTTACAGTCCAGTTCCAGTTCCTTATGAGAACTCGGTCCATCTCGGATATCTTTGACATGGGAAATGGCCTTTTATACCGCGGGATGGCATTTTGATGGCCGAGATGGAGGTCGCTGATCACGAACGTTTGAATTTTTTTGCTCCAGGCCGGCCGGGTCATCTGGTATCCCCGCTGGATCCTGAATTCCCGGAGGGCCCTTCGCTCGTGGATACCCCTTATAGATTCGGGATATGCGAGCCAGGTGTGAAGGTAGAGATCATACTCCGCAATTGGGGTCTCACCTCGCCGAAGGATAATTCTGAGAATATCAAAAACGAGTGGTTTTTCCTGGTTGCCATCCCTGGGATTTTTACCGGTTTTATGGTCCCTGTGATTTTTTTCCCCGGCCGGAGCGTCATACCTGACTTTTGATAGTTGCAGGGGCGGGGATTCTCGCAAATTGATTTTTCGAGAATTCTTTGATCGCGGGTCTATTCTGATGAGTGCTCGCCATGGTGTGTTCCCAGGGGGCAGCGGATGGAGTATGCCCGAAATGGTCTGACCCATACATGAGATCATTGAACCCTCCGGTCCCCCGAAGGAGAAGGTATCAGAGAGCCCTCGGATAAACTCACAGAGTCCTTTGTTGGGCTTGATAATATAAGACAGCGTTTCCGCATGCTTCGGATTTTCCTTATCGCTGCTGAGTTTAACCTGCACCGGTCCAGAAGTGAGCGCGGACCTTTTCACGGCCCACATTATATAGGCAGGATCGATCATTGGTTCTGTAAGGAGATCCGCGAGAATGAGGGAGGGATGCTGATCCGGATGCCGGCAGAGTCCCTGATCTCCAATCCATTGTTCCAGTTCTCCATTAGCTCTTGAACGGGGAATTCCCAGGCGCAGGTCAAGCCTGTAACATGGTTCCGGGATTTCAACCCATGTCTCCAGGAATTCGCTGTTCATAGATAACGGAATTTATTAATTTATTACCTTTAATTATTATCGAAATGGGTATTTTTTATTTTACATGCATGTATCTCGACCTCTTTTATCTTTGTATATCGCATGAGAATCGTGAGTGTTGTTTTATGCATATGAATTGTCGTTTATCTGGGATTTTCACATTTTTCTGTTAAAAAATAGTGAACATTTAAGAAAAATAAAATACTTATCTATAACAGGAAAATACCTCAACGGTTTTTCACACCGCATTACTCCGATACAATGGCAAAGCGATATCTCTCCCTGATCTCTTTCACTGATGCCCTTGAAAGAATGAAAAAATCGGCCCAGCCCCCCAACAGGACCGAGACAGTACTGCTGGATGTCGCTGCAGGGAGGGTAACCGCAGAACCGGTGTATGCAAAATTCTCAGTTCCAGGGACAAACGTAGCAGCAATGGACGGACTTGCAGTTCATTCGTTGGGGACCTCCGCTGCCTCTGATCAGTCCCCGATTGTACTTCATAATGCTGTCCGGGTGAATACCGGTCAGTCGGTTCAGCCCCCTCATGATGCAGTAATCATGATTGAGGACGTCTGGGATGAAGAGGGGAGATGGGTGATCAGAAAACCTGCATCTCCAAGGCAGTATATCAGGCCAGCAGGGGAGGACATCAAAAAGGGGGATCTTATCCTTCCCCGCCGGCACAGGATACGGGCTATTGATATCGGGGCCCTGGCATCCTATGGTATCCCTTTTGTCAATGTATTCGCCGTTCGGGTGGGAATCATTTCTACTGGGAGTGAGCTGGTACCGCTGGGCATGATGCCTCTCCCAGAACAGAGCGTCGAGTCAAACAATTTCTTTGCTGAAGCCTACCTTTCCGGGATGGGTGCGACATGCACCCGGTATCCTATTGTACCGGATGATCCGGATAAAATTGAAGAACAGCTTCGGCAGGCTGTGAGGGAGAATGACCTGGTCCTCCTCTCTGCCGGGTCATCGGCCGGAACGACAGATTTTACGGAAGAAATTCTCAAGAAAACAGGGAAGCTCCTCTTCCATGGTGTCGGCATCAAACCCGGGAAACCAGTCATGATGGGTATCGTTGAAAAAGTTCCTATCCTTGGAATGCCGGGATACCCCGTTGCTGCCCAGACGATAGTCCGAGAGTTTGCCGCACGGCTCCTGGAATATTGGGGGATGGCCCCCCATCCCACGTATTCATTGAGGGCAAAGCTCGCACAACGGCTGACTTCTGAACTTGGGTTTGACGAGTTCGTTCCGATTACCGCTGGCAGGGTTGACGGGAAATATGTGGTGTTCCCGCTCTCCAGGGGATTCGGCGTGCAGAGTGCACTTGTCCGATCGAACGGGTACCTGCATATCCCTTCGTCCGTTGAGGGGATTGAGATCCAGCAGGAGGTCGATGTAACACTCTTTGATAACCCCGCGAGGATTGACAAATCCCCGTTCATTGTTGGTTCACAGAGTATTCTTCTTCACATTCTTGCAGATCATATGATTGAGCAGGGCATTGTTCTCCGTTGCTGTCCAACAGGCAACCTTGGAGGTATCCTGGCACTCCGATCAGGTACATGCCATGCCGCTGCCATTCACCTGCCTCTACTCGAAGATCACACTCTTCCTGATCCCTTCAAGATATTGAAAAACCGCCCGGTTCTGAGAATTGTCATCGCAGAACAGTCCCTTGGTCTGGCCTCAAGAAAGGAGATACAGTTCAGCGATATCAGGGAGATTCCAATCCTGAACACCGAACGAGGAACCGCAAACCGAACCCTTCTCGATACACTTCTTGCGATCAAGAATATCCCTGTAAGCCTCGTCAAAGGATATGCCGAAGAAGTAAAAAACCCAGAAGTGCTGGCAAGCAGGGTGGCAAATTTCAACGCAGATGCCGCAATGTGTACCCAGGCGTCTGCACGGTCAGCAGGGTTATCGTTCCTTCCTGTAGGGACCGATTCATACGAGCTGGTAATCCGAGAAGAAACCCGGGAAGATCCAGGTGTTGATGCCCTTATCAGATCTATTCAATCATCTTCCTTTAAAGAACGTCTGTCGGAGCTGAAAGATTATCGGACTGAAAAAACGGGGATTATCTCCCGCTGATTTAGAACTTTTACCCAATAGTATCGCACCTGCAACTACAGAATCACCGCATTTATGGACTAGCCTGTGAGTGTAGCGCCTAAAAGAGTGAATACCATGTACCAAAGAATACTCATGTGCCCGTAGTTGGGGTTACCGGCATTGCTGTGGGTTCGACCATGGATATTTCCACATGCGAAAACCTGCCGAAACCCCAATGAGACCTTACGGACGGCCAAATTTGCACTAATCTTCGCTGCACCAAATATAATTTGATGCAATATTACAATGGAACCACGGATAGATAAATATTATTATTTTATTAACTTTTTTTTTAACTGCATTTATTTAACACACTGCAACAGAGGATTATTTTGGAGTATCATGATTCTCGGTTTTCAGATCAAAATGTACGTCAATTTCAAGGTGCTCATGGGGATGGGGATTTGTTATAACCTGTTGTTATGCCCATACCACATATCGATCATCACTCATGGATAAGCCCTTCCCAATCAACTGGGGTGAAACACAACCCTTATCATGCCTACGCAGAAAAGCCTGCCTATCGGGTGGGCGGATGAGCGAGGATTCAACACCGGCACAGACGGCACAAGCCGTGGAGGATGCACGGAGGAGACGAGTCAGGGGCCTTATCCAGCTCCTTGAGAGTCATTACCTTGACGAGCGATGGAAAGCTGCAGAAGCGCTCGGACCAATCGGGGATGCCTCTGCCGTGCAACCATTGATTTCTGCCCTCAATGACCCGTTCGTTGACGTCTCCTGGCTTGCCGCAAAGTCACTGGGGCAGATTGGGGACGGGCGGGCTTTTGATCCACTCATCAAGGCCTTGCAGTCGTCCGAGAAATGGCTCAGGATAGGTGCAGCGGTGGGTCTTGGAAAACTCGGAGACATACGGGCATTGCCTGCACTCATCGATGCAATGAAGGATGAAAAGGCCCTGGTCCGCAAGCATTGTGCATGGGCTCTCGGACGGCTTGGGGGAGAATCAGCAATAGAAGCGCTCCAGGCAGCCATGAATGATCCTGATTCAAGGGTGAGGGAAGCAGCTGCGGAAGCGCTTGCGAGGCTCAGTAAAAATCCCTGAACACGCTTTTTTTCAGAAAATTTTCCCGGATCATTCTTTCACCCGGCTCAGGGAGACTTTTTTAATCTGGGCCTTTCCTCTATCCATATGCTGCGATATGTGGTTCTTTTCCTGGTTGTCGTGATCATCTTCGTTGCATGGAAATATCTCAACCTTCACAAGACCCTTGATGAAAGGGCACATGCTCTCTATGAGGATTGGCGTTCTTGTGCGATGGAGGGAGATGTCCGAAAAAGGGCTGACTTGCTGCACAGGGAGTGGACACTCCAGGAAGAGATGCGCATCCGCCGTGATGCAATCGGCAAGAGCGAAGCAGTTATCAGAGGGAAGGTGACCGAGCACCTGGCCCCCTACTTTCCCGAATTTCCCTTCGATCCCCGTGATGCCAGGTTCCTCGGCACCCCGGTTGACCTAATTGTTTTCGATGGCCTCTCGTCGGGCTCGCTCTCACGGATTGTATTTCTTGAGGTGAAGACAGGGAAGAAGGGGGCACTTTCAGTGAGGGAGAAGCAGGTCAGAGAATGTATTGGAGAGGGGCGTGTGTACTATGAAGTATTTCACATGAGAAGAGATGAATGACAGGCTTCAAGCGCTATTGTCCTCCAATCCCCGTGTTCCCGGGTTGTTGGACATCCATATCGATCGTCCCGTCAACATAGGTAGTAAGCTGGGTGAGAAGGAGCGGATCAAGGCCTTTCTCGACTGCAAGGAAGATCCCTGCAGCATCGACCAGGCGGAGTTTGCTCGTGATGAAATGGATAAACTTGGAGATATTGGTGGAGGGGAGGTAGATCAGCATAGTGCTGACCGAATCAAAGAGGAGGCACGTTTTTTCACCGGCAAGGCTGTTCAGCACTTCGGTTATCGCGATACCAAGGTCAGTCAGGTTTGAGGGGCTGTTGATGAACCGGCAATTTTCCTGGCCAGGAGGAATCTTGCCAAGAGCATACTTCGTGATGGCATCGATGAATGAAACCCTCGAGATGTCTATACCATCAGTAGAATAATGTTTTTTCAGGACAGCTGATGGCTGGTTCGTGGTGATAACCACAACCCGGTATCCCCGACCAACCAAGGTCTGGATGATATGCGCATTGTTCTTTTTCAGCATATCAGCACTGGAAAGGACCAGAAAGAGCTTGTCCTCACCCAGCCTGGAAAAGTCTATCGCCATATTCCTGATCCTCTCACCGGGTTAAAAAATCCCTGTAGGCGTTAGGGATTTCAGTATGTTCCTCCACGACGTCCTTGTTCAATTCCTGGAAGTTGGATAATATCTGCTCTGCGTGGGCCAGTTGCGTAGAGAGCTCCATCTTCACTATATCGATATCCGGAATTTTCCCGTCGAATTCCATACGGATAGCCAGGAGGTTGTCACGCAGGATCTTAATGGGATTTTTTATTCTCAAGGTTATCTCGCTCAGGTAGCCGACAAGGGCATAATGCTCTTTCTCGATTGCTTCCTTCTGTGCCACGATCTCCAGCCTTCCACGGTCCCTTTCCTCCGAGATCCACGCTACGATAAATGTGACTACAAGGAACATTGCCGCCCTTAAAAGGGTCGCCCAGTTGAAATCGCCGACAGCAAGGCTTGTAATAAAGGTTGCCGCCACCAGCGCGATTGCTACAAAGAGCGCTTTCCTGTAGTACCAGACTGCCGCGAGGATAAGGAGGATATAAAAAATATGGGTGTAGCCTATGGCGGTTCTCATGAAGAAGTGCACAACAACCTCAAGTCCAATGCATACCATCCCAAGGACAACCAGTATCCATACCTGGCGACCTGGATCCAGCTTTTTTCCATCACTCTGGTTCATTGAAATGCCCTCCTTCCCTCATTTCCGTGGTGCACACTTCTGTAATAGACTTCTCCTTCATATTAAGGTTGATCTGGTTCCCATATGCGAACCGCATCTATACGGGTGGATTCACTGGATTGATATCCCCCGGGGCGCGTATGAGTATCTCTCTCTCCCCGCGGAATGTCTGGACTACCCCGTACAACGATACCGCATCACCCACTTTCGGCCAGCCCTCCTTCACACAGGAGGAGGGAATAAAAATCCGCATCCCGGATATCACCAGGATCTTGTGTCCGCCTGTCGCAGTGTACGATTGCTCCTCAACAATCCCTTCATAATGAACCAGTTCCCCGTCTGCACATTCAGGGGCATATGGTTTTGAAAAAATACCCTTGCCTATTACTTCAAGAACTCCCGCGGATGCGAGGACAATAGCAATTACCAGTACGAGAATCAGGATTGCAATCTTCTCCTGCCGTACAAGGATCACGGAATAATGGTGGGTCCCCACTCTTTATAAGCACCGATAGGTTGATATGTTAACAGCGTTAACGAAGCCTTCATGCAAGAGATGAACTTACCTCCATCGTCTCTCACCGTCCTTCACATCCTTGATCAGGGCGGGGCAATGACACACAAGGACCTCGTGAAGAGAACGCGTCTTGCACCACGCACGGTGAGATATGCACTGAAACGCCTGAAAGAGCAGCACCTTATCATCGAGAAATTCAACTTCAAGGATGCACGGCAGATAATCTACCAGAACAGCCCACCCCAGGTGGCTGCATGAATGAAAAGGACTGCGATATCACTGTCTGTGATTCCATGGTCCGCAAGCTTCTCCCTGCGATGCGTGCCGAGATGGTGTCAAGGCTTGTCAACAAGCAGGGAATGAGCCAGAGTGATGCAGCAAAAAAACTGGGACTGACCCGCGCTGCGATCTCCCAGTATCTCAGCCGCAAGCGCGGCGATGCCGGTATCGAAATATCACCCGATATGAATTCGCTTCTTGACCGCTGGGCTATGTCGGTTGCAGGAACCCAAGAATCCATCACGCTCTGTGATATCTGCCAGTGTGCGATGAAAAATACCGGCCAGCAGAAGAAGGAACTTCCCCGGTATGACAAAAGCGGGCTTCCCGGGTTCAAGGCTCCTTCCTCTTCCGGACCCAGGCGTAAAGAGAAAGAGTACTGAGAACGACACCGGCGGCCGCAATCTTTTGGAGATCGGGGCCGCCAGGAGCCCCACTTTTTTCTGCCGATCGCCAGTCCCTCTCAAACACCCCGGTGTAGTATTCACCCAATCCTGCATGCTCGATGATGAGACCTACTTCCCTGTTGAAGGTAGGGGAATTCATGTTCCAGTTGATACTACTCACCAAAACTTTCTCCCCGTCGACTATCACACCCTTGTTGTGGATCTTCTCCACGAGACCCGGGCTCAAGTCGGCGCACCGTGCTTCGAGCGGCAGTCCTTCTGACGCGGCAATGTCGTTTATGATGGCCACCATCTCGTCATTGTCTGCCTCACCATCCACGTTATAATAGTAAGAGTCAAGGAGAACCCTCACCGGAATTCCCCGGCGGGAGACGTTGAGAGCATCTGCAAGAAAGGGATTGAGAGAAAAGGCTGTCTCATTCGTAATATATGCCATCTCGATATCGACAGACACACGGGCACCCGTGATCAGATCATGAAGCTGGCTGCTCGTATCAGGTGAAATCACAGGTATAACGGTCGCTCCGGAGAAGATATAGGGAGAAGATTCCGCATGATATTCCTGCCATGAGGGTGGTTTCTCGTCACCTTCCCTGGGATCGGCAGGTATGGACCACGATCCATCCGCATCATGAGTATACACTGATTTGAAATAATCGGCAAGGCCCTCGTGGGTGACAACAACCCCCCAGCCACGGTTCCCCCTCATGCCCATTTCAGGAAAGCCGTTTTCCTTGAAATTTTCGCTTGTGACAAGAACTTTCCGGGAATCGATGACCATGTATTTGGAGTGGAGAAAGCGGTAGGGTGTATGCATGGTCTCTGTTCCGGACATGGTTCTGATAGGGATACCCTCCCGCTGCATGTACGCTATCACCCAGTGCTCTTCAGCAGGGATACCCCCGACGGGTCCTCCTTCCACCAGAATCTCCACATCAACTCCACGCCTGTGTGCATGTACCAGATACTCCGCAAGAACAGGGCTGGAAATCTCGTAGATACTTACCAGTATCTCATCCCTCGCTCCAGCAACAACCTCATAGAAGACCTCGCGGGAACAATCGGGAGAGACGAATGCAATTCCGCTGGCGCCATAAAAAACCGCAGGTTCATAGCGCGATTGCCCGATCATGAGAACCCGCGAATCCCAGATCCCGTTGACAAGGAAATGAACCTGCCCCTGGCGGCCGGTCACCATGTCGGGCCAATCCACCTCCTGGAGGCATACACCCCCGGAATAGAGCGCGATCTGATCATGGTCATTCGCGAGCTGAAAACGGCCGGTCCGGATCACATTGGGGATCTCCGGCACCCCGCCTTCCCATTCGAAATCCGGGTATTCGCCATGGCTTCGGGAATATGCTTCAGCATCCTTCGCGATTACCAGCTTCCCGGAAATTGACGTTCCTTCAGGAAACCGGATCGCCCCTTCCCCGTCTGTGACCATGAACCCATCAAGGATCCCAACGCCTTCCAAAATCAGGTATTCGTCGCGATCGTCAGGGAGAAATGGATCCGGGCAGAATTCGGTGATCACAACTCCTGTCACCGGGCAAAGGAGCGCAAGGGTGACAATGAAGAGGATTCGCAACACGACTGAAAGGTGGTGAAGCATTGGACTATTAATCTGCTGAAATATATCATCTGTGAGACATGACAGACGCGACTCCCCCGTGTGTGCTGAAGATAGGCGGCAGTCTCCAGGATCATGCAGAGAGAATCTGCTCCATGCTCCTGGAACATGACTTCCCGGTCCTCATCGTGCCAGGGGGAGGAGTCTATGCTGACGAGGTCCGGCGGTCCAATGTCACAGGATCCGTCGCTCACTGGATGGCAGTCGCCGCAATGGAACAATATGGCTGGTACCTCTCCTCTTTCGGGATACCTACTACGCCTGCTCTCTGTATCCCCTCGCACCCGGTGATCCTGCTCCCTTACTGCCCTCTCATCGCCCTTGATCCCCTGCCTCACAGGTGGGAGGTAACCTCGGACACGATTGCGGCATGGTGTGCACATACTCTTCATATTCCCCTTGTCATCCTCAAATCCGTCGATGGCATCCACTCAGGCGGCGTTCTCTGCCAGAGGATAGAATCTCCGCTTCCTACAGGTGATGTCGATCCCTGTTTCATTCCTTATGTCCTGGAACACGGAATTCCGACAAGGGTCGTATCCGGCAGGGATACTGAGAGGGTATTCGCGGTTCTCACCGGTCATCCTACCACAGGTACGACCATCGGCTTTTAAGTATTTCAGGAGAGATATTATGAGAACATTCTTTCAGGAGGGTTCTATGGCGATCAGAAAGTGTACATCTTGCAATTCACCGCTTGCCGAGGAAGGCGCGACTGAGTTCGGCTGTCCGAAATGCGACTACCAGATCAGGCGATGCTACAGGTGCCGCGAACAGAGTATTCCTTATACCTGCCCCAAATGCGGGTTCGGGGGGCCATGACATGGGCATGGTAGCAATCATTCTCAAAGTCATGCCCGAATCACCTGATGTGGATCTCAATACACTGAAGGCGGAGATAAAAACGAAAGTTCCGTCAGTGAAGGATATCAGGGAAGAGCCTATTGGTTTCGGGTTAAAAGCCCTCAAGGTAGCAGCGCTCGTGAATGATGCCGGCGGTGAAAGTGACGCAGTAGAAGCTGATATCCAGAAGATCGCAGGCGTAGAGCGCGCAGAAATCGTCGAGCTTACCCTTACCTGAAACACACCGATACGAATACCCTGATGGTGTATCAGGACAGGAATCTTTTAACTCTCAATTTTTTTCAGAATTTTATTCGTGATGGTCCGGATCTTTTCGACCGATTCCTGGAATTGCGTGACCTCTCCTTCCGATATTTTAATGGGAACAGGGAACACACCGCTCCGGTTGATTCGTGCCGGGACACCGATACATACATCACCAATATCATGGACTTCGCTCTGGATATAGGCTGAAACAGTGAGGATGCGGTTCTCATTCCCAAGGATGGTCCTGACCAGTGTTGCAATTGCTTCGCCGGGTCCGTATACCGTTGATCCTTTATTCCTGATAATCTGTTCACCGCACGTTTTCACACTCGAGAGTATCTCGTCAACCGGAAGCCGCGAGAAGGTGGGCAGGTTGGCGATCTGGATCCCTCCTATAGTAGTAGCGGACCATAACGGCACCATGGAGTCCCCGTGCTCCCCTATGATACGGGTATGTACCTCGCTTACATGTACCTTGAAATGCTTGGCGATAAGGGATTTCAGGCGCATTGAATCAAGGTGAGTCCCAAGCCCGAAAACCTGGTTTGGAGGCATTTCCGAGTATTTCAGTGCTACTGAGGTCATCACGTCAACAGGGTTTGTGACCATCAGGATCATGGCGTCCGGGGCGCATTTCCCGATTACTTTCGCAACATTCGCAACAATGCGGGCATTTTCAAGTGCCAGGTCAAGTCGGTCCTGACCGGGGGTCCTTGGAATCCCTGCGGTGCATATCACCACATCTGAATCACAGGTATCTTCAAGGTCTGTCGTCCAGGTGAGATCCACTGCCTGTCCCGACGCAGCAAGCGAATCGATCAGATCCTGTGTGATCCCACAGAGCAGGTTCTCTCGTCCGGTTCTGCCATAGAGAACAATCTGGTGAACATACGGAATCCCTGCCAGGGTGTGTGCAGAAAATGTGCCAACGTTCCCGGTGGCCCCGATTATTGATATTTTAGACATGGACGGTCAGCCTGGAAAATGGGGACACGTTCTCGGTCGACGGTTCGTGACTGCCTCCTCCGGGCACACTCCTCCTCCACCCCGCGACCCCATGGGCGCCGAATGTTCACGGTAAGTCTGCTCCCTTCCGGGCCTGGACCGGTCCCCGCGACAGCAGGTCGCCACCCCCTCCGGGGTCTTGATCCCTGTCCACCGACCTCATGGGACGAGGTTTCAACGTCGGCCTGTACCGTTTAAAGACAACCCGTTACCGCCTTCTCCGAACTTCGCCCCCCGCATGCCGACGGTTTCGGGTCACAGGTGACGCCGGGCCACCCGGGCTAGTCCCCATACCATATGGAGACCCTAGGGGATAAATACCTCGCCGGGCACACGGCTCTGCCATTCCTGCAGTATCCTATCGGTCTCATCCTTATCCGATTTGTGAAAGATATCAAGGACTGCACATACCGGTTCTGAAGGAAGCACCCTCCACAATTCCCGATAATCTCCCTGGTATACAAGGATCGATTGATCACCCCCTGCGTCAGCGATCCTGACCGGGTCCCTCCTCACCATGTGCTCCTGCATGGCATCATACGTTGAGTGAAACACAATCTCATCAATTTTGAAGAACATGCGATTGACATGAAGGTTTACCGCCGACCAGTAGGCTGCTGCGTACCAGGCATCGCTCATGATTACCCCTAAAACCCCGTGCCTTGCGGCACACAGACCAAGCGTCCCTGCACCCGAACAGGCGTCCACACACCAGGTTGGGTGACGTGTTCCAAGGTGGCGTTCCACTGATTGTATCTTGGGATTCCTCAAGCGCGGAAACTCAATGTGCATGACGGATTGCTGGGTGTAAATCACAAGGGGGCCGGCACGTGTGGAAAAGACTCCGGCACGCACATCGCATCCTGCAAGGAGTTGATAGGTCCGATATGGCGATGAAAGTGAGAGATCCGTGACTCCAGGTACGTAATCACCGCATTTGACCACCCCTTTTACCTCGGGTACTTCCACTACAATCCTCTTTGCTGCCTCCTCTGTCACGATCGGGGAGAGGAGAACCAGCGAGTCGGGCGAGAGAAACGGCGGGGAGGTCATAAAAAAACCAGGGTGGATGAGAGGAGACCCTACCGCTCTGAGTGGTTCATCCCCTGACAGGATTCCCTCATCCAGGAAAATCACGTAGATATGTGCGAATACCTCATCGATGAATCGCCTGTTACAGGCACAAGGAGTTGCATAAAACCTGCCGCGGAGTGGAGCGTTCTTGTCCAGGATCCTGAACCTGCACTCTTCACACTTTGAAAATACCGAAGAGAGCGATTCAAGTACGGCCGGTGCATCTCTAATGCAGTCACCACCGCAAACAGGGCATCTCATACCCGGTAATTTCTTTCGGCCCCATACATATCTTTTGAACGGGCTCTTGAGAGAATTGCTATTATAGCGAATGGTTCAAAAGTGGGCCCGATGCGATTTGAACGCATGACCGCCCGGTTATGAGCCGGGCGCTCTGACCGGACTAAGCTACGGGCCCGTGAAAAAAAACGCCGCCAACAGGACTCGAACCTGTGACATGCTGGTTAACAGCCAGCCACTCTACCAACTGAGTTATGGCGGCACTGCAAATGTGCTACCATATTTTGATGTTGACCGTGTTAAAGGTAGCGGGTTCATCAGGGAGCCTCCGGGATAATGTGGCGTCCCATTTCAGGGCTCGGGGTGCTTCATGCTCTCGAGGAGATTTATCATCTCAGCAAGTTCTCCATCAAGGCCCCCAAGGAGTTCCAAACTCTGGGGTGTAGCCACCGCACCGGAGGGTGAAGCTCGGATATACCCCATCTGCTCCAGTATGCGGAGAGAGTACCGGATCCTGTGAAATGGAAGGTCCATCAGCTCAGAAAGTTTCATGATGCCTATCGGCTGGTGACTAACCACCGTGCGCAGCACCTGGATATGCCGCTGCATCAATTCAATCTCCCCTTTTACCTTCTCAATCATGAATCCCTCCGACGCACCAGGATTTTCTAGGGTTGTTCATCGAGCCATCTTCTGGTAGCCGAATAATGCTTCCTGAAATAGAGACCGAGTCCGAGAGCCGCCGCAAAGAGAATCAGGGCCGCCGGGATCGCGTAATGCCCCTGGAGCTTAAGGAGGGCCACCACACCGAGTGCAACTATGAGTACGATAGCATTGAGGACTATCGCAAGGCGATAAAATTTCCATTTTAATTCCTCTTTGGTGACCTCGTCCATTACAGGAATGTCAGCTCCATAATAAAAGTACTTGTGGTAAGGACGCAAATAATCAGGAGATATGGATGCGCTTGATTCTGCAATCGTACACAGCGGATCAGAAGCGTACGTTGCCATAGGCACCTCGCAGGACGCTGACATACGCTACCTCACGCAGTTCTCAACCACCGACCCCATTGTATACATACGGCGGCGGGGCGAGCAGGGTTGTATCATCGTATCACAGATGGAGTGTGATAGGGCCCAGCGTGAGTCAAACGCTGTAGTGATCTCAAGGGCCCAGGCAGGACTGCTTGAAATCCTGAAGGATGAGAATGACAGGTGGCGGGCGCTTGCAAGGATGATTGCAGGCCTTGTTCGTGGAACAATACTCGTCCCGCCCCAGTTTCCACATGCACTTGCAAGGGAGCTTGGCACAATGTGCAGACTCGAGGTGGACCGGGCTGCACTCGCTGGCATGAGGGCTGTGAAGAGTCCCCGGGAGATCGAGAACATCCGGAGGGTCCAGGTAGCAACCGAAAAAGCAATGGAGAGGGGAATTGCCATGATCCGGAAGTCACGCGTAAAAAGCGGGTTCCTGTACCAGGGTGCCGTGCCGCTCACCTCGGGCATGGTCAGGGGGGCGATGCACCAGGTTCTTGTCAGGAATGGCTGCAACGCTTCCGGCACCATTGTATCATGCGGGGAAGAGAGCGCGCTTCCTCATCTTACCGGTGAAGGTCACCTCAAAGCGGACGAACCTATTGTCATTGACATCTTCCCCCACAATGAACAGACCGGGTATTACAGTGATATGACCCGAACAGTCTTGAGGGGAGAGCCGACAATACAGATAAAGGAGATGTTCCGTGCTGTCAGGGACGCACTGGAAATGGCAGCAGGAAATATCCGCCCCGGGCTGACCGGTGCTGAGGTCTACCAGTCGGTCGTGGATCTCTTTGCCGAGAGGGGTTTTGAAAGCGGCCGTGAGGGATTCGTACATAACCTGGGGCATGGTGTTGGTCTTGAGGTCCATGAAGCACCAAGCCTCGGACCTTCAGGAGAGGAACTTTACCAGGGAAACGTAGTGACGATCGAACCCGGCCTCTATTTCTCAGGAATAGGGGGGATCAGGATAGAGAATACCGGAGTTATCAGCGCGGAAGGATTCACATCCCTGACAAGATTTCCGATGTGCCTTGACCTGTGAGGTGCGTATATGAATGATGAGGTAATGGACAAGTATCTGGAGTCCGGCAGGATCGCGGCACGCATCCTTCAACGAGGCAGAGACGAGATCAAGGTAGGGGCATCGTACCTTGGTGCCGTGGAGATGATTGAGGAGATGGTGAAGGCTGAGGGAGCCGGTCTTGCCTTCCCCCTCAATGTCTCCATCAATGAGGATGCCGCACATGATACCGCTTCTTCAGAAGACGGGAGAGTTTTTTCACAGGGGGATATGGTCAAGCTCGACCTCGGTGTCCACATCGACGGCTACATTGCAGATACCGCAACAACTGTTGATCTTGGAGAGCACCTCCTCCTTGTCGAAGCGTCACGCAGTGGACTGGAGAAGGCGATCTCCCTGGTGCGTCCCGGAGTGACAATCGGAGAGCTCGGGACAGCCATCCATTATGAGATAGAGTCAAGGGGATTCCGACCTGTGGCGAATCTCACCGGCCATGGTCTGGACCGGTTTATGATTCATACACCCCCAAACATTCCCAATGTAAGAGTCCAGGGAGGACCTGTGCTCGATGAAGGGATGGTCTTTGCCATCGAACCGTTTGCCACTACAGGGAGCGGAAGGGTGAACGAGAAGTTCCGGACCGAGATCTATCAGCAACAGGCACTCCATCCGGTTAGGCTTCCCTCCGCGAGGCATATGCTCGAAGAGATCCGGCCGCGCAAGGGAATGCCCTTCTCCAGGAGATGGCTCTCGGGAACGAAACGTGATCTCGCGCTCCAAGCGCTCCTCCGGGCGCAGGTGATACGGGCATATCCCGTGCTGTCCGATGTACCTGGTTCACTCGTCTCCCAGGCAGAACACACGCTGATAGTCACAGCCGATGGATGTATCGTCACAACCGCATGAGATACCCTTAAACAATTCCAGGGATAATACTAAAAGTTACAGAAATGCCTGCTCATGACGAGACCCTCAAGCTCATGGAGATTCTCCTCACCGCAGAACTCTTCAATACCCATCACAACCTGGACGTCAATGACCTCACCCCCGAATGCAGGAGTCTTTTTACGGTCAATGGGGCTCCGGATGTAAAGCGCCCCCTGCATGTGAGTGAGGGGATGGTAAGGAGGAGCCTGGGCATTGAGGATGCCTGCAAGAAACTTGCAGAGACACCGGTGGTTACCTGCGAGGAATTCGGGCAGCGAATCAAGCTCACCACCCTCGAGCCGGCTGCACGATGGTTCCTGAAAAAGGGAGGAATTGACTATATCTCCAGGAATCCGACACTTGCATATTTTTTCGAGAATTTCGAATCCACTGATGTCTCCTATGAGAAGGTGCGCGGCGAGAACCCCCCCGTGGAAGACACGAGGCTGTTTTTACAATCCCGTGTCACAAAGATTCTCTCCGAAGACGAGCCACTGAAGAATGCAATGGACCTGGTCATTCTGAGCGCCCCCGAAGAAATTGACCAGGATTTCGAGGATATGGTATGTACGAAGGAACAGCTCGATTTCATAAAAAAAGTCCAGGTCGCAAGGCAACACCGCGATACCCTACGCCGGCACCGTATTCATGAAGTGGGCAAGCTCCTCTTTGTAGGTCCGCCGGGAACCGGAAAGACCTCCCTTGCCCTGGCTTTATCCCGGAAACTCCACCTGCCTCTCCTGGAAGTGAGGCTCTCGATGATCACCTCCCAATACCTTGGCGAGACCTCAAAGAACATCGACCGCATCTTTGATCTGGCAAAAGGACTTGCACCCTGCATCCTCTTCATCGACGAGTTTGATTTCATAGCAAAGAGTCGTGTTACCGATGACCATGGTGCGATGAAGCGTGCCGTGAATGCACTCCTGAAGAATATTGACCAGGTGAGCCTCGTTCGTCACGGGGTCCTCCTTATCGGGGCTACCAACCATCCGCAACTCCTCGATGATGCTGCGTGGAGAAGGTTTGATGAAGTAGTGGAGTTCGGACTTCCGGACAGGGATATGCGCCTGGCGATCCTCGAGAAGGTATCTTCAAGCATGAAGCACAGCTGTGATCTTGCCGGTCTTGCAGACCTGACCGAAGGCTTTTCCGGGGCTGACCTCCGGATCGTGGTCAAAGAAGCGCTCCTCTCATCTCTTATGGAAACCCGGGATTCTATCTCCCCTGCAGACATTGAGCGTGGCATCGCTGTGGTTCAGAACCGGAATACTATCCGCGCCCAGAACTGGTTGTCGTAGGATGAAAATCACCCTCCTCGGGACAGGTGATGCCATTGGCACACCAAAGATCGGATGTTCATGCAGCCAGTGTATCCATGCTCATGAAAAGGGCGTGCAGAGACTCAGGACCTCGCTTTTAATCGAGTGTGACGGACAGCATATTCTTATCGATACAAGTCCCGATCTCCGCCAGCAACTCCTCCAGGCAGGATCTCCGCGTATTGATGCTGTTCTGTGGACCCATGGCCACTACGATCACTTCATGGGGTTCGGCGAGTTCTACAGGGTACAGGGAATCCCTGAGGTATACGCACCTGAAGAGGTTATCGAGTACTGCGGTGAAGTCTTCAGGTTCCTTGATTTTTCACGGCATCCCATCCGCGAATACACCAAATTTGACCTCAACGGGATAACTCTCAGTTTTCTCCCTGTTATCCACCCCCCGGTACGTACGTGTGGGATTTTGCTTGAATACGATGGAATGCGTGTTGGATACACTTCAGATGCCATTGCCAATCTTCCCGAAAAAACGAAAAAAGCCCTTGAGGGAGTGGACCTTCTCTTCGTAGATGCGCTCCTGCCTCCTGATCGCCATGTTTCCAAGCACATGAACTACCAGGAAGCCTGCGACCTTGCAGCCTTGCTCGGGGCGGGGGATTTCAGATGCGTCCATCTCAGTCACCTCATGCCATGGGATCTTCCCCACCTTGGGTCTGACGGTGAAACCTTCACATTCTGACTTAATGCAGTGGCTCCATGCGGGTCTCGGGAGGGGGATTCGGGCATACCTATATAGGATTCTGTCTCCCATTTATGGGTGGATGAATATAAAGATCCTCGAGTTGCAGAAGGACAAAGTCAGACTCCTCGTCCAGGGAGAAGGCCATACATTCATGAATGCCCTCACAGAGGAGATACTGAGTGATCCAGACGTGGATGTTGCCAGGTATCTTATCAAGTTCCAGTTTTCGGATCCTGAACTTCTGGTCACCACAAACGGAAAGAAGGCGCCTCTTGAGATCATCCAAGATGCCTGCAGGAGGATATCCCAGTCCTGCGATGAACTCCTTGAGAGTATCGCGTCAAAATAATCCGAAATCAACTATTTTTTGCTTTTTTTTGGTTTTTTCTTGCTTTGAAAAACAATACCCTTGTTTTTTTAAAAAAACCAGGGTGAAAACCTTGAGGGGCTTTCAACCACCCCTGGAACCTTGATTCAGCTCAGAACGCGTTCCGTAAATACGATCGAGCCCGATACCCGGGTTATCTTTACCTTGACCTTCTGCCCAGGCTTTCCACCGGGAATATAGAGGATATACCGTCCCATCCGGACAACGCCATCACCTCTCCGGCTCACGGACTGAACCTCTACATCGATAATCGCACCCTCTGATATCTCGTTGCTGACTGGTTCGGTCCGTGCTTTTCTCTTTCTGACAGGCCGGTGACCTCCACAGGCATCGCAGCGGAGAAGGAGAACACGGTCATCTTTCACGAGTCGGGTGTCGGGTTTTCCGCATTCGGAGCAGATGACATAGTCATCGACATACCCCTTCACAAGGGAGACTATCAGTGATGCTTCGAATTTTCCGTTGAATATTGCCCGGGATCCATCGATCTTACCCGCCGTCCCAAGCTCTCCCAGGAGGAATTTCATCAGGTGATCCTTGTCGCGGCGGACGGTGTCTGCGATCTCGGAAAAATTCTCCAATACTGTGGTCTTCCCCTCGATATATGACCTGGCTTCGGGTACCGTGAACCGTTCCACTGATTCGCTCGGTTCGGTCACGTGAGCGTAAGCCTTCTTCAGGAGTGTTTCGTACGGTTCAGCCATCATTCTTATATAGGTCGCCTGAGTGTAAAAATGCCACCTTATGAAAAAAAGAAAGGTACGCCGGTTTTTCAATGCAGCTTCGCTTCCTGACAGGGAAGGCAAAACCTTAAATCCCCTTCCTAATTTTAGGATGAATAAAAAAAATACACCCCCTTCGATTGGGGCATCTGAAATGAAAATACCGGGATTTTTTCAGTTGAAAAAGTGATTATCTCCTGAACTGCGGCATCATTGCCCGGACCTCTTTTCCCACCTGCTCGACAAGGTGTTCCTCGTCCGCACGGGTAAGGGCATTGAAGACCGGTCGGTTCACCATGTTCTCGAGCATCCATTCCTTGGCGAATTCCCCGCTCTGGATCTCTTTTAATATCTCCTGCATTGCCAGGTAGGACTCGGTTCCGATAACCCTCGGGCCGCGGGTCAGGTCTCCATACTGCGCGGTATTGGAAATGGAGTTGCGCATATTGGTAAAGCCACCCTCGTAGATGAGGTCCACGATTAACTTTGTTTCATGGAGCACTTCGAGATATGCCATTTCTGGTGCATACCCTGCATCAACAAGCGTTTCGAAACCAGCTCTGATAAGAGACGTGATACCACCGCATAGCACCGCCTGTTCTCCGAAGAGATCAGTCTCCGTCTCCTCACGGAATGTTGTCTCAAGCACGACGGCCCTCGTGGCTCCTATCCCCTTGGCATAGGCGAGTGCGATCTTCTGCGCCTGGCCCGTGTAATTCTGATGTATTGCGATGAGGGCAGGCACACCCTTTCCCTCCTCGTAGGTCCTCCTGACCATATGACCGGGGCCCTTCGGGGCCACCATGATAACATCGATGTCAGGTGGCGGGACGATCTGGCCGAAGTGGATGTTGAAGCCATGGGAGAACATCAGGCATTTGTTCTGGGAGAGATGAGGGTGGATTTCCGCCTTGTAGATAGCCCCCTGGTGCTCATCAGGGACCAGCACCTGGACAATACTTGCCATTTTTACGGCTTCGGGGACAGGATAGACCTTGAATCCATCCGCAGAGGCCGCCTGCCATGAACGCCCGGGCCGAAGCCCGATCACGACGTCAAGGCCGCTGTCACGCAGGTTGAGAGCCTGCCCTCTTCCCTGTGACCCGTATCCTATCACTGCGATCCTCTTCCCCTTCAGAACCCCGAGGTCCGCATCGGTATCATAATATTTTTCCATCATAGCGTTATCCATGACATATCAGTAACAGAGCACTTAAATATTATATGAAAAAATACGTTCCACATCATTCTTGGGAGCGATGCATTATTCCCAGTCTCATTCCACAAAAATCCGGGCGTGATTTGCCAGACGTTCAATCCACCATCCCTGATATTCGTATTAATCTGACGAGGGTGGGAGTAAAGAATGTCAAGAAACTTGTTGAAGTCACAAGGCCCGATAAGAGGTCGGTTATCTTCATCTCCAATTTCGATGTCTTTGTCGATCTCCCCGGAAGTCTCAAGGGGGCCAACCTCTCCCGGAATTTCGAAGTGATTGACGAGGTTCTCCAGCAAGCCATCGATGGCGAAGTGAAGGAGATTGAAAACCTCTGCAGCGTCGTTGCCAGAAAACTCCTTGACAGGCACGAGTATGCAGACCGTACCGAAGTATTGATGAACAGCCAGTACATGGTAAAACGGGAAACGCCCGTATCCCATACGAGCTGCCACGAGGTTGTCAGGGTTCATGCCCGCGCAGTTGCCAAGCGGACCTTCCGGAACCCGATCGTGAGGAAGAGTATAGGTGCAGAGGTGACGGGCATGACCGCATGCCCCTGTGCCCAGGATATCATGAAGGAGAGAGCAATCTCTGTCCTGCAGAACCTTGAAGTCCCCGATGAGAAGATCAGCGGATTTTTGGCAGAAGTCCCCATGGCGACACACAACCAGCGTGGGCGGGGTTTCCTGTCAATTGAGATCGATGACGACCAGCACGTCAAACTCGAGAAGATCATAAAGATCCTCAAGGAATCGATGAGTGCCTCAATCTTTGAACTGCTGAAGAGGGGTGACGAGAGTTACGTCGTGCTGAATGCTCACAAGAATCCCAGGTTCGTGGAGGACTGCGTCCGTGAGATCGCCAAAAAAGTGATCGCCGAATTCAGGGATCTTCCCGGCGATTCACTCATCACCATCATGCAGACAAACGAGGAGAGTATTCACCAGCATGATGCCTATGCAGAGCGCCAGGCTACCATGGCCGAGCTTTACGAAGAGCTGAACGGAGAGCATTCCTGATACTTCTCTTTTTCAACTCCACCCCATACACTTTCATTCTGTGATTGCATCACTATGATTGAGATCCGATTATCTTCGAATTCCACCCGGGTTCGATATCCTGAACAAGTATCATCTATTGATATAATTTCATACTGATTCGCGCATGGATTTCAAAACTGGCCTTTGAAAAAAACGGTAAATTATCCCTCGATATTCAATGATTTTTTTCCACCTTTCTGTGTTCCCCTTGAATATTTTGTAAAAAAATGCTGATGCGAATCCTGTTTTAAAAAATATAATGTTTTTACCCTTTTTCCTAATGCCGTGCATAAGTGCACAGCAGATAAATATAGGGAGTTCGCAACACTTCTCCTGAACGTACTCTGTACGGTCAAACATCTCTCGTAAAGAGAGGTGCGTGTGGAATATTACCGGTATCGCAAAGAGAACAACGAGAATACCATGAGGCGATAATATTGTCGAAAATTGTAGAGATCTCCCCAACCACGAGGCATGAGGGACACTCAAAGCTCGTCCTGAAAGTTGACGATGCAGGTATCGTCGAGCGTGGTGACTGGCTCTCCATAACCCCAGTAAGAGGGGTGGAGAAGCTGGCCATCGGAAAGACGATGGACCAGGTCCCGAAGATCGCGTCCCGCGTGTGCGGTATCTGTCCGATCGCTCACACCCTCGCAGGTGTAGAGTCCATGGAGGCCTCCATTCGCTGCGAGATCCCCAAGGATGCAAAGCTCCTTCGTATCATTCTTCAGAGTGCCAACAGGCTTCATAGCCACGCACTTCACAACATCCTGACCCTCCCGGATATGTATCTCCCGGGGACTGACACCAAGATCAATCCCTTTACCCCCCAGGAGCCGGTACGGTCCGTAGCCAAGAGAATCCAGAGGCTCCGCGAGATCGGCCAGACCATCGGGCAGATCGCGGGTGGCGAGGCAATTCACCCCAGCAACCCGAGGGTCGGCGGTATGTACAAGGCCTGTACCCCACAGGCAAAGAACAAGATGTACGACCTCGCCAAGGAGGGACTGACCCTTGCACACGAACAGATGGACTTCATGATTGCCATCCTTCGCAATTTCCAGAAGCGTGACTGGGCGGAAGTCGCTGGCAAACAGATCCCAATCCCGAAGAAACTCGGGTATCACAACCAGGGCTACATGGCTTCTCACCCCCTGTACGGCAGCTCCAGTCTTGACTCGAATCCCGGGTGGGACCCCCAGCGCTGGACCGATGTCCGCCCCTGGGACTGGTACATGGGCGAGGGCGAGGTAAGTCTTGCAGACCCAAGCTACCCTGTTGGAGGTACATCACCAGTCGGGACCAAGGTCAATCCCCAGATGGAGGCCTGCACCGGTGTGCCGCTCTATGACGGAGCCCCCGTCGAAGTGGGTCCCCGCGCCCGGCTTGTCAAGTTCAAGAACTTCGACGAGAAAGGGACTATCGGGCAGCAGGTCGCACGGCAGATGGAATATACCGACTCTGTGTATTCCATCCTCAATGCACTGGACGAGTACAACCCGAACGGGAAGATCCTTGCGGACCATATCCCCCAGGGTGATGGTTCACTCGGCTGGGCTGCAAACGAGGCTCCCCGCGGAACTGACGTTCACCTGGCCAAGGTCAAGGATGGCAGAGTGCTCTATTATGAGATGCTTGTGCCCACCACCTGGAACTTCCCCACCTGCAGCCAGGCTCTCGCCGGGGCTCCATGGCAGCTGGCGGAAATTGTCGTCAGAGGATATGACCCGTGCGTGTCATGTGCAACCCACATGATCGTCATCGATGAGGACAAGAAGATAGTTGCCCAGAAACTCATTCAGTGAGACTCCCCCATGCTGTATCCAGAGATTGTGATAGCAGGGTGCGGTAACCCGTTGTTCGCGGATGACGGGTTCGGACCGGCCGTGGTAGAGGAGCTATTGCGCCTCGATCTCCCCGACAATATCAAAGCCGTGGATGCAGGCCTTGGAGGCCCGCATTTCATCTTTACACTGCTTGATCCGGAAGTGACACGAAGACTCATCGTGATTGATACCGTGAACTTCGAGGGAAGACCCGGTGACCTGGTCCGATTGACAGTCGAAGACCTTCCTCCGGGAAGTTATCGGGATGCCCATTCCTGGGACCTGACCGAGCCGCTCCACCGCCTGAAGGATAAGATCGATATCACGATAATCGGATGTCAGCCAAAGCGGGTGAGTGCCCCCGAATTCGAGATGGGGCTCACTGAAGAGGTTCAGAATGCAATACCCAGGGCCGTACGGGAAGTGCTGGCCCTTATAGGGGTGGATTATGGGACTACTATCCAAAATCTTCGAAAAGGAGAGCACCAGCCCGGAGCCGAAGGCGAAGCCTGCGGTGAGAGCTGACGTGGTGAAAAAGGAAGAAATCATAAAGAAGGAGGAAAAGCCTGTGGCAGACAAGATTACAGTTGGCCACGTGCACATGAGTGGTTGCACGGGCTGCCTGGTATCCTTAGCAGACAACTACGGTGGATTGTTAACCATCCTTGACAAATACGCCGACCTTGTCTATGGCCTGACCCTCGCCGATGTACGGCATATCCCCAAGATGGATGTGGCACTTGTCGAGGGTTCGGTCTGTATTCAGGACAAGCTATCAGTACAGGAGATCAAAGAAACCCGCGAGAAGGCGGCGGTCGTCGTAGCAGTAGGTGGGTGTGCCTGTTATGGCAATATCACCAGGTTCGCACGCGGCGGCCAGCAGAACCAGCCCCAACACGAGTCGTATCTTCCAGTCGGAGACCTCATCAAGGTGGATGTCTATATCCCCGGGTGTGCCCCGACACCGCAGATGATCCGGAACGTATGCGTGATGGCCTACCTGCTCCTCAAGGGCAACAAGGACCAGCAGGAACTCGCAAAGAAATACTTAACCCCGCTCATGCAGCTTGCCGAGCGCGGGACAGAGGCCTGTGGATGCGACCTGATGTATGACATTGTCAACCAGGGACTCTGCATGGGATGCGGATCCTGTGCTGCGGCCTGCCCGGTCAGGGCTATCACCCACGAGTATGGGAAGCCCAATGTGAACCGTGAGATGTGCATCAAGTGCGGTGCATGTTATGCACAGTGCCCCCGGAGCTTCTTCAACTTTGACGTAATCCCTGAATTCGAGGGCATTATGGAAGCCATTGCAGGGGCGCTCAAGTGAGGTGATGGAGATGGCAGGAGAACTAGGAAAATACAAGCTCTGTGTATCGGCCCGCAGCAGTGACAAGGCTATCCTGAGTAAATCACAGGACGGCGGCATCGTCACTCAGCTCTTCAAGTTTGCACTCGAAGAGGGCATCATCGACGGCGCCATTGTGGCAGGAAAAGGCGACGAGCCATGGAGGCCCCGCCCGTTCATTGCGACGACCGTCGAAGAGCTGATGTCCGCAAGCGGCACCAAGTACAACATCAGCCCCCAGGTGTCCTGGATCAAGGAGGCAACCCGCAGCTACGGTCTGGATAAGATCGGTATCGTGGGAACCCCGTGCCAGATGCAGGCAGTAAGAAAAGGCCAGCTCTACCCGGTCGGGCTCCGCGATGTCCCTGACTGTATCAAACTCGCAGTGGGAATTTTCTGTATGGAGAACTTCCCCTACCAGAGTATCGTCCAGCTGGTGGAAGATCATGCAGGCATGAGAATGGACGCTGTCAAGAAGATGGAGATCGGCAAGGGTAAGTTCTGGGTCTACGGTCAGCGCGGACAGGTTGTCCAGCTCCCACTCAAGGTCACCCACAAGTACGAACAGCCCGGGTGCCACGTCTGCCTTGACTATGTTGCAAACCTGGCGGATGTATCGACCGGTTCAGTCGGAAGCCCCGATGGCTGGAGCACGGTCTTTGTCAGGACAAAGAACGGGGACGACATCTGGTCCAAGGCTATCGCCGCCGGATGCTTCGAGACCAAGCCCATCGAGCAGGTGAAGCCCGGTCTCGAACTCGTGACAAAACTGGCTACCGAGAAGATCTCGAAGAACCAGAAGACTGTCGAGGAGAGGGCCAAATTCGGAGTGAGCAAGGGACTCCGGAACCCCTACCTGGGACCAAAATAATCTTTTTTGTTTTCTTTGGCTTTTTTCGTTCTCCTCTCCGCGGGAAACTCTGTGATCAATACCATCCCGTGTTCCCGAATACCTCCTGGGAGAAACTCATGTTGTAACTAAAACGCAACCCCCGTAATGCCCAGGACTGAAATATGCCGGGGCGTTTGTACGAAGATGCAATCTGTCACCCGGTCTCACACTCCTACCAGGCGGGTGCAAAAGCTAAGAGTGGCAGGAGATGCAACCCGGCTCCGATCATGAATGAAAGCACTGCTTTGCCAGGCACATATCGATTCACACATTCCCTTAACCACGAATAACTGCAGCTTTCTTCGCAGTCAGGGGAAAGCGTTTATTCGGTCATGACCTCATTCTTCTCGATCACGAAGGTGAAACAATACCATGCATCGTTCCACGCTCTTTCTCGCCCCCGTGGCGATACTGTCCGTCTGCCTCATCCTCGCAGCCGGATGTCTCCAGGAACAGGGATCCGGGGGAGTCCCCACACCCACGCCGACATCCACCATTATCCCGGGTCCTGCATTAGGCCCTGGAGACAACGGCAAGAATGTGACCATCGCCAAAGGAACAGAGTTCTCACTGACTCTTCCCGAAAACCCGACCACCGGATATTCATGGTATCTCTCCCAATCGCCGGGCATCACTCTTCTCAGAGATGAATACATTTCCCCGGCTTCACAGGTGATGGGAGCTGGCGGCAGCCATGCCTGGTTTTTTATGGGAGAAAAGAGTGGAGACCAGAGTGTGTATGGAGAATACCGGAGACCCTGGGTTCCATCCGGCACGGTAACATACCAGGACTTCGAAGGTGGGTTCTACGGCATCGCAGGGGATGACGGGAAAAATTACCTTCCGCTGAACCTTGAATCCCAATACAGGGTAGATGGCATGAGAATATCCTTTGAGTGTGAAGAAGCCAAAGACGTCGCCACTATCCAGATGTGGGGAATCCCGGTTCACATCACATTCATTGAACCGAGAGAGACCTTCCACGTCGCGGTGAAGATACCCTGAGTACAATTAATTTTTTGGGTATAGTGTCATTGTTACCACCAATCTCACTTATAAATCACGACGAAGAATTAAGAAAAATCCAATGACTAAAATTTGGGGGAAAAAAGTACGAGTTGTCGGTCTTACTTCTCATATGCGATTGACCCCGCCGCCCCCGAAGGGCGCCCCGGCGGCGAATCAAAAACTATTCACATTGACCTTGAAAACGAAATTATCATCTGATATTCATAAAACAACATGGAAACTCGCTTCAATATATCGCGATTATATTCTCTGTTTGACAAAAAGGTCGGTGGCTAGATTGTCACTATACCCATTTTTTTTGTAAAAAATCCGGAACGCTCGCGTTTTTCAGCCGGATCAGCACACTCCTTGTTCGCGTAACTTCTAACCAAGACCGAGAATTCCGGGGAGCGTTCGTGCCCATGACCGGACCATCTCCATATCCCGGAAGTCCCCCTCGGTAATTCCTGCCAGGGTCAGGATTGCCCTGTCAGAAGGAGACACCGCACCACACTCAACTCTCCCGGCAAAAAATGCAGAATCACGCGGTAAAATATAGAGCCGGACATCCAACAGCGCATCCTCGCCGCTCTGGAGAACCTGGTTCGAGCGATCCCGAAACGAGTACCCCACTGAAAATACTGCAACAGGTACACGCCCGAGCGCCACCCTCTCCCTCGAGATCAGTTCCCTGATTTCCGCAAGCCATTTGCCCATATAGAGCGGACTTCCCAGGACTACCGCGTCGTAACCGGAGGGGCGGATATCCCTCCCGGCAGGTATGCAGTCAGCATGTGTCCCTGATGTACGCAGCACCTCTGCAATGCATTCAGCAATTTCCCGTGTCGATCCATACCTGCTGGCATAGCACACCAGCACTGACGCCGTTGGTCTTCCCGGTTCACCCACCATTTCCATTCACCACAACGTTCTCACAAGGGAGTACAATTGTACGATGATCTGAGATTGCTCATCGTTCCTATACATTCATATGCACCGTGAAGGTTATTCATTCTCATAGGTGTAAAAATCAGATGAAACAGAAAGAAGTGTTTCAGGGTGTGCCGGGAATTCTCCGGCCATTCAAAGAGTTTATCGAGAGAACGGGACTTAAGGCGGGTGACCAGGTGGTCTATTATGGGTGTCCGGGGACCTGCACGCCTTTTGTCGAACTCCTGGGATTTGCGATCCGCAGCCTCGATCTCCAGCAGGTTTTTGTTCCGTACGTTGAAGAATCGAAAGCACAGAAGATCAGGCTGGTCCCCGATATCGGGATGCAGGCGGGTGGGCCGGCATCCATCCAGAAGCCGGCCATGGTTGTTGTTATGGGGGGTCTCTCCATGCCGAATGTGCCTGTCACGGTTGACCAGGTGAAATTGACGATAGAAAAATATACCGATGCCGCCAGGGTGGGCATCTGTTTCATGAACATGTTTGAGAAGGCCGGCTGGCTCAACGCCATCGATTTCGATCTAATGATTGATGCATCGATCAATCCTGTGAATGTCTGGAAGTAGTGATGCGGGGATCCTTCATCCACCCTTTCTCATTCACTATTGTTTAAGTGTATTCTCCCCGTGCCTAGTCGCTAGAGGTCAGGTGCCAGGGTTTCCACGAATGCCGTGAGTGCGGGCATTGTCCTTGCGGGTTCGTGTGCACAAATTTCGAATATTTGGGCATTCCGGAACGCGGCACGTGCCGTGGCCGGGCATGCCCCGGGAAGATCGCACTTGTTCAGCATCACTGCTACAGGGATTTTCTGCAGGATGAATGTCTCATAAAGATGAAGGGTAAACTCGTCCAGTTCAGCACTGCAGTCAACCATCAACACTGCAGCATCCATACCCCGCGATATGATCTGGCGCACAAACTCGAATCTTTCCTGCCCGGGAGTTCCAAAGAGGTGGACATCAAGGGCATGAACATGTGCCCTGCCATAGTCAAGGGCAACGGTGGTGTCACCATTGGTTGTATGAGCCTCCACGTGCCGTGCATTGGGATCAAGTGACTGTATGAACGTAGATTTTCCCGCGTTGTATGCCCCAAAAATGACTAGCTTAACCTTTCCTCCGGCCATTGAAGTAGCTATTCAATTCCAGATTGTTTTATCGTTTCGATATGCCCCTGCACGGGCATCTGGTACTACTCAATAACCTGTGGAGAACTCCTGTAGTAGGAGGTTTTTGATTTGAACGCAGGTTCAGGATGCTCGTGTCAACTCATAAATCAGGCAACTCTAATCCATAAAAAAAGCCTTGACTTGAGGCGCCCAAGAATACATGAAGAATCATGACTGAAACGAAAGGATCACTTCCAGGCTCGCATGTCACCATGGAGACCTCCCTCGGCACAATAGAGATTGAACTCTTTGAAGATACGCCAATAACGGCGGGGAACTTTGCCACCCTTGTTCAGAAGGGTTTCTACAATGGTGTTATCTTTCACAGAGTGATCAACGGATTTATGATCCAGGGTGGCGATCCCACTGGCACGGGAAGGGGTGGTCCCGGGTATGTGATCCGGGACGAGTTCAAACCCGGAAGAAAGAATGATAAGGGGACGCTCTCCATGGCCAATGCGGGTCCGAACACAGGGGGCAGCCAGTTTTTCATCAACCTGGTAAACAACAACTTCCTCGACGGAAAACACCCGGTCTTTGGACGCGTGGTTGCCGGTATGGATGTTGTGGAGAAAATCGCAAAAGTGCGGACAGACAGGGGCGATCGCCCGCGTGAACCTGTCACCATTATCAGGGCAACCCTCTCCTGAGTGATCCCGGGAACAATCCCGGTATCTTTGTATCCCAACCCGTGAAACCGGTGGAACTGTTTCCCCGGACCACGGCATGAGGAAAGGATATTCGGGGTTTTCCTGATTTTTTTTGGGTATAGTGTCAATCTAGCCACCGACCTTTTCGTCAAACTGTAATATAATCGGGTTACATTGTGGCGGATTTCCCTGTAGTTTTACGAATATCGGATGATATTTTCGTGTTTAAGGCCAATGTGAATAGTTTTTGAATCGCCGCCGTTCTCTTTCTGAACAGTCATATCCGATTTGGTCAGCCAATACTGAAGATCCATCGGTGACCGCAGGTCACCTCGGGTCAAGGGTAGTAGCCTCGCGGTATATCCGGGGGCGGCGGGGTCAATCACATATGAGAAGTGAGACCGGCAACCGGCAATCTTCGAAATGAGTAAACTAAAAAAAAAAAGAAAATCAGGCCAGGTAATCCGACGGGGTGGGTATCTGTTCCTTGAGACCCTTCCGCTTGCGGATACCGGTCACTACTTCCTTCATCAGGTTGTTGGGCACGAGCTCGAACCCAATAAACTCGGTGCTCCACATCGCACGACCCTCAGTGGCAGACCTGATATCTCCTGCAAATCCAAACAGTTCTGCAACCGGAGCCTTTCCCACCACGGTCATCGTGTCGCCTTCGCTCTGGATATCGAACACCTGCCCCCTGCGGCCCTGGATCTGAGAGGTCGCATTCCCCATCTGGTCTGTGGGTACCGTGATCTGAATCTTCTGGACTGGTTCGAGGAGCGTATCGCCGGCAAGCAGCATCCCTGCTTTTACCGCGGACCTGACCGCAGGGATCACCTGGGCCGGGCCTCTGTGGATGGCATCCTCGTGGAGTTTTACATCAACCAGCCTGAGTTTGAGGTTCTGAACCTTCTCATCTGCAAGAGGTCCGCCATCAAGGGCTTCATGGAGGCCCTCGAGGATGAGCTCCATGGTCTCGTTCAAATACTGGATACCCTTCGTCATGTCGATGAACATCGTGTGGCCATAGATGTCCTTCACATTCTTGGCCTCATCCTTGTCCATCCCGGCAGCGATAAGAGCGTCACGCCGCTCCAGTTGGGACTGGTTCATGGATACCTGCCCGTTCTTGATCAGGTCCACGATTGCATCCGGGAGTACCTCGAGCTCCACGTAGAAACGGTTGTGACGGTTCGGCGACTTCCCCTCAACAGGGCCTGCCTTCTGGGTGACCGTCTCACGATATACGACTATAGGCTCGGAAGTGACGATCTCGACACCCTTGTCCCTCTTGATACGTCCCGTGATGATCTCAAGGTGAAGCTCTCCCATGCCTGAGATGAGGTGCTCGCCGGTCTCCTCGTTGATGGTGATCTGCAGCGTCGGGTCCTCTTTTGCGACCTGGCGAAGTACCTCAACGAGCTTCGGGAGGTCCTTCATGTTCTTGGCCTCCACTGCAACTGTCATCACCGGTTCGCTGTAATGTTTCAGCGATTCGAACGGCGTCATGTTCATGAGCGTGGTCACGGTCGACCCGACAATTGCATCTTTAAGCCCTGTTACCGCCGCAATGTTCCCGGCTTTGATCTCTTCCACCTCGACCCGGGTGGGCCCCATGAAAACCCCAACCTGTTGCAGGCGATTGACCTTCTTTGCAGTGCCCATAACATAGAGTTCAGTGCCACGCTTCATCACCCCTGAAAAGAGCCTCCCGGTGGCCACTTCCCCTGCGTGGGGATCAAATGAAATGTCGGTAACCATCAGGGCTACAGGGCCGTTCGGATCGCATTCGAGCATCCCCTTGCCCTCCGGGGTGGTGGCATCCCCATGCCAAATCACTTTAATACGCCGCTTCTGGGATTCCAGCGGGTTCGGGAGGTGCTTGACAACCATGTCCAGCACCACTTCACTGAGGGGGCTCCTCTTGGCCAGGCTCTTCATGTCCCCTGACTTGCAGCTATCGTAGACCTCCTTAAAGGATACCCCGCTCTTCTTCATGAAGGGGACCGAGACAGCCCAGTTGTAGAGGGCTGACCCAAATGCTACGGTTCCAAGTGATGCATCGAGTTTCCAACCGTCGTTGTAGGCTTTCTCGTTCATCCCCTTGATCAGCTTGTTGACCTTGTCGATGACCCTGCCCAGGCGGATCTGCATCTCCATCTCATCCACCTTGAGCTCGTTGATGAGGCGATCCACCTTGTTGATGAAGAGAACCGGCCGGACCCCCTCCTTCAGTGCCTGTCGAAGGACGGTTTCGGTCTGGGGCATCGTTCCTTCAACCGCATCGACCAGTACCACTGCACCATCCACTGCACGCATAGCCCGGGTTACGTCACCTCCGAAGTCCACGTGCCCGGGGGTATCTATCATGTTGATAAGGAATTCATGCCCCTCGTACTCGTGCACCATGGAGACGTTGCTCGCATCAATAGTGATGCCACGCGCCTGCTCCTCCTCATCAGAGTCCATGAAGAGCTGTTTCCCGGCAAGTTCTTCTGAAATAATCCCTGCTCCGGCAAGGAGATTATCGGAGAGCGTGGTCTTGCCGTGATCGATGTGGGCAACGATACCGATATTCCGGATGTGTACCGGATCACTCATCAGTTCAGTGACTTTCTCGATTGATTTTTTGCCTCTGGCCATAAACACACCACAAAAAAGTGAATATATTTACCTATCGTGCGGATTTTGCAATCCGTTCGCGTTCTTCTTTCTTGTTCACCGAATACGCCTTCACATCACCCTTGGAGGCGGCAATAATCTCGTCGGCAAGGCATGCGGCAGCCGGCTTTTTGCTCTTACGTGCAGCCTTGTAGACCGCTTCGGAAATGAAAAAGAGGGATGTGTTCACCCTGCGGATAGGTGCGGTGTCCACCGATTTAGGGACGTTAATGCCCCCATATTTCAGCCGTACTGTCTCCTCTCTCTGGCCCGTATTGGTGATTGCCTCAACGAGCACCTGGACCGGGTTCTTCTTGGTTTTCTTGTGGATCGTCTCGAATGCATCACGCACGATCCGGGTCGCCAGCTGCTTGTTGCCAGTGTTCTTCTCAGTCTGCATCAGCCTGTTGATGAGGCGTTCCACAATCAGCATATTGGCTTTATTGAACTCCTGCCTGGTGAATTTTCCAGTTGAGTTAGGGACAATCACGGGATTCAGGCTTATATACCTGACGAGACTCGGGTCGGTCACCTGGACTTCCCCGAGATCCCACTTATTGAAGAGGAGTCTGGACGCACGTTCTTCTTCTGCCATGTCAGATCACCTGCGTGGTTTCTCCTTTCGGCCGATAACCATCTCGTGGAGGCAGACGTTGTTCACCTTTGTGACAACGTACCGTACTCCGGGAATATCACCCATTGAACGTCCCATACGCCCGCCAATCCCCTCGATTTCGACCTCGTCATGTTCATCGATGAAGTTGATAGCCCCATCTCCGACAGCAAACGCGGTGACCTGTCGGCCGTTCTTGATTAACTGTACCCTCACGCACTTGCGGATAGCAGAGTTCGGCTGCTTGGCTTCCACCCCGACCTTCTCGAGCACAATCCCCCTTGCCTGCGGAGCGCCCTCAAGAGGGTCCGACTTGAGGTTGACCCCGCCCTGGCTGCGCACGAACTTCGGGTCGCTCCAGCGGAACTTTTTTGCGTCTTTCAGCAGTTTTCTTGCTGCAAATTTTCCATTCGCCATGAAATGCCCTCAATTGAAATTGGTTTACGGTGGACTCCTTTTCATCCCGTTGTGGTATATATGAACGCGCGGTGGCGACTTATACATTATGGAACAGTCCACATTTGCTTGTATTGGTTGCCCTTTATTGCTAATAATATTATATCCCGTTCCCGCCAACACATGAGTCATGATGTGTCGGATTTTCAAGGAGGTGCATTTCGATGCGAGCCACAGGCTGCTCCACTATAAAGGGAAATGTGCCTGCCTTCATGGCCACCGCTGGAAAGTGGAAGTCTGGATGGAGGGACATGTGGATGAAAAGACCGGCATCCTGGTTGATTACCAGACTATAAAAACCACCATAGAGCGCTTCGATCACCAGATCCTGCTCAACCGCGATGATCCCATGGTCGCCGCAATTCAGACATTCCACCCGGTTATCACCACGCCGGGAGAACCAACCAGTGAACTCCTGGCATCCCTCATCGCAGGGTCGCTCAATGATGAATGTTCGCTTCTTGGTCTTCGTGCAAAGGTAACCCGGATCAGGGTCCATGAATCTCCAAGCTGTTATGCAGAAATCGTATATGAAGGTCAGTGAGATATTCAGGAGCATCCAGGGAGAGGGAAGAAATCAGGGAAGGCCCTGCACATTTATCCGCCTCGCAGGATGCAATCTCCGCTGTTCATGGTGTGATACTCCCCATGCCCTCACCGGAGGAACAGAGATGGGATATAACGAGGTGGCCGCGCAGGTCTCTGCACTCGGGGGAACCTATGTGTGCATAACCGGGGGGGAACCCCTGACCCAGAAAAAGGGGCTCCACGTTCTCGTTGATTTCCTCGCCGCACGTGGTTTTCAGATAGATATCGAGACCAACGGCACTATTGCCTTTTCCGAATTCCAGGACCATGCCAGCATCTGCATGGACGTGAAATGTCCGTCATCCGGTGAGAAAAGTGATCTCTCCCTCCTTCCTGCAATCACGGGCAGGGACTCTGTCAAGTTTGTGGTACGGGATCTTCAGGATTGTGAATATGCCGAAGGAGTGATGAAAGCATACCCCGTTGACGGAGAGGTTTTTTTCTCGCCGGTCGAGGGATCCGATGCAGCGTTCGTTGCCCGTTACCTGGTTGAACATGATATCCCGGCGAGGTTACAGCTGCAACTCCATAAAATTCTCGGGATGGTATAACGTGAACGCAGTGTGTCTCCTCTCAGGCGGGATGGACTCTACCACCCTCGCGTACCTTGCAGCGGATATGGGCTACAGGATTTTCGGCCTCCATTTCAACTATGGACAGAGAACAGAAGCAAAGGAGCGTGCGTGTGCAAAAACAATCGCGTTATTCCTCAACGCCGAAGAATTCCTTGAGGTTGATCTCTCTTATCTCAGAAAAATCGGGCAGAGCAGCCTGACTGACCATGCCCTTCCGGTCGATTCCTACCGTGAAGACCGCGAGGGTGTCCCCAATACGTATGTCCCCTTCAGGAATGCCAACCTCCTTGCTATCGCGACGAGTTACGCGGAGGCCAGGGGCGCCGATGCCATCTTTATCGGGGTCCAGTCCCAGGATTACAGCGGGTATCCAGACTGCCGGCCTGCGTTCATTGACGCATTCCAGAGGGCAATCGATGCGGGCACGAGAGATGAGACGCATATCCGGCTGCTCGCGCCCTTCATCAACATGACCAAGAAGGATATCCTGAACGAGGGATTGCGCCTCGGGGTTCCCTATGAACACACGTGGTCCTGCTACAGCAACCAGGAGACCGCATGCGGGATATGCGGGGCATGCCATTTTCGGCTTGCCGCCTTCTCTGCACTCGGAATCAAAGATCCGATCCCTTATTCGGAGCAAAAATGACAGAAATTTTCGCGGGCCGAAGGCTCATGGTGGATAAAAAGAAGTATGCCCTTCCCAACGGAACACGGGTGGAGAAGATAGCAGTGCACCCTGGAAACGCCGTGGCAATCCTCCCCTTCCGTGCTGACGGGGCCTGCTACCTCATCCGCCAGTACCGGTTCGTTATCGGGCAATACATCCTTGAGGCGCCTGCGGGAACCCTCAATCCCGGTGAAGAGCCCCTCGACGCTGCCCGAAGGGAACTGATTGAAGAGACCGGGTTCCAGGCGGAAACCTTTGTTCCGAGGGGGTCCATATTCACCACGCCTGGTTTTTCTGATGAAGTAATCTACCTGTACGAAGCTCATGGCCTGACTCCTTCCTGCCTCTACCAGAAAGACGAGGACGAGATCATCGAACTGGTCAGGGTGGAGACAAAGGATCTGACTGAAATGATCCGGGACGGCCGCATATGCGACGCGAAGACGATATGCCTGATCACACGCTGCATCGGAGCGTCCCGGTGAGACCTGCCCTCTTCTTCTCCTTTCTTATCCTTGTTGCCCTGATGTTCGCTGCCTGCTGTACAGAAACTTTGGGTACCCAGTCCGGTTCATATTCAGTTGATGATGAGGGAATGCTCCTGATAAACTGTCCTTCGTGCACCGTAGAGGAGACGCACCTTTCAGATCATGAGGGCTTCGTACTCAACCGGGTGGTGTTCAGGAACCCCCACGGCGATGTGTATGCACTTGCTGCCATCCCCGAGAAACCCGTCGCGGGATTCGTGCTCGCACCAGGTGCAGGGGTGACAAAGGAAGGCCATCAGGGGCGGGCGGCAGCCTATGCTGCCCAGGGGTACGCGTACCTGGTCCTGGATGTGAGAGGGAATGGCGGACAGACCGCGGGAAATCCGATGGACCTGGAGAAAGATTATCAGAAGTTCCTTGCGGGGGAATGGCCACAGTATTACCTCTCCGTGTGTGACGTCTCATCGGGACGCCTTTACCTGCAGGAGAAACTGGGAATTCCCGTCTATGCGGTTGGAGAGAGTAACGGGGGCAGATACGCTGCACTCGCTGCAGCCCTGGATCCCCAATTTGCCGGGTATATCGGCATTTCCACATCGGGTTTTTCCAGGGCGGGCGACGAATACCGCGGAGATGCCCGGAAATTTTTACTCTCGGTCGACCCGGAGATTGCTGCGATGAGGATGAATGGGAGAAGTTCCTGGATCTTCCATGCACCCGGAGATCCTGTCATCCCGTTTACTGCAGGACAGGCATTCTTTGCTGCGTTCCCGGGGCCAAAAACGTTTTTTGCGTTCAACGGAACGCATGGGCAGAACGGGGAGACGGATGCACGGATACTTGGGGAATGTGCGCAAATTTATGCCCCACAGCGTTGATTCATATTGAAGCTTCGGGATACCCGGAGAGACCTTGATGACCGAAACCGAGGAGATAGACGAGGGCAGGAGGCGCTACGAGTTCAAGAAGACCCTGGAAAAGCTGGAAGCAAAACAGGGAAGCGGGACTGAACTCATTTCGCTCTATATCCCCCCCGATAAGCAGATTTACGATGTAACCGGCCAGCTTCGGGACGAGTTCGGGCAGTGCGCGAACATAAAAAGCAAGCAGACAAGAACCAACGTCCAGAGTGCCATCTCCTCAATCCTCTCCCGACTCAAATATTACAAGAATCCGCCATCCCATGGCATGGCAATCTTTTGCGGGACAATCCAGCTGCAGGGCGATCGGACCGATCTCGAATGCACGATCATCGAACCTCCGGAACCCTTGAACCTCTACATGTACCGTTGCAGTTCGAACTTCGAACTGGAGCCACTTAGGCAGATGCTCGAAGAAAAGAGCGTCTACGGCCTCCTCGTCCTTGACAGGAGAGAAGCATACTGGGGATTTCTTAGGGGAAACCGTATCGAACCCGTTGGCGGAGCAAATTCGACAGTCCCTGGAAAACAGAGAAAAGGGGGGCAGTCAAGTGTCCGTTTTGCACGCCTTCGCGAGATCGCCATCAACGAGTTCTATACAAAGATAGGTGAGCGGGCGAGTGCGATATTTCTGGCCGAGAAGGACTTCTTCGAACGCTTCAAGGGAGTCCTCATCGGAGGTCCCAGCCCGACCAAGGAAGAGTTTGAAGCCGGGCAGTACCTCCACCATGAAATTCAGAAACGCATCATCGGGATCTTTGATGTTGCCTACACAAACGAAAGCGGACTTCCCGAACTCGTGGATGCTGCAAAGGATGCCCTGAAGGGCATGGAGGTGATCAAGGAGAAAGAGGTCATGAACCGGTTCCTCAAGGAGCTTGTTAAGGAGGATGGTCTTGCTTCATACGGCGAGGAGAGTGTCCGGAAAAACCTTGATCTCGGCTCCGTGGATGTCCTTCTCCTCTCAGCATCACTGCGAAAGTCGAGGGTCAGTCTGAAGTGCCAGGTATGCAGCCATGCAGAGGAACGGACGATCCAGCTCGAATCCGGAAAAACCATCCAGGATATTCTTTCAAACCAGACCTGCAGAAAATGCAACGGACCCCTCATCGTCGACCAGGAAGTGGACATCATAGAGGAGCTGACCCGACTCGCCGATCAGACAAGCACGCGTGTTCAGATCATCTCTGATGACTTCGAAGAGGGATCCATTCTTTACACAGCATTCGGAGGGATTGCTGCTATCTTGCGATACCGGACGGGATACTGAAATGTACTGCATGCTCTTTCAATTGGTTGAACATGCCCTGCGCGAGGTTGCAGGGCTGGAGGAAGTGCTCCTGGGAGAGGGGGGTGAGCACGCTGACCTGTCCAGCACGGTTGCCTTCAGTCTTGCAAAGGTGAAAAGGGCTCCGCCTGCGAAGATCGCACAGGAACTGGCGGCAGCCCTTGCGGCAAGGGAGGATATGAAGAATATCAGGGTTGAAGCCCTGGGGCCATACCTCAACTTCCATTTCAGCAGGGACGTGGTGGAAAAGGCGCTCCTTCAGGCCACGAATCCCGGGTATGGGACCCGTCCGCCTCGAAGCGAGCGGGTGGTCCTCGAGCATACGAGTGCCAATCCCAATGGCCCCCTGCATGTCGGTCATATCCGGAATACGATCCTTGGAGATACCCTCGCCAGGTGCTTCCGCAAGGCAGGGTATCCGCTGGAAGTCCAGTATTACGTCAATGACATGGGCCGGCAGATTGCCATCGTGGTGTGGGGTTTCTCGACGCTGGAGAGTGCCCCTCATCCGGGCGAGAAGGGAGATCACCATGTCGCAAGGATCTATATCGCGGCGAACCGGGAACTGGAATCAAATCCCGGATGTGTTGCCGACGTGGATCGCCTGATGCAGCGTGTGGAGGGCGGGGATCCTGCCACGGTGCGCCTCTTCCGGGACGCGGTGACGGAATGCCTTGATGGGTTCAAGGTTACCCTTTCGAGGCTGGGAGCAAAGCATGACCGTTTCGTGTGGGAGAGCGATTTCATCCGCAATGGCGATACCGAACGAGTACTCGGAAAGATCTCCCACATGCAGGAATGCAGGGACGACGGGAAGCTGTGGCTCGATCTCTCATCCGCCGGGTTCGAGAAGGAATATGTGCTCCGGAGGAGTGATGGCACCTCAGTCTATGCAGCCCGTGACCTTGCCTACCACACCTGGAAGGGCAGGAACTTTGACAGGGTCATCGATGTGCTGGGTGCCGATCATAAGTTGATCGGTGCACAGCTGATCGTGACCATGCGCCTCCTCGGTGAGAGAGCCCCAGAAATCATCCATTTTGAATTCGTTTCCCTTCCTGAAGGGTCTATGAGCACGCGGGCGGGAAAATTCGTATCCGCCGATGAGCTTCTCGACGAGGTCAGCGGGCGGGCGCTGGAAGAGGTAACCATCCGCCGGCCTGAACTCCCGGAACCCGAACGCAGGGAGATCGCGCGGTCAGTCGCGCTTGCAGCAGTCAGGTACGACATTGTCAGAATCTCTCCAGAGAAAAGCACCGTGTTCGACTGGAAAGTAGCACTTGATTTCGAGCGCCAGAGCGGGCCATATATCCAGTACGCCCATGCCAGGGCGTGCAGCATCCTTGACAAGGCGGGGGAGTTCGATGAATACATCGCACTTGAGAATGAGCACGAGCTGGCCCTCGCGAGGTATATCATCCGTTTCCCGAGGGTAATAGAGACGGTGGTCACAGAACTCAAGCCTCACCTTCTTGCAGCGTACGCCAGGGAACTCGCTGATCTCTTCAATGCGTTCTACCATTTCGAACCTGTGCTCAAGACTGATGGGCTTGTCCGCCGTTCGCGCTTAACGCTTGTGAAAGCCACCCGGAATACGCTTTCAGAAGCACTCCAGACCCTTGGTATCGATGCACTCAGAACCATGTGATGCGCTGCGGCGCCAGGGATACCAGTTTTTTTCGACCGAATCATCTGCTGCCCTGAAACCCTGCCTGTGGTGCAAGAGGGCGCTCCGCGGCGGCGACATGTGCTACAAACACCAGTTTTACGGGATAGAGAGCCACCGCTGCGTGCAGATGACCCCGACACTCCGCTGCAACCAGCGATGCCTCTTCTGCTGGAGGTCGTTTGAGCACGAATACCCGGGAGAGAGAGAGATCTCTCCTGATGAGATCCTCGCGTCCGTCCGGCAACTCCAGAAGAAAGCGCTTTCAGGGTACAAACCATCCCCTTACGTCACTCAGGAACGATTCGCTGCAGCCCTTGATCCAAAACACGTGGCAATATCGCTCTCTGGCGAACCCACGCTATTCTCCCGTCTGCCTGAATTGATCGATCTCTTCTCTCATGAAGGCTTTTCAACATTCCTTGTCAGCAACGGGACCAGGCCCGATGTTCTTGAACAATGCAGGCCTTTTCAGACCTATATCTCGCTCACCGCGCCTGACAGGGAAACCTACCTCAGGGTATGCCGGCCCCTTGAAGATACATGGGATGCGATCCAGGAGAGTCTCTCACTTCTGGGAACACGCAGGTCTGCGGTGCGAATAACGCTGGTGAAAGGGTATAATGATCACGAACCCGGGGCATACGGCCGTATGATCCTGGAGTCGGGAGCCACGTTTGCGGAGGTGAAGGGATATATGTTTCTTGGATACAGTAGAAAGAGATTGGAAAGAGGGAATATGCCAAGCTTTGCCCACGTGAAGGAGTTTGCGGAGAAGATTGCCGCGGAGGCCGGGTACAGGATCAGGGACGAGAATCCCCTGAGCCGGGTTGTCCTCCTGGAGAGGGTACAATGAGATTCGATGTGGACACCTACAAGAAGAGATCGAGGGAACATTTTGAGAAGGCCTGGCACGAAGGGCCTGAAGTCCTGACGCCGCCCCGGTTCAGCGACCGGTACCCAAGGCTCGCCTACAAGGCAGCGAACCCTCATCCGATATTCGAGATGGTGAACCGTCTGAGGGAGACCTACCTCTCGCTCGGTTTTTCTGAAGCCTGCAATCCCATCATTGTCGAGGAACAGGATGTGTACCGGCAGTTCGGCCCCGAAGCGAGTGCCGTGCTCGACAGGGTGTTTTATCTGGGCGGGCTTGATCGCCCGAATCAGGGAATCGGCAGGGAAGAACTTGAGGGCATCGCCCGGATTACAGGAAAGGCAGTCGAACCGGAAGCCGAGGAGAGGCTCCGGGAAATCCTCCAGCAGTACAAGAAATCAGCCATAGATGGCGACGATCTGATCCATGCTACATCTGAGGCACTCAGGATCGATGACGGCCAGACTGTCGAGATTTATGAGAAGGTCTTCTCCGCATTCCGCGAACTCGTCCCCCGTTCCTCCCGGAGCACGCTCCGGAGCCACATGACAAGCGGGTGGTTCCTCACCCTTTCTGCACTCTGGGACAGGTCTCCCCTCCCCATCAGGCTCTTTTCAGTGGACCGCTGCTTCCGCCGAGAGCAGGAAGAAGGGCCTACCCGCCTGATGTGCTATCATTCCGCATCATGCGTGATTGCAGGAGAGGAGGTGACGAATGAGGATGGTAAGGCAGTTGCACGGGCTCTCCTCTCGGCATTCGGATACCAGGACTTCCGGTTCCGCCCTGATGAGAAGAGATCAAAGTACTACATGCCCGACTCACAGACAGAGGTGTATGCCAGGCATCCGGTCCATGACTGGGTTGAGGTGGCAACATTCGGGATGTATTCCCCCTCAGCACTTGCAGAATACGGGATAGGAATTCCTGTCATGAACCTCGGCCTTGGGGTGGAACGCCTGGCGATGATCGCGAATAACTCCCAGGATATACGGCAGCTCACCTATCCCCAGTTCCATCCCCGGCCCCTCACGGACATGGATATCGCAGGCGCCATTTCTGTCAGGGAAGAACCTGCAACCGTTGAGGGGAGGGTGCTCGCACTCGCAATCCGCCGTACCGCGATGGAGCATGCCACGGCGGCAGGCCCATGCTCATTTGTGGCATATGAAGGCTCTTTTAGTGGGACATTGATCAGAGTAACCGTCGAAGAGCAGGAAGAAGGCGCGAGACTCTGTGGCCCTGCCTGCGGGAACGAGGTGTTCGTCCACCAGGGTTCCGTGATGGGGATCCCCGACACTCCCCAATGGGCCCGGGTGAGGCAGGAGGGCATCCCGGCAGGCATCTCCTATCTCGACGCAGTCTGTGCACTTGCCGCGTCACGGATAGAGGAGGGGACACGGTGCGGTCGTCCTGTCCATGTACAGGTGAAAATGGCAAAGTTGCTGAGTGACATCAACCTGCGTATCGCTGAGTATGCAATGAGGTACATCACTGACCAGAAAAAGAAGGTCGATACCCGGGGCCCGGTATTCCTGTCCGTCAGGTCAGAAGTGGTGCAAAAGGACACCTGATTCACATAAAAAAAGAGGGAATCCGAAAAGAGCAATGGGGAGTTGCCGGATTCCTCTGATATTCCTTTTTTGAAGGGCTGCAGAGGGAGGCACATTTTGGCCTCCACGTATCATCATCGGAATGTCCGGGTAATAAGGGACAGCCGTGGGGGGTGAAAGTGATGACATCATATCCCCTGCAGCATCACCGAACATTCATCCGTCTTTGCATTCATATGAGAGCTTCATGCACGTCAGGGTAGTGGGTGTGGGAAAGGTGAGGGAATCCTACCTCCAGGAGGGTATAAAGGATTACTGCACGAGGATCCAGCCATATTTTCCCATTTCACTCCACGATGTCGCCGAAGAGAGAATCCCCCAGAAACTCACGCCGGCGGAGAAAGAAGCACTCCTGGAACGGGAGGGTGAGAGGTTGCTCTCGTTGACACGGGGAAGCGGAATCCTTGTCGTTCTCGAAGTAGAGGGAACGTCATGGAGGAGCGAAGACCTTGCAGCGCACCTTAAATCATGGATCCTTGAAGGACACACCTCTGTTTCTTTTCTGATAGGTGGTCCGCTTGGTATGGCACCCGGTGTCCGGAAATCTGCCCGCTATGCTCTCTCCCTCTCCCGCATGACCTTCCCTCACCAGGTGGTCCGCCTCATTCTTCTCGAGCAGATCTACCGTGCCGCCAGAATATGCAGCGGTGAACCATATCACAAATGATGGGTCCCCCACTCACGGGATGATCTCGCACCCGTTGTACCTCGTATGCGAGAAATCCCCTTCGTTGATCCGGCCTTCGGCAATACACCTCCGGACGAGGGGGAGTGCTTCAACCAGCCCCGCATAAAGGTTCTTCACCGAATCGCATACGGCCAGGCGCATCTCGTCCGGCCATGGCCTCACGATCTGGGAATAGAGGCACCTGCCCCCGCAAAAGCCCCTGATGGGGCACCGGGTGCACTCGCTTTCCACCTCCACCACCGGAAGGCTCAGGGGATTTGCGTCCCTTATGTGCCCTGCATAATATTCTTTCATCCCGATCATCACCGGGCACGGCCCGATATGCCCATCGGTCATGATGGTGTAATTCGCATATCCCGCTCCACAGCGGAGCCAGCTGTCCCTGCATGCGAGGAGATCCTGCATGGGCTGCAGAAACGGGTACCAGCGTGCCACACCTTCTCCCCCTGCCATCATTCCAACCCAGTCGTGAATGAGACGGCGTATCCCTGGATTGTATGATTCATTGAGCCACCTATGGAATGAGCGGGTTCCTGCATCTCCTGCAAACTCCGCATCCATCTGCCAGTGGAGAGCGCGAAAGGAATGATCCCTGTTTCTGTGCAGGAATGTTACCGCATCATGAATGTCAACATCCTCACCCACGGTCATCCTCGCGATCAACTCTCCCGTAAAGCCGGCAGATTCGAGGTATGCACAATTTTCCATGACCCGTTGATATGTACCCGCTCCGCGATGCCTGTCCGTAACCGGGGGCGGTCCATCTATGGAGACCAGGATTGTTTCGAACCGGCGGATATGGCGGGGTTCAAGATCCTTCAGGAGAAGACCGTTTGTCTGGATCATGAACCTGCACGGTGGGGCATGATCCATGATCTCGGTGATCAGGTCACTCCTCATCAGAGGTTCTCCCCCGTAAAACGTGATGCAGGCATCGGGATCCCTTTCAATAAACGTATAGAGATCATCGAGATCGATGCTGAGATCCGGGGGAAGCGCCGTGTCGATCTCTACGTCCCGGCCGCACCACTCAACATCGCCCGAGTGGATCTTTCCGCGGCAATAGCTGCAGCACAAGTTACAGGTGTCAGTAAGGATGAGATGGAAGAATACCATGAATGCCTGCCGCCTCGAAAATCAGCGGCGATTCGCTGATATCCTGACCCGGAGCACTGCCGCGGATGACACAATACACCATGCAAGTATCATTGAAAAGGGAGAGAGGGGGATCGGCAGTTCTTCTGATTCAGCGGGCTTCGGTTGAATGGGCGTCACAATCGATTCGGGAGATACTTTTGCCCGAAAGAGGGTCTCATTCACGTATTCAACCCCTGTAAGAGCACGCTCGTATTTGGGATTGATCTGAACCGCAGTCTGATACGAGCCGAGTGCTTCTTCAAAACGGCCCAGCCTTGCCAGTGCTTCACCCTTGTTTGCCCAGAGTGTTGCATCATATTGTGCCTCGTTGGGATTTCTCCGCACCTCTCGTTCTGCGAGCCTTATTACCTCGTTGTATGCCTCCATCGCCTGGTCCGATCTCCCCATATTCTGGAGGTTTATCCCTTTCTGGAGAATCGCATGAAGATCATTGGAATTAATCGTAAGAGCCCGGTCATATGCCTCGTTTGATGCCTGGAATTCTCCCTGTGCCTGGAGAGCATCGCCCTTGTTCCTCCATGCCTTTGCATAGTAGGGATCGAGATCAAGCGCCCTCTGGAATGCAACAACCGCATCAGGATACCTTCCTGCATTCATCTCTGCAATCCCAAGCCTGTTCCATATGGTGCTGCTGTAGGGATCGAGCGCAATGGCTTCATTATACACAACGATAGCCTCGGTATACCGTTCCTGCGCTACAAGGTCATCCGCTCTCTTTGAGAGTGTCATCGCCAATTCGGAGGGATTATCGGCAAGGGCTGGCCCGGAAATACTCATTAGGAGCACCATCACTACCAGCGACAGCCCGATCCTCCACCCCCGATTCCCGATGCCCCTCACACTCATCTTGATGCAGTATTCATTGGTGTATGGCGAGATATATAAAACCTGATTTGATGTATCAAATCTCTTATAACATTCCATTTGGAGAGAGAAAAGAATCATTGAGAGAATGTTTTCCAGGGATTATGGCGGAGAACACCAGTTCATCTCCTTCTCTCCGATCAGGCTAGAGATGAGAGCATAAGCCGAAAAGACCGCGTCTCACGAATATCAGGCCGTGTCGCCGGGCCCTCGCATCAGCCGATCGATCCCTTCCTGGAATTCGTCCACCACTTCATCGGGAACCTCCCGGTTGAAAGCAAAGAAGTAATCCCTGGTCCCTAATGAGTAAACCTTCTTGTACTGTGCCTGCAGGCCCTCTCCTGATGCCCTGGTGAGGATCATCTCTCCTGGCAGTTCTGCATATGCCCAAACATCGATCTCCGCCGACTCAAGGAGCGATACTATTTCACTGGAGTTCGTAGAGACCACAAGGTCCTTTGGTACAATACCAAGGGAAAGGAGATCGGCACCCGCAATATCGTCCCGGATTATTCCAATCCTTAATTGCGCGAGATCCCGGGGACCGGAAACGGTCACATTCATATCCTCTCTTGCAAATAGAACGTTTTCTGAAGAAAATACCGGGCCTGCCCATTTGAACAGGTGTTCACGTTCCGGCGTCCTTGCCGTAGAGAAGATCGCGGTCATCGGAGTGTGGATCACGGTCTGATACCCTTCAGACCATGATTCAACCTTGATATCCGCATCTTTTGGATCGATTCCCTCTCTCGTCAACACCTCGTTGAGCACGTCTACCGCAATCCCTTCCGCCACACCCATTTCTGCATAATTATACGGGGGATACTCTTCAGTATACCACGTAATGTCTGCAAGGTCATGCTGCCTTTCCGCGGGACCCGGAAGAAGAGCCAGAATACATGCTCCAATCAGGATTATCACGCATATAGAGAGTATAAGGCGTTTGAACATTCAGTCACTCCCTGAATCTTTTTACGAGGTAGTACATGGCACCAGCACATACAATACACCCGACCATTGACCCCATCCCTATAATACGATCACCATACATCAAATTTCCCACTGAAACCAGCAGGAAGAACAAGCCTACCGGTAAGAGAAGGAATGTTGCGAAGATCAGAAAAACCATGTCGGGAGTGTTCTTTTTCACAGGCGGATCATCCCAGTATATTTTGTATCGTGGTAAAAGGATTCTCATCCCTTTTTCCATAACGTCCAAATACAATTTTCACCAGACTGTTGGGGAAAGGCCAATCATTCTTTAAAAAAAGAAGTCACCGGAACAGGCGCATTGTAAAATGCACCCGTCTCTGATGGGCTCGAGGAGATTCGAACTCCTGACCTCCGCCGTGTGAAGGCGACGTCATAACCAGCTAGACCACGAGCCCGAATGCATCGACCGGGAATTGAACCCGGGCTATAGGCTTGGAAGGCCTAAGTCATGCCACTAGACCATCGATGCAATGCGCCTTTTCATTATGACTATAATCGGTATTATGCTTTGTGTTCTTCGTCGCAGGTCTGCTATAATATGGCTTCATTGAGCCTGAATGAGGAAAATAGAGAGTTTCACTGGATATTATGAGTATACATACTCCCTCAGCGTTTCAGCGGGAACAGCTTTTTAAAAACGGGATAATGGAGAGGTATAGAAGATTGAGTGGAGAATTTCAGTATCCCCTCATCTCCATCTCAACCTTCTCGAGTGCTGCTATCCTCTTCTCGAGGGGGGGGTGAGTGGAGAAGAGCTCCATCAGCACGCTTCCGGAGAGCGCAGGGATGATAAAGAATGCATTGGCACTCTCAACCACCCTTTTCTGCTCAGGCGGGACATGGTCCATGCGCCCGCTTATCTTCCCAAGCGCGGAAATCAGGTCAGCGGGTCTCCCTGTGATATAGGCGCTGCCCCGGTCCGCTGCAAATTCACGGTATCGCGAGAGCGCCATGATCAGCAGCTGGGCCACGAAATAGACGATTATGGCAACGATGCCCGCGATGATCCACGGATTCCCGTCGCGATCTCTGCCTGAGAAAAGGCTCGCGAATAAAAAATTGTTCATCACGAGCGAGGCGATCATGGCGACGAAACTCGCAATGGTCAGGGTGAGTACATCGCGGTTCTTCACATGTGCCAGTTCATGTGCGATGACCGCTTCTAGCTCGCGTGGTGTCAAGAGCCTCATGATGGAGTCAGTCACCGCAACAACCGCATGCTTCGGGCTCCTTCCGGTGGCAAAGGCATTCGGAACAGGCGTCTGCATGATCGCAACCCTTGGTTTCGGAATATCAGCCTCCGTGGCAAGCTTCTCCACCATCCTGTGCAGTTCTGGATACTCTTCGGGCTCAAGGATCCTGGCCCTTGTACTCCACAGGACCAGCTTGTCCGAAAAGAAATACTGGGCAAATGCCATCACAAAGACGATGAGTACAAGGAACGGAAGCCCAACACCCAGCCAGGAGAGGACAGCAAGGAAGACCAGGTACACTAACAGCAGCAGGAACATGGTCAGCCATACCCGCATGGTGAGTCCAAAATCGCGCTTCCACACTTTCATGCAGATCATTTTTCTGTATTCACGGGATAAACATTCCCCCCTGGGCACCAAAAAGCCGGGCAGAATACCCTAGGAAAAAAGAAACAGATAATACAGCGGCGAAAGTCGCCGGCCCGACCATGCCGCACCTTCACATTTCACGCGTATATTTAGGGAAAGCGCGAGCATATTCTATGGAACGGGATATCATGGAACTCGATGAGATCACAATAAGCAGGGCGATCATCGCAACCCAGATGGAAAAACTTCTTGAATTCATGGAGATGGACGTCGCGGTTGTGGGTGGCGGGCCATCCGGACTCACTGCTGCGGCACTCCTTGGTGACCAGGGGTTTTCTGTTGGCCTGATAGAGAAGAAACTCTCCATCGGAGGAGGAATGTGGGGAGGCGGTATGATGCTTCCCCGGATTGTCGTGCAGGAACAGGCAAAAGGACTCCTTGAACGGTTTGATATCGCTCATTCCCCGTATGGAAACGGGTATTATGTCGCAGGGTCCGTTGAGGCGGTCTCGAAACTCACCGCTGCAGCATGCGATGCAGGCGTTGAATTCTTCAACCTCTTCTCCGTTGAGGATGTGATGATCAGGGGAGACGGACACCTCTCAGGGCTCGTGGTCAACTGGAGCCCGGTTGAAATGACCGGTCTTCATGTGGATCCACTCACCATGGGGTGCCGGATGGCCGTTGATGCGACCGGACACGACGCAGTGCTTGCAAGACTCGTGGAAAAGAAGGGTGGTGACGTGAAAGTCCGTGGAGAAGGCTTCATGTGGGCTGATCGTGCAGAATCCAGGATCATCTCCCATACCAGGGAGATTTTTCCGGGGCTTGTGGTATGCGGCATGGCTGCCAACGCAGTTGCCGGTGAACACCGGATGGGACCGATTTTTGGTGGCATGCTCCTCTCGGGGGAACATGCCGCACACACTGTCGTCACTGCTCTCAAGCCCTAGAATCTTCCCTATCAATACCTTTTTTCCCGGCTCAGGCAATCCTAATGTATGAGTACGATCGATCCGGATACGCTCCCGGATGTGGCATGCGGCCTCCTCTTCCACCTGCTGAACCGGGAGATGCAGGACCGTGGCCAGTTCCTCTTCTCACTGGTAGAGAGCCGGATCGACTTTCACGACCATTTCCTGTCACTTTTCCAGAAATTCTGCACTGATTATCCGGAACTTGGGGTGGCACTCCAGAAAAAATACGGGAGTGCGGAAAGGGTCTATGATCTCATCTGCCAGGGGGAAGGGGTGATGCCAGGGAAAACCTCCACAATGCACTGGATCGTCCAGGATGCCCCTGATGTGAAACCTGATGCAATCGAGGATGAACTCGCGGGTAAATGGCTCATTTTCCTCCCTCCGGAGGAGATTGATTCTGCCTGGATACGGATTCGTGATGCCACATGCAGGAAGGAACTTGGGATCTCAGCCAAAGTAAGCACTGCCCGCCCGAATCCCGACTCCAGGGACAACAGGAAAGTCATCTATGTCTATACTCCTGATTGGAGGGACGAAGCAGATGTGATGCGGGTAAGGGAGCGGCTCCGCGAACTCGGATTCTCTGACCGCCTCGGGTACAAGAGGAATATCGAGACCTACAAAGGTGAATACAGCGAGAAGGGGAAAAAAGTGACGTTTTATTCGGCCTGAATAAACCAAACCCTCTACGCTTTCCTTTCCTTATTCTTTGGCCTGAGGTTCTCGTACCCGCATTTGCGGCACCTGGTCGCGCGCATGGCATTTCTCGCATTGCATCGCATGCATATCTTGACATTCAGGAGTTTTGCTTCAGCTTCCGGGAATCGTGCCATTTCAGAACACCGTTATATTGTCTTTAAATAAAGGCTCTGCAGACACATAAGATTTTGTGTCTCTTCGCGACGGTTCATACCCCCGGGTAGTGGGTCTCCAGCCAGTCTTTGAGAAGAGCCAGGGCCCGTGCACGATGAGAGACCCGGCTCTTCTCTTCAAGGGATAATTCAGCAAGGGTCCGCCCCTCCCATTCGAAAATGGGATCATACCCAAAACCGTCGCTTCCTCTGGGTGAAACGACCTTCCCCTCAATCTTTCCCCTGAACACCCTGATTCCTTCCCCGTCTGCAAAGGCAATCGCCGTCTCAAAATACGCCCTTCTGTCAAGTTTTCCCCCGAGGAGCCGGAGAATCCCGGGATTCCCTATTGTCCGCTGCACGTATGCAGCATAGGGCCCCGGAAATCCACCGAGTGCCCCGATGCAGAAACAGGTATCGTCCGTCATCAGTGGTATCCCGAGCATGGCATATGCATATTCGGCCTTTCGTTTCGCAATCACCCCCACATCGTCATCCCTTATCTCCGGGCAGTCAAGGTCAATATGGTCAACCTCTGCGACATTGCGAAAGAACGCTGCAATCTCGCGTGCCTTGTTGACGTTACTGGTGACCACCGAAAACTTCACAGGTAGCGCCCCCTTCGCTCGATCTCCTGTTCCCTCATAAGAACCTCATCTGCACCATCGAACACGGAACGGTAACCCCTGGCAAATGCATCCTTGAGTTCCGGGTATGCTTCAGTGGTGCTCTCCAGTGTCTGGAAAAGCACGTGCACATCGACTCCCCGGGCTTCGATCTCCCTGGATACCATTGAGAGACCGAAGTCAATGAGAACACATCTCGAGTCTCTCATGATCATGTTGCTTGTCGTGAGGTCCCCATGCACTATTCCCCCGGCATGGAGCCTTCCCACGGTCCTTCCTGCTTCCTCGATGTCGGGGCAGAGAAGAGTCTCCTTGAGGAGAGGGCCCTTCACCTTTTCCATGACAATGGTATCATGAATCACATCCCGTAGTACAGGGGTGGGTACCCCTTCCCGGCGGGCCATTGAGATCAGGCGGGCTTCGGCACGGGTTCGTTCAGCAATCAGACGTTCATCGAGAGCAGGCTGCCGGTATACCTTCTTTACCCGCTGCTTCTTCACAAGGTCCCCCTCCATGGTCACTATTGCCTCGGCTCCGCGGGCTGTCGATGGATCCGGAAGGATCCCTGTCCCTCTTGTTTTTTCCCCCACATCCCTTCTCCAGGTAACCCTGACCTGGTCAGAACGGAAATTCGGATTTATATGAGACTGCTCCGGTTCTCGTGCATACCCGTGTTCAAGCATGATCTTCCCCGTGTATGCGATCATTGCCCCGTTGTCTCCCATGTATTTCCGGTCAGGAACATAGAGGGTGGCACCTCTCTCCCCGCACATCACGGAAAGCATCTCCTGAAGTCGCCTGTTGACTCCCACCCCGCCCACAAGGAGCACCTCATCCTTACCGGTATGCGCGAGTGCCCGTTCTGTGACCTCCACGCACATGGCAAAAGCAGTCTCCTGGAGGCTGAAGCACACATCCTCGATCGGTGAAGCCTGCTCTTTTGCGGCACTTACAAGCCCTGAAAACGCGAGGTCCATCCCCTTGACAGTATACGGGAGTGGCATGTAGGACCCTGTTTCTGACAACTTCTCAATCGCCGGACCTCCGGGATGCGGGAGCCCCTTCCCACGGGCGAATTTGTCCAGCGCATTGCCAAGACCGATATCCAGGGTCTCTCCGAAAATCCTGTACCTGGAGTTCAGGTATCCGATTACCTGGGTATTTGCACCGCTTGCGTAGAGGACCACAGGATCCTCACACCCCGTGGCAAAACGGCCTATCTCAATGTGCGCAATGCAATGATTGACGCCGACCAGGGGAACATCGAGCGAGAGGGCGAGTGCCCTCGCAGCAGTCGCCACCGTCCGCAGGCAGGGGCCCAGTCCCGGTCCCATTGAGAAAGCAACACCTGAAATGTGTGAGGGGTCTGTGAGCACCTGCCGGATAACCTCTTTCATTTCAGATGCATGGTGCTGGGCTGCCTCACGGGGATGGATACCCCCCTGCAATGGCTGGTATGGCCTCGAGTACAGGGCGATAAGATCGGTATCAAAAAGTGCCGCACTCAGATTCCATGCAGTCCCTTCAATCCCGAGGATTTGTCCGGGAACTCTGGATTTTCTCTTATTCATATGAAAATGTCCAGGCCTGCGCGCACATTCAATCTAAAAGAGGTAATCGGTGCAAAAAATATTGCCGGTATGAAAATGCCTCCGGCATCCTTGTTTCTTCCCGCATTGATGGGATCGGAGTTTTGAGGCATTATGCGGATGAAAATGCCTCTGGTATTTTCATGCTTTCTTGAATTCAGTGTACCCGCACTTTCCGCAGGCAGCCCTGTCGTTATGGTCAGCCAGGATCACTCCAGGCCCGCACCTTGGGCAGTATTTCCTGCTGAATGCGACCTTGCCATCTTCAATCTTGTAGTAGGCGCTTCTCTTCGCTGACGCTGCCTTGGCCTTTTTCTTTGCAGCCATACTTCAAGCACCCTCTTCCTTGGGTTTCGGCACTCCCCGTGTGAGGACAAATGCGCGTTCGATCTGGTTCCGGCGCTCCTCGGTATCGTATACTCTTGCACTTCCTGTGCATGCAGTAAGCCCAAAACTGGTTTTCAGAGAGTCCAGTGCCACCTGTTTCTCCGGGACGTTCAACACCGCCGCCAATTTGCCAACGACCTGCATCCTCGAAGGTGTTGCACCATCGAAGGAGAGGGAGAAATCGACCTCTCTCCGCCCAAGCAGTTCATTCCTTATATCCCTGGTGACCTCAAATTCCATCGGTATCCTCATACGATTTGATTCGAAGTTATTTATAGTCTATCTCCCATGCGGTTTCTTCAGGACAGTTTGAGCTTAAAAACTCATCTGATTCCTCAATAAAACATTCCATGAGCTTTTTTGCATCTTTCCTGGCCTCATCATCGATTTCCCGGACCACTACCCCCCGACCAGGCTGACCATAGAGAATTATGCCTCCTGAAGGAGCTTCAAGGACAAGGGGGATAACCGCGAGGTCTTCCTCTCCCCTGACGATGACGAGAGCAGGGGGTTGTGCAAGGGCATGTTGCAATGCCTCAACAAGCATCTCCGTGATAGTTCCAGGAGGATTCTCCGCATGAAATACCGTGGGAAACACCTCAGGAGTCCGGGTGCAGGGCATCCTCATGGTATATCCATCCACAACCGCCACCGCGGGGAGCAGCCCCATCTTCAGGACATTGTGAGTTACCACGTCCCCGACGGTATAGAATGTTCTCGCGCGAAGTGTGCAGGAGAGGCGGGTAACCTCATCCATGAGTTCACCAAAAGGGGACTGGAAGAGATGGCGGCGGTCTTCTGGCAGGCGGAGCATCAACGAACCTTCAGGGCATACCTGCCAGGAAGTGTGATGTTCATTTTCCTGGCCACGTCGGATCGCTTGGGATCGATGATAACCAGGTACCCTGCCCAGTCCGTTGACAGGTTTGAACTCCCGCACACCGCACACGCCTCACCTTCCACTACCCTGTGGCATTCCCTGCAGACATGCACCAGCTTTTTCCTAACGGCTGCCACGTTCTCCACCCTTCTCCTTCTCTTTCTCTTTCTCCTTCAGCATGTCTTCTTCGAGCCAGCGCGCGGTGCCAAGACCAGATTGCCGCATGGTCAGCCCGATCTTGCTGTCACGCGGCTCCCTCTCGTTGAGTGAGAGGGTCACCGCGCGAACACGGACTGGTTCGCCAACACCAATAAAACGCTTCGACTCCTGGCAGATGAGCCGGGCATTTTTCTCGTCATAATTGATGTATTCATCGGATATCTGGCTCACATGGAGCATCGCATCAATCGGTCCCAGGCTCACGAACGCACCGAAACTGGTGGTCTCCACTACCAGTCCCTCGATTACCTCCTGAAGTGTCAGGCGGATTACGACTGCCTCGAAATCCACGTCATAGTATACTGCGCCATCGCCGGGGACGATCTCTCCCTCACCGATCTTCAGCACCTTGGTGATGGCAATAAAAATACCGATCTCCTTATCGATGCTTCCCTCCAGGTGATCCTGGAGCACGTCGAGGATGACCTTCGTAAGCTCCTCGCCCAGGCGATTGGGAGGCACCCGGACCTTGTCCGCCAGTTGCATCTTGTAATACATGCGCCACTCTCTCCCGTTATCTTCTCAATATACCAAGCTTTTTCTGTTGCATAAGTGTAATCACCGGAATCCGCCGGGAAAGAAGCCGGTCCCGGAGATCCCTGTCGTTGGTGCAGACCATGCACCCGTGCTCTCCAGCGAACCGGAGGATCTTTTCATCGACGGTCCCTTCAGAATACCCGCTTCCCGTCTCAATACACCGGCTGGCAAGGAGGAGCGCAGAACGAGCTGCACTCCCTCCTTTCCCCCTGCCTAGGGAAAGCCCTCTCAGTTCATTGATTATTTCTGTCAGTATCAGTGGTTCATATGCCCCAATAAGGTTTCTCAGCTCATCAAAGAGATCGACCCTGAACTGAAAAGGGATCATCAGGGCATTGGCATCCAGGAGGATGTTCACTCGGTCAGCACACCCATCCCAATCAGGCGCCATCTCCCTCCAATCTGTCGGCTGATTGCGATCCTGGCCCCGATCTCCGCACACACTGGTCGCTTCAGGGTGACCTCCACCCAGTCCTTTTTCGTGTTCACGACAATCCCCACTGTGACAGCCGTCCCCACAGAGAGCATGAGGGGTTCGTTATGCTTCAGGGGCTCTATATGCGTCTCGCTGCTTGCACCAACCACCCTTTCCATGAGGGTTACACTGAAACGTGCCTTGTCCCATACCGGGGGAAGATTTCCCGGATGACCGGCAACCTGTCCCGCGAGGGCATCGCTCTTGGTCAGTGCCGGGTCAAGTTTCGTTCCTATCCCAAGAAGCCCTCCAGGAGTGGCTTCGACCACTTTCTTTAAAGCGGCATTGATGGTGGTGATCTTGGTCTCTATCGGCTCCCAGCGCACCCGGTTTTCAGCCTGGACCTGCCTGCCGGGACGGATCTCGATATCCTCAGATTCCTTCAGCATCCCCCTGATCAGAGATCCCCCGATTACACCCCCTTTGAGATCCCGCCAGTTTGATCCTGGCTTATTGATGTCAAATGACCTCGCAAGGAGCATCATCGGTCTGGCATTTGGGTCACGGTCGGGGATCGGTATGGTCTGATCAAGGGCCTGGACCAGGGCGCCCATGTTGATGGATTTCTGAGCAGATACAGGGATTATAGGGGCGTTTTCAGCAATTGTTCCCTTCACGAAATTTTTGATCTGCTCATAGTGTTTCAGGGCTTCTTTCTGGGGCACCACGTCAATCTTATTCTGGACTATCACGATCCGTGTGATCCCCACCAGTTCAAGGGCCATAAGGTGCTCCTTGGTCTGGGGCTGAGGGCAGGTCTCGTTTGCCGCGATGACCAGCATGGCGCCGTCCATGAGGGCTGAACCCGACAGCATGGTTGCCATGAGTGTCTCGTGCCCCGGAGCGTCGACAAATGACACCGATCGGAACGGAACCGCCTTGCTCCCGCATACAGGACATTCTGGATGGGTCCCATATGCTTCCGGTCCGGTGCACTGTTCGCACCGGTAGAATGTAGCATCTGCATATCCCAGTCGGATAGAGATCCCCCGCTTTATCTCCTCGCTGTGTCTGTCTGTCCAGGATCCGGTAAGGCCATAGACCAGGGTTGTTTTTCCATGGTCAACGTGGCCGACCACACCGATATTCACACTGGGAATTGTCACATCATGCAATGCCGATCAAACCTCCCTGATCTATTTAAAAACACTCATACTTAATACCCTGTGAGCGTAGGATTTTCTTTTTTTGGGGTTGCATTCCTGATATAGACACTCGTCGGGATTGTTGCAAGGCAGTGTCCGGGAACCCCATACATTCGCTATCTCAATCTTTAGGTATGCTCACCCGGGTAAACGCCGGGGGATAGAAGAGCGTCCCGTCTTCCCTGAGAGGATCCCGGATCACGACGGTATCCCCTTCTGATCCTGCCACCATGATGTAGGAATAATATGCAAGCCGCTGCAGCTCCGGATCGCTCATATGGCGGTGAATGAATTCGGGGTTCACGCCATCATACCTTGGATATACGGTCATATTGCCATTTTCGGCCAGGAGTCCTGTCCGATAGACGGTGAAGGAATCGCTTGATCCCTGGATGACCAGCCATTTCAGGGGATTATACGTGGGGATTGTAATACCCTTGTGTTTCAACCCGACGAACACCTTCAGGAGTACATGTATCAGGATGTATACCCCTCCACACACCGCAACGGCAGGGAGTGCGGGAAGAACCGGGTACCCGAATAAAAACAGCAGGAAAAGCCCCAGGCTTACACCTAGGAATACCAGGCTCGGCCCGGCAAAAATTCCTGCGGTGAATTTTCTCGCGGTGAAAGGATACAGGAGCGGGATTCCGGGAAATGCGAGGACATCAAGCATCACATGTGTCATACCGCCAGCACATGCGAACGCACATACCAGGAAAAGGGAAGAGAGATCCCCTGTCCGGCCTGCAAGATTCTGCCACAAAAGAAACCCGATCACGATCCCTGCGGAAACAGCAAGGATACCGGCAATGCTGTGGGTGAATCCGCCGTGGCTGAATGCGAAGAGTTCCGGATCGCGGTCAGAGATTTTTTTTAGAAGGATATCAATATCGGGGAGGGTTGCCCCAAGTATTCCAAAGAGCACCGCCTGACCGGAGAATGGAGCATTGAAGAGCAATACTGCAACGAGTGCATGAGTAAGGCTATCCAATGTCTATCTCCACCAGGACCTTGAAGAGACCGCCACCAGGGTTATCCTCCTTCACCATGAGGCGGATTCAGCATATCACGTTTCCGGTTGCCTGACCATGACCACGGTCATATTATCATCGCTTCCATTCTGGAACGCTTCGTATACGATCTTATGGCAGGCGTCGTCAAGATCGTCCCCCCTCTCGCTGATAATCTCAAGGATGCGATTGTCGGATAAAAAATCGGTGACCCCATCCGAACAGATGACAAGGAATCCGGGAGGGAGATGCGCTTCATGCATCCCGGCACCGGGATCATGGAGGAACCCCTCATTCCCTTCACCTCTGTCCGTTCCTTCCCCCGCATGCACGCCCCGGTCAATAAAAAACAACTTTCGCTGTCCCGGACTGTTCACGACACATTCCCCACCAGGCCGAACCACTGCAAGGGTCATTGACACTGCGGGGGGTTCACTTGTGGGGTTTGCCTCCTGAAGGGAGTAGAGGGCGGTATCAGCATTGATCAGGCACGATTCCAGGACATCTGGCAAATGTGTCATTTCCTGGGGGATACCATCGCGTAGGGCATTCACTGCAATCTCTGCCGCACTGGGTCCCTCTTCAGGCCCTCCCATGCCTTCGGCTACTGCAAAAAGATACATTCCTTGTACCTCAACGGCAAGGGATGCATCCTCGTTCTTTTCCCGGAGTCCTTTCTCGGTGAATGAAGCACAGGATGGAGTTGACATGAATCGTATAAATTGTGGGGAGGAACTCTTAAAAATATGACTGCCGTGTCACTCATGATTCAGGAAGCCCTTTCATAACACGAAGTACCACACCGTGTGACTCTTTTTCAGAAGTATTTATTATTCCAATGGGTGAGATCCCTGTGAGAACAGGAATTTTACCATGACAATTGATACCGAGCTCTCGCGTATCGGGATATCCCTCCCAAAAAATTTACTCGACAAATTTGACGAGATCATCAATTACCGTGGATATTCATCCCGGTCAGAAGGAATCCGGGATGCCATCCGGAATTACATCACGTACTATAAATGGATGTCCGATGTGAAAGGAGAACGCCAGGGGGTAATCACGATGATCTACGACCACGGACAGAGGAACCTCCTCGCAACGCTTACCGACATCCAGCATGAATTCATGGGGATTATCCAGTCATCCCTGCACTCCCACGTCACTCATGACAGATGCCTTGAGGTGGTTCTCGTGCGGGGAGACGGGTCCGAAATAAAAAGCCTTGCAGAGCGTCTCATGTCCCAGAAAGGGGTTGAGTCGGTAAAACTCACGACCATACCAATAAATGATTAACCCCCGCCCTCGCAACTCTGATCGGTATGGGTTATGGCATCCTGATAACCTGTACCGGTGAGGTATTCCCTTTCTTTCTTTATCTGTTCAATCCGGTCGTCACTGGTTTTCATTGCCTTTCCGCCTGAATCCTTTGCAGGAACCAGCTGATCGACCCTGTAGAAGAGATTGGTATTGTCAAGTTCGGCATATAATTCCCCCCTTTCTCTTTCCAGGGCAATCACTCGTCCTGTTGTCCCGGTCCGGTGATACCGGACCCTCATGCCTACTTCCACTTCCTCATCCTGCATACACCAATCACCGGTGCTTGGAAACTATAAAACTAATCCCGGCATATCCCCTATAGATGGCTTGCGAACTGAATCGGGTTGAGAAACACTTCTTCAACGGTACCCACCGGACCCACTCCCCGGAAGAGACCGAAAAGCGGGCGCTTCCCCTGATGAAAACAATCGGTGCAAGCCCCCTGACAGATATCACCGGAAGTGACAGTGTAGGAATCCCCTGCTGCTATTGCACCCGCTCCCGGGTCCCGCGGGGGGGAACGAACACGCATCCCGGAAAAGGAATCGAACGTGTGCTGGCGCGTGTTTCCTCGATGATGGCGGCAATTGAACGGTATTATGGTGAGTTTCACGGGGAACAGATGCATTATGCCAGTTTCGAGGAAGTGGGAATGACAAAGGCGGTGGACCCGGCATCTCTCATTCTTCCCCGGCCCCTTGAGAGAGGGGAAAAACTGCATTGGACCATGGCATCAGACATCCTGAACAATGAGGAGATCCTGATACCAAGCAATGCAGTCTACTTTCCCTATGATACCATGGGAATGACCATGCCGCTTTTCCAGAGCGATCCGTTAGGGCTTGCCAGCGGGAACGTCCGGGAAGAGGCAATCCTGTACAGCCTCCTTGAGCTGCTCGAATGCGATGCGATGAGTCGCGCTGAGAGGCTCCGGAACATGGGAACGAAGATCTCGGTCGATTCTGATGGTCAGGCATATACACTCCTTGAAAAGTTCAGGAATGCAGGTATTGTGATTCACCTCTGGCACCTTCATGGCCGTACGAATATCCCGGTGATTGCTGCTGCATCCGATGACCCTGCAAAAAAGGATCCCGGACTCCTGTTGATGGGGTCGGGGTGTCATCCTGATCCTGAGATTGCCGTGATCCGGGCGCTTATCGATGTTGCATTTAACCGGGCTTCTTACCTGCATGGAGACCTCATCTCACCGAGCAGGGAGACGTTCTTATCCAGGGCGGGGTACGATCGGATGAAGCGGATCAACCGTGAGTGGTTCGCGGAGGCTCCAGAGAGCCCACTTTCCAGCCTGCGGAATGTAAGCTCCTCATGGATTGACGAAGATATCCACCACATTCTGGATGAATTGAGGGGCAACGTCGAACGAGTGTGCGTGGTGGATCTCCCCCAAACTCCGGTCCCGGTGGTCAGGGTTGTGGTCCCGGGTCTTGAAGTTTCACACCTCCATAAAAACCGGAAGATCACGAATCCGGCATGATACCCCGAATCCCAGGGATCCAGTGTTTATACCATCACTTTTTTCAGGAGACGGACAATCCTCCGGGTGCTCTCCCGGGCGGGAGAATCCGGCGGTTCCGGGCATTTTCCGGTCTTTAATACGTCGAGGATGCACCCTATCGCCGCCCCAAGCGACGGACCGTAACCACCCTCAAGAACAAGGGAGAGCGGACAGGGGCTCACATCCCTGATCATTGAAGTGAGCACCCCGAAATCAGCTGGAGAGAGCCGCATCGCTCCCTTGGGATCGTCTCCCAGGGGGTCCTGTCCTGCCGAGATGATCACGAGATCCGGGTTGAAATGCGTGATCGCATCGACAAATACATGTGAGAAAACCATGGCATAATCCCCTATTCCACAACCAGGGTGGATGGGGGCGTTCAGAGTAAAACCCCGCCCCCGGCCTTCACCGATTTCATCGATCCAGCCACTCCATGGAAATGTGTTATTCTGGTGGATTGAGCAGAAGAGAACCCTGTCACTTTGGTAGAATATCTTCTGTGTGCCATTTCCGTGATGAAGATCCCAGTCGACGATGGCAACCCGTTCAACACGCTCAAGCGCCCATGCCGCAGCCACTGCTGCATTATTGAAGAGGCAGAACCCCATTGCCCTGTCCGGCTCGGCGTGATGCCCGGGCGGGCGGATAAGGGCAAAACAGTGTTCCCCTTCCAGTGCCAGGCGGGCGGCTGCAATTGAAGATCCTGCTGCACAGAGCGCCACTTGGAAGGACTCTTCGGTGACGTATGTGTCCATGTCGAGGTAACGCCTGCCGCCATAGGCACACAATTCCTCGATCATTCTGATATGCCGCGGGTGGTGAACACGGGCGAGGTCGTCATAGGTTGCAACCTCTACGGGCCTCCTCGTGATGTCATGAGGCAGCCCGGTAAGTGCCCGGACGAGGCGCTGGCTGTTCTCCTCGTGCCAGCTCAGGTCATGGGATGTGAATTCCTCTCCAAAAATAACCGAGCACCGGGGTGCCATTCACCCGACCTGCAGCCCCTGCATGACGGCCTGCTCTGATACGTCGAATTCCTGGCCTGTCCCCTCGATCCGGTATTTTCCTTTTGCCTTGACCTCATTTGATGAGCCCGACGTTGCATAGGGGACGATGAATCCATCACCGGAACTTGCCTGGCGGTATGTGAATTCCCTTCCTGTATTGGTCACAAGATCAATTGCGATGACACCGCTTCCCTTTATCCTCGCACCGGGTACGTATTCGAAGACCTTCACGTACTTGATATCAGGGGGAGACTGAGTCAGGATGTTGGTCGGTGATTCATGCACGAGGCGATACTGCCTGAGCGCGGGTATCGGGTCGTGGGGTGAGAGAATTCCCGTTGAGAGGACCATTGCCCGGGTTCCCGTCGCTGCATTGTTATTATATGCATCCACAGCTGCCCGGGCTTCCTGGACATTCATGATCACGGCTTTGGTTGCTACCGGGGTTGATGAGAGCCTGTCATTTATCTCGACGTAGTAAACCTGCCCTGGTTCAACCATGGATCCGTCAAAGTTATGCAGCCTGGAAATCATAGTCCGGAAATACGAGGCTTCATAGAGGGTGAACGGATCATAACCTCCAGAATGCGACTCTTCTGGGACGAGGAGGAATTCCACGTAGGGTTCCTGCCCCGCACTCGAATTGTACCAGGTTGCCATGGCCCAGAATTTCCCGACATCCATCTCTATGTCCGTCATCACATACCTGACACCGAGAGCATCGGCAATGGCGGAATTCTTCTCCTCGCTCTCGGTGATAAAGAATGAGGCTGCACCATTCTCTCCCGAAACCCCCGCCTGGAAGGGATTCGCATTGGGAATCCTCTTTGCAATGTAGGTAATCATGTGGCCATAGTCCCACCATGACATCACCCCGTAGGACTGTTCGGGATATTCGAAGGTGGCGCCATCATACATGCGATAGTAGTTCACACCCGTGTCGGGTGTATGGATTTCCATCCATTCAAGTGACTCCCTCCAGTCAGGGTTCATGCGGATACCCCCGGACGAGGAGACAGTGTATGCGTATGAAACGGAAAGGTACGCAAACACAACGGTGAGGATCAGCACCAGGGCAACCGCCCCAAGACTCAGGTAATTCACGTTCTTCCTTGCGGGTGCCGCTTTTGAATGTTTCTTCCCCTTCTGTTTCTCCTTTGTGGTCGCGGTTTCCGCGGCAGCGTCTGCCTTTCCTCTCTTTCCAGAAAAAAGGCCCAGGATATCTTTTCCACCCCAGTCAATGACTGCTCCCGCGAAGACCCCGGAGAGCAGGGCAAGGGGCACCACAAAGTAGTATTCATACCGTATATGCTGCCAGGTGGAATAGATGATGAGAAGGGCCCAGATTACCACAAAAAGGTGTTCTGCTTTCTTCTCCTTCCAGAGGGTGTACAGGAGGACCAGAAGGCCAAGTGCCATCAGGATAAGGCCGATATTGAAGCTGTCCCAGGCCTCATTGATGGTCCATGAACGTGCCTCCTGGATGGTCAGGTAGAGCGGATTCTGGCCGAAGAACTGTATGGTGCTCTCCGTGAACGTGGTGAATACTCCGGGAAGCGCCACGGCAAAGACCGCAAGAACGCCAATCACCAGTCCTGCAAGCGCCCCTGCATACTGGACCGGCCCCCTTTTCTGGAATATTCTTGAGAACATGAAAAGGATGGCAGTCGCGACGATAATGAGAATATATGCGAGAGGATGCCCCAGCGTATAATAGTCGAACTGCAGGCCTTCCTTGTGCACCCCGAATATGAGAAAACTCGCTGCAGCGATCCCGAACGTGACGATATTGATGAGCAGGAGAGAATCTGCCCGAATACCCCGGAAAAAATCCCAGATGCACTGAATAAACGTAAATAACGCTGCAATAAGGGCAAAAAGGACCATGGTTGGCATCACGAGGAGCCCCAGGATATAAGCAACCCCGCATGCAACAGACATGATGATGGGGATTCGCAGGGTCTCCTTCCTGGTAAAGTCAACGGGGTGTTCTCGTGTGTACACAAGGACCCAGATATAACACAGACAAAAGACTGTGCTGAAAAGCACCTCGGCGATATGGTGATCCAGATACCCGTACAGGGACCGGAAGTAGAACTGCCCGCTTACCACCGCGATGAAAAATGCGGCAAGGAGGCCGCATGAAAATCCCGAGATCTTCTTTCCCAGAAGATATATGACCGGGACCATGATGGCGGCCATGATTGGGGGGATTGTGAGCGCGAGAGATATTATTTCAGGCCTCGTGGTCGCACCGGTCAGAAGGCAGAGGCCCGATATTATCCAGATAAAGAGCGGGCCCCAGTGGATGACCTGCCCGGTCGGATACAGGGTCATGGCCTCGAACCAGCTGTAGTTCGGAAAGTTCACATTCATCTGCTCTATCTGCCGCAAATTGTAGAGGGGGTCATCGCTCCCTACCAGGTTCAGGATATCAGTCGATGCCACGCTGGCTGAAGGGAGCATCCGTATCCACAGCATGAAAATGGCAAGGATTGCCAGAAAAATGATTATCAGGTATTTCCTGTATCGCATAAAATCGGGTGAATCCATGTTCTCCTATCCCCGTACACTTTAGCACATGTTATAACCCTTCCATTAAAATTCTTTGGGGTTTTTCAGAGAACAAGGATATATCAAAGAGATTGACTGTCGATCCGACTCACATGTCCCATGCATCGGGGCCGGAACCCTGTTCCCCCGGATCCTATCCCCAGGTTAGGGTGTGAGACTGTCGACAAGGTCCCGAGCCTGACGGGAAAATTCACGGTAATCAAACAGTGTTGCCCTCTTCCTGCATTCATCCCTGAAGGAATCAGGATTTTGCCCCACCTCCCGGACCGCGTTCTGGATGGCACCAGTGGTGGGTGCAACCAGCCTGCCGCACATCCCATCCACGACGGTCTCCTGGTATCCCCCCTCCCTGACTGCAACCACGGGTTTTCCACTTGCCATCGCCTCAAGGGGAGTGATCCCGAAGTCTTCATCAATTGCCGTGGTGAGGAATCCCTCGCAGCGGGAGTACAGGTCAATCATCTCCTCCTCTGTCCTGGAATGGTAAAAGATGATGTTGGGGGGTGCATGCTTTTCAAGATGTTCAAATCCGGGATATACCCGGCCAACAACTATCAGCGTCTTGTCGGGCATCTCCGAGAAAGCCTTCACCTGGAGGTCTACCCTCTTCCACTTATCCACCCTTCCCAGAGAGAGCCAGTAACCCTCTGAGGGTTTCCAGGTGAAGCGATCAGTGTGGACAGGAGGATAGAGCACGCTGGCATCACGAAGGTATACCTTCTGGATGCGATTCCGCACGGTATGAGAGATACAGGCCAGGTTCTTTACATATCGGCTCACAAAACGCCTGTCAGAATAGCGTGCAATTGAGAGGGCCGGAGCATAGACCAGTCTTGCAGGTATGCTCTTCTGTGCAATGAACGGGTAATACATGTCATACAACGCCCTTCTGGGTGTGAGCATGTAGTAGAGATGGGGAACCGGGTGAACAAGAGCGCGGGCTGCGATGTCGTCAATGCAGATGTAAAAATCATACTCCAGGGAAGCCCGCCTGAAGAGGTGCATTCCTGCAATCTGGCGGGCTGGCTCTCCTGGAAGAGGCGATTGCAGTGACCGGACCCGTATTTCCCTGACAGGATCGTAATGAGCCACGATATTCTCATCATAGTGAGGAACCACCACCTCGGCATCCAGGGCTCGCGCAAGGTCAAGGATCAGCCGCTCGGCACCACCAAGCACCGAGAATTCGTACGATGTAAGAACTGCAACCCTCATGATCCTCCCCCTGACTGCATGTGGCAGCCGATATCCACTACTCTTCTCATCTTGTCTCCAGTCCCTGAATCAGAAATTCCCGCCACTGGATCGCAATCCGGTCCCACCTGAGTGATTCCGGGACGGGATACCTCTTTCCTCTCTCCCTGTAAATGTTCACGAGGGCGTCCCTGATCGCTGCCGGATCCTCCGGAGGAACGAACCACACACCTTCATACGAGCCAAGGCTCTCGATCATGCCTCCGGTATGCGATGCCACCACCGGAAGTCCGTACGACATGGCGATATGGCACACCGCACAGGGATCGTGGGATTCCCGGGTATACGGGCCGGCAAAGACATCGGCTGCAGAGTAATAGAGTGCAACTTCCTCATCGCGTACATACCGGTCTACCATCGTGATCCTGTCCCTGTCCGGCGAGGTATGTGCCTTTGTCACAGACTCCTGGTCTTCCCACGCCTCCCCCACGATACAGAGCCGTGACTGCTTTTTTATCTCATGAGGAAGCATCTCAAATCCCTCGATAAGGTAGCGCACACCCTTGAACCGGCGCAGGAGGCCGAAGAAGAGAATGACATATTCTTCCCTTATTGCAAGGGTATTTTTGGCTTTCTGCGGGTCGATGTGTGCATACTGGTCATACAATCCGTGCGGGATGATCCGGATATTCTCTGCGGGAATGTGGTACCTCTGGACGATGAGGTCACGGTCATAGCGGGTATGGGTGATGTATCCGCTGGCAAGAGTCCGTACCAGCCAGCCCGATACCCGTGCATACATGCGGAGGGGAAGACTTGCATCCTCGAGCGGGTCAACCGGTTCGTGGAACTCTATCACCACGAACCGCCTCTTCCGGATGAAAACCTGGACAAAGAGATACATGTGTGCCACGCTTGATGTCCACCACGGGAGGATGAGCACCTCGGTATTCCTTGCGCGGGCACATGCGTTCATCCAGCTAACCGGGTTGAACCAGTCCAGCATTTCATGTACCTTCACCCGCGGATCAAAACATTCGCTGGTGAGTGTCTTTCCCACTCTCTTCCATCCCGGAAAGAGTTTTTTTGGGAGCATGTGTCGAAAGAGGATTGCATCGATCCTGCCTATGGAAACAAGCGCATTCGAGAGCCGTATGGTGAAGTACGTTATTCCGGAGAGGAACCGGGTCGACGGGCCGAATATCGAAATACGGAGTTGGACCTCCCCGGCATCCCCGGAGGTTCCCCTCACCTGCTGCATTCCCTTCTTTTCCATTGACAGGACCCTCACTCCACCGTGACGCTTTTCGCGAGGTTTCTCGGCTGATCGATATCACGCCCGAGAACTGCTGCTGTCCTGTACGCGAGAACCTGCATCAGCGCAGCAGTCCCGAGGATATGAAACAGTGGTCCACCTTCCGGCACAGGGATGAACACATCCGAGACCTCCTGAAGTTCCTGATTTTTGGAAACCCCGAACACGATCATGGGTGTACCCCGGGCTTTCATCTCCCTGATGTTTGAGAACATCACGGGATACCCTTCTCCCGGAGGACAGAGTGCCACTACAGGGGTTTTTGGCGAGAGGAGTGCAAAAGGCCCGTGCTTGATCTCCCCTGCCGCATACCCTTCAGCGTGGATATAGGTGATTTCCTTCATCTTCAGTGCACCCTCAAGCGCGAGAGGGAAGTAGGGCCCTCTCCCCACAAAGAACATGGATTCTGCCTGCCTGCAGAGATCAACAGCCGGGGAGAGATCGATGAGGAGGGCTTCGCTGAGGGCAAGGTGGACCCTTCCAAGTTCCGCCCCAAGCGCTCCCCCGCTCATCCGGTCTACAAGGTGAGAGAACACTGCCAGCTCGGCGATGAAAGATTTTGTGGCTGCGACACTTATCTCGGGGCCTGCCCGCATGAAAAGCGTGCTGTCTGCGATCCGGGTAATGGTGCTTCCGAGTACGTTTGTCACTGCAAGGGTTGGGTGGCCCAGCATGCCTGCCTTCTGCATTGCTGCGATGGTGTCGGCGGTCTCTCCGGACTGGCTCACGCCTATGACCAGATCACCGGGAGGGGGGGACGTATACCTGAACTCAGATGCCAGTTCCACCCGTACCGGAATACCGCAATGCGATTCGACAAGGTAGCGGAAGAGGAGAGCTGCATGGTAGGAGGTCCCGCAGGCCACGACAGTGATGCCATGGATGCCATCCAGAATCCCGGGCATCTCGTCTTCCCTGAGGGCACGGATGGTGGATGAGAACACATCAGGCTGTTCATAGATTTCCTTGAGCATGTAGTGCGGAAACCCCCCCTTCCTGACTTCCGCGACAGACCAGTCGATTTTCTGGATATGCCGCTCCACCGGTGTTCCATCGTGCCATATCCGGATATCACGATCCGATATCGCAGTCATATCCCCGTCTTCGAGAAAGATCATCCTCTCCGTATGCTCGAGGAGTGGTGTGACATCCGATGCTGCCAGGTTGGCGCGGTCCCCAAGCCCTAGGACCAGGGGGCTCTTTTTCCTGGCTGCCACGATCTCCCTGCACCCTTTCGCGATTGCAAGAATCGCATAGCTCCCTTCAAGCCTCGGGAGGACTGCGGCCATTGCCGAGACGAGGTCGCCGCTGTACTGCTCCTCGATGAGATGAGGAATCACCTCGGTATCAGTATCCGAAGAGAACCTGTGTCCCCTCTCCTCGAGTTCGCGTTTGAGGGAGGCATAATTCTCGATGATACCATTGTGGACTACCGCGATTTCGCCGTGACAGTCACAATGCGGGTGGGCATTCTCATCGCTCGGAACACCGTGGGTTGCCCACCTGGTATGGCCGATCCCGATTACCCCTTTTATCCGGGACGCGTTCGGCATCCCCTGAGAGATCCTTCCCTCCTTCTTTTTCACGGTGATGGTACGATCGGCAACCGCGATTCCGAATGAGTCATATCCACGGTATTCAAGGCGTTTCAGCCCCTCGATGAGGATGGGCGCTGCCCTCTGCTGGCCGCAATAGCCGAATATTCCGCACACGCCTACACCACCAGCCCCCCGTCGCCATAGGCCATGGTGGACTGGATCCGGGAGCCTCCCCGGATATTCACGTTATTCCCCACGATAGCGCCCTCGAGCACCGTGAATGGTCCCGCACGGACTTCCTCGCCGAGTATCGCTCCAAACCGACCGCGGATCTGCTCGCCCTGGATCTCCATCAGGTGGGAGGCAGCAACCGTGGTAACGTGATCTGCAAGGCGGGATCCCTCGCCTATCACCGAGTCCCGGATCCTGGAATGCGACCCAACCTCGCAATCGTCCATGAGAATGGAATTCTCCACGAGAGTGAAGGGATCTATTCTGACCCTCTGGCCGATGCTGGAATATGGCATGATACAGGCACACGGCCCTATCTCGCATTCCGGACCTATCACCACCGGGCCGAAGATGCTGGTCATGGGGCTTATCCTGGTCCCTTTCCCTATCCGGACCGGCCCCTGTATGGTGCAGTGCTCGGATACCTCCCCTGCCTTCTCCGGCTGCACGGAGCGGATGAGGTACTGGTTCATCTGGAGAAGGTCCCATGGATACACTGCATCCTGCCAGTCGTCGGCGGGAACCGCCCTGAGCTTTTTCCCTGATTCGAGGAAGGCTCCAATCGCATCAGTCATGTCATTCTCCCGGAGCGATGAGAAAAAGTCCTGGTCAAGGGAGAAGATTCCCGTAGAGATCGTAAAACTCGGCGACATGGCGGGTTTTTCAATAATCTGGGTCACGTATCCCTTCTTCGTTGTAACGACCCCGAAATTGGATGGATAGGGATGCTCTTTCACGAGCACGGCGTTCCGCCTGTTCATGATGCGGGCAATCGAAGCACTGTTGATGTAATTGTCCCCGGGAAGCACCAGGAACCGATCCCTGATGAACTCTTTCGCCTGGAGAAGTGCATGGGCTGTCCCAAGGGGTTTTTCCTGAACCACCACCTTTACACCAGCATCGAGCGCCGACAGGTGCCGGATCACCTGCTCTTTCCGATATCCCACCACGACGATGATATCGCGTATCCCGCAGGTTTGAAGTGCATGTATCACATAATCGAGGACCGGGGTGTTCCCCACCGGTATCAGGGCTTTCGGCCTGCTTCTCGTGAGAGGCCGGAGCCTCTTTCCTTCACCCGCGGCAAGAATCACTGCCTGCATAGTTCCCATCTACCTGACCTTCGCTCCGTCTGCAATATACCCGTCAACCCTTGCATGAGGGCCGGCCTGCACACCGCACCCGATAACCGAACCGACATTGACCGAACAATTGATACCAAACTGCACGTTATCACCCACAATTGCCCCAAGTTTTCTCCTCTTGGTGAAGACCCCCTGCACCCGCACCTCCGCGCCGTCATGACGGAGGTTGGCAACTTTGGTCCCTGCACCAAAGTTGCATCCGCTTCCCACCACCGAGTCGCCCAGGTAATTGAAATGAGGGAGGTTGGTCCTTGAAAGGATGATCGAGTTCTTCACTTCCGTTGCATGACCGATGTGACTGCCATCTCCGATTGCCGTCGATCCGCGGATATACGCGTGGGGGCCGATACGGCAGTCCCTGCCGATGCAGCAGGGCCCTTCGATGTACGTCCCTGCCCGGATCACCGATCCCGGGCCTATGGATACCGGGCCCTTCATCACTACCCCCTCTTCCACGGAACCCTGCACGTACGAGTGCAGGCCCCGCATCATGGTCTCATTCGCAGCCAGGAGATCCCAGGGGTACCCGACATCAATCCATGAATGAAGGAGGAGACTTTTGAGACTTTCCTCATCTATCAGCATCGAAAGCGCATCGGTGAGCTCGAGTTCTCCTCTCGGTGAGATCTCTATCCTGTCGATCAAGCGAAAAATATCAGGGCTGAAATGGTAGATTCCCGCATTCACCAGGTTTCCCTGTGGTTCCCGCGTCTTCTCCTGAAGACCTGTCACATTCTCACCTTCTACCTGGACCACCCCGTAATCCTCCGGGTGTTCAGAGGGATATATACCCATGCAGAACGGTCCCGCCGAGAGTATTCTCCTGATATCAGGGGACGCGACTACCATATCACCGTTCATCAAAAGAAAATCGTCACTTACGCCATCCCTTGCCCTGTTGAGTGCATCTGCGGTCCCGCGCTGGTGACGCTGGACCGAATATTCGATGCTGACCCCGAAATCCTTCCCGTCCCTGAAATGATTCCGTATTTCTGATTCCATGTATCCCGTGACGATGAGTATTTCCGCAATACCCGCATCCCGGATTGCGAGGACGAGGTGCTCAAGCATAGGGCGGTTTGCGAGCGGGAGCATGACCTTTGGCCGTGTGGCGGTGAGCGGCCGCATCCTTTTCCCTTCCCCTGCAGCCAGGATGACGCATTGCATACAGAGTATCCTTTCACTGGTGCGTTATTTTGCTTTTCCACTCCCTCACGGCACGGGTGCCCTCATCGAGGAGTGCGTCAGCGGCTGCAGGTGTGCGGCCTTCGGCAGTGATGCGGATCTTCGGTTCAGTCCCGGATGCCCTCACAAGATACCATCCCTCATCCCTTGAAATCCTGATTCCATCTGTCGGACTGGCTGCGCCAAGGGAATGCATCACCTCGTGCGCGCAGGAACACGGGAGCGAACGCCGGCGGATGGGGTATACAGGGATTCTGTCAAGTTCCGCTGCAATATCCCATTCCGATGCCATCTGGCAGAAGAGCGCCGCGGCATACGGGCCGTCCGGGCAGAGCGATTGGCGGGGAAATATCCAGGCGCCTGAGGGTTCACCGCCGAAATCCCCCCATCCTGCCAGGGCTTCAGAGACATAGCTGTCCCCGACAGGGGTGCGTCTCACCTCGGCCCATTCGTCGATTGCCATGCTCGCATCGGTGGTGGTCACCACTCTTTGGGCATCCAGGTACCTGCAGAAGAGGATGAGCATCTGGTCACCCGTGATATACCTGCCGCGTGAATCGAATGCCATCATCCTGTCTGCGTCACCGTCATGGACAACCGCACCGGATGCTTTCCACGCCGTAATAAGGGGGGGAAGGTACCCCAGGTTCTGTTCGAGGGGTTCAGAGGGGCGGGTGAAAAAACCGGATGGCGTGCAATTGATGCACCGGATATCAGCACCCATCTCCCTTAATATCGCGGGACTCGCAACGCTTCCCGCACCATTGCCACAATCAAGGATCATCCGTCCCATGCGCTCGGAAGGAAACCTCGCAGTGATCTTCTGAATATAGGTATCCAGGATCCCTGGCGACGTCACTCTCCCAGGGCTTTTTTGGAATGCGTGGTGATCGGCAGGTTTTCCTGCCGCCACCAGTAATTCTTCAATCTCCTTCTGCTGGGTTTTAAAAAGCGACGAGCCGCCGTGATTGAAGATCTTGAGGCCGTTGTATTCCTCGGGATTATGTGACGCGGTGATCATGCACCCCGAACCGCCTTGTGTGATCGAAGACGCCACCGCAGGTGTGGGGACAAGCCCTGCCGTTCGCAGAGAGCTCCCTCCGGAGAGCACTCCCGCGATGAAGGCATTCTCGATGATGCGCGAGGTTGTCCGCGTGTCCCTTCCCACTATTATTTCTTTGAATTTTTCACCAAGGATGTGCCCCAGCAGGAGGGATGTCGACACGAGTTCGCGCCCGTACCGGGAACGGATCCCGGAAGAGCCAAAACGCATTGATATGGATCTGATTGAACAAAAATAGAGTTATCCTTTGCCGTACGGACACCAGTGGCGTATCTTTTCGAGTGCGGCGACACCTGCGGTTGAGGGGCCCACGAGCATCACCTTGTCAGCCGAAGGCCCGTTCATCAGGGCCATACCCTCGGGGGATATAAGTCCTTCACCTGAAACGAGGATCACATCTCCGTCTGGACTGGCAGTGTTATGGCAGGGCAAGGATTCCAGCACCGGGGCGGGAATACCCAGTCCCGCGACACGACTGCTCCCGATTGTCTGGATGAGATCTGCCCTGCACGCGGCATGGCACTCAGGGGGACATGATCTCCTGACCCTGGAGATACACAAAAAGCCTGTCATCACGTTGATAATTGCGCACGCTGCTGCACGCTGCCCGATCTTTTCGAGCGTTGCATCGAAGAGAAATCCGAGCTTCGTGGTTGCCCGGATGGGTTCAAACGTGACGAATTCGGCAATTCTTCCACCGAAAAACGCCTCCATGCAGGCACCTTTCTCATACTGGCATACCTTCCGGTCGGGATTCACGGAAAGAACAATCGTCCCGTCTTCGCACCCTGAATGCAGGGTTAATTCCTTGAGTTTCTGTACTGCACTGATAATCGGATCCATGGTATCATCCTGAATCATTGTCACGCAGGATCACCCTGCACGGCGATCCGTCCAGTCCCCCGAGCCTCAGGGGAAGCGCCACCATCCAGTAATCACCACCTCTGATGCCTTCGAGAGCAAGCAGCTCGATGATCACGATACCGTGCGAGAGAAGCGTCCGGTGGACACTCCCGTCGCCATGATACGGTTCGATTGACGGCGAGTCGATCCCCACGCATTCGATTCCCGCGCTGACCAGTGCATCGGCGGCATCGGGGGAAAGTCCCGGGTAATCCTCCCGGAACTCCATCTCTTTTGAGAACCATGTTTTCAGGAGGATTTTTCCCGCTCCTGCGAGTGCTGGCCCAAGAGTTGCGGCCGCAATTTCAGTTTCTCTTCCGGGGATCTCCAATACCCGGCATTTTCCTGTTAATTTGTCAAAAGGAATCTCATCGATGCATGCAGTCCCCCTGATATAATGGGACGGTGCATCGATGTGCGTTCCCGAGTGCGATGACAGGTGGAGGTGTGAAAGAAGATATCTTCCGCAATCCTCCTGGATCATCGATGGCACATCGTCCCCGGGATACACCACTGCTCCATGGGTGAGCGGGCGGGTTGCGTCATGCCATGCCACCGGATTTACGCCTCCCATCCATGGCGGCCCAGGAGGGGAACAAACACCACTCCTCCAAACGTGGACCGCGTGATATGTCCTCCGGATTTCTCCAGCCGGATAAGTTCCTGGATGTCGCGGGACCCGACCGGGGCCACAAGCCGGCCACCCTCATCAAGCTGGGATAGAAGGGGATCAGGGATTTCCGGGGTACCTGCGGTGATGAGAATCGCCTTGTATGGCGCCCCGGGGGGATATCCTTCCGTCCCGTCCCCCACGATCACCTGGACACCCACAACCCCTGCTCTCTGAAGGTTCTCGCGGGCAAGTCCTGCAACCTCGGGGAGTCGTTCAATTGTGATGACATGAGCCCCTAACTCCGCGAGTATCGCAGCCTGGTACCCGCTGCCCGCTCCGACCTCGAGGACCCGGTCGCCCTGGGACACATCCAGAAGTTCGGTCATGAGACCGACAATGTACGGCTGGGAGATTGTCTGGCCGTGCCCGATGGGGAGCGGGCTGTCCCTGTAGGCAGCACCCTGGTACAGAGGGGGTACGAAGAGATGCCGGGGGACTTTTCGCATGACCTCAAGTACCCGTGGATTGCGCACACCCCGCGCGGCAATCTGGGTCTCAACCATGGCAGTCCGTTCACCCGATCTGGAATCTTCAGGCATCCGTCCGTTTCTCCTTTGCGCGGCAATTCACCTAGAACCCGCTCTTTTCTGCGGAATCGATAGCGGCATCGATCTGGTTCTGCAGGGACTGTGGCAGTCCGGCTATCTTCACATCGAGGAATCCCCTGATGATGGTTGATGTCGCCACATCCTCGTCGAGGCCGCGGGACATCAGGTACTCAATCTCATCGCGTGCAATCTTGCCCACCGCGGCTTCGTGGGAGAGCTCCGTGTCAACCACATCACCCTTGATCTCCGGGATTGCGTGGATAGTGCCGTCCCTGAGGATAAGCCCCTTGCATTCGATGTGCCCCCTTGTGTGGCCGGTTGTTCCCTCGATCATCCCGCGAGAGATGATGGTTCCCCCGGTGGTGATTGCACGGGTGAGGAGCTCTGCGGTTGCGCCCTCTGATGACAGTCGGGCAACTGACCCGAGATCCATGAAGGATCCGGGGGTGCAAACGACGATACTTGAGAACCTCGCAACAGAGTTTTTCCCTGCCAGATCGGCAAAAGGAGACATCTGTATCTTCCGGACAGGCTGCATGCACACATAATTCGAGAGGAAGACACCGTTCTCTTCAATCTTCGTCGCGCTCCTGGGGAAAACGCTGATCTCTTCTCCCCAGTTGTGTATCATCGTGGAGGTGATGCGGGCACCTTTGCCGACATAAAATTCTGACACCCCGATATGGGACCCCGTCTTCGTGTACGAGGCGCTTGCGCACCCGGATATAAGGTGCAGTTCGGCTCCTTCTTCTGCGATAATGATGTTGTGGACATGCTGGACGGATGTTTTTGCAAGGAAGAGGCATGTCTGGAGGGGATATACTGTCCTGCTCCCCTTCCGTGCGATGATCACAAAACCCCTGGGATCCGGCTGATCAGCAACGTACTTCGTGTATTTATCTTTGTCTTTCGGAACCAGTTTCCATGAGAACTCCTCCAGCCAGTCGTATTTCTGGAGTGCGTCCCTGATCGAGAGGACTTCTATGCCCTTCTCAAGCGATGCAACCTGCCTGATCTCCTGGTCGACCTGGAAGAAGCTGCCGGAACGGTTCTTCATCTCCACCTCAAGACCCGTCTGGGTGAGCCGCTCTTGCTCCGCGGGTGAGAGATCCGCCATCTGCTCTATATCTTCTGGCATGCAAGGCACTCCTTGTATCCTGATGTCTTGATCACCCGGAGTATCTCCCTTGGGTTCCCGTGACAGCGGAATACGCCGTCGCACATGACGTGCCCGAAATCTGCATCAAGGTAATCGAGAATATACCCGGTGTGTGTAATCACAAGCCCGCTCTTCTTTCTGTTCACGATGTGCACGTCTTTCTCGAGCAGCCTGGCAATTGCATTGCCAATGAGGGTGATATTTTCGAGATCGACCCCGCTTTCAGGTTCGTCAAGCATGACGAAATCCGGTTGCTGGACCATCAGCTGCAAAACTTCGCTCCTCTTTATCTCGCCTCCAGAAAATCCCAGGTTTATTGCACGGTCCATGAAGTTATCCATGTGAAGATAGCGGGTGTACTCACTGACCATGCCGGCACGCTCCCCTGAAGTAACTGCCAGGAGTTTCCCAAGCTTGAGACCGGCAATGGTAGGGGGCCTCTGGAAGAGCATTCCCATACCGAGTTTTGCCCTTTCGTGGATGGGCATATGTGTCACGTCCTTTCCCTTGAAGAGGATCTGCCCGGATGTCACCTCAAGGCCGGCAAATCCCATGATTGTGCGTAAAAGGGTGGTCTTGCCCGATCCATTGGGTCCCATCAGGACGTGGGTTTCCCCTTCCTTGATGTGGAGGTTGATGTCGCGGAGAACCTCCCGCTCCCCAATTTTTACTTGAATATCCTTGATTTCCAGCATGATACCCTCCAGGAGTCTGATAGTACAGTATCTCGGGGCACAAGGATTAAACGCTTGTGACCTTCACATCGCCATTGGTATCACACATCCCATAAGCACTGCCCTTTTTCACGAGGCGGGGCAATATTCCTTGTACCCATGGTCTCCCGTTCCAGACGGACCCCGGTAATCCCGGACAAGGCGGGGAAAGAGAGAATACGCAGAGGCAGCAAGGGGGCAAATGCTGCAATACCACACACGGAACCCCCGGAGATCATACCCTATACCAACCGGATACTCTGTGGAGATGCAGAGGCCGTGCTTTCTGCAATCCCTGGGGAAAGCATTGACATGGTGATCACATCCCCTCCCTATAATTTCGGCCATGCATATGCGAAGGATCCCCTTGACGATACGAGGGAATGGAACGAGTATTTTTCCAAGCTGCGCAGGATCTTTCAGGAGTGTTACCGGGTTCTCAAACCAGGCGGGAGGCTTGCGGTGAACATCCAGCCCCTCTTTTCGGACTATGTGCCTACCCACCACATCATCTCCACCCACCTGCAACAGATTGGATTTTTATGGAAGGCCGAAATCCTGTGGGAGAAGAACAATTACAACGCCAAGTTCACCGCCTGGGGGAGCTGGAAGTCCCCTTCCATGCCCTATCTCAAGTACACCTGGGAGTTTATCGAGGTCTTTGACAAGGAGTCTCACAAGAAAGTTGGCCGGAGAGAGGATATCGACATCACAGATGTTGAGTTCAAGGAATGGGTGATGGGAAAGTGGACATTCCCCCCCGAGATAAGAATGCGGGATTTTCACCATCCTGCCATGTTCCCCGAAGAACTGCCCCGGAGACTTCTCAAGCTGTTCAGTTACCGGGGAGACATCATCCTGGATCCCTTCAACGGTGCGGGGACCACAACTCTGGCCGCATGGCGGCTCGGGCGCAGGTTCATCGGGATTGACTCCGCCCGTGAATACTGCGATTGCGCCGTCCGGCGGATCACATCCTCGCCGGAGTATGCTGGGCATGAAGTGTCAGGGCTCCATGTCGTTGATTGGGTATGTTGAGCCGGACCTGACAGGTCATGGGGAATTGCTCACGGGTTTTCCCTTCCAGGGTCAGAGACCTGGGAAGGTTAGATACCACTCCCAGATGCCTTTCCTGTCATGCTGGCTCGTTACAATAAAATTATGAACTTCCGCAATCCGGTTGAACCTCTCCACCCTGGTCAGGAGATCGGCCCGCATCTGGTTATACTGCGAAACCTCTGCATTGTAGGCGGCAACTCCCCTGTTGTATCCGCCAGTATCACCGACGGAGAGAAACGCTTCAAGGGACGATTTCCGGGCGTCAAGGACTCCCTTCTTTTCTTCGAGCCTCGTTTCCATATCCCGGACTTCTGTCTCTATCCTGGCAAGGATTTGCTCTGAATCGCCTTTTAAACGCCAGATGGCCGATGTCTCGTTGCAGAGGGTGTAGTTCAGCATGCCGTTTCCGACGGGGATAACCACAGGCGGCGAAGAGAGCACGGTCCCTCCAGCAAGTGTTTCCGGAGGGATTCCCACCAGGCTCACGTTGGTAGTCTCAATATAGGCATACCCGGTATTCCTGTATCCGCGCTCCGGGCAACCCACCCCCACCGCCATGTGCCGTTCCGGTTCGAAATAGAGGAGCGCCGTCCGGTACCCTTCACGGCTGAGAAGGCCTGCAAGGAACAGGCTCTTGTCATCGCAGTCGCCCATCCCGTCCACATACGTCTCTATGGGATACCTCGGGCTGGTGAGATTCTGGTTCTCATACGGGATTGACTGTACGAAGACTGCCATAAGCTCGGCATATTCGTCGGAGTCAAGACTGTTGAGATGCTGTTCTGCCTTCAGGGTGCTGATCACGCCTATATACAATGCGTCCTGTGCCGGATCGCTGATGAGTGCCCTGTATATGCCCTCCCTCCACTGGGGTTCCGTGAGCGCACGGTCAAAAATACGGGCGCTCTTGTCAGTTGCCCTTGCCCCTGCATAGACCGGGGCCTCCACGGGTGCATCCACTTCAACATTCCTGTCCTGGAATGCGAACATGTACCTCGGGGGCTCCGGCATGGTGCCGCCCTCGATGGGAACAATATGCGGGTACACCGCCGGGGGACCAAGAAAAGGAATCCCTTCAAGGCATCCGGCACTGCAGAGCGCAAAAAACGCACCACATATGAGAAGAAGATATGGCAGGAAGCGCATCTGCATCATGAATTATCCGGATTTTTCAGGTATGCAGGCAGATCTGCCAGCGAGTGCAGCACTGCGGTCGGGACGTCTGGCATCCCTGACAGGATATCCTGCCTGAATTTTCCCGTCTCAACCAGGAGTCCGGCCATTCCCATGTTCATGGCCCCCCGCACATCAGTATACGCATCATCCCCGATCATTGCGCATTCACCCGCGGCAAGCTCCATGGAATCGAGCGCGGTCTGGAAAAAAACCGGTGACGGCTTCCCCACAAGTTCAGCGGTGCTTCCCGTGGCATATTCGAGCGCGGCAACAAACGGACCGGCCGAGAGCGAGAGCCCGTCTGTGTCCATCCAGGAACGGTCTTTCTCAAGCGCAAGGAAGGGTACGCCTGCCTGGATGAGACGGAATGCCTGGTTCATGGCTTTATACGTGAAGTCATTCCCTGCATCACCCACCACCACCACATCGGCACCATCCCATGATCTGACACGTCCCGCGGCCTCAAAATCGAGGTGAACATCCCCGGTTGTGAGCAGGAATATCCGCCGGTAATTCCGCATACGGATCAGGGATGCCGCAGCGACTGCCGGAGTGAAGATGTGTTCAGGCCTGATATCAAGATGCATCTCAGCAAGCCTGCGCGAGATGCTCGCTTTCGATCTCCGTGTGGTATTCGAGACAAATCGGAAAGGGTACCCTTCCCGGGAGAGCCACCTGAGGGTTTCCTGCGCCCCGGGAATTGCATTTCCACCCGTGTAGACCACCCCGTCAAGGTCAATCAAAAATCCCCGGATGGTCATGTTCATCGCCCCCTGCTACCGTGCAATCCACCCGGGTTGGTATTGACCCTCCGCCACGAACCGGCGCCGTTTTGGTAAAGGGGTATAAAATTCACCTTGTTTTGATAGGTTAGCGCACGAGAGGATAAGCAGTGCGGCGGGGTCATTTTACTTTCACTGTGCACAGTCAACCCTCAAATGCGGTTCCTCCTGATACATTCTCTCTGGCAATACCATGACCCTGCCCCTGGCCTTTGACACTGCCAGCAGACTCTGGCGGGAACGTATTGTTCAGGCCCCGGACTATACCGTCATCAGCAATGACCGGATGTTTCGGGCACACCTCTCCGGTTCACCTGTTCTTGAATCGGAATACCATGACGTCCAGCGCCTGAAACATTCCCTTCTCCAGAGGTACATGGACACAACGATTGAGGATGCTCTTCCCGGGTGCGTACTTGAAACACAGGATGGCCCGGTCTACCGCATCACGCGAAGCCATGCCCTGAGCCTACCGGAAAAAGATACTGAGGGGGTGATGCAGCACCTTCTCCAGGATCTCACCCTTGTGTACGGGATTGGCAGGCGAAAGGAGAGAGATCTGAAGCGAATGGGATACAGGACCATTTGCGATCTCCTCCATCACCGCCGGTTCCAGGACTCAGCAAGGGAGATCCTCGCAACGTTGCATGACGGATCTCCGGAAGAGATCAACTCCCTGGTGACACGGTGGCATCCCGCCTCCCATCCTATTTCACTCTGCACGAACGGGCTCTATGATGCGGAGCGGTTCCTCTTCCTCGACCTGGAAACCCTCGGGATCTACCAGAGGCCGATCATTCTCATCGGCCTCGCCTTTCTGCAGGATGACCGCCTCGTCACCTCGCAGTATCTTGTGAGGAGCATGGAGGAGGAGCTTCCTGCACTCCAGGCCACGAGGGAATACCTCTCCCGCGACATGGTCCTGGTCACCTATAATGGAAGGACCTTTGACGTGCCATACCTGAAGGAGCGTTACGCACTGTACGGGGAGGCGTGTGATATCACCAATCCGCACTACGATCTCCTCCATCCTTCCAGAAGGCGCTTTAAGGATGCCCTTCCCGATTGCCGCCTCATGACACTGGAGCAGCGGCTCTTCTCCATCTATCGGCAGGAAGATGTGCCTTCCATGATGGTTCCCGAGTTCTATGAGGCTTTCCTCACCTCGCAGAATCCTGGTCCCCTGATCCCTGTTGTGGAGCACAACTGCCAGGATCTCGTCTCACTGGCAAGGCTGTTCTGCCTTTTCAGGGAGGAGAACTGATGGAGGTTGTGGAGATCCTCCCGGGGTTCTCCGGGGATCCTGACCTCGGGCCCGGTTTTGTGCACATGGAAGAGATCGCTTCCCGAAGCGCGACGTATGGTTCGCTTGAACGAACACTCCCTCCCCCCATTGCGCACTATCTCGATTCCCGGGATATCCGTCTCTATTCCCATCAGTGCGACGCAATTGAGGCATTCCGGGACGGGAAAAGCATCATCATGACCACCCCCACGGCGTCCGGGAAGACCCTCGCCTTTGCGCTGCCGGTATTCGAGCGAATTCTCGAGGATCCCGCGTCGACGTTCCTCTTCGTCTATCCCACGAAAGCCCTTACCCACGATCAGCTGCGGACCCTGCGATCTCTCGAACATGATCTCGGGGCTGATTCCATGACGGCAGTGTATGATGGCGATACGGAAACCGGCAGAAGGCCGCACATCCGGCGTACTTCCCGGATCATCCTTACAAATCCGCACGAGCTCCACCATATCCTCTCATGGCATCACCAGTGGAGCCGGTTCTTTGCCGGGCTTGGCGGCGTCGTGATCGATGAGGCGCACCGCTACAGGGGAGTCTTCGGGTCCCATGTGGCACTCCTCTTAAGACGGCTCAGGAGGATTGCCAGGCACTACGGATCTGAACCGCTCTTTTTCCTCTCCACCGCAACACTGGCCAACCCGGGCCAGTTCGCTGCCCGGATCTGCGGTGAGCCCTGCACGGAAATTACGCAGGATGGCTCTCCCCATGGTCCGCGGGTGTTCCTGTTCTACAATCCATACCACGCATGGCCTTCCACCCGCTCCATGTTTCAGGATACTTCCCTCCTCATGGCACGATGCGTGAACTCCGGCCTCCAGACGCTCTGCTTCACGGGTTCAAGGAAGATCTCGGAACTGGTCGCAGTCCGTGCAGCCGAACTGGTATCCGAACACGGCAGTCCGGGAAAACCCCAGATCAGCGCATATCGTGCCGGGTACCTCCCCGAGGAGAGACGCCAGCTGGAGCTTGATCTCAGGAACGGCATACTCAGGGGCGTGGTCTCCACAAATGCCCTTGAGGTCGGAATAGATGTCGGATCCCTTGATGGCGTGATCCTTTCGGGATTTCCCGGCACCATGACGGCTGCCTGGCAACAGATCGGGCGTGCGGGGCGTTCCGGGAGGGAATCGCTCGCCCTCCTTGTTGCGTATGCCAACCCCCTGGACCAGTATTTCATGCACCATCCCAAATCGTTCTTCGGGGCTTCCCACGAGCATGCCATCATCGACCTGGAGAATCCGTATATCCTCTCCGGCCAGGTACTCTGTGCCGGGGCTGAACTCCCCCTCGACTGCGAACGGGACCTGGAATTCTTCGGTCCGTCCCTCCCGGGAATTGTCGCTGCTCACGCACGTGAATCGCTGCTCGGGAAGACACGGAGAGGATGGATTTACTCAGGGAGCAGACGCGCCCAGGAACTGGTCGGACTTGACGGGGGTTCGCGGGAATCCTTCAGGGTCCTTTCCGGGGGAAAGGTGCTCGAGACCATGGACCGGTCCCAGGCATTCAGGGAAGCGCATCCCGGCGCCATCCTGATCCACCAGGGGGAGCAGTACCGTATTGACTCCCTCAACCTCGAAGCAAGGACCATCCATGCAACACCGGTTGAGGTCGATTACTATACACGCCCCCTGAACACGGTGCAGATACGGGTCAAGACCTGCAGGATGCGGCGATCCCTCCCGGGAGCATCCCTTTGCTTCGGTGATGTGGAGGTGACCGAGCAGTATACCTCGTACAAGCTGCTGAAGGCCGAGACAATGATCGGCATCGAGCCTCTTGATCTTCCGCCATCGCGGTTTTCCACTACCGCGCTCTGGATCGAGGTTCCACCTGCGCTGGCCGGGGAACTATCCCGGCAAGAAAGTGATCTTGCCGGTGGCCTTCACGGGATGGAGCACGTGATGATCGCAGTGATGCCATTCCATGTCCTCTGTGATCGCTGGGACCTCGGGGGCCTCTCGGTCCCCTGCGGAGGGGATTCCGGGGATCCGACGGTATATATTTACGACGGGTATGAAGGCGGAATAGGACTTGCCGAGAAAGGGTATGAGATCTGTGAAAAGATCCTCGATACCGCCCGCATGCTCGTGGATGAATGCACGTGCACGACAGGGTGCCCGTCATGCATACTCTCGCCAAAGTGCGGGAGCGACAATCACCCTCTTGACAAGGCCGCCACGCTTCTCCTCCTCTCCCTCGTCTCAGGGAAAATGAGCAAAAAAAGTGAGGAAAGCCTTATTCTTTGTCCTTGAGGACACAGATCGAGGCTGGCTCCCTCACGACAAGCGCCAGGCTCTCGGAGATGGAGAACTCGAGGCTGTCACCGATTGGGCCGATATACCCGATTGTCATATCCTGCCCAAGGACTATTGACGCATAGCGCTTTCCCGAGGCCAGCAGGACTCCCCCGCTTTTCAGGGTTGGTGCCTTGAACACACCATCGGTGATGATACTTCTGATGTGATCAAGTTCCGTGCTCTGCCCCTGCAGGTACCGACGGAAGAGGAGGTTGTACCTTGAGGGTGCAAGCGCAAGGCAGTACGGCCCGTGGAATCCCGCCTCGTCGAGCCGAATCATGCCCTGGATGATGTCGTCTGCGGCCTTTCCAACAGTGGTCCAGGATGAGAGTTTGAGTGAGTTTGTCTCGTCCATCGAAAGAAGACCCGGATTTTCCATGGCTCCCTCGAATATCAGGGTATCCTCATTCCTTGCACATTCCACTGCAGCTTCGGCAGCCGCGGCGGCGGAGAATGGCAGGCCGTTCTGTTCGAACGCCATTAAATCCCTCACTCCAAGGGTAAACGTGGTGCTCACAAGGTGAACCGGCACGAACTGGCTGACCGCCATGCATTCACTCACCTGGCAGTCTTCCAGGGGTACTGACTTGAGGCCGAGGCCAAAAGGCCCCTCGATATGGAGCAGACGCCTCCCGGTAAGGACACTCTTTGCAGCTTCAGCCATTGTCCTGTCAAGGAGTTCCCATGTCCCGGCCTGTATGGGGGCATCATCCCTTCCAAGGTAATTACTGGTCATGGTATCAGATTCATTCCTTCAGCGAGCCGATTGTGTTCGGTCCCGAAGACTTCTCTTCCGCGGCCGGTTCCTTCCCCCCAGCCGGGATTTTTGCAATCTCCGCCTCTACTTCGGCTGCTCCCTGAGCGTAGAGATCAATCTCGTCCGGGGCAAGTTCCTGGAGAAGTCTCAAAAATTCCCCCGCATGTACCCGTTCTTCATCTGCGATATCCAGGAGAACCTCTTTTGCCAGTTCGTGATCGATTGACTCGGCAAGCTGGGTATAGACCTGGATGGCTTCATATTCATCAGCAATCATCAGCCGGATAGCCCTGACAAGCTCGCTGTGCGTCAGTTTCCGGTCGGCGTTTAATCCGGAGAATGCCGTGGCAAATTCAGGCATACATATCCCATCCTCACATGACATGGGTCCTGTTCCCGTGAACCCTAGACCACGCTTATCTTTCGCCTGCCAGATTAATATGATTCCTCTCCCGGAATCTGTGTTCCAACAGCCGCGGCCGTCCTCCTCGAAATCGCTGTCCGGCACTATTTTTCGAATATGTCTCCGGGCACGTCTTCCTTTCCGTCAGTATGGCGTGCAATGACCTGCCGCACGATTTCGCTCGAACTGCAGTAGCGATCGCCCCTGTAGCTCCCTATCCTGACCAGCTCGGCGGACAGATCCCTCTTCTGGAGTTCTGCCCGGATCTTCTCCTCGTTGAAATGCTGGTTGAACCCGAACGTGATGACTGCAGGCCGGATTTCCTCGATCGGCTTAAACATGTCATGGAGATCACCGAGAACCGCGTGATCAACGGGCTTTAAGCAGGCAACCATTTTTACCCTCTGATCCTCGGGGAGAACGGGGCGTGGCTTGTGCCGGACGTTCCGGTCCCGGGCAACGATGACGTACAGCTCGTCGCCATACCGTCGGGATTCTTCAAGATAATAGAGGTGGCCGGGATGGAGGATATCAAACGTTCCGGTCGCAACAACCCGTCTCACGGGATGACCTCCAGCGCACAGGGTTGTCCATCAGCACGGTAGCACCGCCAGTCATCCCTCGTATAGGGATACCCCACGATAAGGTGGTAGCGCCCGATCCTTGGAAAAAACGAGAGATCGGCATCGGAGGGCGAGAGGTTCCCGTTCGGATGGCTGTGGGCGCTCCCGGCGACATGGGTGTCGAGGGGCATCATGTCGTACAACAGGCTGGCGCTCTGCTCATTGCTGACCGTCCCCGGCAGGAGGAAGATCTCGTGGAGCAGGCCGTCATCCTCCATGATCACGCCTACGAACTCGTACGGGTGCCTGTCTTTCCCCATCTCCAGGAGAAGATCAAGGAGTTCCATGCGAATGCCCCTAATATGCATAATGCGTCCATCCTATTGCACAGGAGACGGCATTAAACCATGGGAAAAAAGTATCCCCGGCCGTGTGAACATTCCAAATTGAGATGACACCATTCTCAAAACGGTCCGTCCTGCTCAAAACTCCTCCCGAACTGCAGTGCCAGTTCTGCCTTGTAGAGCTCCTTTCCCAGATATGCCGCGTGGTCAAGGAGGGAGACCTCCCCCGCTGAAAGGATCATGGAAAACACTGCCGACCACGAACTTCCCCGGTACGCCCGGCCGTGTATTTCGGCGAGTATCTCGCCACCGGAAAGGCCGATACGGAAATTCCCGCACGGATCATATTCGATCTCCTTCTCCGGGGGTATCGCATGGATGCACTCCCGGTATTCAACTGGCGGTTCCCTTCTCCGTCTCTTCTCCTTGATGACAAGGAGGTCGATCCCCAGGTCCTTTGCATACGGCCTGCCGCGTGCCAGCACCTGCATCTCGGTGGCTTTTCGCATCTCGCCTATTGAGCCCATCGTCTTGTCGCTGTGTTCGCTGGTGAAGATCACTGCGGCGCCAATTTCTGCTGCCATGGCTGCAAGAAGTGCGTTCATGCCCACCGAATCTGCATCGAGGAGCTCCACCACGTTTCCCGCCCCGAAAAACAGCGGAACGTCATATCCTGAAAATCTCCCCAGTGATTCTACCAGTCCTGATCCGGCCGGGGGAACGAGTGGATCTGCAAGGAGGCATGCAATCCCGCAGTCATATGCCGCCTCAAGGTTCGCTGACAGGCCTGCCTTCCCGGGGACTACCACGGCTGCCGCACCCGCATTGGCCACTGCGTCTCCCACCAGCGGAATATTCTCCTCATGGAGGCTCAGCACGAAATCGGCCCGGGAGAGGGCTGCAGAAATGAGTGCGGGATCCTGGGTATCAACCGCAAGCGGCCCTTCGATATCCGCAAGGGATGAGAATGCTGCTGACACCTGTTCCGGGGTTGCATCGAATCCGAACCCGAGATCCACGATATCCGCTCCCCTGCTGAAGAACTCCCGCACCATGGCAGGGAGATCGGCTGCCCTGTGCGCATCCATGATCTCTGCCAAAACTTTCATCCTGGATCCGCCACCGATCTTCACACCCCTGGCCGAGTAGAGGAAATCGGAATCCCTCTCTGCATGGTATATGGAGAGCGCGGCTTCCTTCTGCCTTTTTTCGGCGAGGAAATCGTCCGCGGGAATCGTCCTTGAGAGCGGGATTTCCGGGAGGTGTGAAAGGATGGATGAGAGATCTGCAGCATGCCTCGGCCCCCGGAACACGGGAACTCCATAGTGCTCCTCGACATCAGCAAACGATGCAGTACACATGCCGGAAATGATAACCATATCATACTTCTCCTCGGAAAGGAGTGCTGATAACTGAGCAGGTGTGAGGAACGAGGCAATTTCTCCGGTGACTGCTACCCGTGCATCGATGCCTTCCGCAGCCTCCTGCACCATCTGCTGCGTTGCTCTCCCGGTGGGAAGAAGGATGCGCATAAATCTTCTTAATATCACGGAGGTCAAAAAAGGTATGATCAGATGCTGAACTGCGATCTGCACATCCACACGAATTATTCACGTGACGGGGAGAGCAGCGTGGAAGAGATCCTCAGCAGGGCAGACTACGTCGGGCTTGACGCTATCGCGGTCACCGACCATGATACCGTTGAGGGTGCGCTCTATGCCATGACCGTCCCGTCACCCGTGGTCATCATCCCGGGGATCGAAGTCTCCACCCTCCAGGGGCATCTCCTTGTTCTTGGCGTGACCACGTCCATACCCCGCGGGATGGAGGTCGGGGAGACCATACGGAGAGCCCGGGAACTCGGTGGACTCGCGGTCCTTCCTCACCCCTACCACATCTGGCGGCACGGGGTTGGCAGGAGGAGGCAATCACCTCTTGCAGAAGTGGATGCGATTGAAGTCTTCAACAGCAGGTACATCGTGGGGTCGGCAAACCGGAAAGCCGAGAGAATCGCCCGCAGGATGGGAAAACCCTGCGTGGGAGGATCCGACGCCCATAATGCCCGGTTTGTGGGGTACGGGAGAACCCTGGTTGATTCAGCATGCGATCCGGAATCAATCCTTGCAGGTATCCGGGCCGGACGGACCGTGGCGACAGGGAAGATGACCCCGCTTCGCACCTATACCCGGCAGTCACTCAGGAATACATGGAAGAAATTCACCCGCGGGATGCGTCCCCTGTAAGACTGGCATTCCGGACCGGATACCTGGGCGACCGCTTTTTCGGGTCCCAGGTGCAGGCTGACGCACGGACCGTCGAGGGTGATTTTCTGGCAGCCTGCATCCGGATGGAACTCTTTTCGACACCCCGAGACGGACGTTTCCAGGCTGCAGGTCGGACGGACCGCGGGGTGAACGCACGGGCACAGGTCTTCTCTTTCTCGACCCCGTATCCGGAAAGGGCAATCGCGGCATTGAACTGGCAGCTCCCTCATGATATCTGGGTGACGGGGTATGCCCCGGTGGCTTCTTCGTTCAACCCCCGGAGGGAGGCTGTCAGCCGCACATACCGTTACTATTTCAGCGAACCGGATCTTGATGTGCAGGGAATGGACCGGGCTTCCCGTTTGTTTGAGGGTCTCCATGACTTCTCTCTTTTTGCAAGGGTCGAGGGGAAGGACCCCGAAAGAACGGTCTCCTCCTCCCGAGTGTTCGTGGAGCATGGGTATTGTGTCTTTGAAGTCACTGCCTGCAGTTTCCTGTGGCACATGGTCAGGAACATGGCGTCCGCCCTTCTCCTCGTCGGAACCTGTGCACAATCCGAGGATTGTATCCGGTCCCGCCTTGAAGGGGACACGAGCAGCAGGATCTCTCCTGCTGCTCCCGAAGGCCTTGTACTCTGGGATGTTTCGTACGGTTTCCCTTTCCTTCCCCTCACGGTCGATACCCGGACCAGGGAACACTTTGTAAAAAGGCGTCTGTATCACAGGAGAATGTCGCTCATGCTCGATGCCGTGTGGAACGATGGAGAATCTCTCAAATAATCCCGTGGTTCTTTTCCCCCAATGATGGAACCGCCGGTACTGAGATAAGAAAATCGCGGGGAATCATGAATGCAATGCACCATACTTTGAGCACAGGTTTTACCTCATCAAGACACAAGCATGATCTAAAAACCGGGCTGCATCTCTGCCCAGGGGTCACGGGACCCCGGTAGTATCCCGTCAGAGGGTCTGTATATGGCTGAATTCACCTGTACTCGCTGTGGTAAATGTTGCATCAGCCTTGGTCGTCATATGCGTATTACTAAGAGTACATCCCCGTTCTCGCATACCCTCTATGTCAGTATCAGCAAAGAGACACGCCCTGTGCTGGTTGAACCCGGATATCGCGACCTCTTCCTTGCCAGGTCAGCCCCCTCGTACGAGAACGGGTGGTGCCCGTTTCTGCGAAAAACCGGAGATGGCATCCATGTCTGCACCATGTATTCATCCAGGCCGGGAGTGTGCCGCTCCTTCCGGTGCTGCACCATGCGTATCTTCGACATCGAGGGACGGGAGATTGGAAAGATAAAAGGACGCCGTTCCCTTTCCACCACCGATCCCCGGCTTGAAAGGGTCTGGAGTGAGGAGATCGTTCCCCTCTCCGCACTCCCGGACGGTGAATTTTTCTCCCGCTGCGGGTCGGTCCTCGCCGCCCACGGCTTTCCCTGCGAACTCTACGACCCCTGATCGGTTCCTGGTGCCGGAACGTGACCGGATGAACACCTGATGGTTCTCCTTTTGCCGTTACCGGCACCTTGATTTATTTTTACTCATATGAGTAATTAAAAAGCACGCGCCCGAGAGGTTGGTTGAGAGAAATGCCGGAATTGAATGGAAGTGGTCAGGGTAGATGGGATCCACATGCAGATGTCAGGACCTTCCCCGAGCCTCCTGCGGGGTTCGGATATACAGGTGGAAATGCCATGAGACGATGTGTCAGGAGACGCGTGAGATTGGGTCATTGAATCTCCTGCCGGGGAGAGATGTATGACAGCCACTATGAAGAATGCCGCGATTGAATCGCCTGGGGGCTCCGGATTCAGCGAGCGTGGGGCACCTGAGGGGCAGAGGAAAACAGTCACCTCTGTACCATTAAGGACCGCTCTTCAAATCGCCAAAGAACAGCAGCGATCAAAATCCTCGCGAAGAAAAATCTTCCGGGAGGAGCCAGAACGGTACCTCGATATCGTGAACCTGATGAGAGGTGCAGGCAAAGAATAGCGGGAACAATGGATTTCTTCAGGATAACGCACTATCCTGTTCATCACGAATATCCGCCTCAATAAAAATCACTGGTATGAGAATGCCTAATTATAACCCGGTTGTATAGTAACTTCAGCATCATGAACCAGGAGCCCGTGGAGCCGGATACGAGGAGGCGTCGGGGAAGGCCAAGGAGACCCCGATCAATCGATGATACCGTATCGTCCCGGTGTTATTCCCCCCAGTGCTGTCCCCATGACGAAGAAATCACCATCACCCTCCTTCCTGAAGAGGTGGAGTTGCTCCGCCTGATCGATCTCGAGGGGCTGGAGCAGGAAGAGGCTGCAGGTGTTCTCGGCGTATCACGTCGCACTGTATGGCGTGACCTGCATACCGCACGGAGAAAGGTTGCCGATGCACTGACGAGTGGGAAGACCATCCAGATGGGGGGATGCCCGAGGGCGTTGAAGGGACTCTGTCCCCGAAAGTGCCCGAGATTTCCCCATCCTTTGCAGGAAGAAGAATAACACACTCCGCCTGGAGAAGCGTAATTTTCCACGTGGCTCACATTTCCAGAAGATTCACGCTCCTCTTGACAATATCACTATGTTTATCTTATTCTACTCATATGAGAAATAATGTGAAAACCGGAATGGCTGAGAAAATCCCTCATCCCCGCATTCCGGTTACCAGTGGACCCGAGAACCATGAACCATGAGGATATCATGAAATCCCCCTTTATCACCGTTCGTGACCTTTCCATGTCCTATTCGGGTAAAAAAGTCCTGGATACCCTGAACTTCACGATTCCGGAGGGTGAGATCCTCGGAATCATAGGAAGGAGCGGGGCAGGAAAGAGCGTGTTGATGCACCTGCTTCGAGGAATTGAGGATCCCCCCACAGGAGGATCTATCCTTTACCACCTGTCCTCGTGCCCGGGATGCGGACATCTTGGTCCCCGGAGCCTATCCGGGACACCCTGCCCTGCGTGCGGGCAATCCCTGGAACCCCTCGATGTGGACCTGTGGGATCCGAAGAATGAACCGCTGAAGGGCCGGATCATGCGTCTGACTGCGATCATGTTCCAGCGCACCTTCGCCCTCTATGGTGATGACCGGGTTATTGAGAATGTGATGCGTGCCCTTGACGATGTCGGGTATCCCAATGACGGGGCAGTCAGCCGGGCTGCTGACCTTCTTGACCAGGTCCGCCTCTCACACCGGATGATGCACATCGCCCGGGATCTCTCGGGCGGCGAGAAACAGCGGGTAGTGCTTGCACGACAGCTTGCGAAGGAGCCATGCCTCCTTTTTGCCGATGAGCCGACCGGGACCCTTGACCCCGACACCGCGCGCATTGTACACACTACCCTCCTCTCTTCCTCCGAATCAAGGAACATGGGGATCGTCGTGACGTCCCATTTCTCACAGGTGATTGAGGATATGGCAACACGGGCAATGCTCCTTGAGGAGGGGAGAATAGAGAAAATTGGCTCTCCAAAAGAAGTAATCGCCCATTTCCTTCGCGGAATGGAGGGGGAAGAAGTCCGCGAGACCACGGACCGGGGGGAGGAGATCCTCATCTCCCGCGATATTGCAAAACGCTACATGTCCCCTGACAGGGGCTTAATCAGGGCGGTGAATGGGGTATCCTTCGAGGTTCACCGCCGTGAAATATTCGGACTCATCGGGAGGAGCGGGGCAGGGAAGACCACCCTTTCAAGGATCATTGCCGGAATCATTGAGCCGACCGGCGGTGAGATGGACTTTCGCATCGGGGACGAATGGGTCGACATGACAAAACCCGGGATCGACCAGAGGGGACGTGCAAAAAGCTACATAGGCCTCCTGCACCAGGAATACGATCTCTACCCTCACAGAACCGTCCTCGACAACCTCACCGATGCGATCGGCCTCGAATTCCCCAAGGAACTCGCGGTGCGAAAGGCCCTCATCACCCTGACCATGGCAGGCTTTCCTTCAGAGACCAGTCGTGATGTCCTCATGAAATATCCCGACCAGCTATCCGAGGGTGAGCGCCATCGGGTGGCACTCGCCCAGGTCCTGATACGCGAACCCAGTCTCGTTATCCTTGATGAGCCCACAGGCACGATGGACCCCCTCACCAAGAGGGATGTGAAACATTCGATCCTCAATGCGAGGAGGGAGATGGACCAGACGTTCATCATTGTGTCCCATGACATGGAATTTGTCAATGAAGTGTGTGACAGGATTGCATGGATGAAGGGAGGAAAGATCGTGGATATGGGAACTACCGCGGAGGTTCTCGGTTCGATGCCTCCCGAAGACAGGGGCATCCAGGTTTCCGCAGGCCAGTCGACTCCCGCACTCTAAAATCCCAGATACCTGCAGTCCTCTCAACCAGGCACACATCGCTTTTTTCATGCTTTTTCCATATCGTTCACGGGGCATCCGAAAAAATGCGTATCGCGCGGTTTCCCGGGAAAATTAGCCTTATTACAGATGGCAGACAAGCTTTTCTGCTGAGTTTGATGACAGAAATTCCCAAAGATGAGTTTATTTTCAAGTGCACGTCTGCATGTGCAGGATGCAGCGATTCTCTTGCCCTCAGGTATGTCTTAAAAGCGGCGGGTCCGGAGACCGTGCTGGTGATCCCTGCCTGCTGCACCAGCGTGATCCAGGGTGCATATCCCAATACGGCCATGAACGTCCCCGTCTATAATGTTGCATTCGCTGCCGCTGCCGCATGTGCCTCCGGGATGAGCGCGGCGTTCCGGGCCGCAGGGAAAAAGACCAACGTCATCGTGTATGCGGGTGACGGGGGAACTGTTGATATCGGGATACAGGCCCTTTCAGGAGCATTTGAACGGGGGACGGACTTCCTCTATATCTGCTACGACAACGAGGCCTACGGAAATACCGGGATGCAGCGGTCGGGAGCCACTCCTGCAGGCGCCAGGACCACCACCACCCCTGCGGGCAAGGGAGAGACCAAGAAAGACCTGGATGCGATCGTCGCAGCGCATAACCCGCCTTACCTGGCAACGGCGTGCGCCGCATATCCGAAGGATCTCTTCACCAAAGTGCAGAAGGCACTTGCCATCAGGGGGCCGAAGTTCATCCACGTGCTCGCCCCATGCCCACCGGGATGGCGTTATTCATCGGAGAGGAGTGTGGAAATGGGCAAACTCGCGGTGAGATCAGGGATGTGGATCCTCTACGAGCGCGAGTTCGGGAAGGTTACCATCAGCGGGCCGTCCAAGGCTGCCATGATCAAGCCGGTACCGCTTGAGGATTACCTCAGCCCCCAGGGCCGTTTCAAGGGGATCAGCAAGGACGCTATTGCGCAGCTCAGGTCGCAGGCTGAACGAAATGCCGAGCGCCTGAAGAGGGAGGCTGACGGAATATGCTGACGGTTGCAACAGGAAACAAGGCAGTGGCCTCGGCAGTGAAACAGGCCTGTCCATCGGTGGTGGCAGCCTACCCGATCACTCCCCAGACCGAGATCGTGGAGCAGATTGCCGAGTTCGTCACATCGGGTGAACTCAAAAGCCAGTACATTCCCGTAGAGAGCGAGCATTCAGCGATGGCTGCATGCATCGGTGCGAGCATCACGGGGGTTCGCACCTTCACCGCAACCAGTTCCCACGGGCTTGCCTATATGCACGAGATGGTCAACTGGGCGGCCGGCGCACGGCTTCCGATCGTCATGGCCAATGTGAACAGAGCGCTCGGGCCCGGGTGGAACATATGGGCAGAGCATACCGATGCATTCCAGGAGCGCGACACCGGGTGGCTCCAGGTATACGTTGGATCCGTACAGGAAGCCTATGATGCCACCCTGATGGCATTCCGTATTGCCGAGCACGAATCGGTGCTCCTCCCCGTGATGGTAAACATGGACGGGTTCCTCCTCTCTCACAGTATGCAGCCGTTGCAGAGCGTTGAGGTTGGCGATTTTATCCCGCCGATCCATCTCCCGCATGCCATCGATACCGCCCACCCTGCGGGGTATGGCACCCTGACCGGCCCGGACGACTATTTCAGGCTCCGGTGGGATATCGAGCGATCCATGCGTGACTCGGTTGCGGTTATCCGGGAGACCCAGGATGACTTTGCGAAGAAATTCGGCAGGAAGTACGATCTCGTTGAAGAATACCGGTGCGAAGATGCCGATGTGGTGGTGATTGCACTGGGAACCCTCGGGAAAGAGGCAGAGGTGGCAGTCGACCTCCTCAGGAAGGAGGGGCACAGGGCAGGCAGCATGAGGATCCGCTGGCTCCGGCCCTTCCCGCACCTCGATCTCTCGGGGAGGGACGTCGTGGTCATTGACAGGGATTACTCGTTTGGCTTCGGAGGCGTAATTGCCAGGAGCCTTGCGGCGAATGAGAGGGCCACTCCATTTTCCGTGATTGCCGGTCTCGGCGGCCAGGAGGTCACGTATGACGACATCGCCGGGTTCGTCCGGGACAGGAAACCCGGTGAAGAGATGTGGTTCGGGGTGAACGGCAATGTATGAGGTGAGGATCCATTCAAGGGGTGGCCAGGGAGGAGTGACCGCCGCCCGTCTCCTCGCCCTTGCTGCCATCCGTGACGGCAAGTATGCGGTCGCCTTCCCGTTTTACGGAGCAGAGCGCCGCGGGGCGCCCGTGGTCTCCTATGTACGAATTGATGATCAGCCGATCAAGGTATATAGCCAGATCAGGAATCCTGACCTGATCCTGGTCCTTGACCCGAGTGTCATGGATGTCGTCGACGTACTCCACGGTATGAAACAGGGAGGCAGGGTTCTCCTGAACGGGCCTGAACCGAGGGACATGAAAGGATTCCCCACGCTCGCGGTGGATCTCACGGGGATCGCACTTCGCGAACGCCTTGTGGTGGCGGGAAGCCCCATCCTGAACACCCCTGTACTCGGGGCGCTTGCGAAAATGGGAATCATCACCCTGGATTCTGCGAAGGCTGCGATCAGGGAAATGTTCTCTGATGAGAGGAATATCACTGCTGCAGACGCGGCATACAAGGAGCTGAACGCATGAGCGAGAGGGCACGGCTTGCGATAAGCAGACCGGTACAGGGTGCCTGCGGAAAGACCGGTTCCTGGCGTGTGTTCAAGCCCGTCGTGAACCGGGAATTGTGCAACGCATGCGGAATGTGTGCAATGTACTGCCCGGACAATGCGATCTCGGAAGATCTTGAGGTCGACCCCGATTTCTGCAAGGGCTGCGGGATATGCGCACACGAATGTCCCAAAAAAGCCATCGAGATGGTGAGGGAAGAGAAATAGGGAAGATCCCCGAGGATATCCTTCCCGCCAATCTCATTCCTCTTTTTTCATGCCTCCTCGCGGGTATGTGAGGGGAGATCAATTGAGGTTCGCCAATCCTGCCTACACCAGAGAGCGGAGAGCCTTTGTTATAATGGTGTCATGCGCCTGCAATGTGCCCGCATGTGACCTGATAAAAAAATGAACCTGCGTTATTCTTCCTGTTCGAGCGGGCACTGGGCGATATATTCCAGGTTGAACTTGTAGAAGTGGGTAAACCCGCAGTTCCTGCACCTGACCGTAAAATGGCTGCACCCGATGGAGAGATCGTGAGGGCCCTGCACATTGCAGTTCCGGCACTTCGCCTCTGATACAAGGGTCCAGAGATCATAGCATCCAATCCTTGTAAAGGCGCCAGGTTTCGTCACATCCTCGATCCTGGGGATGAAGATCCGTGTCGCACCACAGTGACTGCACGCAACCTGTGCCTGGTAGGGAACGGCCTTGATAACCTGGTCCGCATCATTGCCGCAGTGATAGCAGGGTGTCCGGTAGGTGGTAAAAATAAACTGATCGTCCATGTATGAGTATCAGCGATGCCTGATAAAAGATATCTCACGCGAAATTGGGAGCGAAGAAAAAAAGTCTGAATAATATGGGTGATGAAAGGGAGGGTTAGTAGTCTCCCATTCCGCCCATTCCGCCCATGCCACCCATGCCGCCCATGCCGCCCATGTCGCCACCAGGCGGGCCCGCCGGGGCTGCAGACTTGGACGAGGCGATAACATCGTCGATCCTGAGGATCATGGTGGCAGCTTCTGCTGCACTCGCAATAGCCTGGGTCTTGACCCTGAGAGGCTCAACAACGCCTGACTTGAGCATGTCCTCGGCCTTCCCCTCGAAGACGTTGAGGCCGTAGGTCTTCTTGCCCTTCTCGTGCGCCGCCCGAAGCTCTACCAGCATGTCGATGGGATCGAGACCGGCATTCTCCGCGAGTGTCCGCGGGATGATCTCGAGGGCTGCTGCGAAGGCTTCGATTGCCAGCTGGGCACGCCCTCCCACACTCTGGGCATACTCGCGAAGGCGGAGCGAGAGCTCGATCTCGGGTGCGCCGCCACCGGCGACCAGCTTCTTGTCCTCGAAGACGACCGAGACCACCCGGAGGGCGTCCTCGATGGCACGCTCGAGCTCGTCGACCACGTGCTCGGTTCCTCCCCTGACCATCATCGAGACGGCCTTGGGATTCTTGCACTCCTCGACAAAGATCATTTCCTCGCCGGAGACCTTGCGCTCCTCGACGATCCCGGCAAATCCAAGCTCTTCCTTGCTGATGGCGTCGATGCTCGAGACCATGCTTCCCCCGGTCGCCCGGGCAAGCTTCTCCATGTCACTCTTCTTGACCCTGCGGGTCGCGAAGATCCCCGCCTTTGCAAGGTAGTGCTGGGCGATGTCATCGATGCCTTTCTGGCAGAAGAGGACGTTTGCGCCTGACGCAACGATCTTGTCGACAATGCCCTTGATCATCCGCTCTTCCTCGTCGAGGAATGCCTGGAGCTGGTCGGGGCTTGTGATGTTGATCTCGGCGTCAACCTCGGTCTTCTTGAATTCGACCGCGGCGTTCAGGAGGAGAATCTTGGCGTTCTTCACCTTGCGGGGCATGCCGGGGTGGACACGCTCCTTGTCGATGAGCACGCCCTCGATGATCTCGCAGTCATCGATAGACCCGCCGACCTTTTTCTCCACCTTGATGTAATCCTTGTCAATGGTGCCATCGGCCTCGGCAACCATCGTGACAGCCTTGACGACGAGGTCACAGATCTTCTCCCTGGACCCCTCGGCTCCCTTGCCGGTCATGGCAGTCTCTGCGATCTTCTTCAGCATGGCAGAGTCTTTCGGCTTGATGGTCACTGCAATTCCCTGCAGGATCTCCTGGGCTTTCTCGGCGGCCTGGCGGTAACCATGGGCGATCACCGTCGGGTGGACGTCCTGCTCGAGGAGGTCCTCTGCCTTCTTCAGGAGCTCGCCGGCAATGACCACCGCAGTGGTGGTCCCGTCGCCGACCTCATCGTCCTGGGTCTTGGCGATCTCCACCATCATTTTCGCGGCAGGGTGCTCGATGTCCATCTCTTTTAAGATGGTGACACCGTCGTTGGTGATGACCACATCACCAATGCTGTCCACGAGCATCTTGTCCATGCCCTTCGGCCCGAGCGTAGTCCTGACCGCACTTGCCACGGCCTTGGCCGCGGTAATGTTCATGCCCTGTGCATCACGTCCACGGGTGCGTGAACTTCCTTCTTTAAGGATAAGAATCGGTTGTCCTCCAAGTTGTTGCGACATAGCTATTCACCACGTGTAGCACTAAAATTGGTTATTGGTTCTATATAAACGCTACGATTTACTGACGAGTTGGATCAGCTCTTCCCCGTCTTCAAGTGCCAGGAGCCGCTCTTCGCCGATGACGAGTGTCTTTCCAATTTTCTTCTGCTTGGCATAATCGGTGAGGACACACATGGCATGCATGCCTGCAATCTGGGATATGTTCCCGATGAGGGCGGCGCGTTTGACTACCTTCTGGGACGACCCATATCCCGTGAGAATGGACTGGCCGGATATTTCTATGAGCGCCTGGAATGGCGCACGGTGCATTGCATGCAGGGTGACCCCTATCCTCTGGAGGAAACTCATAGGGGCCACCTCTTCCTCCGTCTCGGGGTCTTTCTCAAATACGGATGAATAGTGAAGGAGATCGATGCTCCTGACCAGCGGGGCATCGAATATCTCCTCGATCTTCTGCGCTACCTCGAGCGTGGTGCCCATGCCGCCCTCGTACTTGCTGATGGTCCGCCTCGACACCCCGAGCAGGGTTCCCATGTCCCCCAGCGAGAGGTTCATCCTCTCGCGCAGTTCGCGGAGAACCTCGCCGTTGATATTCACATAGAGTCCTCCGGGAGAGGCGTAGACAAGGGGAGGCGTCCCTTCAACAAACGCGTCGTATAAGGTTGCCGCGCTGATCGCGAAGATCCCATACCTCACATAGACCGCCCCCCTCTCGAGATCGGCATCACGGGCACGGTCACCTATGATGAGCGGCGCACCCCTCAGATACCTGGCGATGTGGTCAAGATCCCGTGCAACATCCTCGCTCACGCTGTCGATGTGGGAGACCACTTTTATTACCAGGATCATCTCGCGGTGGCGGGCAATGAGGTCAAAACTCCGGGGCCTCATGCTGAACCGTTCCGAAACCCGGAACCCCGCCATGAGCAGTACGCTCGTGACCGTGGAGAGGAGGCGTTCCTGTGACATTCCACTACGAATGGATTTACCCTGACCTGGTATAAATAATGAGGTGAACATGCGCATCGGCATCGATGACACGGATTCTCCCCGGGGGATGTGCACTACCTACCTCGGGGCAATGCTGATCCGGAGGCTGAAGCGGGCGAAGATTGCCGTCCGCGAAGCCCGGCTGGTGCGGCTGAACCCGAATGTCCCGTGGAAGACCCGTGGGAATGCTGCGGTATGCCTCGATGCCGAAGGATCCCCCCGCGAGGCATTCAGGCTGGCGTGCACGCTTGTCGAGGAGTATGCTGACCTTGCCCACGAGAATACCCATCCGGGGGTGGTGGTGTCCGAGGAGCCCCTTTCTGAAGGGTTCTACCGGGATGCGGTGCAGGGCTTCTGCACACTCGACGACGCAATGAGCATCCTCGTGGAGTCAGGGGCGCTCTACAAGGGCTACAAGCAGAAACGGGGATTAATTGGCGCGACTGCGGCAGCGGGTTCCCGGTTTGATGATGCAACGTATGAAGTGCTGGTCTACCGCGACTCCTCCCTCTGGGGGACTCCACGGTCGGTCGACCGGGGGAGCCTCTTTTCTGCAGACGTGCACACCTTCCCGCACACATGGGATACTGTCGACCGTGAGAACGATCTGGTCGTATGCGTCCCCCACACTCCGGACCCCGTCCTTTTCGGAATCCGGGGGGAAAGACCCGGGTGGGTTGCCCTCGCCCGCGAGGAGGTTATCTCCGAGAAGCCCGGGATAGAACAGGTCTGGACGACCAACCAGGGGACTGACGCTCACCTGATCGCCGCGCGTTCCCCCGGACTCCTTGACGGGTGCTCGTATCTCCTTGCCGCGACAGTCGCGTCCCCGCCGGTCACCCTGAAAGGAGGTCACGTGGTGCTGCCGGTCCTCCACATGGAAAATCCGCTGACCTGCCTTGCGTACGAGCCGACGAAAGGATTCCGGGATGTGGTCAGGGCACTCGCTCCGGGGGACACACTCAGGGTTGCCGGGAGCTGCAGGAGGGGGAGTATCAACCTTGAAAAGATACAGGTGCTCACCGCCCCGGAAACCCTCACCTCAAAGCCACCGGTGTGCGAGCGTTGCGGAAAGAGGATGACCAGTGCAGGCACTGGCAAAGGATTCAAGTGCCGGAAGTGCGGCGGGAGGGCCAAGAACCCGGAACATGTGCAGAATCCGAGGAATATCCATCCCGGGTGGTTCGAAGTCCCGCCTTCCGCACGCCGTCACCTTGCCCGGCCTCTCTGCCGCGGGGTCCGGGAAGACCTCCTGGACGAGGTCCCACCACCCTGATCCTGACGAAGGACTATCTCGTTGCCTGTCCCATACATTCCCATATGCAGTGCGGGGAGCCGGTTGAACAGGTCACGCTTCGCCCCGGTATGACCGTGGACGAGCTTGTCAGCGCATTGTCACGGGCGGGAGCGTATAACGGGGGAGCGCTCGCGAGGGCGGCAGATATCTACGAGGCCATGCTCCGTGACCGCCGGACGGTGAAATTCATGGGGCTTGCCGGGGCGATGGTCCCGGCCGGGATGGGCCGGATCGTCAGCGACCTCATCGGGGGCAGCCATGTGGATGTGCTCGTTTCCACCGGCGCGAATCTCACCCACGATATCATCGAAGCGCTCGGATGCAGGCACTACCACGGGTCCGCCTCCTGCTCCGATGTGGAGCTCCGGGAAGAGGAGATCAACAGGATTTACGATGTATTCCTCCCGAACGAGGCATTCATCCGCTTCGAGGAATTCATGCAGGATACCCTGTCAGGCCTCTCCCCGGGAGCGCCCCTGACTATCAGGGATCTGCTCGGAACCCTCGGGCGGGCCCTTCCCTCTGGGATTCTCGCAACCGCCGCGAGGAAGGAGGTGCCCGTCTTCTGCCCGGCCCTCGCTGATTCCATGATCGGGCTCCAGTTCTGGCTCTATTCCCAGACGAACCGGATCAATGTCGACGCATTCCTGGACATGAACGCACTCCTTACGACATGCTTCGAGGCCGAGAGGGCAGGCGCACTCCTCATCGGAGGCGGGGTGCCCAAGAACTTCATCCTCCAGAGCATGCTCATGACCCCTCGGGGATTCGACTATGCGGTCCAGCTGACCGGGGATCGGCCTGACCTTGGGGGACTCTCGGGCGCGACGCTTGATGAAGCCCGGTCATGGGGCAAGCTGAACGAGTCTGCCCGCGCCGTCACCGTCTACGGCGATGCAACAATCACGTTCCCGATGCTTGTTGCAGCAGTGATGGAGCGGATGGCCCGATGACCGGCATCATACTCGCCCTTGATGTCACTGCCCCGGATCGCGCACTCCGCATTGCGCAGGAATGCGCCCCCCACATCGACGGCATCAAGATCGGGTATCCCCTCGTCCTCTCGGCAGGGCTCCCGTTCGTGTCCTGCCTGGGAGATCTCGGTCTTCCGCTTATCGCTGACTTCAAGGTCGCAGACATCCCCAACACCAACCGTCTCATCGCAGAGCAGGTCTTCTCCGCAGGCTTCAATGCACTCATATGCCAGGGGTTCACCGGGGAAGACGCGGTCACTGCCTGCGTGGAGACTTCGCATGCCATGGGAGGAACCTGCATGGTGGTGTCCGAGATGAGCCATCCCGGGGCGGTTGCGTTCTTTGGCCAGGGGGTTGCCGAGCGCATCGCAGCGTTGGCAGTCTCGTGCGGTGCTGACGGGATCATCGCCCCCGCGACGAGGCCGGATCGCGTGAGAGTGCTCCGGGGGATCGTAGGCTCCCGGTTGATCTGGTCCCCGGGAGTGGGTGCCCAGGGAGGGGACGCCCGGGCTATCGCGCACCTTGTAGACGCGATTATTGTCGGAAGACAGATATACGAGGCAGAAGATCCCGGGTTCGAAGCACGCTCCCTGGACCGTATTCGCCGATGATGAGTTAACCTGACCTGAAGGCATCCTGGTGATGACCCCTATGAGTCGACTGAGGCGAAATCAGGCCTGAACTAAAGGTTTAAATGGGAAAATAACGATGATGTTGTATGCATTGGAGCGAAGAACAGCTTAACATGGCCAGATCGGTGCGCCGCCTCGAGGATATCCCTGTTTCTGAGAGGAGCTATAAGTGCCATACCTGCCACCTGATCGTGGACGAGAACCCCTGTCCGAAATGCGGGGATACGCATCTCCAGATCATGTGCCCCCTTGACCATTGTCACTGTTCTCACGAGATCCTCTCCACCATCGAGTACTGTCCGCTCTGCGGGGCACCGGTATGTCCCGAGTGCGGGAGCCACGACGTGGTCCAGATCAGCAGGGTGACCGGGTATCTCCAGGAAGTGTCGGGCTGGAATGCCGGGAAACAGCAGGAACTGAAGGACCGGGTCCGCTATACCGTGGCATGAGGTACTACCTCCGTACCCAGACACTTATTCTTCGCGGGGAGTTCCGTGCAGCATGCACAGGGATCCCCGGGGGCCTGGGAAAGGTCCCGACTCTTCTTCTCCATCACCATGAGATAGAGGAAAATATCCCCGATCCGTCACGTGAATTCAACCGCGTCATCCACCGCGAAGGCCTTCCACCGGATTTTTTTGGCCTTTTATTGGGGCTCCCGCCCGGAAATCTCTGCATACTCCAGCACGATTTTGTGACGCTCTTCATCTCTGCCGGAGCCCCCGGGCGGGACTGTGGGTCTCCTGCTCCTGTCTCCATGGTACTGCACAGCAGGGAAGGCATGACCGACTCTGCACTCCTTGAATCCATCATGGCAGCGACCGCTGCCAGGGTGGAGGCGTTCCACTCCCTCGGGAGACCTTCCTCAGGCGACCCTGCAGATGGAGTGATTGCCGCGTGCGAAGGCGAGATTGTGCACCTGCATGCAGGGGTCTCCACCCCGATAGGGGACAGGATACGTTCCGCGGTCCTTTTCGGCATCCAGGAAGCCCTCGAGGGAGACAGCGAGCGGGCGGGCAGGAACCGGCCGTCGTTTTTTGTGTTCAGCCGGTTCCAGGGAGACCACTGGGTCGAATGGATCCCCGAACAATGCCCGTACTATCCCTGCCACGTTCCCGGGCAGCGGTGCGAGTTCTGTTACTGCCCGTTCTACCCCTGCAAAGACGAGACGCTTGGACAGTGGGTGAAGAGCACTTCGAAAAACGGCCCGGTGTGGAACTGCAGCGGATGCACGCTCCTCCATGAACCCCTGATTACGGAGTACCTCCTTGCCCACCCCGAGGCTCCGCTTGCCGAGCTGAAGCGAAAAAAAGGGATCCTGTAGCCGCTTTACTGCGCGATCCCGAGCGCGGAGACGAGCTCGTCCAGGGGAATCCCGTGGGCCATTGCTGCCTCCTTGATTGTCTCTCCCCTGGCAATGGCGCATCCCACGCATCCCATGCCAAACTTGAACAAAACCTCTGCAGATTCGGGTTTTGCCTTCAGAAGATCGTAAATTGTGCTGTCTGGAGTGAGTTCCATATGCTCAGTATGTACGGTTTTTTGCATATAAACCTGCAACAACAGGTACCCGGGCTTCGCAGTTTCACTGCACTTCCGCATTCTTTAACTACTCCCCGTTTACCAGTACTCCGCTGGAGATGTATGAATGGATATTTCCGAAGCAGCAGAAAGAATCTCCCTGAAAATCACTTCGCACGGGCATCCGGCGGATAAAGCCAGTATCGAGAGCAAGTTAACGCGCCTTGTGAACGAGTTCGGGGTTCCCCCCGCAGAAGCAGAGAGGACCGTCCTGAACGAGCTCGCACGGGAGTTCTCGATCACCACGTTCCAGGCGGCCGGCGGCCCGGGAGACCAGAAGACCCTCGGCCAGGTCCAGAATGGCGAGTGGGTGACCGTGGAGTGCAAGGTGGTCGCACTCACGTCGGCGCCTTCCCCATCCATCGCGCAGGCAGGCATACTCGCAGACAATTCAGGGGCGATGCGTTTCGTTGTCTGGGCACGGGCGAATGCCCCGGCCCTAACAGCCGGGAAATGGTACCGGTTTGAATCCGCGGTGGTCGATCAATACAAGGGGATGCTTTCCTTAAAGGTCCATTCCGGGACCACGGTGACCGAAATTCCGCACGAAGGTGCGCTCAAGCCGGCGATCACCCCCATCCGCGACCTCTCGCCCGGCGTGGTGTGCATCCGCGGGAAGGTGGTCCAGGAGTGGGAAGCGACACACGATCGCATCCTGCAATCAGGAATGATTGCCGATGAAACGGGGGGAATCCGGTTCGTCATGTGGAAAGAAGAGGGGCGCGAACGGCTGAACCCCGGAGGTGTGTACACCATCTTTTATGCAACCGCGGATGAATTCAACAGCCGCCTCTCCCTCACCCTGAATCCTGCGACCATTGTCCCCGAGGAGGGGGATATCCCGGTCAGCACCGGGAATGCCTCCTTCCAGGGGGCATTTGTCCACCTCGCACCCGGTTCAGGACTGATCAGGCGCTGTCCCGTGGAGGGATGCAACCGGGTCCTGTCCCGGCAGAATTACTGCCCTGTCCACGAGATCCAGCCCCAGTACCACTATGACCTCCGCATCAAGGGCTGGCTCGATAACGGCATCGAGACCAGGGAAATCCTCGTGCAGCGTGGTGAGACCGAGCGCCTTGTGGAGATGAACCTCGACCAGGCCCGGGAACTCGCAGAGAACAATCCGCTCGGGATGGACGAGGTGTTTATGAAGTTCCGCGAGGCGCTCCTCGGCCGGTATCTTGCCTGCCAGGGCCGTGTGATCGAGAACAGGATGCTGGTTTCGGCATGCGAGATCCTCCATTACCAGCCCGAGCAGCTTGCTGATCTCCTGAACCGGGCGGGGGGTTCGCTATGACGGGCGGAGGGGCGGCAGGGCGGAAAGAGGGGATCTTCGAGCGGGAGCCGGCACGGCGTGTCTTCGCCGTGGAACTCAAGGAGAGCCGGATCCATTTCAAGGAGGGCCAGGATGAGAAGAGCCCGACCTATGTACTCCTGCCTACCGGAGAGCGGTGCAACCGGGTCTTCATCGCCGGAACGCTCACCGAGAAGCGGAGGCAGGGCGAGCAGAACATGTTCTACCGGGCACGAGTCGTGGATCCCACGGGAACCTTCTTCGTCATGGCCGGGAGTTACCAGCCGGAGGCCATGCAGCAGGTTGCAAGGCTCGAGCCCCCCACCTTCGTGGCCGTTGTCGGAAAACCAAACGTGTACCAGGCTCCTGACGGGGCCGCACTCATATCGATCCGCTGCGAGTCGATCACCCAGATTGACAAGGATATCCGGGACCAGTGGGTGCTCGACACCGCAAAGGCCACCCTTGACAGGATAGACACGGCAGGCCAGACCCCGGATGGCGAGCGGGCAAAACGGGAGTACAATATCGATCCCGCACTGTTCCGGAAAGTGGCGTACGAAGCACTCACCCAGTTGAAAATCTGAAAGGCGATCCCCATAGGATCAATTACTTTTATCACCATGGTGATCAGGTAGATCCTCATGTGATCACGTATGAAGGATGAAGAACTCAAAGAACTGGTGAAGAACCTCGACCTCAAAGCCCTCAAGGAGGCCGCAAAGGCAGCAGGGATCAAACCCGGGCGCTGCCCCACCAAGACCTCCATTGCAAAGATGCTCCCTGAGGATGTGCTCAGGAAGCTGGCCAGATAGGAACCATTCCCTTTTTTTCCGGGACTGCCTCCCTCCAGTGGGAAGGATTCCGTCCACGCGTAATCGAAAATCCGGGTGATGCGGCGGGTATTGGGAAGAAGAGTGCTCCTGTATATCGCGATGATGCAATCTGGGGGTATGGAGGCCGGCAGGATCCGCGATCGGTCACACGCCGGGCATGGCGTTTTGCCCCGGAGCATACTCCTTCCAGGACTCGAGCACCTCGCTTCCCTCGACGAATACGAGCCCGTGCTTCCTAGCATAGGCCATCGCGTCCTCTTTTGAGAGCGCATACCCGCTCTCGTCATCCAGCATCTCGCATATGGTGACCGCGGGGGTGATCTGTGCCATTTCGGCCATCGCGATGGAGAGCTCGGTCTGGCCCCTCCGGACATCAAGGAGCCCGTCGGCCGCCCTGAGAAGGGCCATGTGCCCGGGGGTCCGGAAGATCTCGTGGAACGTCACTCCTCCTCCGTTCAGTGCACATTTCACCTGCTCTGCAATCGCGTTGACGGTCAGGGCTCGATCCCTGTCAGTGATCCCGGTGAAGGTATCGCGGTGATTCACCCAGAGCGAGAAAGAGGAATGGTTTTTCCTGTCGTAGGGGATATCCCCCTGGCGCTCGGCGACCGCCATAGCCCGGAGTGCATCGCTCGCAAACGGAAGCCCCAGGCGCTGTGCGGCAACAGGGTGGACTGCCGTACAGATGAGCCCGCCCCCGTCCTTCCGCATCCGCAGGATGTGGCGGGGGGTGACCGCATCGGAACGGATTGCAAAGTCTGTCTCGCCTTCCCTGTCATCGAAATCATAGAGGAGGATGAACTTCCCTTCGTTGAGCGCCGAGAGCGCGTCCCTGATCACGGCCCCACCTCAACACTGACGGTATCGCTGTCCTCGACGTCGAGTTCCCGCCGGAGCGCGACCGGCGCAATGACCTCGATGATGTCATCAGGATAGTGCGTCCTCCCCGGCACGATGATGCTGCAGGCGATGTCCCCGATGCGGCAGGGGATGCACCTGGCATCGCCAAAGGTCCTCCCGTCTGTGGAGAATCCTTTGATCCTGATCCAGTCGAGGGCTTCGATCTTCTTCCGGATGGGGATGCTTGAAGGTGAGAGCCTGATATTGAGCGTGCCGGGATACGGCTCGAATCCGAGGTGCCGGTCGAACTGTTCCTTGTAGGCAGGGAGGCTCATGTAGTACTTGCCTTCCCCGATCCCGCTGACAACGACCCCGGTCAGTACATAGCCCTGGTTCCTTTCGGAAAAAATCCGGCTGTATTCCTGGAACTCCTTCTTGAGCACTTCTTCGCCGTGACCTGTGACCATCACCTGCTGGCCGTCGGGGGCGATCGTCCGGGTGACCAGCCTCTGGCGTTCGAGTGACTGGAGACGGCGCGCGGCGGTCTGGGCGCTGGTTCCGAGCGTCTCCGACAGGGACTGCGAGGAGATCTTTACCGGTCCCCTGCACCCTCCCATGAGGGCAATTGCTTTCAGGCACTGGAGTTCGTCAGGCACAATCATTATATCAAAATTGAGATGCATACTATTTATGAGTATCCGGGAAGGATTTCCCGGGCAGTGAACCTCTCCCTGGTTTTCGTGAAATGTCGAATACCCTATCGTTAATTATATAACAGGCAGGCCCGCATAATGAGCCATGAACTCTGATTTGCGGAATCGCCTGGCCGAAAAAATGGCAGGCGAGATTACGCTTTCAGACTCGCCCGGGAAAGCACTGAAAAAATGGAGGATGAGTTTCAACATCCCCCAGGCAGTGCTCTCCGAGCACCTGGATGTATCCCCTTCCGTGATCAGCGATTACGAGAGCGGAAGGAGAAAGAGTCCCGGGACGGCAGTGGTGGGGAAGATTGTCGACTGCATCCTCTCCATCGATGAGAGTTCCGGCGGGAAGTACATCAAGAAATTTGCCAAGATCCTCTATTCCGACGTGGATGCCGATGTCATTTACGATATCCATGATTTCCCGTCGCCTGTGCCGCTGACCAGGTTTTCCGAACTTCTGGGGTGCCAGACGGTGTGCGGGTCACTCGCGGAGTCAATCTACGGGTATACCGTCGTGAACAGCATCAACGCCATCACGCAGCTCTCGTCGAACGAGTTCAACCGCCTGTACGGCTGGAGCACCGAGCGGGCGCTGATATTCACCGATGTCACCTCGGGAAAATCGCCGATGGTTGCGATCAGGGTCACCCCATTCAAGCCGAGAGCCGTGGTGCTCCAGGGCATCGAACCTGCCCTCGTGCACCCGCTGGTCCCGAAGATGGCGGAGAAGGACAGGATCACGGTGCTCTGCACCGGGATGGAGATCGACAGGCTGGTAACTGTTCTGAGGGATGAGCAATGGTAGGAATCATCACGTACGGAGTGTATATCCCCAGGTTTCGCATCAAAGTTGAAGAGATCGCACGGGTCTGGGGCGCAAACCCGGATGACATCCGGGGGGGGCTCGGGGTCCATTCAAAATCAGTGCCCGACCTTGACGAGGACACGGCCACGATTGCCGTCGAGGCTGCACGGAATTCGCTCAGGAGAAGAGCGATCGATCCCGTGGACATCGGTGCGGTGTATGTCGGGTCCGAGTCGCACCCCTACGCAGTAAAACCCACCGCATGCACTGTCGGGGAAGCGATAGGCGCGACTCCCACCATGACTGCCGCGGATTACGAGTTCGCCTGCAAGGCAGGCACGGCTGCAATCCAGACATGTATGGGGCTTGTGGCGAGCGACATGGTGAAGTACGGCCTCGCGATCGGCTCCGATGTTGCGCAGGGTGCCCCGAGCGACGCACTCGAATACACCGCGGCCGCCGGAGGTGCTGCTTACATTCTCGGGAAATCTGACCCGATCGCGGAGATCCACAAGACCTGCTCGTTTACCACCGACACCCCCGACTTCTGGAGGAGGGAGGGGCAGAGTTACCCGAGGCACGGCGGCAGGTTCACCGGAGACCCGGGGTACTTCCGCCACATTGAGGGATCTGTCCGTCTCCTCTTCAACGAGACCGGGAAGAATCCCAAAGACTACACCTATGCGGTCTTCCACCAGCCGAATGCCAAGTTCCCCCAGAGGATCGCGAAGATGCTCGGGTTTTCCCAGGACCAGATCAAACCGGGGCTCGTGGTCCCCCGGCTCGGGAACACCTACAGCGGTTCCTCGATGATCGGGCTTGCGGCGACGCTCGACTGCGCGAAGGCAGGTGACCGTATCTTTGTCGCGTCCTTCGGTTCAGGGGCAGGGAGCGACGCATTTGATATCGAGGTGACCGATGCCATCGAGTCCGGCGATTTCCGCCGGGATGCCGCCCCCTCGGTCGAGAAACTCCTTGAGAACCCCATCTACGTCGATTACGCACAGTATGCAAGGCACAAGGGAAAGATCGTGATGCAGAAATGAGAGACGTTGCAGTGATTGGAGTGGGGTGCACTACATTCGGAGAGAAATGGAATACCTCGTTCCGGGATCTCTTCGTCCAGGCCGGGGCACTGGCACTCGAAGACGCCGGCATCCAGGGGGAGGCGCTCGGGGCCATGTATGTCGGGAACATGAGTGCGGGTCGTTTTATCGAGCAGGAGCACATCGGCGCCCTGATCGCGGACTATGCCGGCCTTGCGACCACCCATATCCCATCGACCCGGGTCGAGGCGGCCTGCGCCTCGGGAGGCCTCTCCTTCCGCCAGGCCTTCATCTCGGTCGCTTCGGGAATAGAGGATATTGTCGTCGCAGCAGGGGTGGAAAAGATGACCGATGTGGCATCGGGGGCCAGCGTGGAAGCCCTTGCAGGTGCCGCCGACCGCGAGTGGGAAGGGTTCGTCGGCGCCACGTTCCCCGGCCTCTATGCCATGATCGCCAACGATTACATGAACCGCTACCCGCTCACCCGCGAACAGCTCGCACAGGTCGCGGTGAAGAACCACTACAACGGGGCGAGGAATCCCATCGCACAGTTCCAGCAGGAGATCACGCTTGAGACCGTGCTCAGGTCGACCCTTGTCGCCGATCCCCTCCGCCTCTTTGACTGCTCGCCGATCACGGATGGTGCGGCTGCGGTCGTGCTGGCGCCGCTCGAGATGGCAAAGAAGTTTACAGACACCCCCGTGAAAATCCTTGCCAGCTCCCAGGCGAGCGACACGATCGCGCTCCATGACCGCCGGGACATCAGCACGCTTGATGCCAGCGTTGCAGCCGGAAGAAGGGCGTTCTCCATGAGCGGGCTTTCCCCGAAGGATATCGACCTCGTGGAGGTGCACGACTGCTTTACCATCGCAGAGATCTGCGCGATCGAGGACCTTGGCTTCTGCAAAAAGGGGGAGGCCGGCCGCCTCACCGGGGAAGGGGTAACCGCACTCCACGGGGATCTTCCGGTCAACACCAGCGGGGGGCTCAAGGCCTGCGGACACCCTGTCGGTGCGACCGGGATCAAGCAGGTCTGCGAAGTGGTCATGCAGCTCCGTGGCGAGGCCGGGAAGAGGCAGATCGACGGGGCACGTATCGGGATGACGCACAACGTGGGAGGCACGGGAGCAACCGTTGCCGTCCATATCCTGGGGGTGTAAGATGTCCTCCGTCGCACGGTTCTGGAGGAAGATCCCCCAGCGCTACAACCTGATCGGGACCCGGTGCAGCACCTGCGGGAGGCACTTCTTCCCGCCACGGACCTTCTGCCCGGACTGCCGGAGAGCAGGGAAGATCGTCGATCATAAGTTTGCAGGGACGGGCACGGTCGTCACCTACACCGTGATCCGCACCGCGAGCGAACAGTTCGAACAGATGACCCCGTACGTGCTTGCGATCGTGCAACTCGACGAGGGGCCGAGGTTCACCGCACAGCTCGTGTGCACTCCCGAAGAGGTCACGTTCGGCATGAGGGTCCGGCCGGTCTTCCGCCGCATCGCAGCCGACGGGGAATCCGGCGTGATCCACTACGGGACAAAGTTCGTCCCCGCGGATTGATATATGAACATGCCGCAGGCATGTTCATTCGCGTA
>DAWU01000031.1 GCA_002506105.1 Methanolinea sp. UBA275 | reverse complement strand
ACATATCACCTCCGCTGCTCTCAATCCTCATCACCCCAGAGTCCCGGAAAGGCCGCTTTTCTGTACATCATGGTCTTATTGCTCCACCACTGCTTTCGTGAAAATGCGTCCGGAATATTCGTTGGATCTCTCCAGTGCGAGATCCTCGCTCCTCGCTGAATCTGCTATGAAATAACAACAGGTGCAGAATGCAAAGGGAGCGATCACCGATACAGGAGAGAGGAGTGGTGAAGGAATCCTTCCCCCCTTCCCATGGATATATTGACCTTCTATTGGCTGCATATGCTTACCAAATTTAACATATTGTTAAATATACTTTACTATTAGTTTGTAATTGCTTACATGCACAGCCATGGCACTGCGATTTCCATCCTTGATGGAGAAAACCATTCATGTTCCTCCTCATTCCCATTTTTAAACTCTCCAGGAAGGCTTTGGCTGATGGGAACCTTCCAGAAACAATAGAAAGATAAAAAAAGTGAATGGTTACTTCTCACCACCCCCCGTTAGAGTTCCCCCAGGGACAACAATTCCAACACGGTTTTGTAAACCAATAAAAATGTTGAATGAACGAATCCCGATTCTAACTGGACAGAGGTGAGGATAACTTCAGGCAGGTCCATAAAAAGTCTTTAGAGACTTTTCTATCTAATATAGAGGGATACTGGCCAAAAATACATCACACCGTACCTACCCTGACCAAAAGAGTAACAGAGAGAATTCTTTGAATGGAATATGGTTATGTTCACTTGATGAACATGTACCAGATTCCGACAACAACAATAAAGAGAACAATACCTGCACCGATCACTGTCTTTCCGTCAAGTTCCATAGTATCACACTCACTCTCAAGTCTTTTCATTTGTGTATAAGTTTATAAGAGTAGCTGAAGATGCAGACCATCACGGGACGCATCGCTGCCAGATGCAGCAAATCCCTGAAAATAGTACTAACGGTACTAGGAAAATGGGGAGAGAGCCGGGATTGCTCCCTGGCTCGGTCCTGCCATTTTAAGCCCTTCTCACGCCGGAATCGTAGGTGAATCTCTTGTAGAAGGTTCCAATCGTTCCTGCGGCGTCCGTCCTCTCGTTATAGATGATATCTGCAGAGGGCAGAGTGTTGTTTCCACGTCCCTCCATGAGGTGGGCGTTCATCCATCCGGCCGCTCTTCCTTCAGCGTCACGGACCGTGAACTCATACCCGAGTGTAACAGGGACATCAGCGCTGGCGGCGACATGACGCTCCTCCACTTCGCTGATAAGAGTCACTTTACTCCCGGAGAACGATCCTCCCATCTCAACGATGTTGCAGAATGCCGGGATGGTATCGACACTCGCTGCACCGAACGGGCAGATCAGGGAATCTGAACCTGATGAAGAGGTGCCGGCTCCATCAATGAGCGTGCTCTCTTCATAGTCCACATATCCCGTCGGACCTCCAATGAAGTCCAGCATGGTGGTGGATTCGAAGTTGTTCTGGTTGGCGACCTTTGCTGCAGTGTCGAGTGCTTTCTGATCAGTAAACTCCGTGTATCCCTGATCAGCGATCATGTCCTGAGTATAAGACATGATGTACATACTTTCTCCGGCACTGAGCGGGAGATCACCCATTTGTTCACTGGACTGCTGCCATACTCCCGAAGCGCTATGGGTCACCGTGCCCTCACAGATGACCATAGTGGCGGTGGTGATCCCCTGAGTTTCCGGAGTTGCGTTCACGGCCCTGTCAGCCATGGCATACCCGCAGAATATTGTACAAAGGAGAAGCACAACGGCAAGCGTTCTGGTGTTTTTCATTAATTCCTCCTGCATTTTGTGCTGATACTCACAGCACCTCCAATAAGTCGGCCCTGATGACATAATAAGTTTTGTAAAGGGGGATTTACATTTTGGCGCGATTGAGATCAAAATATGAATATCTCTCCTTCACAATTCGAGGTCCCGGATCTCTATTTTCCAGGGATAAATGGATCCGATGCCGGGAGTAACCCGGAGAGCCCCGGGTAATAATCAATAATCAGATGTCCGTTGACTCCCCGGGGAGAAGGATCCGGACCCTGCAATCAGTGGTCCTCTCAAGGGCCCTCTTGAACTCCTCCGGATCCTGTGTGATGGGAGGCCACGTATTGTAATGGATGGGGATGACGAGCGGTGCCCCGATCATCCGTGCGCCGATCATGGCCTCCTCGGGACCCATCGTGAACCGTCCTCCAATCGGGAGGAGCGCAACATCCGGGTGGTAGAGTTCCCCGATCAGTGACATGTCCGTGAAGAGTCCGGTATCCCCTGCGTGGTAGACCCCTTTTTCGTCCATCCGGACCACGAATCCCGCCGCTCCTCCCCCGTTGCATCCTATCCCTGCCTCCTCGATCCATGATGAATGCAGGGCCGGCGTCATGGTGAACCTGACACCCTCAACCGTGATCGTGCCACCGATATTCATGGCCTCTGCGGCGACTCCCTTCGTCCGCAGGTACTTTGCCACTTCGTTGATGGCGATCACAGGCACCCCGAATTCCGATGCTGCACCCATGTGATCGGCATGCCCGTGAGTCACTGCAACGATATCCGGTGCCGCATCAATCTTCCCCGAAGGGACATACGGGTCGATGAGCACGTTCTTGCTCCCGCTCAGGAGCACGCAGGAATGTCCAAACCATGTCAGTTTCATAGGGGATCCCTCCGATGCCACTGGTAGAATAGGAATGGACCTTCTAAAATACTTGCGCGTGGACTTTCGCGCCCGGGAGCGCCCTCATCTCACCCGTTCCTTCCTGATAAGATTCCGGGGAGGATTCTCCCTGCTTATCAGAACCCAGAATGGAAAATGTAGGGACCCTGCTCTGGAAAAATTTTTGTCCGTGAGATCACGGGATGGATACCATCGGTACGTTCAGGTGACGTCGATCAACTCTGCCTCGGTGATATCGATCGCCTCCCCGAGACTGTCACGGGTTGCACTCCTTGTCATCTGCTCGGAGAGATCCCTGTCCTCCATCACGTCCTTGATCCTCTCCAGGAACGGATTGATCGTGATATCGTCCCTCTGCTCGATCACGTGCCGGTATTCCCGCAGTGTTGAGGGACTCACCCCGAGGTCATCGCTCACTTCCTTCATGGTCTTCCCGGAAATGAGGAGATCCTCCATCCGGTCCTGATCAAAAGGCATCTTGAAATCAAGATCCCTGAAGAGTTTGAGCCTCACCCGGGCACGTGCAACCGTCTTTGACAGCTTCTCATCCCCGAGCTCCCTGGCAATTTCGGTATCGTTCTTCCCTGAATAATATGATGAGACCAGTCTTGCCAGCTGGATGGGTTTTAATTTGGTCTTGAAGAAGCCCTGTTCCAGGATCTCCCGCATGACCAGTGCGATCTCGCGTTCTACCGCGTCGCGATCCCTGAGGGTCCCGTGTATCTTCTTCATGGGTTCCACGATTTTTGTTTTCCCTGAGATATTGGTGAACAACTGAAGCAGTTCTTTCTTCCTCGTGTCGTCCTGCATGAAACCTCGCTGATGAATTATCGAATAAGATGCCCAGCATGATATTTAACATTATCCTTATGCCTCACCAGGTTCACCAAAAGTCTTATTTTGGATTTGCCGGGCTCCCCATTGCATTCCTGAATTATTCACAGATTTTTCCTGGATGCGCAGACACTATCCCCGCACAGTTTTTCTGGCCGGAGCACCAGATATAAGAGAGAGAGTTTCCGTCCATGAGCGATATATATGAAAATATCATGGAACTGGCCAGGAGAAGGGGATTTATCTGGCCTGCCTCCGAGTGTTACGGATCAGTCGCGGGGTTCATCGATTACGGTCCCCTCGGCTCAATGATGAAGAGAAGGATTGAGGATACCTGGCGGGAGTTCTACGTGGTCAATGAGGGATACTATGAGATTGAGTGCCCGACCATCGGACAGGAGGACATCTTCATCGCCTCCGGGCACCTGAAAGGTTTTTCTGACCTGATGTGCCAGTGCCCCCACTGCAACGAGTACCTTCGTGCGGATCACATTGCGGAGGGAGGCGGTGTGAAAAACGCTTCATCGCTGGGGTGCGCTGACCTCGCCCGGGAAATCCGGACGCTCCCCTGCCCTGCATGCGGCGAAGTGCTCGGCGACGTGGAGGTATTCTCATTCAACCTGATGTTCCAGACTTCGATTGGGCCCGGCTCACAGAGGAAAGGCTACCTCCGCCCGGAGACCGCACAGGGCATGTTCACGGACTTCCAGCGCCTGCTCCGGTTCTACCGCGATTCTCTCCCCTTTGGCGCGGTGCAGATTGGAAAGTCGTACCGGAACGAGATCTCTCCCAGGCAGGGCATGATTCGCCTGAGGGAGTTCACCCAGGCAGAAGCGGAGATCTTTGTTCACCCCGCAAGGAAGAAGCACCCCAATTTCTCCCGCTATGCCGAGTACCGGATGCCACTCCTCGGGATCCCGCAGCAGCAGGGGGAAACCCCCGCGATCGTGATCACGATGCGTGACGCAGTGGACAGGGGGCTCGTCGCGAACGAATATGTCGCATATTACCTGGCCCTCACCCACGACCTCCTCGTCACAGTCGGCGTGAACCCGGAAAAATTGCGTTTCCGGCAGCATCTTCCCGATGAACTTGCCCACTACGCCGAGGACTGCTGGGACGCGGAGATCCTCTCAGAACGGTTCGGATGGGTCGAGACCGTGGGGATCGCAGACCGGACTGATTACGACCTCAAAGCCCATGGAACACAGAGCGGTGAGCGCTTCACCGTATTTATTCCCTACGAGACTCCCCGGAAGGAACGCCGGATCAGGGTTGTTGCGAACATGGGGGCGCTCGGGCCGAGGTTCAGGGGTAAAGCAAAGGCGATTGCTGATGCCCTGGCCGAAGCTGTGCCAGGGAAAGATGGCGTCACCATCGGTATCGATGGTGAAGAGATATTCATCTCCCCCGATCTCTACCAGGTGAGGGAGGAAGAGGTCGACGTGCCTGGTGAGGAGGTTACACCTCACGTGATCGAACCAAGTTACGGGATAGACCGGATGATCTACGCAGTGCTTGAGCACAGTTATGCCGAGGAGATGGTACACGACGAAGAACGCACGGTTCTCCGTTTCCCCCCCCGCATCTCACCCATCCAGGTTGCAGTATTCCCACTGATGAACCGCGACGGGCTCCCGGAGATTGCCCGGGAGATCACGACACGGCTCAAGGCAGCACGAATAATGGCCGAGTTTGATGACTCGGGAGCTATTGGGCGCCGCTACAGGAGGCAGGACGAGATAGGGACGCCCTTTGCACTCACGGTGGATTACGAGACACCCGGTTCCGGGACCGTGACCCTCCGCGATCGCGATAGCATGCAGCAGGTGCGTGTCAGGACCGACACACTCACGGAGCTCATCCGTTCTCTCCTCGATGGGTCTTCATCGTTCGCGTCCCTGAAGAGTGCATGACCACCATCACCCATCCTTTTGTCACGCCAGGCACGCTGGATTCCCGAGCCTACCAGCTCGCGATTGCCATGAAAGCCCTCGAAGGGCATACCATGGTCGTCCTTCCCACCGGCCTTGGTAAGACCGCAATCGCGCTGCTCGTCGCGGCATCGAGGCTCTACAACAACGGGGGAAAGGTGCTGATGATGGCCCCCACGAAACCCCTGGTGGAACAGCACCTCAGGTTCTTCCGGCAGTTCCTCCTGATTCCCGGGCAGAATGAAGAGACTCGCGTCATGTTCACCGGGGAGACCCCGGCGGCGGAACGCGCCGCTGCATGGAAATCAGCGCGTGCAGTCTTTGCCACCCCCCAGGTGATCAAGAATGATATCCTCTCCGGGAGCTATGACCTCGCGGATGTGACCCTTATGATCTTCGATGAGTGTCACAGGGGTGTCGGGAACTATGCCTATGTATTCCTGGCACAGCGGTACCTTGCGAGTGCGGGATCCCCGCTCATCCTGGGAATGACAGCCTCCCCCGGAGGCCATGTGGAGAAGGTGGAAGAGGTATGCGCAAACCTTGGGATAGAGAAGGTCGAGAGCAGGACAGACCAGGATAGGGATGTTGCCCCCTACATCCATGAGAGGGAGATCGAAGTCATCGAGGTTGAGCTCCCGCCCGGTCTGAAACAGGCGGTCGCAGACCTTACCACACTCATCGACTCACGACTCACCTATTTGAGGAAACTCGGGTTTTCCGTCCCCACCCGGCAGCAGCTCTCCATGAAAGCCCTCCAGGCAATCAATGCCCAGGTACAGGAACGGATCCAGGGAAGGGACACTACGGGATTCTCTGCAGCGTCGATCTATGCGGAACTGATGAAACTCAGGCATGCCCTGTCTCTCGCCGAATCCCAGGGCAGCCGGGTTTTTTCTGCGTATATCAACAGGCTCTTTGCGGAAGGAACCGGGGGCTCTGGGCCAAAAGCCACTGCCCGGCTCTCCCGGGACCCGGTCTTCATCCGGCTCCTTGAACGCTGCATCTCGTGGAAGGAGGAACTGCACCCGAAGATAGCCATCTTATCCCGGGTTGTGGGAGAGCAGCTTGAATCCTCTCCCGAAAGCCGGATCATTGTCTTTGCCACATACCGTGACATGGTCCAGCAGATCGTCGATCACCTGAACGGTGAAGGGATCGCATGCCAGCGGTTCGTCGGCCAGGCTACAAAGGATAGCGAGAAGGGCCTCTCCCAGAAACGCCAGATCGAGGCACTGCAGAAATTCCGGGAGGGAGCGTTCAGGGTCCTGGTTGCCACGTCAGTCGGCGAAGAAGGACTTGACATCCCCTCCACAGATCTCGTGGTCTTCTATGAAGCGGTTCCTTCCGAAATTCGAAGCATCCAGAGGAAAGGACGGACAGGCCGGAGCGGGAAGGGGAAGATCGTTGTCCTCGTGACGAAGGGGACATCCGATGAGGTCTTCAGGTATGTAAGCCAGAATCGGGAGCGTTCCATGCTCTCCGGGATACGAAGCATCTCCCAATCATCAGGGATTTCTGCAGCATCAAGATCCCATTCTGCGACGCAATCAAGCATCGAGCAGTTTTCGGAAAAGGGTCCCGCAATACGGGTGGATGACCGCGAGACCTCCTCCCGAGTGGTGGAGATCCTGAGCAATTCGGGGGCTGCGCTGCAACTCGGGCGACTCCCCTCGGGGGACTATGCAATCGGCGATCGGATCATCATTGAGAGGAAGACTGCCAGAGATTTCGTGGATACGCTCGTGGAAAGGGATCTCCTTGGGCAGCTCCGGATGCTTGCCGGCAGTGCTCCCCGTCCCGTGCTGATCATAGAGGGAGGTGACCTCTATACCATGCGGGATATCCACCCGAATGCGATCCGCGGCACCCTCGCCGCGATCGCGGTCGACCTTGGGATAAGCATCCTCTTTACGAAGGACGAAGAGGACACCGCACAGATGATCCTGGTGCTGACACGGAGAGAGGAGGGGGGAGACAGGGAGCGATCCCTCCCTGCAAAACGGCTGGGACACTCCCCCAGGGAGCAGCAGGAACTCGTGATCGCCTCGTTTCCGGATATCGGCCTGAAGAACGCCCGGTTCCTGCTGGATCACTTCGGCTCGATCAGAGCTGTCGTGAATGCGAGCAATGAGGAACTGCTCGAGGTGAAGGGAATCGGAGGCCAGCGGTCAAAAACAATACACGAACTCTCCAACCGCCAGTATCGCTGACCTTACCGGGATCGAAGTGTCTTCAGCCCGTCGATTCCAAGGGAGATCGCTTCCATCAATGCTGCAACACACCTGGGATCTTTCTCCTCACTGATCCGGGCACACAGTCCGATGAGCGTCTCTTCAAGGGTCTTTTCGAGGTGAGTGCTGGACGGGTTCGCCAAAGGACTTTCCTGTGATGCGGGCATTACATATCCCCGGTCGGAACTGCCGGTCTTCTCTGATCCCTTCTCTCCCTTTCCCTCGGCGCAGACCACGCAGAGTGTCTTTCCCTTCACTTCAAAGAGGGGGCATCCGCACGAAGGGCACGATGTTGAGAGCATCTTTCCCCCTTTCAGGAGATACCCCGCCATTATCTCGTCTTCACGTGTCATCCCGGCACCATCACATGGTTGATTACTTCTGTGTGCCAGCCATATCGAGTTTCCGGAGATATGACCCGGCTTTCCTGGCATGGCCATGTCGGATGGTTTATATTACTTGCTCTCGATATAAATAGTGGACCGAAAATAACTCGATATTGAGTAGTTTTTCGTGGAAATCTCCAGAGGGGATTGAAATGACCAACCCTGATAAAACAATCGAGAGCTGTATCCAGATGCTCCAGCACATCATGGATGACAGCACCATACCAAGGAATATCCGAAGGGTCGCGGATGAGACCCGGCAGCTGCTGATGAACAATAATAAAAATTCCGGGCTCCGGGCAGCAGAGGCCATCTCAAAGATCGACGAGATCAGCAATGACCCGAACATGCCCGTCCACGCAAGGACCCGTATCTGGGAACTGGTCTCTCAACTGGAGACGATCCCCCTGGACTGAACAAAAAATCCTTTTTTATCCTTCAATTCACGTCATGCATCCGGCCTGCCTTCAGGCGGTATCATGGCATGAGAGTGATCGCGATGCTCCGGGTGCGCCCTTTCCTCACGTCGAATTCCAGCAATACCACCTGCTGCCAGGTCCCGAGCATCATCTCTCCCCCGCTAACAGGGATCGAGAGTGAGGGCCCGACGAGAGAAGCCCGGACATGTGACCTGCCATTCCCGTCACCCCAGCGACTGTCATGCGCATAGGAGATTTCACCAGGGAGCAGTTGAGTGGCCGAAGGCCACTAACTGCGGGGGCACCACGGGGTGGGCCGGGAGGGGTACTATCCCCTCCCGTCTCCGGGTATCCTTTCCCCTGTTTCTGTTCACCTGAGAACTATGGTGGGATGATGGTCACGCAAATAAGGCCTATAGACTCCCATCTGCGGAGGAACACCGGGACGGTAGGGAGGGCAATTCTTTCCCTCTCATCAAAACAAAACCATATTCGCAACATTGAAATTCTGCCAAAAAAGGAAAAAATGCACCGAAAATGGGAAGGAAAAAAATTACGTATCCTCAGGTTCTATACATAGCGACCTAAATAAT
>DAWU01000049.1 GCA_002506105.1 Methanolinea sp. UBA275 | reverse complement strand
CAGGAAAACGCTGGCCGCGAAGAATGCAACGATCCGGGATCAGTATAAGAAGCCCACCCGAAAACCCAGTGCCAAGTGGTTGTATTTCCTCTTTAGGAGGGTCAGACAGATCGACGAATTTGTTGATAACAGGCGGGTTTGCCGAATTCTCAATTATACCCCCGAATTAGTTGATATCGTTCACTTGCTCGGACCACCGATCGAAAAATATTACTCACTCAAAAATTAATGCCGAATGTCGGGTATATTATAGCACCCTACATGAAAATCTCTCAACAAACGCAAAATTATCTTAAAAACACTGATAAAAAGAATATTCAATTGACGGTTGTCTCCCGTTCTGACGCTGAAATTCCGTCTGATACAGTAACATTTCTCAACGAACTAAACAATGCGAAAGTAAAATTGTGTGATAACCTCCATGCAAAATGTTTCCTTAACGAGAATCAAGGCCTCATCACATCGATGAATCTCCATGAACATTCCCAAACGCATAATTGGGAAATGGGTGTCAATTTTTTCAAATCTGTGGATTTGGACTTATACACAGAAGCCTTAAAGGAGATTGGGCGAATCGACAGTGCAAGCAAAGAAAATTCAAATATCAAACCCCGATCAGTGAAAAAAGCACCACAGCAACAATATCAACAAAATATTCCGAAGAAAACGATTTATAAACCAAAAGAGGCCCCGAAGAAGGGAGTTTTTACTAAAATGCTGGACTCTGTGTTAGGTGAGGAAGCGTATTGCATTCGCTGTGGAGAACCACTTGAAGGGTATGATATTGAAAAACCTCTTTGCGACCGTTGTTATCCTATATGGGCACAGTTTAGAAAACAAGATTATCCCGAGAAGTTTTGTCATGCCTGTGGGGAGGAAAAGAGTAACATCTCGTATCAAAAACCGGTTTGTTATGATTGCTATAAAAAGTCCTATAAATAATCCAATCATATTTTGACGATTTCCGCTGAACATAAACAAGGAGGTACGAAACAATGGCCCATAATATTAGAATATGGACTATTACCAAAGAAAATTCTCTAACAGAAGTAACCCGTGAGAAACTTGATTTTGAAAAAAGACTCGAAGATTGGATTGAACAGGATATTTCAATTCTTTCAGACGAATATCTTACGATTGGTCGGCAGGTCCCCACGCAATACAACACCTCCATCGATATCCTTGCCCTAGACCGAAAAGGGGACATAGTAATAATCGAACTGAAACGGGACAAAACACCGAGAGATACTATAGCCCAGGTACTTGACTATGCCAGTTGGGTGAAGGATCTCTCCCGTGAGGACATCATATCCATTGCAAATGAATACTTGAAAGACAAAGGGCCAATTGAATCTAGGTTTTCTGAAAAATATTTTGAGCCACTACCAGATGTTTTGAATGAATCCCATACCATGATAGTGGTAGCATCAGAAATCGATGCAAGTACGGATCGCATAGTCCGATATTTATCCGACACACATGGCGTAGGTATCAATATTGCAGAATTTCAGTATTTTAAAGATAATAAAAAAGCAGAATACATTTCTCGGGTTTTTCTGATTGAACCTGAAGTTGCTACTTCCAATGTAGAGCGAGTGCGGTCGTCAAAACGGAAGCGTAATTTAACACGCGAAGAGCTTGAGACGATTGCAGAGAAAAACGGGGTTAAGGATCTCTATACAATGCTTGTTGATAATCTCCAGGAATGCTTCGATACATCACGGACCACGATGTCATCAATCGGATTTGAAGGGAAAGATATGGAAAGTGGAGGTCGGGGAGTAATTTTCAATCTTATCCCTGATAGTTCAAAGGAGAAAAGTCTGAAGTACCAGGTTTACTCGTACAGATTTGTTAATTTTTTCGGTTGTTCGATTCAAGATCTATTGGACATACTCCCTGCAGGTAGCAAAGATTGGGCATATGATCAGAGTAATAAAACAAAACCCTGGATAGGATATACTGGATATTTTCAATCCAGAGAAGAAGTGGAGAGATTTATTGATGGCTTGTTAAAAATTGCGAAAATCTCGGAATGATACATTCATCTCTTCACTTGATTTCTCCCAAAAAAATCCCGGCCGTGCTCATCGATTTATCATCCCAGATATTTAATGCGCTACTAATCACATCATTACATCCAAAGACATTTGGAAAATTAGTAGAATCTGTTTAGAAGAAACTATAGGAAAAGAGCAATCCCAAGGGCGAAAACAACCAGGTGAATGATTATTATATCGAAGGGATTGCTCAACAGAATTGAACACTCCAGCCAAATAAGCCTTATTGATTGACTTTTTTTTTCAATTCCTATCTCCTCCCTCCCTACAAACACCGCTGCTTTCCTTGCTCTCCCGTCCAGCACATCCATCACCCTGCTCACGGGAGACGTGTGCAGGAGCGGCTCAATCAAGAAGTTGATCGCTTTCCCGGAAACCGACCGCTTCGCCATCCCCACCTGAGTACCATTGGACAGCAGTAGGATCGGCACGGTCTCACCGTCCAGGACGTCAACCACATCGACCAGCGGGATGAAGAATCCCCTGGTGTCCAGGTCGGAGCGGATCACCAGGTCGTCACCCTCGATATAGAGCCGACCGCACTTCTCAAAGGGTGACTCCGTGTAATTCGTGACTTTCCACTGGGAGAGATCGACTGGCTCCTCCTGTAATTCCGGCTCGCTCTCCGAAGTGGTGGAGAGGGGTTCGGCCAGGATCCTGGATGGGGAGCTCTCCGCCAGGACCTCCCCGGCCGTCACCTCCTCGCGGGAAAAGAACCGGACGAGCCGGTCCCATCCCTCGCGGATCAGGTCGAGCACTTCGCCACATCCTGGATGAGCACGGCCTGGCCGGGTGCTGCAACCTTCCTCTGCCTCCTCCTATAGTAATGCCGGTTGTATTCCCTGACCTCATCCCGGTGGGCTGCCCGGTACCGGGTCTGCCGGGCGATCTCCTTCTGTCTGTGGCGCTGGTAATATCGCTTCCACTTTGGCCCGGACTGCCGCCGCTTCTCGTCAATCAACCCGAACAACTCGGCGATAGTGACAACCCGCCGGGGCCGGTCCTCGGTACCGTCCGGCGGAAAGAAGTGGACCGCGAGGGCCTGCATGTCGTAAACGAGCATCAGCGTCCCTCCCCGGTGACGGTGGCAATCTCCGAATCCACGAGATAGAGCTGGTCCCGGAGCTGCCGGATCTTCTCCCTGATGATCTCCCGCCGCTTCCAGAGCTTATCGAGCCGGGTCGCCGGGTCCGAGATGCAGAGCAGGCACCGCCTCGGGGTCATCCGACCACCTCCCCGCGTCCCTGGGCCTGCATAGCCCGCTGGTAACAGTACTCGCAGAGTGCCGTCCCGGCTGCCCGGTCCAGGTAGACAGCCCGGTCCAGGTTGCAGACGGTGCAACGGCCGATGCCTGTCGTGAGCCGTTCGGCCCGCGTCACATCGAAGGTGCCGGGCAGAAACACCGCGGCCTTCTGCGCCTTTCTCTTGGCGGACTGGAAACAGCCCTTGCAGATCCGCCGGGCGGTCTTGTCCTCCCGGTGCCGTCGCTCTTCGGTCAGCTTCTCAACATAGTCAGACCAGGTCCTCCCGCACACATAACAGGCGGTCCGCTCGGGCATGTCGAGCGGCTTGTAGTCGGCCGCCCGGACCCGTGGCCGTAGTCCGGATGGATCTGTGGGGTGGTCGGCACTATTCCGACACTTTTCCGTGGTTGACGTGGATTGTTGCAGGGATAATGGAGCATCCTGCGGGACGGTCTCGCTGATTGCGGGCGATTGCGCGGGATTTAATGGTTGTCCTGCAACAATTCCGGGATCACAGTCACATGCAGATGCACGTGCACCCTCATCTTCGGGGTGCTGTGTACCCTGGGATTTGTTGCAGGATACCTGAGTACATAAAAAAATATTATTATTATAATGAGAATAAAGCGAATCAGAGCCCGCTGCATCGTTTTCGAATCCTGCAAGAGTTGTTGCAGGATTGTTGAAATCTGTTGCAGGATTGCAGGACAGATCAGGGTCATCATCAATCCAGACCGCACCGCCCCCGCACCAGACCTTGAAAAGGTCGCGATCGAAGGTGTAGGCGTTGGTCCTCCTCCGCATCGAGACACCTGCCCCCTCTTCACCGGTCACGACCGTCCGATCACAAAACGCGATAGCAGGGCACTTCTCCAGGAGGCCGGAGTAGACCTTGCCGTGGGTGACATGCCCGTGGATGCATTTGTAGATCACCCCGTTACTCCACCCGGTCGCCTTCTGGAGCATCGGGATGGTGAACTCTGGCCATTCGCCGCCCCTGATGGCTGCCAGCAGGTCGGCCTCCCGCTTGGTCAGTTTGGTCTCCTGCCCGCCGGCGGTCCCGTTCAGCAGGCTGTAGAGCCTGGTTGCTTCCTTGAAATCCTCGAGCGTCGCGGTGAGGCTTGCCACGGACCCGGCCCGCTGCTGCTCCCGCTGCATGAACCGGAGCATCGTGTTTGCTTTGATGAGGTCCAGCAGCATCTCGGGATTGCGGCGGTTCGCCGACTCCTGGAACCGGATCCGGGTGGCGAACGGGATCATGACGTGGAACCGCTGCTGCCCGACGATCTCCCACATCGCCCGGCAGGCCTGGACCTCGGGGCGGTCCTCATCGATCTGGCCCGGCATCTCCTGGTCGCGGGCGAGGATGCGGGCCAGCACCCGGGCGTCCTGCTCGTGGCTGTCGTCGATCCAGCAGGTGAGCATCCGGTTAAACACCTGGTCATCGCCCACCCCTTCGACCTTCGCGACCCACCAGATGCACCGCTCGGGGATGGTGCAGACCTGGGACCGGCGGTCCTTGCTGACGGTCCGGTAGATGAATGGCCTGCGGAAGGAGGTGGTGACCCCCTTCAGGATCTCAGCCATATCCTCGGAGAGCGCCCGGTCGTCCAGGACGATTACGCTGCCCGGCTGCAGGTCTTCCAGGTAGAAAAGCGCCTTGTTACTCATCGCACCCTCAAGGCGGAACCGGGCCGGGACCTGCCGGAGCATCGTTGCGAAGGCGTGGCTTTTCCCCTTCCCGCTCTCGCCGGTGACGGAGACGTGCAGGCCGTTGGTGTTCAGGACCGAACGGGAAGCGAGCGACATGATCATGCACTCTGCCACCACCTCGTCCCCTTCATGGTCCAGGGCGAAGGTGTTGAGCATCGCCCGCTTCGGGTCGCCGTGCTGCAAGGTCGCAAGAGCCTCTTCCCGGCCAGGAAGCTCGCCCAGGTTGATCGGTGGAGAGCCCCCGCTCCGGGCTCCCGGGCCGGGGTCTCTCCGGTCCGCCCTGGTCTGCCCTGGTGTAGTCCTCGCGGGGCCTCCCCGCTTCTCCCACGGCTCGTATTTCTCGCGGAGCTCCGGCCACCGCTGCCCGCCTCCCCCGCAGGAATTATGATGGCAGCCGGCATGGATCGCCCCGCTGCCGAACTGGATCGCAAACGCTCCGTCCCGGTGGGCGCCAGAGAAGGGGCACTCATCCAGGACGTACAGCGTCCCATCCTTGTAGGGTTTCTCTGCCGCAATGCCGATTCCATGGGAAATCAGCCAGGAACGGAGGTCGATTGCCGTTCCGCGCCCGGTGGAATTTTTTTCAGTGCTTACACCCGGAGGGACCGGGAGCGAAGCGGCCAGGTCCTCCAGGAGCTCGCGGCTTACCTGGGCGACTTCATCCGGTGCGTCCAGGAGGGTTCCCCTCCGGTGCGGCCGGTCTCCGGTGTGGTCGCCCTTCCGCGAGGTGGTGCCGTAGAGCTTCCAGATCCGGGCGGCGTTGAAGTTGGCCGTGTCAACCGTACAGACGCGATCGGAGAAGATCATGTCAAGGGCCTCCAGCGCCCGCTTCACCAGGTCCCGGCTCCCGTCCTCATTCGGGAGGTCGATCCGGTACAGGAGGTGTGCCCCGTTCCCGGAGTCCGCCAGGACCGGGGCCGGCCACCCGCGTTCCCTCCCGAGGTAGGCGGCGATCTCGGCCGCCCTTACCAGGGCTGCCTGGTGCTCCTCATCGGTCGATGAAACGCCCGAGGGCCGGACCGGGTCGATGTCGACCGGGAACCAGCGCCGCCGGATGATGTCGCTGTCGGCGGTCGTTGCGTCCTTCTTCGACAGCCGCATCTTGACCCGGTTCGCTCTCCTGGACAGGAGTGCCGGGTTCACCTCGTTTAAGGTGACGTAGATCCCAGCGGTCCCTGCAGCGTCCAGCGGATCAACCGCTATGGCCAAAGCCTCGGGGTCGTCAAAGTAGCCCGATGCCGTCCCCTCCTCGGTAATCGCCCTGACCTCGATCACCTGTCCGGGTTCGAAGAGGAGGGAGAGCGCCCGGGCTATCTCCCCGGCCGCCATGTGGCATCACCAAGGGAGTTCATACTTCAGCCTCCGCGATCCCGCCCGGGAGCACCTGGTATCGGTGCCAGCCCTTCCGGTCGGTGTAGACCCACAGGTGGATCTCGCAGTTGGCAGGGACCGGCAGGGATCGCAGCCGGTCGAGGTCCTCCCGCCAGAGGGCTGCGACGTGCGAAGCCCCGTGAATCGCCCGGCGGGCCGTCACAACCCGGATAAGGAGTGCGCCCGACGCCGGTTTCAGGGCGACGAGGTGGATCAGCGGGGTAGAGACCCCCGCCCGGATCGCCAGGTAACCACGGTTGAGCAGGTAGCCGAGTGCTTCGTACTCGGCGCTTTTTGCCCTGGTGCGGTCGGTCCGGCGGTCCTCTGCTGCCTCACTCATCATCATCCCGATCCGGCTCCTGGTAGTCGGGGTGTGCCTGGCAGTGGGGATTCGGGCAGGTCTTGCCGGCCGGGAGCGTGCAGACCATCGTGGTCCATCTCCCTTCCTTCCGGGCGGTGTAGTGCGGGCACTTCCGTTTCTTCGACATCACCGCACCTCCCGGCTGCCGCGTTTCCTTGTGAAGACCTCACGGTGAGCGTAGAAAATCGACATTTGACAAAACATTCCCGCTCACCCCATTGCCTGGTGCAAAAACCTTTTTGCTCCTGTCGGGAAGGTTAGATTAAGCTCCCTCTGGATGTCATAGCTGTAGGAGGCGTTGTCATTGTGGGGGGGGCCCGCTATTCTGCACATATCATTCCCTCGTCGTTGATGCTCGCTGCGCTTGGTACGGTACAGGACCGACAACGGTCGTGTCGGCCGGAGTGACGCCTGGATGCATGAAAGATGCGGCGTCCTGGATTAAATTCTCTGAATAACGTGGTTTCACCTCTATGCGACCGATCGGCGAAAAGGGAAGGATTTCTCGATGGTCACCTACAAAAAAGTGATGAAACAGCAGCGGTTTTAAGTCTTTCCCAGGGGTGCTGTTTGTGGTGAGGGTTCACATATTCGGTGATGTCGTTCGGATTCTGCCGGGGACTCCTAATGCAGCGATTCTGGAACATTCACTACGGTTATGAAGAGGAAGGGGATTTTGACAAAAGGAGATGAAGAAATGGAGGGGTTGGAAATACTATTTATTAGAGGGACAAGTCATCCCAATTGAATCAAGCATTGCATTAACTGTTTTTTCCATCTGGATATTTCCTTTAGAATAATCATAATCTATGTAATACAATATCCTGTTATTTTGTAGTTCTGGACACTTTTGCACGAACATATTGGTACCATGAATATATTCCCGATTGCCATCATTCACAAGGAAAGTCCATTTAAATCCATCAACACCGGAAATTCGGATTTTTTCCCGACTTTCGATTGGAGTTGAATTTGGTAATTCGTTAGATATTCCGAAATCGCCCTCCTCCGCACCTTCAGGATGATACCAGGAGTCTATCATTATCCCAACAGACGCCTGGCCGTCAGGGCTGCTAAATACCACTTCATAATCTCCTACAGTTTGGTTGACAACATTCCAGGATTGAGGGTAACTCATCGTGAATCCTGTATTCGAATATTTACCCACCAAAACTTCTCCCTGTTTTTCCGTTACTTCGGGAGATGATTGAATACACCCAGAAGCAAAAAGAAAAAGAACGAAAATAATTAGAACGATTTTTTTCAATATTCTGCCCCCAATATTACGTCTAATAGCACTATTGGTTTTCTTTAAGAGTAGATATAAATGTTATCGGTCTCGATTTACCGGTTTGGTTTGCCCAAAAAATTACGATAAAGTCCCCTGGTAATTCATATAGACCCAATATCCCTTTCCAGGATATACAAGGTTAGTATCAATATGGCTTCCTGATCCACCCTTAACAATTGAAGTCTCATAAAGTTGAGATTCTGCGTTAAATCCAATTAACTGCGTCCATGAATTTTGAACAGGGAACAAGGCATCTTTGGCAGAAAAAGGGACCATTTGGGTGAATCCAATTGCATTCCATCCAGGAAATAATTCATATGTCCTGGAATTTGTTGGATCTTCACTGAACATGAGCGGAACTTGAGTAGAGGTAGTAGAATAGACCCAAATCCCGCGAAGACATTGTATCTCATCTTGTGAATTCAGCTGATTCCAAGATTGACTCTCTGCATTATACAAAAAGATAGAACGCCCCCCTGAGTTTATTCCCTTGAAGACCTCCCCAATAGATCGGTGCCCTTCTACGAGGGTATTTGGAGTAGACACAAAATTCCAGCCTGTGTGGATATCTAATGCAATAGTATCATTTGCAGGTGTTTTAGAGAGCACATTGATGTAATTATTCCGAGATATTGTGGCTAATTCTTGATTTCGCGTTACAGTGAATGTCACTGAGTAAATTCCAGGAGATGTAAATGTATGTTCAAAACTTTTATCAGAATAATCCTGGAATCCATCACCATTAATGTCCCAAATCCACCCAGTGGGATTTCCCATTGATGTATCCTGAAAATGAACAGTTAATGGTGCAACCCCCGAAGTGTGTGAGACTGTAAAGTCTGGGGTAAGTGGACTGGTTGGCTGCGTTGCGGTAGGGGTGGGAGTAGGAGTTGTTGTTGTGGGGGTTAGTGTTGGAGTTGATGTTGGCGTAGTTGGTGTTGGTGTTGGTGTTTTTGAAATCGCCAATAGTGTTTTATACGCATTGATTCGTCCTCCAGATCGGACATATCCATGTAATTGGGTTATATCTACATTATCCATGATTAATTGACGTAATTCTGAAGCACTTTTTGTTGGATCTAATGATAGTATTAAACCTGCAAGACCTGCCACCTGGGGAGCAGAAAATGATGTCCCAACATTATATTTATAATTCGAATCTATGTCGAGAACTGAAATATTAATTCCTGGCGCTCCAACGTCAACTCTATTTTGCCCATAATTCGAAAAATAACAAAGATCGTCGTTTTCATCGGTTGCAGCAACCGACATAATATTTGAATAAGAGTAACTCGCGGGATAGATGGGTATTTTATCAGCATCAATTCCATCGTTCCCTGCAGCACAAACAAAAAGGAGGTCCTGTGCCTGTTCTATTGCTGTTTGTTCTGAAATATAATATTCGCCACTGAAAGAGCATACAATGATTTTTGCCCCATTCATCCTTGCATAATTTATACCCTTAATTTCATCACTGATAGCATATGAATAAGGAGTGAAAATCTTTATTGGCATAATTTTTACATTCCACATCATCCCGGCTAATCCTTCAAAATTATTGCCTTTGGAACCGATAATTGACGCAATCATGGTCCCGTGCCCATAATCGTCCAAGGGTGAATTATCATTATATGCAAAATCCCATCCATGAAGGTCATCAATAAAACCATTCTGGTCATCATCGAGGTTATTATTAGGAATTTCTTTTGGATTCACCCAGATATTTCCTACAAATTCAGGATGATTGTAATTGACTCCTGTATCTAACACGGCGATAATGACTGAATCTGATCCTTTAGTTATATCCCATGTTGGGGGGATTTGTATGGTATTTAGGTACCATTGCTTTGAGAAATAGGGATCATTTGGATAGACTGAAGCTAATCTTACAGTAAGAGTGTTTATTTTTGAAGATTCATTAGTGAAATTCGGTTCTTCTTTCACGGATGGAGGAACTGGCAGAGGAATAGTTCTAATGTAATTCGGTTCAGCAAACAAAATTGAAGAATTATTCCTATACCAGATTGTTGCTTCTTCCACAGTGACATTATCCGGCAACCGAATTAATTGGGCACCAGGAATGCCTAAAATGGTGGAATTTTCAAGAACAGTAGCATTATATTCCGCATGTAATTGGGATGATAAATCATTCAATTCTTGGTCATTATTAAAAAGATCCGGATTGAAACGCACGATCAATTGTGAGGGAATGTACTCGGGGTTATTTGCAGATGAAGGGATTATTATTGCTATTGAAAAAAATAATAGATAAATTAAAAGAATAATCCAGATTCCTTTTTTAAATGACATTAATAAAATTATTTTTTCAATCAAGATTCGATAAAACTATCGAGTAACACCTTTTTATTCGAGATTTAATCTACCAAGGAGATATATGATTATGAATTCATCAAGAAAATTTTTTCACGTTGAGCGGGTCTATTGTGACTATTGATTAAAAATTTTTAGAGAGAAAAGGTAAATTCAGATTGATCGATCAATTCAGTTTTTCCACCATTCATCGCCACCAGGCCAGTCACTACATCTTTTCTCAGTACCGATGGCCCCTATTGAATATGCCCATTTACCAGAAAATTTTCTTCCATAATTATCCACTCCATCAAATATCGTTAGATCGTCTGATACTTTGATTTTATCAACATAAAGTGGATAATCAGATCCTGGACCATAATCCCACGCTATACTATAACTCCTCCCTTCAGATGTTCGAAGAGCTTTCCAGGATCCAAATCTTATATCTTTCCCGATTTGTGTTTCATTTGATACCTGTTTAACTGCAGTGCCACCCACCCTTAATTTATATACTGACCCATCATTAACGTTCCAATCACCTAACGGAAGGCATGCGCCCGAATCAATTACTGACGTTTCTTTCCCGGTTTTATAAAAAGGTATACGAACAGGATCTATTCCAAATTCAACAAATTTATACTTATTATCAACTTCTGAGTAGCGTTTCCATGTAACAATTTGCATTCCATCAGTGTACCAGATGCTTACATCCCCTATTTTTTCCCTTTTCACATCTATAGTACCGTACATATTTATCGAACTTATCGAATTTACTATTGCTAAACCAGAAGAGCCCCCTTTAGAAGTTAATGCGACCTGTCCAATTGAAAACATGGGTAACTCATGTGGTACTGGCGTAGGTGTAGGAGTTGGTATGGTTGTTACGATGGTTGTTTTTTTTGGAGTGGGGGTTGCAGTTGGTTTGTCTTCGGATCCAGGGGGGCTCATACATCCGGCACAAATAATAAGGAGTAGCAAAAGTAGTGACAATAAAATACCCTTAACATTAACCATGAAAATTTATTCTTACTCATGATATTATAGTTTGATCGATTGGGGATTGTCGTCTTTTCAGATTCCAGTAAGAATCAAGAATGGAAGAAAATTTTAATCAATAGGAATTATTTCGGATATTTGGTCAAATGCAAGTCAATACAGGGAGCCAAAAATTATAATGTTCCCACAACGTGTATGCAAATCGAAATCCAACGATGATAAACCAGATGCAGTTTGCAATAAAGAGGAGAGGGAGGATGTAATGAAGGCACTCCTTGTCTATCTTTTTCGCCATGATTAATACTATACACACCACCACAAAGCCTAACAGAACATAGCTTATCCATCCAACGATCTGCATCTGAACCATGCGATTCAATCCAATACTCACTTGGGAATCCGCCTGGATGGCAATGAAACTCAGAGGCAAGGTTACGATTCCGATCAAAAAGAATGATTCCAGGGTTTTCTTAAGGTCCTGCTCATGAAATTCCAGCCTTTTCAGGAAAAACAGCCCCAGGATAATCAATGGAAAATACAATAGGGAGAGGTATCGTATATCAGGGACAATTCCCCTACTTTCACCGAGCTGTATCACATTATTCAGTTGAGGGAGTATCAGACCAATAGCGATAAAAAGAATGCCAAAAAATGTCATCTTTTCATATTCTGAGTCAAAGAATTGTTTCTTTATAGTTACATGATACACAAGGTAGCCGATACAAAACACCGCGAGGAACGAAACTGGAGAGACCTGGAAAAACCCTGCCGTAAAGGGATAGACAGGATCAAAGAGAACGTGATACAAAGCCACCGGCAGATCAAGTATGCTGGGAAAACCCGCGTAATAATTCGTAGCTAGCATCTCGTTCAATACTTCCACAGAACTGTCAGATATTGCCTGATATTTAATTGCCAGAGGAGTGGTCAATACATTCCCGGTAAGTCCATAATTATTCAGGAACAGTGGAATCGCCCCGAATAATGTAGCGAAAGAACAGAAAAATACTTTAATCTCGTTCCTGATGCCCTTTTGAAAAGTGAGCATGATTCCGGCAAGAATGGTGAGTATGAATAACCCCGATCCAACATCCGGGCGCACCCATGCCACCCATCCAATCCCAATATAACTTGATATCAGGTGAAAAAGAGAATCTGAATGTATCCATGAAATAAAAAAGTAGAGAGAAATTAGGAAAAAGAAAAGGGTTAAAATGTGGTCTTTTCCGACTTCCGACCAGAAAAGATACGATGACCCGCATATGACACTCACCACGCCAAATACAGACCACCATTGATTTTGAAAGATTTTCTGACAAATGAGGAAAACCAGAACCATTGATCCTGCGAAGAGGATATTGTTTGTAAACGTAATCGCAGCAATTTCAGGGTATTTATCAATTGAAAACGGAGTATACAACCACATGTTCAGGATAAAGAGAACAAGGGAAGACCCAAATACTGCATATGTCCAGGGGATGTTTTTATAAATTACATATTTCGGATAAAAATTGTGAATTAGCAGTAGGGTAAGCATTAACAATCCAAGCCAGAGGATATTGACAAAAAGGCGGAAAAAATCTCCAAGTGCCGTGAACATGAGGAATTCCGGGATGGCGACAATAGGAAGCACAAGGGTATATACGAGAATATCCTTGTGTGATTCCTGGTACCCTGATCCACCATATGGTTCATACCCATAAAGTAGGTCTTTTCCCTCCATGAGGTGGTTAAGCTGATTCGCAGATATCCATTCATCAGTAAGGTATACTCTTGGATAGCCAAAAGTAATTGAAAGGAGAAGACAGCACGAGAATAGTATGAGGAGTATTGCATACTTCCGGAAATGAGAACTATCCATCAAATAGTTCTACCATTTACTAGTCTAGATATTTACTTGTTGTCGAGGATCACAGAAAAAAGGGTTAGAAGTTCTTCTCAATTAAGATCTGCTTAGAACCATCCGCGAAAGTACCACGAACGGAGAAAGTAAAACTAGTGCCTGTTGTGGGTATAGTAGCAGTGAGTTTTTGTCCTACTTGATAGGGACTAGTCGCATCAAAATCGTCGGGTGCTGAATTAAATCCATCAAATGAACCTTCTAACAATTCCAATTGTGGGAGATCGGTTCCACCTTGGATAGTAACTACAACATCATCTTGCGATTGGACAACACTAAGCCCTACATTCTTTGAAGACCCAGTTGATCCAGCCATTCCAAACACGAACGCCGCAATGACTGCCGCCAGGATGACGGTGATTGCGACCATCAGGATCACACCAATGACCGGTGACACAGCGTCTTCTGTTGACACGGTCTTGACGGGTGATACTGCCTCATCATTCTTGATTATCTTCATAACTGCACCTTGATGCATTGTCGCGCATTGCCAGCTCAGCGCAGGCAAGACACTGTATTGGTGAAGTCAGACCAGAAAATATTTAAAGGTTATTGTAGTGCCCCTATAGTCTGGAATACGAATCTGCAGTTTTCATTCTCATCCAGAATTCTATTGAAGGGAATAGTGACATTGTTACCACCAATTTCGCTGGCAAATCATGACTGGGAATTAAGGAAAATCCAGTTACGAAAACTCATGGAAAAGAAATGTGGATAGTCGGTCTCACTTCGCAAATGCGATTGGCCCCGCCGCCCCCGATGGGCGCCCCGGCGGCGGTTCAAGACCTTTTTTTTATGGTCCTTTTTGAACGAAGTGGTCACTTGATATCTGCAAAATATCACGGATATTCGCCTTCAAAAAAAACAGGATTACTCTCAAGGAAATTGAATGGATCGGCTAAGTGTTACTAAGAACAACCAAAACTCCCAAATCGTTCGTCCCCTCCCCCAAACCTTTTTCGATACCCCCATCCACCACTCCCGCATGTGGGTATATTCAAAAAAATCATTCAAAATAGTAATCCTCTTGTTCTTGTGCTCAATTTGTCTCACGACAATTGCATTCGCCGACACCCCCACCCCGCCAACCATGTCCCCAGAACCCATCAATCTCACGACTCTGCCAATCGCGACCCATCAGACTGTTATAACGGCGTTTCCTACCACTCAGGCAATCCATGAAGGCCCGTGGGTTTTTTCGGGACAGGTGCTGCGTGGAGCATCATGGGAGACTGCGGGTCCTGAAGAATGGGCAGTCGTGGAATGCTACTGCTCGGAAGATCCCCGCGAAGTAGGTCATCTGGTCGGATCTTCGGTGACGGATTCCCGCAGTGAGTATTCCATCCCGGTCAGCGAAGCCTGCCGTTTCTACACGCTGAGCCTTGTCGGCGAATCCGCAACGGACGCAGATTCACTAAGCGGCACGGCCCTTCCCGGAGCACACATCAGGTTCGAGGAGCCGCTGTATGGAAAAAACCTGACCGGGAACCGGTTCTTCTTCTCAACCGGTGAGATCCCCGCCACTCCAACTCATACCGGGTCGCCTGTTCCGGCCGGGACCCGGTTTGCACCGGATACGCCGCTGCCCGGGGTGCTGGTCATCCTCGCGATGTGTGCGGTAGGGATATGTGCTGTGTTCGTGAAACGGGGGAATTAGCCTCGTTCAACCCACCAATTTTCCGAATAACGCTTCATTTTTTATCCCGAATCCTTTCAGGGGAATGATCCATCGGAAACATTTTCCATAGAGGGAGAGAAAAAAAGGAACAGAGAATGATCTTTAAAGTTGTCGTGACACCTGATACAGAAATTGGAGGATTCACGGTCAGCTGCCCGGCTCTGCCTGGTTGCCATTCAGAGGGAGAGACGATTGAAGAAGCGCTTGAAAATGCCCGGGATGCGATGTCCGGATGTGTTGAAGTGCTCAACCGGATAGCATAGGACTTATGACATCGTGGGGTATTCCCTGACGCATTATTACCCCTTGTTCGCGATTATTGAACTACCTTCATCAATATTCCCACGACCGAAGATTCCCTGCCATTCGAACATTGTTTCCTGCCACGCAACACATTGTTTCCCAACAGGAAACATTTTGTTTCCCAATAGGAAACACTACTGTATGGACCCAGGTTCCGCAGAGGTCCGTCTCTCAGACCTCTGCAAGACTCCGGCAAGGGTTGCCCTGCTCAGAACTGTGCTTGAACATCCCACAATGAGCGTGAGTGCACTTGCAGCCCGAAATAGAGTGACAAGGGGGATGGTATCCCGGTATCTCTCGATGCTTGAGGCGGAAGGCATCCTTGTCAGGGATGGACGCGGGTATCGCCTGGTAGAATCCCCCTCAGTGGTTACGATACGGAAGCTCCTGAATATCCTCATTCTCACACACACCGTTCCCCTTCCTGAATGGGCGTGGGGGATTGGAGTCTATGGAAGCTGGGGAAGAGGGACAAACAAGGAAGGAAGCGATTGTGATCTCTGGGTGGCAGCACAGGAAGTGCCTCCCGCAGACGAGATGGGAAGATTCCGGATGACCATTCGGAATGCTATTCATACTGAAGTCCATATCCTGCTTCTCACCCCGGAAAGAATCCAGCAGATCCGTGATAAGGACCAGCCATTCTACGAATCACTTGTAGAATCCACGATCACGATCAGGGGGGAATCCTTTGTTCACACTTGATGACTGCTATGAACGAGGGGCTTCTCCGGAAGGTGCGCCCTTCTGCCAAAAAAGCGGCCGGCTCACTTGAGCAGGCACGGATCTGGCTGCACGAAGCCCATATCACGCTTGATGCAGGGGCATACAGGTCCGCACTCATCGCCGCCTATATGGTATATTTCCATGCAGCACGTGCTATTCTCTATCGCGACGGCGTGAGGGAGAAGAGTGACGGGTGCATCCTTCTTTACCTCGAATCATACGCACACCGGGGACTGATCGACCATACCTGGATTGAAATATTTGACCACATCATGTCGCTTCGCCACGAAGACCAGTATCAACTCGGCCCGGAGCCGCTCTCCGGAGAAATAGAATCGCTTCTTGAGGGGGCACCAGAATTCATCCGGATTATGGAAGAATTCATTGCAACGCGGTAATGTGGAGAGTGCAGGTAAAATATCCCGGTTGAAATCCTGAAATATCCCGCACACCACGATAAAAAAAAGAGCGATTATCGCAACTCACTGTGAACACCGGGTATTCATCATTACCCCGTGGGCTATGAGCTTGAGTGTTCGTTACTCCACAGTCCGCTCGAACCGGATCGCCGCCTCGCTCCCCTTCATGCAGAAGTCCTTTCCCGTCAGCCCGAGCAGCGGGTAGAGGGGGCACTCGCGGCAGGTGCAGTGCTTGTCCTCTCGTATGCATCGGATGCTCATCCCCAGCACGCAGTAGAGGAGTTCCTGGCCCCCTCCGGCACACTCGTTGTAGCTCGGGCAGTCCGGGCAGCAGCATGAGCGCTTCCAGGTATCGTAGGTCTTCCATCGCGCTTCTTTTCGTTGTGTCTTGAGTTCGCGGATCATGTCCGCAAAGGCATCGACGTTCTGTTCCACACTCTTCGGGTTGGCGGGACAGGTTATGAAGTCTGCGGAGGACGAGGATAAGGGAAATCAATGAGAGGTTCTTGTCAGCCCGGATCCCGTTCCCCGCGTGTATGATGTGATCATCTGGAGGGGCGGTAGTGGAACTCCCCGACAAATACGGTTCCACGCGTGTGAATGTATGATCGCATCCTTTTCGGGAGGTGAGTGCACGGTGCATCGGGAGTGAGGTTTATCATCGATGGCAGGCGACGCTTCACCAGATGGACTCGTACGAACGAAGGATCCGGACCTACGTGGTCCTCCTCTGCCTGGTCATACTGGCCGGCATCGCCGGGTTCTCCTGGCTGGAGGGGTTCTCTCCCCTCGATTCGTTCTACCTGACCGTGGTGACCATCGCGACCGTCGGGTATGGCGATATCCACCCCGTGACGGCCGGGGGAAAAATGCTCGCGATCCTCCTGATCGTGACAGGGGTCGGGTGCTTCCTCGGCGTGGTCGCAAACCTGGTCGAGAATATGGCCTACCGCGAGGAGCGTGCCCGCCGCCGCGAGAAGACGAACATGCTGGTCGGCCTCTTCTATACGGAGATAGGGACCTCCCTCCTGTCGATCTGCTCGCGGCTCGATCCCGGGAAAGACGAACTCGCCCGGCTCATTGTTGGCGAGGGAGGGGAAGTTGCGCCGGATCCTGCCCGGATCACCTCCGCACTCGAGTCCCGGACCTATTCGCTCGACTGCCGCGAACTCGACCTCGCATCACTCCGGGACACCCTGGGAGGAAAACTCAATCTTCTCACCCTCCTCCTCCAGAACCCCGACCTCGAGGAACATTCCCGGTTCACCGATCTCCTCCAGGCACTCCTCCACCTCTGGCAGGAACTCTCGCACCGCGAGGTTCTCTGCGACCTGCCACAGGCTGACGCAGCCCACCTCTCCGGCGACCTCAACAGGGTCTACAGTCTGCTCGTCATGGAGTGGGTCGTGTACCTCGGCAACCTGAGGAGGCAGTACCCCTACCTGTACTCCCTTGCGGTCCGCACCAACCCGTTCGATGACAAGGCGTCCGTGGTAATCAGGGAGTAACCATTCCTTCTCCCCTGCTTCTTTTTCCAGCCCGGGAATTTTTGGGTATCCTCAAGGAGCCTCGGGTGGGGGTCCCGCACAAATGGCTATAAGTGCTGGAGAGTCATTATTCCTTCAGCGCGATCCCGGAGTGACACACAGAAGAACCCTGGGTCATGATACCGGGTGCTACCGCACTCTATGGAACATCCACATGAAGACACTCTCATTTACTGATCTGAATATCCCCGAACCCCTCATGCGGGCTATTCTTGACCTGGGCTTCGAAGAGCCCACACCCATCCAGTCGCTCGCAATCCCCGTCATCCGGGACCGCCATGACATGGTGGGCCAGGCCCACACCGGGACAGGGAAGACCGCGGCGTACGGCATCCCGCTCCTTGAACGCATCGACGGCTCCCGCCCTGAACTGCAGGCAATCGTCCTCTGCCCGACAAGAGAACTCGCGATCCAGGTCTCGGAGGAACTCCGGAAACTCGCACTCTTCCTGCGGGGGATCACGATCCTCCCGGTCTACGGGGGACAGCCCATCGAGCGGCAGATCTCGGTCTTAAGGAAAGGGGCACAGATCGTGATCGCCACGCCGGGAAGGCTCATCGACCACATGAACCGCCGCACCATCAACTTCTCGAAAATACAAATGGTCGTCCTCGATGAGGCCGACGAGATGCTGGATATGGGCTTTCGGGATGACATCGAGCTCATCCTCTCACAGGTCCCGGGCGACCGGCAGAACGTCCTTTTCTCTGCCACCATGTCAAAGGAGATCCTGGCCCTTACCCAGAGGTTCTTGAAAGACCCCCGCATGGTCAAGGTCGTCCACGGCAGGCTCGAGGTCCCTGCGATCATCGAGCAGCGGTACTTCGAACTGAGGGAGTCGGACAAGGTGGAGGTCTTATCAAGGCTGATTGACTTCTACAATCCGAAATCATCACTCGTCTTCTGCAACACCAAGAGGAAGGTGGACGAGGTCTGCTCCCAGCTCCAGGCACGGGGCTACCTTGCAGAAGCCCTTCACGGCGACATGGACCAGAAAGAGCGGGAACGGGTGATGTCCCGGTTCCGGTCCGGCGCATCCGATATCCTGGTGGCGACCGATGTCGCGGCCCGCGGCATTGATGTCGAGGAGATCGGTGTCGTGTTCAATTACGATGTGCCGCAGGACCCCGAGTATTACATCCACAGGATCGGCAGGACCGGGCGTGCGGGAAAGACCGGCAAGGCATTCACCTTTGTGTCAGGGAAGGAGATGTGGAAACTCAGGGACATCCAGAAATTTGCAAAAATCCGCATCGCCCGGCATGCCATCCCTGCCGAGGAGGATCTCCGGGAACGGAGACTCATCAACATGATGGAGAAGATCAAAGGAACCATCGACTCCGAGAACCTGGAACCCTACATCGCCCGGGTTAAGCAGGTGATGGGAGACGAGCACACCTCGCTCGAGGTCGCTGCCGCCCTCTTCAGGATGCAGGCGGGATCGACAGGGGAGCCTGCGCAGGGAAGGGGCCGGAGGAGATAGGCCTCCTTGCTCAAAATGCGCCGCCTGCACCGTTGAATCGGGAATTTCTCACCAATAATTATTAATTTGGGGAAATCCCAACCATTTTGCATACAGCCCGGAAAATACGCCCCGGATCGCACCATGATCACCGTCCTCCTCGTGCATGACAATACCGACGCGATAGAGAGCACACGTGCCTATCTCGAGCGGATGGGAGAGATACGCATCGATGCCGTCCACTCCACCAAGCAGGCACTCGAGATGGCCGGCCGCAGGAGATACGACATCATCATCTCCTATTTCCGCCTTCCCGAGGTGAACGGCATCGAGTTCTTGGCCGACATGACCGGGATCGAGCTCCTGAAGGAACTGAAAAGCACCCAGGCAGGGATACCCTTCATCCTCTACCACCGGAGCGACCGGGACACCCTCCTTGTCGAGGACGTCAATTATGCATCCGAAGCCGCAGCGGCAGGGAAGGGATCCCGTGCTCCTGTCGCGGAGATGAGGGACATGATCTACCAGGCGGTGCTCAGGAAGAAGGCTGAGCGTGACCAGGCCCTCCGGGGCGACCTGCTCTCCTCAATCCTCTCTGTCACACCGCTCTGGCTCTGCCAGGTGAGAAGCGGGACCATCGAATGGGTCAACTCCACCATGGCGAAGGAGCTCGGCAGGGATGCAGCGGCGCTCACGGGCCAGGGGATCCAGGTGCTCTTCAAGGGAAGGGACGAATGCGAACGGGCATTCCGCGACCTGGGCCACGCGTTCGATACCCAGGGGTGGGGCCATGCGGGGGCGACACTCACGCGGAAGGACGGCTCACCGGTCCCGTGCAGGCTCCGGATGAGGGCAATGGACCCGGAGGATCCCGCAAGGGGACACCTCCTGGTCTGCGAAGACCTGTCAGAATACAAGAGGCTCATTGATGCACAGAAGGAGGGCGATCTCCGCTACAGGGAATTCCTCCAGAACGCGGCAAGTCTCATCATCAAGATCGACCCGGGGGGCACCATCACGTTCTTCAACAAGCATGCCCAGGCATTCTTCGGCTACTCGGAGGCTGAACTCCTGGGGAAGCGGGTGGTCGACACCCTGATCCCCCCCCATGCACGAAAGAGTGCCCAGGGATTTGCCGCTGAGAGTTCCACGCCGCAGGAGAACGCGAACCTCCGTATCAACGAGATGATGCTCCGCGGAGGGGATTCGGTCTGGGTCGCATGGCACACGAGGGCCGTCCGCGACGCCTCTGGTCATCTCGACGAGGTTGTCTGCGTGGGCCACGACATCACCGACCACGAGCACCGTGAACGCCGCAGGATCAGCACGGCCATGTGGCGCGATACCGTCATCACCGGCACCGACATCGGTGAGGAGGTGTTCGACGCCGTGCTCCATATCTGCATGGAGATCTCGAGAGAAGGGAGGGAAGGCAAGCAGGTGGGGACCGCGTTCATCGTCGGCGATTCCGACGCCGTGCTCGTGAAGTCAAAGCAGCTGATCCTCAACCCGTTCGAGGGCCATCCCGCCGCAGACCGGATGATCACCAACCACGACATCAAGGAGAATATCAAGGAACTGGCCCAGCTCGACGGTGCGTTCGTCGTCCGCGGTGACGGGAGGATCGAGGCTGCCGCCCGCTACATCACGATTGATACCAGCAAAATAAAAATCCCCAAGGGGCTCGGAACCCGGCACTCCTCCATTGCGGGGATCACCCTCGTCACGAGCGCGATAGGCATCGTGCTCTCCCAGAGCGGGGGAAAAATATCCATCTTCAAGGAAGGAAAAATGGTCCAGGAGATCGCCTGATCAGGGAGACTGGTTCTCTTTCTGGCACCGCCACATCCCGGCAGGAACCCTGATCTCGAACCGGGCACCACTCCCTTCCCGGCCGTTCTCCTCAAGCGTTCCTCCGGTGATGGCAAGGATCTCCCTTGAAAGCCAGAGGCTGTAGCCCCGGTTCCTGCCATGACCCCTGTCGAAGAGCGCCTTTCTCTCTGCTGCCGGAATTCCCGGGCCGTCGTCCTCGCACACGAGCAGGAGATCGGATCCGTCTCTCTCATCTGTTAGAGTGATGCGGGTAAGCCCGGTGGCATGGTCAAGAGCATTCTTGATCAGGGTCACAAAAACGTGTTTCATGAGCGGACTTCCAAAGACCTCGACAGTGCTCACTCCGGGCTCAATACTGACATTTCCCGCATCCGTCATGATCATGGCGGATTTGATCATGGGAAGAACCGGGATCCAGCGGGGATCCTCGACCAGCATATCCTGGAAGTCCCGGGTAAACTCGATCAACGCCTGGATGGCCTGACCGGCCGCCTCTTCTTTCGAGAGAAACTCCCGGAGCTGCGGATCCTCGACGAAGTCCTCCGAGTACTGGAGAAACCCAATTAAGATGGTCAGCTGGTTGAGGATATCGTGCCTGACGACGGAGAGGAGTTCCCGGGCTTTCTTGCGGGATGCCGCCATTGCGGCGACTTCCGCCTCCGGGACCGATGAAGGGAGCACGCGGGCAGTCCATGCTGCGGCAGGCGGTGAACCTGGCCCCGGGAGGGAGAAGAAGAACGCTTCCCCGTCGAGGAGCACAGGTTCTTTTCCCTCCCCATCCCAGGTGACGGCAACCTTGATCCTCTTCTTTTCACGCAGTGCCTCGAAGAGCGAGTCACGGACACCCGACGGCAGGACTCCCAGCACCAATCCGGCGGGTTTTCCGGGGAGGTCGCCCCGGGTTCCCCCGCAGAGGGTGGCAAGGGCGGAGTTTGCGTAGAGAATGAGTCCTTCACCATCGACCACGCAGACGGGAGCAGGCATCGCCTCGAGGACCCCTTCACCTATACGCCCCGCATCCACCTCCTTCTTCGCATCAGCAGGATCGCTCACGATCTCTCCACTAGGGATTCTTTTTATAACGCTTCTCCTATGAACATGCCGGTGGGATCGTCCCTCCCACTCCCCGGATCAGTCCCTGCAACGCTCAAAAGAGGCGGGAAAGAGGAGTGACACTCCCGAGGGAGCCGAAATTGCGCTCCTGATGAGGCGATCCATCCATGATTTGGACCGGGAGAATGCTTCCTGCACCGTCAATCCGCGGGCCAGGTGGGCACAGATCGCAGCAGAGTAACAGCATCCCGCACCATGCACGGTACGCGGGAGTCGTGGCGTTGCGATCACCCATTCCCCTTCCTTCGATACGAGGAGATCTGCCGCCTCGTCCCCGGCCATGTGCCCACCCTTGATAAGTACGTACTGCGGACCGAGATCGAGGATACGTATCCCTGCCATGTGTGCATCTTCGAGATTCCTGATGGGTCCTGCCCCTGACAGGCGCTCGGCCTCGTGGGTATTGGGAGTCACGATCGTTGCCCTGGGGAGAAGGAGCTCCACCAGGTCTGACATCGCTCCCTTCTCCATGAGCTCGTGCCTGCTGGTGGACACCATCACGGGATCCACGACGAGGGGGATACACGTGGGAAGACCGGCATCCACGGCACGTATCGTGGCGGCATCTGCAAGCATCCCGGTCTTGATGGCACCGATCGGGAACTCGTCAGAGATCGCCTGCATCTGGAGTGTGATGATCCCGGGATCGAGGACCCGGATACCCCTGACCTCCCGGGTGTTCTGGGCAGTGACCGCGGTAACCACCGAGAGACCCCACACGCCGAGCGCCTGGAAGACCTTCAGATCGGCCTGGATCCCTGCACCACCCCCGGAATCTGATCCGGCAATGGTCAGGGCATACGCGACTTCCCCGTTCTCCATGTGCAGGCATAGAGGGCAGGGATCGTGATATAGTTTTCCGGCCTTCGGGATCCCTGCATCCAGGAATCGTATCGCACAGGCAGTCCGTGAGAGAACCACGGGCGCCATCAATGCCGGGCAGGCGATGAAGGGCGCCACCATAAGATACGATTAATTGCCCATCATCTCAAAGTAGAATCAGGAAGACACCCATGCCACACCAGTACGAACCACTCATTGTAGCCCGGGGCAAGGGCCCGCTCGGTATTCTGCCCGCCATGGCGAACCGGCACGGGCTCATCGCCGGCGCTACGGGAACAGGGAAGACCGTGAGCCTCAGGGTGATTGCCGAGCAGTTCTCCCGGATAGGCGTCCCTGTCTTCATGGCAGACGTCAAGGGAGATCTCTCCGGGATGGCACTTCCCGGCGGAGAGAACAAGAACGTGACCACCCGGGTGCAGGAACTCGGCCTCTCGGGGTTCACCCCCCAGGGATTCCCGGTGGTCTTCTGGGATGTCTTTTGCGAGCAGGGACACCCGGTCCGGACCACCGTCTCCGAGATGGGGCCTCTCCTGCTTGCGAGGATCCTGGATCTCTCGGATACCCAGGCCGACGTGCTCGCCCTGATCTTCCGGATCGCGGACGAGCAGGGACTGCTTCTCCTTGACTTAAAAGATCTCCAGGCAATGGTCCGGTATGCCGGCGATCATGCAAAGGAGCTCCGCACGGAATACGGCAATATCTCACCGGCCACGGTCGGTGCGATCCAGAGGAGCCTGATCACGCTTGAAGAGCAGGGCGGCGCGAAATTTTTCGGGGAACCCTCTCTCGAACCGGGAATGTTTATCCGGGAAATCGAGGGAAAGGGTGCAATCAACATCCTCGCCTCCGATACGCTCCTCCTGTCCCCAAAGCTCTACTCGACCTTCCTTCTCTGGCTCCTCTCCGAACTGTACGAACAGATGCCCGAGGTCGGGGATCCCGAGAAACCGAAACTGGTCTTCTTCTTCGACGAGGCCCACCTCCTCTTCGCCGATGCCCCGAAAGCCCTCCGGGAAAAGATCGTGCTCGTGGTCCGCCTTATCAGGTCAAAAGGCGTGGGCGTCTACTTCATCACCCAGAACCCTCTCGATCTCCCGGACGATGTCCTCGGGCAGCTCGGCAACCGGGTCCAGCATGCGCTCCGGGCATTCACCCAGAAAGACCAGAAAGCGGTGAAGGCGGCAGCCGAGACGATGCGGCAGAACCCGGAGATCGACGCAAAGACCGTGATCACCGAGCTTCGCACCGGGGAAGCCCTCGTTTCGTTCCTCGATGGGAAGGGCATCCCCGGGATCACGGAGCGGGCGATGATCCACCCCCCCGAGAGCCGCCTCATCCCCCTCACTCCAGAGGAGCGGAAATCCATTCTCCGGTCCTCTCCCGTCTATGGAAAGTACGAGGCTGCGGTCGACCGTTCCTCTGCGTACGAGCTCCTCGCCGAGCGGGCAAAAACCGCGGCAGCCGAGGAGAAGGAAGAAAAAGCAAGGGTGGAACAAAAGACCAGGAAGACAGAGAGTTCCTCCAGGAAGACAGGTACCACCTCAAGGAAGACCGGGGCAGATACCCTTACAAAAATGGCAGGGAGTGCGGCCAGGGCTGCCGGGACACAGATAGGAAGGGAGATCATCCGGGGCATCCTCGGTTCGCTGACAAAGAAGTGATCTCCCCCGGAAGGTACTCAAAAAGAACCGGCACAGTGCTTTTTTTGGGGGATCCAGAGACTCATACTTGATTTTCGGGATAGCCCCCCGGTCAGCACCCGGATGTTCAGGACCCGGGATACTATTTCCCCTGGCCTTCCGAGGGTATTTTCCTGAAGTTCATGCTTGGAACAAGAATCTCGAAGTGGTCCCCGATTATCGGCTTCTTCCAGAATGTGGTATCAACCTTCGCCATGAACCAGCCCGCGGGAAAGACTGCTAAAAACCCCGGAATCCGGAATGTAGAGAGTATTCACTGACGCGAAAAACTCCATCACAGGAAGGCCAACTCTTCTCCTCTGCAACGCTATTTTTTTTGCATCCCTGTCCCGATGAGTGGATTTATGGAGACCCATGAGAATCCACTATAAAGGAGCGCGTTGCCCCTCCCGACATATGACTGAGACAGAAGTCCCCGAAGGTGACGACCAGGCACTGAACACCTTGCACAAGGAGAGCACAGAAACCCCTGCCGCCCGGCTCACCCGCGAGGGTATGCACCTGTCAAAAAAAGGGCGCCATGCCGAAGCTCTCGAGTGTTTCACGGATGCACTTGATAAGGATCCCACCTTCATCCCTGCATGGGTCGCATCAGGATTTGCGCTTGGAAAACTGGGCCGCTACAAGGAGGAGATAAAGGCATGCGACCATGCGCTCGCGCTCGACCCGACCCTCGTGGATGCGTGGATCAACCGTGCTTTTGCGCTTGGAAAGCTCTCGCGGTTCTCCGAAAAGCTGGTCTGCTGCGAGAGGGCAATCGTGCTCTCCCCTTCATCCGCCCAGGCATGGAATGCCAGGGGTCACACACTCGGGGAACTTGGTCGGTTCGAGGAGGAACTGACCTGCACCGAGATCGCGACATCGCTCCGTCCGCGGTACGTGGGTGCCTGGGTGAACCGGGGATACGCCCTTATGAAGCTGAAACGCTTCAGGGAAGCGGTGACAGCGTATACGCGGGCCCTTGAGATCTACCCGCGGTACGTGTCGGCCTGGATCAACATGGGGATCGCATGTTGCGAGATGGGGAATTACAAAAAAGCGATCGAATGCTTCAGGGAGGCAGAAGAGGTCAGGCCTTTTTCGAACGCCAGAAGCCAGTACTGGAAGGGGCTCGCGCTCTCGCATACGGGGAAATACCGGGATGCAATCACCATCCTGAGCAGGGTAGTTGCAGAGGACCCACGCCAGGTCGAAACATGGATCGAGCTCTCCAACTGCCACTTCATGGTCGGTGAGATCGAGGATTCGGTCCGGTGCTTCATGGTCGCCTACGGGATCGACAAGCATGATATCAAGGCATGCCTCTCCCAGGCAGGCATGCTCCTCCGGGAAGGCAACAAGGAAGAAGGGCTGCGCTGCCTCTCCCAGGCATTTGGCATCCTGCTCAGGTGATCAGCATTCCGATTTCGGGTGGTGGACATGAGCATACATCCCATGTTCCGGCAGGAAGGGAAATGGCCCATGGGTAGAGACTTCATACGATACCAGGGAGACATGCTTAAATACCAGTAAATATTCCTCTATTTGACCATTGCAAGGATAAAAAGTCCCCGAGCGCATGGTTTAAGTGATAGAGGTACAAATAGAAGAGGCAATTTACCTGGAGAGGAAATCCAGTATGAGAGTATACCACCAGTTGCGTCCTTTCCAGGCGTGCGGTGAATAGACTGGTACCGTTATGCGGACCAACTCACTACAGCACGTAGAAACGCTGTAATGCCACCATGAGAAGGGAATTTTCACAGCGGGAACCACCATGACATCAAGGACACATGCTGCCCACACCACCTGCCCGGGTTGCCAGGAAGAGGTCTACCTTGACGAGCTCGTCAAGGGACGCTGCCCCCTCTGCGGATGCACCCTGGAGGACATTGACGAGGGAGTTTCTGATGTGGAAGACCTGCTGGACCGGGGGGATTTCTCATGGCTCATCTTCAACTACTTCCTCTTCAAGCAGTTCACCGACCTCGGTGCAAGCCCGTACAAGGTGATGCAGCTCGTCTCCCTGTACGATGACGCCCAGTTGAATGAACAGGGCATCCAGACAGACACACGGTTCGAGCTCGATCTTTCGCCCGGGCGCTTTGATATGCTCATTCCCAAGAAGTGCGACCGGTGCCACAGGCTATTCCTTGGCGGGGGCAGGAAGATCCTCTCGGGTGATCTCTCTGTACCCGGGTTCCGGATAACGTACCGCTGCGGATCCTGTCCATAGGCTACCTTTTTTCCTGAGGGTGCGTTGCCCCCCTTATATCTCCCGAGGGCTTCGCCCTTCGATCCCATGGCGCCCTTCTGGGGAGCGCCAGGGATCCCCACGGCGGGGACATCAGTCCCCATCATAACGATTGAGGATCTTTCAGACTGTGTGTGCATGAACACAATCCGGTCATGGAAAAAAGGGGCCGGTAAAACCGTGTCCCCGTTCACGCTTTTACAACAGTCACTTTCCAGTCTTCGAGCATCTCAAATTCCGGATCTGTGTCACAGGTGTCGCAGACGGCTTTTGGCGACTGCACGACCATATCGAACATGACAGCATTGCCCGGCGGAGGGGTAAGCGGGATATCCACATCCTTCTGGATAATATAGCGGTACGGGTCGAGGTTCCGTGCATAGAAGTCCATGTACTGGTGACGATCCTCGTCCGTTGATTCGTACGACCATTCTGCACCCTCTGCGATAGTCACATCGTTGGGGATCCAGCCGTAGCCCGGCAGGTAGTACTCTGACCAGAAGTGGGTGCCCTCGTGAGTCGGGACGAGCTGGTAGCCGCCGATGGCGCGGGCGGGGATGCCCAGTGACCGGCAGAGGGCGGCAAAGTACATACTCTGGGTACCACAGTCGCCAAAGCCGGTCTCGAACATATACACCGATTCCGGAACATTGGCCGCGCTCAGCCTTGTGTGGGGGACATTGCTGTACGGGTGTGATACCACATGCCAGTACAGCTTCTCTGCCTGCAGGTACGGGTTGGTCTCGCCCCCCACGATCTCGAGCGCCTTTGCCTTCATCGCCGCGGTGATGACGATGTTCTTACCGGACGCAGTATATTTCCGGTATTCAGGATCTTTCGTGTCATAATTCCCGACCTTTGCCGGGTCGATGGTGTACCTCACCTCGTACTGGGTGTACCGGAACCGGGCAGAGACATTGAGAAAATCTCCCGTCACGGTATCCAGCGGGATCTCGAGATAGGCAATGCCCATGTCCGCGTCCGTCCCGGTCTGTGATTTCACGTACTGTGCCGGCTCGACTGCGATGATGGTGACGTCCCGCTGGGAGGGGGTCTCGACAGGCAGGGGAATCCAGAGGCGGAGGGTGCCGGTCCTTGGCAGCAGACCGGCAGGTATGCTCAGGGTCTCTGTGCCTTCCCAGTGGATGGGATTGAGATAATTGCCTGCGCCTCCGTCAACCGGGGCAAGGGCTATGGATTTCATCTCGTCGTAAAACGGTGTCTTGCCCATACGTGCGGTCTCTTCCCGCATCAGGTCGAGGTTATGGGACCGGATATTGTTGATGGTGTTGGCAAAGTACCAGGTCTCGCCGTCGCTTACGATACACTGGCTCACCTCACAGGGGAGCCAGCCCTCTTTCCGGTCTGCAGGAACCGACGGGAAAGCCTCATCGATCATTGAGGTCATGACCGACTGGTTGTACGGGAACTCGGCAAACATCCGGACGGACAACGAAACTTTGTTCAATGCGTCATATGCAGCGTTCGTGTTGCCTTCAGCCTTGTACTGGTCGTACGCCTGGCGGTACAGATCTGCTGCTGCATGGAAGTTATCTGTTGCAAACGCCTTCTCTGCCTGCGCAAAGAGGTTGTTTCCCTGCGAGGCGGGGGCCGGGGTCTGCGTCGAAGTACATCCTGCTGCGAATGTGAGGGCGAGCAGGATGATGACAGTAACGGTCAGGATTCGCTTCATGATTGCACCCTTTGTGAACATACATGGACGGATGGCAGGTGATTTAATTCTTCGTTCCTGGCGATCCGTGGGAAACAGAGAGTCTTTTAGTCAGCTGAAAAAAACCTCCCACCCGGCAAGAACAGGTATGCCATCGCAATTCGGGATGCGAAAGCGCATGGGAATTAAATCCAATTGAGTCAGGATCATCGACGGGAGGGGATTCCCCCTTCCCGGTCCTCCCCGCGTATTCCCGCAGTTGGGGCCCCTGGCCCCAACTGCTCATATCATGACCAAGGTGGAACAGGATCCATGACGGGTGGGGTTCCCCCGCACCACGTGGCTGTCGCTTCGTGGTGCTCATCTATTGACCAATGTAGAACCGTATCCATGACGGGAGGGGATAGTACCCCTCCCGACCCACCCCGTGTATCCCCCGCAGTTGGGGCTCCTGGCCCCAACTGCTCATATCATGACCTAGGTGGAACAGGATCCATGACGGGTGGGGATATTCCCCCTCCCGACCCACCCCGTGGGTATCCCCGCAGTTGGGGCTCCTGGCCCCAACTGCTCCCCCTCCCGGCCTACCCCGGCGGTTCCCCCCGCACAAGGGGGCCCCCACCCCCTTGTGCTCCTCAATACGACCTTCCCACGAGAGCAGTAGTCCCGGGTTTCCCGCAGACCACGCACGATTCCCCGGCATCAACGAGGTATGCAGACCTGACCTCGGTCCCGAGCACCTCCGCACGGGTCTTTTCCTCGATCAGATCTGCGCACTCCTTGTTCCCGCACCACGAGACAAGGGTGACTCCATCCTCCACCGCATCAGCAACTTCATCCATGCTTCGCGAGATATGGATGTGTGTCCGGACGTGTTCTTCCGCCCTCTCCTTCAGCTGTGCTGAATACGATGAGAAGAGATCCCTGACACCTTCGAGAAGCCGATCCCTCGGGACCTGCGTTTTCTGCCCGAGCCGGGTGACCGCAGTGACCTGGCCGGCATCGATATCCCTCGGCCCTATCTCGATCCGGAGGGGCACGCCACGCATCTCCCAGTAGTAATACTTCGCGCCGGGGCGGAGGTCGCGGGTGTCGACCTTCACCCTGAATCCTGATGCGACCATTTCCTTCTCGATTGCTGCCGCAGCCCCGCTCACCTCCTCCTTCCTCTTCCCGATGGTGATGGGGATGATGACTGCCTGGACGGGAGCGGGACCCGGAGGGAGGATGAGCCCCCGGTCGTCGCCGTGCATGCTGATCAGGGCTGCGATCGACCGCTCGGAGATCCCGTAGCACGTCTGGTGGGCGAACTTCTGCTCGCCGTCCACGTCCTCGTAGGTGATCTGGAATGTCCGCGAGAAGTGATCCCCGAGGTGGTGCACGGTCCCGATCTGGAGCGTTCTCCCGTCGGGCATGACGGTGTCCACCGCGATCGTGTAGTCCCCGCCGGGGAACTTGTCCCATTCGGGCCTCTTCGAGATGATCACGGGGATGCAGAGCCGGTCGTAAAACTCCATGTAGAGGGAGATTGCAGTCTCGACCTGCCGCTCGGCATCCTCCCACGTGGTATGGACGGTATGTGCCTCCTTGAAGGACGTGATCTCTCTCAGGCGGATGAGCGGGCGGGTATGCTTGGTCTCGTACCGGAATGCATTCACGATCTGGTAGATCTTCAGGGGAAGGTCCGCATGGGACCGGACCCAGAGTGCATACATGGGATATATCGCGCACTCGCTCGTGGGCCGGAGCGCGAGCTTGACGTCGAGCGGCGAGAGGCCTCCATGGGTGACCCAGTAGACCTCATCCTCGAATCCCTTGATGTGCTCGGCCTCCTTCGCGAGCTCCTGCTCGGGAATGAGCAGGGGGAAGAGGGCCTCCTGGTGATCGCGGTCAAGAAGCGATCGCAGCATGTCATAGACATTCCGCCGGAGCGAGAACCCGAACGGGTACCATACGTAAAGCCCTTTAACAGGGTACCGGACATCCATGATCTCCGCACGCCACAGGAGTTCGTTATACCAGCCAGAAAAATCCCCCTTGGGAGGCAGGGCTCCCTGATCATCCTCGGCCAAAACCACACCTCAAATTATCACACGTAGGATTTCCGGCGTAATAAATGCCTCCACGACCGCGGCGATGGCGACGAGAGGGACGACTGCAAGCATGAAGGTCCGCCCAAACGCGAGGGCTCTTTCAGCTGCATCCTCGCCACTTCCCCATTCATTCCAGAGCGCCCGTGCGAGCATCAGGCCAAGGGCTCCCGAGATGAGGAACGCCGGGATCTCGAAGATCCCGTGCGGGACGATCGCTGCTGCCACGTATACGAGGCTGTGCTCCTGGCGGACCATCTCGAGCACCGAGCCGATGATGAGCCCGTTGGTACTGATAATGAAGACCGTGAGGAGCCCGAATGACGCCCCGCCGAGGAACATGAGGAGGCACGCCTGGAGATTGTTCAGAAAGAGCGTGACCGCCATCATAAGGCTCGACGAATCAAGAATCTCGCCCATGATGGAATCCTTGAGCACCGTCAGGATCTCTTCCCCGACGGTCGGATCCGCCATCGTGCTCCATGCCCCGAATGCCACGGACACGACAAGGAGCACCAGCACGATGGCGGTATTCCTTGCCAGTTCAGACATACAGCACCATCCTCACCATGTCCCGGATCCCCGGCGCCAGTCCCACGGTGATCATCGCAAGGAGGATGAGGTGCCAGAGTGCCTCCGGTCCCTCGTGCCGGAACCGTTCGAGGATGTAGATCCCGGGGAAGAGGACGAGGAGTTTGAGGGCATACATGGAGAATGCCGTCCCTGTCCACGCAATAAGATGGGATCCGACCACATGAACTTCCACGTACTGGAGGGGATGCAGGTCGATTCCGTAGCTCGTGGCGCTCGCATCGAGGAGCTGGCCGAATATGAGTACCAGGTAGAGGGGGTCCTTCACAAAGTCCCATTTCAGCAGCCAGCGCATGGCCGCGTAGACCGCAGCCGTCGTCGCAACAGCCATCGACAGGATAATTGCGAGCACATCCAGTGCGATGATCCCGTTCTCCATCCCGAATCCGAGCAGGACAAGGGCGACGGCGAGCGCTCCCCCGATACCGAGGGCAAGGTATCCCCGGTGATAGTCCTTGAGAAGCCCCGTCTTCTGAAGGGTGACCGTGATCGCGAGTGCTCCCGCGGTATAGACGAACATCACGAAGTAAATGAGGGGAGTAATCAGGAGGAACTGCCAGTCCGATTCGATCATCCCGGTGTCCTGCACGACGCGGAGGAGTCCTCCCATCACGACATACGGGAGGGTGCAGAGGATGAAGTCGCGGTCGATGCGGATGATCTCCGATCGTGAGAGCCATCGATAAATGATATATATGGCGAGGATCAGAACCAGAGCGTAGGTGGTCGTGTCCACCACGTTATAGGGCTGACCGTAGCGTATTGGATCGATGTAGTATTTCTGTATGAAATCCCAGATCATTTCCTGATTCATATGAGCGCAGACCCAATAAAAGTACTCAAGACCAAGGTTTTCGACAAATCCCGGTGGATGCAGCTCCCACGAGACGTGGTCATCGGCCACGACGTCCTCCCCCAGGTGCCCGCGGTCTGCGCCGATCTCTGCCTTGACGATCCCGTGGTGGTCTTCTCGGGGACCCACACGAGGGACTTCGCGGGGGAGAAGGTGGCAGCCCTCCTTGGCGAGCACTACGAGGTCTCGACATATACCGTCAGGGAAATGAGCATGGATGCCATCAGGGACGCGGAGGAGCACTGCAGGGGGGCCGGATTCCTTGTTGGGGTGGGAGGCGGACGGGTGATCGATTGCGCGAAGATCGTCTCGTATAACCTTGACCGCCAGTTCATCAGCATCCCGACCGCAGCCTCCCACGACGGGATCGCATCCGCGAGGGCATCTGTCCCGATGGAGAGCGGAAGCGTCTCCCTGGAGGCCCACCCGCCTCTCGCGATCGTGGCCGATACCGGGCTTATCGCTGCTGCTCCCCACAGGCTGCTCGCAGCAGGGTGTGCCGACGTGATCTCGAATTCCACGGCGGTGCTCGACTGGGAGCTCGCCCACAGGCTCAAACACGAGGAGATGAGCGAGTACGCGATCGCGCTTTCCAGGATGACCGCCGACCTGCTGATGAAAAATGCCCTGAGCATCAAGCCCCACCAGGAGGCGTCCGCATGGATGGTCACAAAAGCCCTTGTCTCATCAGGGGTTGCGATGAGTATCGCAGGATCCTCGCGCCCCGGCTCCGGGGGTGAGCATAAGTTCGGACATGCCCTGGAGAGGCTTGCCCCGGGCACTGCACTCCACGGGGAGGCCTGCGGGATCGGTACGATCATCACCATGTATCTCCACGGGGGCGACTGGAGGGCCATCCGCGATGCGCTCAGGAGCATCGGGGCGCCAATTACCCCGGGTGACCTCGGGATCGATGATAGTGTTGCCGTTGAGGCACTTCTTATGGCAAGGAACATCCGCCCGGAGCGGTTCACCATCCTTGACATGGGACTGACAAAAGAATCGGCGATCGAACTGGTGAAGATGCTCTACCTGGAGTGAACGAGGATGGCCGAGACAAAACCCAAAGTAACCCTGATCGGGTCCGGTATGGCGATCGCTGACCTTGAATTCATCTACGAGGGTGAGGCAGAAGGGTGCGAGGCCTGTCAGGTCAGGAAGGCATGCCACAACCTGAAACAGGGGAGGAAGTACCGGATTGTCGCGGTGAGAAAGACCCACCACCCCTGCACGGTGCACCTCGGTGGCGCAACTGCGGTGGAGGTGATCGAGTCTCCGGTCGCCGCCCTTGTCAGCGCTGATATGGCGATCAGGAACACCCGGATCGTGTTCGAGCGCCCGTGTGCACGGAGGGAATGCGAACACTATCCGCTCTGCAACCCGGACGGGCTCATTCCGGGAGAGAAATACGTGGTTATGAGTGTCCTTAAGAACGCTCCGCCGGGATGCGAGAAGGGCCGCACCCTCCAGCGGGTGGAACTGAAAGGGGTATAACGGTCTTCTGCAGGGGTTAAGCCCCTGGAGATAAGTCCTATTATCCCGGTATTTCAGGAGCCCGGACAGGGACTTGATCGGGACGTATTCCTACTCCTTGGATCCTCCTGATCACCTCGACAGAGTCATCGGTCAGAGCGATCCGTGTGGTTCTGCCAAGACGCTCCATCGCAACAATCCCTTCATCGTACAGTTGCCGTATCCGGCTGTTCACCACCGATGGTACGACACCGGGAGCCCTGGCAATGTCACGCTGGGACGAGTCCGGGTGATCGAGAAGGTAGGTTAGGATCTTCCGGTCGGGTCCGTTCTGGAACCTGGATGCCACGATACGGTCGTATGCTGACATACTCCTCTCGCTGGTGACATACCGTGAGAATATTCCATCCTGGAAGCAATCGACCTTTCCGGCGAGTGACAGGATGGAGATGTGGTAGCGGAGTGTCCCCCGGTTCAAACCGGTCCGGTCACGAAGCGCCGAAAAGTGAATGCCAGGGAATTCCCGGATTGTGTTGAAGACCTGCAGCCTTGCAGTATTGTCAAGTACAGTTTTTTTCGAGATGGTGCGGAATCCAAAATAAGCCCCGAATCCGATTCCCCAGAAAAGGAGGATCTGTAGCGGCTCCACAAGAGTGGGGGATACGGAATGGACCATATGGCAGATGAGATCGGACGGCCTCATCTGCCACCGGGGGACAGGCACCCCCGTGCCATCGACGCCGAAGAGGGGGATGTAGACCAGTTCCAGGACGCAAAATCCGAAAAACAGAATCCATAGCATCATGGAAAGGGCGGTATGAAATCGATGTGATTGACGGTTCTCCATGATACACTCCTTCCCTTCTGAAGATACCCCAACCGGCATTGTTCAGATCTCGTCAGAGACGTTTATAACCTTTCTGTGTTGGATTGCGAATCGTCGCGAAAATAGTTCTGGATCTGGCACAGAGATCGTTTATTCGTCTGGTTCTAGTTGCCTTTGGACAAGTCCCTCATCCCGCAACAGTGTAAGGAATGCGAAGATGCGTCCAATGCTGTCATAAATCCGGGCTCCGAATCTATACATCGCATGGGGCCTAGAGGGAGCAGAATCATGAAATCAGAAGAGAAGTGGCGGAAAGAACGATGAAAGGAAAAAGTACATCCAGTGGAGGTATACTTCTCATGGCAGTAGTACTGATGGGTAGTGTTATTGTGCCGGGCGACACGACATTCCATGATATGCGGTTGAAAGATCTGAATTTACAGAATGTGGAATTTAATTGGGAAGAAGACATTGATGAAGTTGCAGAGGGGTATCTTTCCGGGTTAGATGTTCAGATCTATTCCGATTCGATGGTGACATTGCACACGGCAAACTGAACGGAGAAATACCTGCGATGAAAAAAACCACGCTAATTTTTTTGGTCTTTGCGACTTTTATCCTGGTAATCGGCGTATTCTCGCTCATTACCAGCCAAATTACAGACATCTCATCAATGGATAGGAGGAACGAAACATGGGAACCACCAAATGTGACGCCAGGGAAACAACATTTGGGGATTCCGGTATGGTTTCATCCTAGCAGGATAGAGATACATGCGGGGGAGATAAAAGAGGAACAGATAATTCTCAATACGAGAGCGAAGGGTCAGGGGCTGGTCACACAGCGGATAGACCCGGTAAAAGAGAAATCAGTAAATTCTGATGAGGAAATTCCCATGCCGCGATACCTGAATGTAAGCATGTCACCGTCCGAGTATGTCGTATCGCCCAATGGGACGTACGTCTCCACGCTTATCATATACACCGAACCGCAACTCCCGGAAGGGGAGTACTTATTCCGTGTCAATATGAACATGACTCCCATCGTTACTCATCGGGGTTGGATTACGGTGAATGTAAGCGGAAAGGTGAATGAACTGGAATATTAAATGACTCGTCGACCGTTGCCTGAAATATGAGGGGGAGATCTTCTCGTTCATGTATGATTTCTCTTTATATGCACACTACCTGGAAAACACCTGAATGACGCATGGATTCCGTTTTAATGAATCGTGAATATGATCACACCCATGGACTGTTTGGGATCGAGATGCAGACCGGGCTCATCCGGGAGAATCATTGATACGGAGAATCATCAATACCGTCACGTGCTCTACTCCGAATCATTCTGCTGACAGTTCTGGATCTGGCACAGAGATCGTTTATGCACCTGGATCCGATTACCCATGGCGGGTGAGGACAAGTTCCTCATCCCATGACAGCCACAAGGAACGCAGAGGCTCCCTACGCTGTTACATTCCCGGGTCTTCCCTTGGCATTTGCCACCAGGCCCGTAAAGGAGCAAGAATCATGGAACAATATCGAATGAGAATGGGATTGGTCTTTATGCTGGTCCTCGTGCTTGTATCCGCACTGATTGGAATAGCGAGCGCGGAAGACGAGAGGGGAGTCGTCCGGTCGGATGCCACCGAAGCGCAGTTGAAGCTGATCAACGAACTCCATGGGAAGGACATAACCGTCCTTGAATACATGGAGAGGGTCCACCCGGAACACCTTGTCGGGATCCCCGACTCGTACAAGGAAAATATGGCAGGTCATACAATGACCTGGTGGGTAGTGGAGCCTGCACCGGACAACGACACCAACGATGATATGTTGCTGGTCACTATTCCCGGGACTATCAGCGCAGAACCTGAACCTGGAACAGAGGCCGTTCTCTTTACTCTTTCGGGAGAACCATTTTTCATGACCCTGGAGGGAGACTACCTTTTCTGGCTCCAGGATAGCAAACACACGAGTGCTTCTGAACGAGGGTTGCTCTCATATAGCATTATGGAAGGAACGAAAACACAACTCATTAAGGTCGGAGAACCAGGGCAAATGAGTTCAGACAGAACAATCCCGATCGCATATCAGGTTTCAACACCGAGTATCTCCGGGAATCGCGTCGCATTCAGCGAAAAGGGAATCATGCTGATGAATCTCTCTGCAGGATCTCTGGTTCAACTCACCAACCTGGATGATGCATTCCTCCCTGTTTCCGATCTCCGGTTCAACCAGAATCCCTCGATTGACGGGGACCGGGTTGTCTGGACCGAGCACGAAGGACTTGCCCACTCCAACGTGGACGGGGGTAAGATCGTCATCCTCAACCTGACGACCGGCGAGAGCCAGTACCTCCCCACCGGTTCGCCCGGCAACCAGAGCACCCCTGTGATCTCCGGTGACTTCATACTATGGAAAGATTATCGGCATGGTGGTCCGGATGATCCTGCACTCTACTTCTTCGATCTGCGGACCGGAGAAGAGGAACGCCTTCCTGTGGAGAACCCGGTTCGGGGTAATCCGTATATCTCGGGGGACGATATGGTATGGACGGAAAAGATCCAGGGGATCCATACAATTGTCCACTACTCCATCTCCTCCCGGACAAGGACCCTCATAGGGTCGGGAAGCATTCACCAGGGACATTTTCCCCCTATCTCGGATGGCCGGATCGTATGGTTACAGTCAAAAAATCCCCTGGATATCAGGGAAGAGAGAAATGCGATCATGGTGATGGACCTTCACACCGGTGAAAAGAGCCAGATAACTTCGTTCCAGAGAGGGCTTTCCCACCCCGTGATCTCCGGTGAACAGATTATTTATACACGTGGTGCGGGAGACGACTGGTCCAGGGAACCTCGCGAGGTCGTGCTTTATACCCTCTCGTCTCGCCCAGGAGAGACTGGAATGAGCGATACGGGCAGGAGTGACTCTCACTCGCCTGTAAACAGTTCACTGAACCAGGGCGAAGCTATACCGCCGACATCGTCGCCCGGTTTTACCTGCTTCACACTGGTTTCGGGATGTATCGCAGCACTGGCATTTCTGAAGGTCGGAGGTAAGTGACCAGGATTATGGAAGGATGCCGATACCGGGTATCGCGGTAATCAATCCCGATACCTCACCGTTCCGTACTCTCCCGGAAGGAAAAAATCCCACGGGAAAGCCTGCCAGAAGAGGAGCGAGTATCTGAAGTGGCAGGGAACAATCATCGGTGAATCGGGTGATTGAGACCTTGCCGACACCCCGGGTTCGGAAATGAAAGGTATCGCCTTGCCACATGCCGTCAACCTGTTGACGCTGGAACCGTGTGCCGGAAGGATGTGGTTTGGGTTTTTTTATGAAAACGCCGAAGGCGTTTTCATGTTGTATGCCCGACGGCAGGGCGGTCATTGGAGGTTGATATGAAAAACGCATCCGCGTTTTTCACCTGGGAGGCATGTGATCCAACGGTCTCATGTGCGTTTTAATTGGAAAACTGAGCCTGGAATGTCGTGGTGGAAGATACCATGAAGGGTGGTCAGGCAGCATCTTTACAATATTTGTTGAGAGGCATTGAATGGAACTGCCAGGTGCCTCATCCGGGCATGGCCCGCCAGAGCCTGTACGCGGCACGCCACACCCGCCCGCTGCCGTCGAGCCCAAAACGCCACGTTTCAGGAATGGTGTGCACCCCGTAGGCTGCCCCCGCAAGCGCCCCTGCGATTGCACCTACCGTATCGCTGTCCCCGCCAAGGCTCACCGCGACAGGAACCGTCTCCCGGAACGATTCAGTCTCCATAAAGACTGAGAGGGCTGCATGGGTTGCAAGGAGCGCATCGAGACCCGGAACGCGGGGGTAGGACCGGTACCTTCCGAGGACCTCGGCCACCTCAGCGATCCGGCACCTCTGCACTGCCCTTGCCCATGCCCTCCGTTTCGGGATGCCGCGGCACATGTCGCTCACCATACGGTTCACAAACGACGAACAGGCCCCTGCAACGGGATCCCTGTGGGTGAGCGCCGAGCAGGCGAACGAGCATGCCTCCACTTCGGGCCCGGAATAAAACACCCCTATCGGCGCACCCCTCATCACGCTCCCGTTGCTCCGGCTCCCGCCCCGCTCGGCATCCACGATGCGGGCAGCTGCATGGAGCGGCACCCCCTCCCGGACATGGGTGAAGATCGCCCCCGATGTCGGCCCATACCAGGAGGATGCATGGTCGAAATCGACAAGAAGCCTCGCCATGAAGTCTTCCGGGCAGTACTTCCCGCACGCTGCAAGCGACTCCGCGAGTGCGAGGGCCTGGAGGGTATCGTCAGTATACCTCCCCGATTTCCGGGCCATCCGTCCCCCGGGAAGGAGATCTGACACAAATCCCGGCGATTCCGGGAAGGCCTCAAAGGGCGCACCCATCGCGTCCCCAATTGCGAGCCCCATGAGTACCCCGGTTGCGTGCAAAATGTCGGATATAAAGGTCACCAATAAACTATATGGTATCAGGAAAATAGTGTTGATTCTAAGAAGGTGATTGTGTGCAAAAGGAAGAACTTCTCCATCTCCACATGCTGATGATCCACATAAAAAAGTACTACGAAACCATCACCAACAATGAAATTCCCACCAAACGCTACAATTCTCTTGAAATCTCTCCAGTTCATATTCACAAAAACAAAAAATGCCACAAGGATGCCATCCTTGCCCTCGGTGACGAAATTGTCAACCATATCAGGGACAGCCGGATGGTTCCTGTCAGGTATACTTCTGACACTGCCTCCGAGACGGTTGCAGCCGAACACTAATTGTATATGCGCCACCCCGATATCTCCCGCGAGATACTCGAGGTCCTGTTTTCCCGGGCGGTGCTTCCCGGGGATCTCTCACGGATAAAGGTAGAGATCTGCAGGAAACACAGAGCTCCGGGTGTGCCGAAGAACTCAGCGCTCCTGGCCGCCGCACTCCCGGGTGAACGGGAAAGGCTGCTCGAGATCCTGCGTGTCAAGCCCACAAGGACGCTTTCGGGAGTTGCCCCCGTGGCAGTGATGACTTCGCCCTCGCCCTGCCCGCACGGGAAGTGCCTCCCCTGCCCGGGGGGTCCGGACCATCCCTTCCAGTCGCCCCAGAGTTACACGGGTGAAGAGCCTGCAGCACTCCGTGCGAGGGAGCACCGGTATGACCCTTACGCGCAGGTCAGGGCACGCCTGGAGCAGTTCGAGCTGCTGGGCCACCATGTCGACAAGGTGGAACTGATCGTGATGGGGGGGACCATGACCGCAAGAGCACCGGCCTACCAGGAATGGTTTGTTGCATCCTGCGTGAGGGCCATGAACGAATACCGCGGGCACCACGCGGGCAATGCCACCGGCACGCTGTCCATCTTCCGGCAGAACGAGTTCTCCCCTGTCCGGTGCGTGGCAATGACGTTTGAGACGAGGCCTGACTGGTCGGGGAAGGAGCACATTGAGCGGATGCTCCAGCTCGGCGTCACCAAGGTCGAGCTCGGCGTCCAGCACCTCGACGACGAGATCCTCGCGCACAACCGCAGGGGCTGCACGGTCGCCGATACCATCGATGCAAACCGGATGCTCCGGGACGCGGGGATCAAGGTCGGTTTCCACATCATGCCGAATCTCCCGGGGAGCAGCATCGGGTCTGACAGGTGGATGTTCCGTGAACTGTGGGAGAACCCCTCCTTCAGGCCGGATTTCCTGAAGATATATCCCACCCTGGTCACTCCCGGATCCGAGATCGAGTCCCTCTGGAAGAGAGGCGAGTACGCACCATACGAGGAGAACGACCTCATCGATCTCGTGGCCTACGGGAAGTCACTCCTCCCCGAGTACGTCCGGCTCCAGAGGATCCAGCGTGATATCCCGGCAAAGCTGATCGTGGCAGGATCCCGGCACAGCAATTTCAGGCAGCTCTGCAGGGATCGCCTCTCTCTCCAGGGGATGCGGTGCCGGTGCATCCGCTGCCGGGAGGCAGGGAGATTGCCGGCGCAGGGAGAGGTCACGTTCAGGACAGAGACATACGCGTGCACCGGCGGATACGAGCACTTTATCTCGGCGGTCTCGGGTGACTCCCTTGTCGGGTTTGCTAGGCTCCGGTGCGGGGGTGAACGGTGGCGGGAAGAGATCACAGACGCCGCGCTCCTCCGCGAACTCCACGTGTACGGGAGTGTCGTCCCCCTTGGGAGTTCGCCTGCTCCCGACCAGCGCCAGCACCGGAAGTTCGGCAGGATGCTGCTCTCGCTCGCAGAGGAGACAGCACTCGGTGAGGGATACCGGGAGATCGCGGTCATGAGCGGGATTGGGGTCAGGCCCTATTACAGGCGTCATGGATATGAGCGGAGGGGTCCATACATGCACAGGAGGCTTGTATGAAGGCCGCCACCCTCGAGTTCCTGCGGCAGCGGTTTGCCGAATACTACGGGAAGGAGGCCCTCCTCTCACCATCGTCCGTGCCGCAGCGTGAATGGGCGTTCGTCTTCTTTGACCCTGACTATCCCGATATCCGGATGAGGAGGCACCTCGGGTTCGAGAACCGTGACGAGGTATTCTCGTATATCCGGGGGATGGTGCCCGCGCACAGTTATTATTCCACTGCCTACTACGCACGACCGGGTGCGCCAACCATGCATGAGAAGGAATGGCTCGGGGCGGATCTCATCTTCGATCTTGATGCCGACCACATCATGAGGGGGCCGTATGACAGGATGCTCCTCCGTGTGCGGGAGGAGACCGAGAAACTCCTCGATATGCTCACCGGGGAACTCGGGTTTTCTCTCCGGGAGATCGAGGTCGTCTTCTCCGGCGGGAGGGGCTACCATGTCCATGTCCACGATCTTTCGGTCAGGAACTGGGGCAGCATCGAGCGGAGGGAACTGATCGATTACGTCTGCGGGATCGGCCTTGATCCCGCCCGTATCCTCGCCCACCGGACACCTTCACCCCGCGGATGGCACCACCGCTATATATCTTCGCTCCACGAGTACCTCCTATGGCTATCAGGTCTCCCGGAGAAGGAGCGGCTGGCCGCGATCACGGATCTCGAGGGGGTGGGCAAGGCGACTGCTGAGGAGTTCCTGCGCCGACTCGATGATATAATCCGGCATGTTGCAGAAAATCCCGGGGCCCTCAACCTCCGTGATGCAGTGCTCGCAAAGGTGATCCGCGGGCTCACCTCGCAGAAGGAGGGCGAGTTCGCCAATGCTCTCCGCAGGAGGGCGGCACTCGCTGACGAGCCCGTGACCACCGACACAAAGAGGCTCATCCGCCTGCCCTCATCACTCCACGGGGGTAGCGGGTTCCGTGTCACCCCGGTTGCACCGGGAGACCTGGCAGGGTTCGACCCGCTGGTGGATGCCGTGGTCTTCGGCGAACGCGGAGTGAAGGTCGACCTGGCATTCCCACTCTCGATGCCCATCCTGGGTACGCAGTACCGCCTTGAGAAGGGCACGGTCTTTGTCCCCGAAGCCCTGGCGGTCTTCCTCTGCTGCAGGGGTGCGGCAGAGATCGCAGGAGGTGGATCCCGTGCATCTGGATGAGCTCCGCATCCTGCTCCTCTCCGAGCGGGAGACCGGCCGTCTGGTCCATATCCAGAGGGATCTCTTTGTCTCCGCCGGAAAAAGTCTCGAGGAGCTCTATACCAGCCTCTACGCAATTGCTGATCCCTTCTCCGAGGAAGCCCGGGTTCTCATCGAGCGGATCACCGCGATCAAGGAGACCCTCTCGGACCTGTACCGCATCCGTGCGGAGAAGATACTCTCTCTTGCAAGGACCCAGGAGGAGGGGAGCTATATCGACCGCGAGGAATTGAAAAAGCTGCTCCCTGAGGAGAAGGACATGTTCGACCAGGTGGTCCTCTCGCTGGAGCAGGCACGGTGCCGCCTTGTGGAGGGAGTCCTCCCGAGGGGTTCTCCCCACCAGGGAAAGGAACGGGATGGGGAACCTTGTGCCACAGTGATCTCACCGGACCTGCAGGATCTGCCCAGGTTCGTTGTCTCGAGGGTACTTCAGGACATGGATCCTTTCATGGGGGTTGACGGCCGCATTTACCAGCTCCAGCGGGAAGATCTCGTGACCCTTCCAGAGAGGAATGCAGAGGTCCTCTGTGAGCGCAACATAGTCTTAAATATCAACCCGGGCAAATAATACTGATATTCGATAGCCATAAATACGAGGCCAGTTCTATGAAAATGCCAACAAAATTCAAGACATACTGCCCGTTCTGCCGCAGCCATCAGGTGCACGAGGTGGAGAAGGTCAAGAAGAGCAGGACCACCGGTCTCCACTGGATCGACCGGCAGAAGGCAAGGCGGAGCAGCGTGGGCAGTATGGGGAAGTTCTCGAAGGTTCCCGGAGGGGACAAACCCACCAAGAAGATCAACGTGCGGTACCGGTGCGTCACCTGCAAGAAGGCACACCTTCGGTCAGGGTTCCGGGCTGGCAAGTTCGAGTTAAAGGAGTGAACACCATGGTCAGACAACTCCGTGAAAACCGTAGCAAATTTTTCAGGGTCAAGTGCCCCGACTGCGAGAATGAGCAGGTCGTCTTCGAAAAGGCAAGCACCGTCGTGGACTGCGTGGTCTGCGGAAAGGTCCTTGCCGAGCCCGCGGGCGGGAAGGCAGACGTCAAGGCAGAGATCCTGGCGACACTCGAGTGATCAGGTCCCATGAGCGAGAGAGAGTGGCCTGAAACGGGAGAACTCGTCGTCTGCACAGTGAAAGACGTCAAGGATTTTGCAGCCTTCGTCAACCTCGACGAGTATCCGGGAAGGGTTGGCTTAATCCCGATCTCGGAGGTCGCAACCGGGTGGATCAAGTATATCCGCGACCACATACGGGAGGGTCAGAAGGTGGTCTGCAAGGTCCTTCACGTCGACCCCCAGAGGGGCCATATCGATCTCTCGTTAAAAGATGTGAACGAGCACCAGCACCGGGATAAGATACGGGAGTGGAAGAACGAGTCGAAAGCCCGGAAGTGGATCGGGTTTGCCGCAGAGGCATCCGGCGAGAAGCCGGAGGTCATCGAGGATGCCATCTACGCCCATTACGGCGATCTCTACTCGGTGTTCGAGGATATCGTGAGCGGCGAGCAGTCCCTTGATCCACTCAAACTCCCGCCAGGCGTGGTCTCAGCGCTGCAACAGGTCGCGAAGGAGAACGTGAAAGTGCCCCGGGTCACTGTCGGGGGAAATATCATTCTCACCTCCACAAAACCTGACGGTGTGAACATCATCCGGAGGGCGCTCCGGAGTGCAGAACCAAAGATCGCCGGGGCCGATATCGAGATTTCTTACCTTGGCGCCCCGACCTACCGAATCAAAGTCACTGCCCGCGATTACAAGACTGCAGAGAAGGCCATCGAGAAGGCTGCCTCGGCGGCAATCGGTGTCGTGGAAAGGGCGGGCGGCGAGGGGAAGTTTATCAAGAAGCCCAAGTCCGGGAAGACAGCATGAGCGGTCACCTGAGACGGTGCCCGCATGACCGGACCTATACCCTGCATGAAACCTGCCCGGTGTGCGGCGAACCCACTGCACACGCCCATCCTGCACGTTTTTCACCCCAGGACCGTTATGGGAAATACCGCCTGGAGATGAGGCAATGGAAGAGATAACCGTCCGGTACCTGGGACCCGGGCCCGGCGAGATCTCCGCACCGGTCCTCATCGAAGGGCTTCCCGGCATCGGTCATGTGGGCAAGCTTGTCGCCGAGCACCTGATCCACGAGCTTGGCGCACAGAAGATCGCGGAGATCGAGTCCATATTCTTCCCGCCACAGGTGATCATCCAGGAGAACGGCACGGTGCGTCTCGCAAACAACGAGATCTACTTCTACGATGGAGAGGAACACCGCCTCCTCTTTCTTGTGGGGGACTACCAGAGCACGTCTGCAGAAGGGCATTACCTCCTCGCCGATACCTTCCTCTCGATCGCAGGATCCCTTGGTGTCTCAAGGATCTACACCCTTGGCGGGTATGGCGTCGGCCACCTCGTCGATGTCCCGAGGGTCCTTGCGGCGGTCAATGACGAGATGCTCAGAGATCCGCTCGAGGCTGCAGGAGCAGTCATCAGCCCCGATGAACCCGGGGGAGGAATTATCGGCGCTGCAGGGCTCATGCTCGGTCTCGGGAAAGCCCGCGGGATCGAGGGGATCTGCCTGATGGGAGAGACCTCCGGGTACCTCGTGGATCCCAAGAGCGCTGCGGCGGTCCTTGGCATCCTCTGCACCCTGCTCGGCCTCGATGTCAATGCCACGACCCTCCAGGAGCGCGGGATCGAGATGGAGCACATGATCGAGAAACTGGTCGACACCCAGCGGGCGACCGAGAACGATGAGTTGCGGTACATTGTCTGATCACCCAACCCCCGCCTGCGACCTGCACCTTCATTCCTGTTTTTCCATCGCCTCCTCCTCCCGGATGATACCGTCTTTCATGATCAGCGCAGCGAAAAAAAAGGGCCTCTCTGCGATAGGGAGTGCCGACGCCCTCCACCCGGGATGGCGTCGCATGTGGGAGGATGCAGTTCCCATCGATACAGAGGATGGGGTCATCGTGGTACCTTCCGCCGAAGTCGAGGACAGCAACCGGGTACACCACCTGATCCTGATGGAGGAATTTTCCTCGTTCTCGGAACTGCATGCGATCCTGGAACCCGTTCCGAAGGATCTCTCTCATACCGGCCGGCCACGTCTCCGCATCGGCGGGGAGGAGATTGCACGGCGGGTGCACACACTCGGGGGATTCATCGGTCCTGCCCATGCATTCACGCCCTGGACATCGCTCTACGCACGTCACAACAGCGTCCGGGAATGTTACGGGGAAGAACCAATCGATTTCCTGGAACTCGGCCTCTCCGCGGACAACTCCTATGGAGCCTCGATCCCGGACCTCCAGGGAATCCCGTTTCTCTCAAGCTCCGACGCCCATGGTCCCGACCCGGGAAGGCTCGGCCGCGAATACACAGTCCTCGAAGTCCGGGAACTCTCCCCGGCAGGAATCCTGGAAAGCATCACAGGGGGGCATGTGATCCAGAATGCGGGCCTCTTCCCCGAAGAGGGAAAATACAACCGGACTGCATGTTCGCGCTGCTACAGGCAGTATACCCTTGAAGAAGCAGGTGGTCTCGGGTGGAAATGCCCGGATGACGGCGGAAAAATCAAAAAGGGGGTGCGCGACCGTGCACGGGAGCTCTCCTGCGGGAGTCCGCATCCCCGGCCGCCATACCGGCACCTGATCCCGTTGCCCGAGATCATCCGGCATGTGCTCTCCCGCAAGTCCTCCGACTGCAGGGATGTGCGAACCCTGTATGAGCAATTTCTTGCGTCTTTCGGTGATGAGATCCGCGTGCTCACCCATGTCCCGGTTCCAGACCTTTCCCGTGTGCATGAGGATACCGCGATGGCAATCGATTCGCTCCGGGACGGGAGGGTGACCCTCTTTCCGGGGGGTGGCGGGCGTTACGGCACCTTCTCATTCGAATGAGATATCATCCGGTTCCGTCAATCCCCGGGGTATTCTCTGCCGGGAAGACGAAAGTTTAAGGGCGCATCGGGTGGTACAGTACCCGCATGTTGCAGGTGCACCGCGATATATGCGGATACTGCGGGTGTTGCGTCTCGGTCTGCCCGGAGGGCGCCCTCGAGCTGATCGATGCCTACCTCGAGGTGGACGAACATTGCACAGGCTGCGGTATCTGTGCAAAGGTTTGCCCGCTCGGAGCGCTGGAGGTCGTGGATGAAGTCAAAGTATGATGTCCTTGTTATCGGGGGCGGTCCCGGCGGCGCCCTGGCAGCCCGGACCGCGGCGGAGAAGGGTTTGTCAGTCCTCATTGCTGAAAAGCGGCCGGCAATAGGGGCACCGGTACGCTGTGCCGAGGGCATCGGGAAGGAGGCTGTCGCAGAGTTCGTAAAACCTGATCCCAGGTGGATCTCGGCAGAACTGAAAGGAGCCGATATCGTTGCGCCCGACGGCACCACCATGACCCTTGCGTCCGAGCAGGCCGGGAGCAAGGTCGGCTACATCCTTGACAGGAAAATTTTTGATCGTGAACTCGTGTGGCAGGCCGCAGAGGCAGGCGCAGATGTGTCGGTCAAGACCCGCGCGAGTGCTCCCATCCTTGAGGGCGGCACGGTGAAAGGGGCGGTTCTCGAATATTGCGGAGATACCCGCCGTGTCCAGGCTGATATCGTGATTGCGGCTGATGGCGTCGAGTCCAAGTTCTCCCGCTGGTGCGGTATTGACACCACGGTCCCGGTCCGCGAGATCATGACCTCCGCCCAGTACCTGATGACCGATATCGACATCGACCCCTTTAAGACCGTCTTCCTCCTTGGGAACGAGGTTGCTCCGGAGGGGTACCTCTGGATATTCCCCAAGGGCGACCGGACGGCGAACGTGGGGATCGGGATAAGCGGGAAGAAGAGCGGACAGGGGCACCGGGCAAAGGACTACCTGGACCGCTTTGTCTCGAAGCGATTTCCTGCCGGCAAGACCATCGAGCACATTGTTGGGGGGGTATCGGTCTGCCAGCCGGTTGCCTGCTCTGTTGCCGATGGCCTCATGATCGTGGGTGATGCGGCAAGGGTGGTCGATCCACTTACAGGCGGTGGGATCTATAATACCATGTTCACCGGAAAACTGGCGGCCGAGACTGCGGCCCTGGCAATCTCAAAGGGGGACTGCTCGAAAAATGCCCTCATGCCCTACGATAAAGGGTGGAGACATTCACCCATGGGCAAGACGATTGCCCGCAACTGGCAGATCAAGGAGTATTTGATCAAGCTGCCGGATGAAAAACTGAACGCGATCATCCACTCCGCTGCGACGCTGAAGATGAAAGAATTCAGCACCTTAAGCCTGATCAAGGAGCTGATGAAGAGGAACCCCAAGCTCGTGATGGAGCTTGCGGCGCTGAAGGCATCACTCGGCTGAACGCCTGAGCTGGCGGTTCAGGATGGCGAGAGTCTCGTCCTCCGCCTCTTTTTTTGCGAACACCGTGATCGTATCCCCGGGCCTGATCTTCACCGTGCCGCTCGGGATGATGAGCTCCCCGCCTGCCCTCCGGATCGCGATGAACACGAAATCCTTGACTTTCATCTCCCTGATCTCGTGATCCACGATGGGGGCACCCTTCTCGGCAATGACCTCGAATATGGTCCCGCCGGGGATGGATGCAAGCTGCTGCATCTGGGGATTCTCGGCCCAGTAGTACAGCCTCTGTGCGACGAGCTCGTCAGGGTTCTCCGAGATCTTCACCCCGACCTCGGAGAAGAGATCCGAATGCTCCTTCTGGTTGACGATGGAGACCACGTTCGTCACCTTGAAGCGCTTCGCGAGCCAGCAGGTCATCAGGTTGACCGAGTCGTCGCTGGTTGTCGCGACCAGCGCATCGGCCCTGTCGATCCCCGCATCCTCCAGGATCGACTTGTCTGTCGCATTCCCCGTGATGGCCAGCACATCGTGGTGCTCGAGTATCTCGCTACAGCGCTGTTCATCGCGGTCGATGATCACCACGTTATTGCCATGCTCCACCGCCATCTGGGTGAGGTTTCTCCCTATGCCGCCGAGCCCCACGATGATGATATACATGAGTTATGGATTCCATCATTGGCCTTCAAATATTTTGCGGGCTGATACTCTGCACACGAATGATCCTCTGCGGGGTGGACGAGGCCGGGAAAGGTGCAGTGCTCGGCCCCCTTGTGGTTGCTGCCGTCGCCTGCCGGAAGAAGCGCGATCTTGCAGATCTCGGGGTAAAAGACTCAAAAGCCCTGACCCCCTCCCGGCGCGAAGCACTTGCAGAGGAGATCAGGGCATCGTTCCCGTTCGAGGTCCTCCACCTGTCCCCTGCAGAAATCGACGGGAGGGGAATGAGCATGAATGCACTTATGGCAAAGTCCCATGCCAGGGTCATCAACCTGCTCCACCCTGCCATCGCGGTGGTGGATGCATGCGACGTGGTGGCCCCCCGCTACGGCACGATGGTCGCGGGACACCTGGAGTGCCCCTGCAGGGTGGTCTCCCGCCACCATGCTGACAGGGACCACCCTGCCGTATCGGCGGCAAGCATCGTCGCCAAGGTTGACCGCGACAGGGCTATCGCCCAATTAAGAGAGGAGTTCGGGGATATCGGCAGCGGGTATCCCTCGGATCCGGGAACAGTACGGTTTCTTGAGGAGTACATGCAGGAGCACCGCTCACCCCCACACATTGCCCGCCGGAGCTGGGAGACCATCCGTACCCTGGTCAGGAAGCAGGAGCAGGCGAGTCTCCTGGATTACCCCCGGTAAATCCTGATAAAGACCGCACTTTTTTATCCTTTTGCACAGGTTTATCTGGATTTCATACGAATAGTACAGGAATGCACTGGCTCTTTTACGTTCTTCTTGCGGTCTGTGCGTATGCACTTGTAGCTGGGTATATCTATGTCCGGAAGGCCGCCCATGAACGAAAAAAGGCAGACCGAATCGCATTTCCTGAACAGGAAGGGGACGCATCCGAAGGATCGTTCTGGGATATGTTCGTTTTTTACGGCCCGATCCTCGCATTAAAGACTGAACGGGTCGCTTTTTTCGACCGGTTCACCCGGTTTTCAACATTCCTCCGGATCTATGCCTCCTTCGGCGTGATCATGGTCGGGATCATCTCGGTCGGAATCGCGATCATGCTTCTGATCTCGGTCCAGCTCACCCTGATCTTCCAGCCAGAGCCGACCGGCATCTATGCACCCCAGAATATTTTCCTGATACCGGGGCTGAACGAATATATCCCCTCAACACTCGCGGTCTGGTTCGCGTTCATCATAACCATTGCAATTCACGAGTTCGGTCACGGGATACTCTGCAGGGTAGAGAAGATTGGTGTACGGGGCATGGGAGTGCTTATCGCGGTGATCCCGATCGGGTTCTTTGTCGAGCCCGACGAGGAGGAACTCGAGACGGTGAAGGGCATTTCGAAGATCCGGATGTTCGGGGCAGGGATCACCAACAATATCGTGATAGGGGTGATCTGCTTTGTGGCGATGTTCCTTCTCGCCGGCATGGCGGTCCCCACCGGGGGGCCGGTGCTTGCGGGAGTCTACCAGAACTTCTCCGCCTACGATGCGGGCATCCCCACCCCCTCGATCATCACGGCGATCAACGGGATCCCGGTGGCGACAAGGGATGATGTGTCAACCCTCCTGAATGCGACCCGCCCGGGCGACGCGATCACCCTCACGGTTGAGCATGAAGGTGTCCCCTCGACCTATCCCCTCACACTCTCGGCATGGCCGGAGGAACTGGGAACCAGGGAGTCAGGATTCATGGGGGTTCACTACTACGACAGTGCCATGGTCATGGAACAGGTTGACCGGGGCATCTCTCTGGGCGGGTTCTTCCGGTTCATCACGATCCCCTTCGATACTTCGGCGGGCGGCCAGGCGCTGCGGGTCCTCGCGTTTGAGACGCCGGAGACACGGTACTACCAGGAACCTTTCTTCGGGTTCTGGGGGATCGTCCACCTCCTGTTCTGGTGTGCCTGGATCAATATCAACGTCGGTATTTTCAATGCCATCCCCATGGTTCCCCTCGACGGAGGCTATATCCTGAAAGAAGGCCTGGAGAGGCTCTTTGACCGGAGAGGACTCGGAAAATACGCGCTTCCCGTGACGACATTCATCTCATCCCTGATGCTGGTGATGCTCTTCTCGATCATCGCAATCCCCTACCTCCTCAACCTGTAGCGCAACCCCCCGGGGGGAAACCTCTCCTTTGCCGTGAGAACCTATATGTGGCATTCCTCTAAAACTCTGAACCTGCAGCATAGATCCCCCGAAAACCCGCGGAGCCCCGAACCATGATCCTCGCACCCTGCAAGAAAACGTATAACAACGAGACCCAGCGCACCACCTCCCCGGAGGACACCCTCGCCAGGGTTGAAAAAGCCCTCCCGGCAGCGGGGATCACGAGGGTTGCGGATATCACGAGCCTCGACCGGGTCGGAATCCCGGTCTTCTCGAGCATCCGCCCGACCGCCGGAAGGGGAGCGGTCTCGGTGTATAACGGGAAGGGGGCCACCCCTACGGAAGCCCGGGTCTCTGCCATCATGGAGGGAATTGAGCGGTACTCGGCAGAGGTGCCACCCGGCTGCACGCTCGTCACGGAGAGTTATTCAAGGATCCGGAAAGAATACCCGGCGCTTGACCCGACGCATCTCATCCTTCCCCGCCATGCGGATCCCGGCATGCCAATCCCGTGGGTTTCTGGGTATGACCTTACCGATCACCAAGAGGTCATGGTTCCTGCGAGTGCAGTGTTCCACCCCCTCCCGGCAGAATACCCCCAGCTCTTCCGGACGTCCACGAACGGCCTTGCGTCAGGAAATACCCTCGAGGAAGCGGTGTTCCATGCACTCATGGAGGTGATAGAGCGGGACGCCTGGTCCCTCGTCGAGGCCAGCCGCACTCCCGGGCCCAGGGTCAGCGATATCGGTGAACCGCTGTCGGTCGATCTCCTCTCCCGTTTTTCGTCTGCCGAGGTTGAGGTCGTCATCAGGGATATTACGAGCGACCTGAAGATCCCCACCTTTGCCGCCGTCTCGGACGATACCCGGTTGCGCGACCCGTCGCTCCTGACGATAGGGATGGGCACCCACACCAGTGCAGCAATCGCCCTGCTCCGGGCGCTCACCGAGGTGGCACAGAGCAGGCTGACCCAGATCCACGGTGCACGGGAGGACACGCCGACCGCTGATATCAGGAAAAAGATGGGGTATGAGCGGGTCAGGAGGATGAACAGGTACTGGTTCGATGGAGAATTCGAGGAATCCTTCTCATCGGTCGCTTCATGTGATACCGATGACTTCCTCTCCGACATCACCCTGACAATAGATCGTCTGAAGTCTGCAGGGATGGATCGGGTGATTGCGGTCGATCTCACCCGCCCGGAGATTGGCGTTCCTGTGGTCCGGGTGATCGTGCCGGGGCTCGAGATGTTTGCAATGGACCAGGAACGCACAGGGGGGCGCTGCAATGCCGCACGAAATCGTCGTATTCCTGGGTCCAAGTTGTGAGCGGGAAGCAGCAGAGTCCGTCCTCCGGGCACATTTCCTGCCCCCGGCTGCACGGGGAGACCTTACTGCCGCTGCAGAAGACGGTGCACGTATCATCACCCTTATCGACGGGGTATTCTTCCAGGAGAGTGCGGTCGGCCACCGTGAAGTGCTGGCCGCACTGGCATCAGGAGTCCGGGTCATAGGGGCATCGAGCATGGGGGCGCTCCGTGCGGCAGAACTTGATTCGCTCGGCATGGAGGGCGTTGGCGTCATCTACCGCCTCTACCGCGACGGTGTGCTGATCTCCGATGACGAGGTGGCGCTGGTGTATGATCCCGAGACGTACCTGGCACTCTCTGAACCGCTCGTGAACATCCGCTGCACCCTCAAAAACGCCGAAGAGAGAGGGATCATCTCTCATGATGATGCCGAGCACCTGCTTGGTATCGCCCGTTCACTCTATTTCCCCGACCGTACGTACCCGCACCTATGCGAAGTCGCCCGCACCACCCTTTCCCCTGCAATGCTCGATTCATTCCTTGAGTTCACCCGCCTCCATGCAGTGGACCAGAAGAGGGAGGATGCCCTTGCTGCGCTCAGGCGGACAAAGGACCTTGCCCAGGAATTACTGATCAAATAATATTCCCTTTAGGGGGATCACAGGGGAACGAAAAATATGGGCACCCCATACTGCCCACAGGCTATCGCATCCTGGGGGGGTTCGGAAGGGGATTCGCCCTTCCCTTTCAGTGATATTCCTCCTTGCGATTCTCGTATCGGATCAATATAAGATTCCTCATATCCCGCAACCCTCCCTGCCCACATGCTATCGCATCTCAGGGGTAGTCCGGAGGGGGATTCTCCCCCTCCGTTCGTACTAAAATAACACTCCCTCTCAGACGCTCTTGGGGCTCTCGCCNNGCATCCCGAATTGCGATAGGGCAAGGGGAGCAGGAGGGGGTTCTACACCCTCCTGTGGGGGAACAAGGGCAGGGGGATTCTTCCCGTCTGTTCAAGGTAACACCGCACTCCCCCTCAGACGCTCTTGGGGCTCTCGCCCCGCCGCTGTGGCATCCCGAATTGCGATAGGGCAAGTGCTGAGTACATCCTCTTCTGGCCGAATTCAAATCCCACCTGCCAACAGGCTATCGCATCTCGGGGGAGGTCCGGAGGGGGATACTCCCCCTCCGTTCACATCATCAAAATGCTGTGTATACACTGATCAGAACTCGAAATTCAGAAAAAAACATCCGCGAAAGGGAAAAAGAGAATTTCTGGAAAAACCGGACTTATGCGGAGGGAGTGACTGCAGAGAACTCGCCCCGCAACTGCTCCAGCCGCTCCTCCTGGAAACGGATGTTCATGCCCATGCTGCGAATGGCAAGCCCGATCTCGTCACCCAGCTTCACCTTCTCGTCGTTTACCTTGTAGGTGTTCTCCAGGAGCTTGAGGAGCCGGTTGTTGATGTCGATACTCTTCCGGAGCCTCCGGTATTCGTCGATAACCTTCTGATCGATCCCTGCATCGGTCGCATTCTGTATATCGATCTCGATCATCCGCTTCCTTTTCAGCTGCCCCTCGATCGCCTCGTAGAGCTCCTTGTGGGTGATCGGCTTCATGATGTAATCCTCTATGTAGATCCCGTATTCCTGGGCTTCAGAGGGGGTGAGTTGCTTTGCGGTGAGCATCATGACCGGGATCTCCTTCAGTTCGGGGGTATTCTTCAGGTGCGTGAGGGTCTCCCAGCCATCCATGGGTTCCATCATGATATCGAGGAGGATGAGATCCGGTGAGACGGTTGCAAGGGTATCGAGCGCCTCCTGCCCGCCATAGGCCGCGACCGTCTGGTATCCCCCCCGCTGGAGCATGGTGACAAAGATGTCGACAATGAACGGGCTGTCATCGATGACCATCACCGTGTACATCAGAAAGACCCCCCGATTTCACGTGCAAGGTCAGCCAGCGCCTGGAACAGAGCAGATCGCTCCCCCCCATCTCTGATCATCGCAACGATAAGGAGTTTTTCCCCCGCCCCTATTACGATCACGGAACGGTCCTCGATCATGACCGATACCGCCTCGGGAGGAGCCATTTTTAAAATACCGGAGGCGGATTCGGCAGATGCAAAGAGTGTTGCACACATTGCCGCCAGCCAGGGTTCATTGAACTCGCCTTCCATCGAACGGCCAAGCATGATCCCGTCCCGGGAGATGAGGACACACCCCAGAACTCCTTCAATTTTCCTTATTTTTTCGATATATCCCTTGATTTTCTCTTTGAGCATCTGATCTCACCCTTGATCGCTGTCCCCCTTAATGCCAGAGGTATTCATACAGTATTCATCCTTTCTATTCATATGCCTGATCAATAGACTCCGGAAGGATCGCTGCCATGGGATATCCGCCCCGTTGCTTCCCGCACAATCGTCGTGACGGATTCCCCCCTCTCCGGCGTGCAATCACACAAAACAGGATGTTTTATTACACATCCCTCCCATACATAGTATAACCCAAAATCATAATATTTTGGTTCAGAACTGCAAAATAACAGCGATATGGCTGTATATTTGTAAAAAATCCTGCCTTTCCGGGGCCATAGGGTAGCCTGGCCATCCTAGGAGACTGGGGGTCTTCTGACCTGCGTTCAAATCGCAGTGGCCCCATTCATTCTTGCTCACAGGTATTCCCATGAAACTCGATGAACGCTGTTTTGAGTGCCTGCTCTCACGGGTTGCACTGGAATGCCGCCTGTGTGACGCGGGTCCGGACGCAACCGCAGAGATCCGAGAAGAATGCGCACATCTTCTCGATGAACTCCGCACCCGGCCGCTCTCCCACCCGCAGATTGCAAGTGCAATCCACCGGCATGCATATGTCCGGCTCGGGAATAACGATCCGTTCCTCGCCTTGAAGGAAGAGAGCACCAGGCAGGCGCTCGCGGTCTGCAGGCAGGTCAGACCACGCCTTACATCGTTCAGGGATTTTGTCCTCGCCAGCGTGATTGGAAATACCTTCGATTACGGGGTGAAGTCCCACACGGTTCAGTCCGATTTCTCACGCTATTTCGATGAGGAGTTCAAATCAGGCCTTGCAATCGATGACTGCGATCGAATCCTTTCCATGGTCTCGAGGGTCGTGTACTTCACCGACAACTGCGGCGAGATCGTCTTCGATCGCCTGCTCCTGGAATTTTTATCCCGGCAGGGCTCCCGGATCACCCTTGCGCTCCGGGACGAACCGATCCTGAATGACGCCACCATAGCAGAGGCACGTGCTCTCCACATGGACCGGTATGCGGAGGTGGTCACGACGACAGGGTGCGGGTGCGAGATCGGGGTCCGGCTCGACTGCATGCCAGATCTTCTTGCACAGGCCATGGAAACCTGCACCCTTGTCATTGCAAAAGGCATGGCAAACTACGAGTCCCTCTCGGAGTACTCGAACCTGCCCCCGGTCGCGTACCTCATGGCCGCAAAGTGCGATCCCATCGCCGAAGAGGTGGGTGTTCCGCGTGGGAGCAAGATCGCGATGCTGCGGGAATAACGAGGGTATTCTATCATTTTTACCACTCATCTCACCAAAAAATTTAGATGAGAAATTCCTAGTAAATCTGCTCACTAAAATGATAGTGGAAACAGTGAGGGTTGTCGGTCTCATTTCCAAGTGTGATTCCCCGCACCGCCCCTGAAAATACCTCGGGGCTACCGCCATCGACCCGAGGCGACCTCACAGTCATCGTTGATTCATCGATATAGGCTGGATCATCCTGGAGAAGTAAAAAATCCTAATAACACGGCGGCGTGCATCACATATGGGGATGCGGGGGCGGACAGTCCCCATAAAATGTATCCGGTTCACTATTTCTACCCACACCAGATAGCGAAGAGCCAAAAAATGTTGGGAGCCCAGATTGCCACTCTACCCTTAACAATGGTTATTTCGCACCCATTCCCGGGGCTGGAAGAATCATCCGGTCATGGGAAGTGAAGAGAGCACCGCGAGAACCAGTGCACCGACTGCGATGGCTGCAAGGATCACTGCAACCACGACTGCGAGCACCACCGCCAGCGCAGCCCGGTTATCGGAAAGCCCGTGCAACTCCTTGATGCCGATAACATTGATGATCACGGTCCATACCAGCCCGACGAGAGTCCCGATGACCGGGATCCATGCAAGTAACAGCGATGGCGTCGCTGAATAACAAACGCTCTTCCCGGTCTGCCAGATCCCCTTTCTTCCTCCCACTAGGAATACCCAGAGATGCAGCCAGATGCCGTAGATCCCCAGGGTGAGAATCGTCGTGATGACGATGGAGAGTATGTCGGTGATGATCCTGACCGGGTCGAGCACCGGAATACCATGGCCTGTGAAGGAGCTGGAGAAAGGATGGGGAAATACCTGGAGCGTGGTCATGACCGTGGCCATGCCTGCATAAAAGAACGCGAGGATGACCAGGTAGAGAATGGTCTCGCCCGGCCCTTCGTCTTTTACCCCACGGAAGGCATGGGAAGGATTGAACATGAATTCCTTGATCTTGTCAAGGATCGTCTTCCTCATGGTACCTAGCTCTTCTCCCGGGATGTGTCGTTAATATTCCGGACAAGGATCGGCATGCACCGGGAAAAATCCTTGAAGAGGCGCTCGTGTGAGTGGTCTGATCCAAAAGCCGGAATACCACGCATCGCAGTGTCCCCCGCACATCAAGAGGATTTTTCTCTCTGCCGGTCTATACCATGCTATGGTAGAACTGGCTGGCCTGTCATTTGGCTGGATGCTTGTAGTGCTCGGGACTATTCTCCTGGTGATTGAGGCTGCAAATCCGGGATTTTTCATCGCGGTGCCAGGGACAGTGATGATCATCCTCGGGATACTCATCCTCGTGGGTGTGGATATCTTCAGCGGTCCAGTCGGTCTTGTGGTGGGTGTGGCAGCCGCGATTGCCGTATCCATACTCACCATCCTGCTGTACCGGAGGATTAATCCCGGGGAGGAAGCTCCTACCACCATCAGCCGGGACTCGCTGGTGGGAAAGGAAGGCCGGGTCGTAAAGAAGGTTATTCCCGGATCGCTCTCCGGCAAGGTCCTGATCGCAGGCCAGGAATGGAGTGCGAGAAGTCTTGCAGGAGAGATCCCCGAAGGACTCACTGTCAGGGTGACTTCGTCAGAAGGAGTACATATTGTCGTAGAAGAGGTGAAATGAAGCTATGGCTGTTATAGAGACACTTGTAACGATATTTCTGATAATCGCGATCGTGATCATCTTCGCCAGGGGAGTGGTGATCGTCCAGCCCTACGAACAGGGGCTGGCCATCCGCCTGGGGAGGTATACCGGCAGGATGAACCCGGGATTCCGCTGGATCGTGCCGCTCGTGACCAACGTAATCAAGATGGATCTCCGCACCCAGGTGATGGATGTCCCCTCACAGGAGGTTATCACGAAGGATAACTCTCCCACGAACGTGGATGCTATCGTATATATCCGGGTCATCGATCCCGAGAAGGCCTTTTTCGAGGTGGTGAACTACCGGATGGCGACCGTAGCCCTTGCCCAGACCAGCCTGAGAGGGATCATCGGTGACATGGAGCTTGACGAGATCCTTTATAACCGTGACATCATCAATACCAAGCTCCGGGACATCCTCGACCGCGAGACCGACCAGTGGGGTGTCAAGGTAGAGCGGGTTGAGATCAAAGAGGTGGACCCGGTAGGTGCGGTCAAGCAGGCCATGACCGAGCAGACCGCGGCAGAGAGGGCACGTCGTGCCGCCATACTCAGGGCGGACGGGGACAAGCGATCTGCCATCCTTAAAGCTGAAGGTACCAAGCGGAGCATGATCCTGGAGGCGGAAGGTGAGCGCCAGAGCAAGGTGCTCCGGTCTGAAGGGGAGCGGATATCGCGTATTCTCCAGTCCCAGGGAGAAGCCCAGGCGCTCCGCATCCTCTCTGTCGGCGCCCAGCCGCTTGATCGTCGGGCGATCACGGTTCTCTCCCTTGACGCCCTGAAAGAGATGGCGAACGGGCAGGCCACCAAGATCATCTTCCCCTTCGAGGTCTCGAGCCTCATGAAGCAGGCAGCGCGGTTCATAGGTGCAAGCGACGAGGTGCCTGAAGAGCCGGCAGTGGCTGATGTTCCTGATACCTCCATCCTCGGCACCATTCCCACTACCGAAGAGGTTACAGAAATCCTCAAGGAGATGGACAAGGTCATCAGGACCGAGGTTGATGTCGATGAGCTCAAGGATATCAGCAAGGGCAGGAAGAAGACGGGATCTGAACTTGTGGAGGATATCGAGGAGACGCTCGGGACAGAAGGAAAGATCTGACCCGTCGCAATCCAACTCTCCTCTCTTTTTCTCTTTAGCCTGAATACCCCGAGGATGAATGGTATCCCTTTCATCTCATCCGTTCGTGGGTTTCCCGGTCAGAGCTTTTCGATGGTAACTTTCACGCGGTCCCCGGCCCTGACTCCGTGCCCTTTCGGGACATCGATATTGAACCAGAGGGTGCCGGGCTGGTCCTGCGTGGTGTCCTGGGACATCAGGCAGTCCTTCTCATCGTTGATCGCGGCTACGAACTCGATGACCGATTCAATCTCTGCAATCTTTCTCATAGTAAAAGAAGGGTTAGGGGGGAAGTAATCCCCGTTATACCGGCCTGGATGTGACCATCCAGGTGGTACTGTTTGAATAGCTCCACTTGATGATTGCCAGGTCGTGGCAGATCTCGGAAAGGATAGCCATGTTGGTTCCCACCTCTTTCGGGGAGAGTCCCAGTTCCTTGGCGATGTATTTTGATTTGAAGTAGTGTTTTCCTTTCTCGAGACCCCCCTTGAGGTACTGGACAATCCGGGTCTGGGTCTCGTTATACTTATCACGTATATTTCGTGAAGTGTTCACGTTTGATCACCTCAGCGGTAGAGATTGGTACACCTATACATCTATAAATACATAACTATCTTCACATCATGCCAGAAAGGGATTTTATTCGGAGTTACCGTGATTTCGGCTATTTCCAAAGGATTTCTCGACACTTACCTTAGGGAAAGACAGGACAGGAAGAGAAACGGATATGAATTTGGGTATTATTGAGGTATTCCTGCTGATACGAGAGAGATCTTGTCAATGAGTCCCTTGAGCACCTCGTCCCGCATCCCTTCCACGAACTTGATGCTTCCGACCACCAGGTGTCCTCCCCCCGAGATTCCACCACCGGGGATCTCATCCCTAAGCTCCCGCACCATCTTCGGGATGTTCATCATCACTCCGCGCGACCGGAGCACGGCAAAATCGGGGCCGAAGCCAATGGTCACCACCGGTGATCCGGCATGCTGCTGGCAGAGGCGGTCGTGCACCTCCCCCGAGGTCTTTCCGGGTGGAGGGAAGGTGAACTTGTGGGCATGGATTTCCACATCGATCAGGAAGAGTTCCGCGCTATTGGAGAGCGTCTGGTGGCGGACATGCGGCATGCAGGCGCTCATCTGGTCCTGGATCGCGAGGTTCGCTCCCTCGACCTGGTAGCTGACCATCTTCTTGTGCCGCTCCGAATCGCCGGCAAGGTTCAGGACGTCTTTGACGATCTCCCGGCCATCGTTGAACCGGAGCCAGAACTGGAGGTAATCAAGTGCAAGGGCAATGTCCTTGCAGTCCTGCTCGGTGTAGGTGTCCTTCACAAGCGCAAGGAAGCGTGCCCGCTCGGGGGCTTCGCTCCTATCGCCCACCCCTGCCACCGCCGGCAGGTGCCGGATCAGGTTCTCGATCGCAGGGTTGATCAGCCTCGCGACCTCGGTGCCGAGCATGCCCGCCGTGATCCCGTAGTCTCCTCCGACATGGTACGGGTTGACGTGCCCCACGACATACTGGTCAACAATGGCATCTGGGTGGTGATGATCGATCACGGCAATCGGGAGATCGTAGACCTTCGCGATCTTCATCGAGGGGAGATCTTCCTCTGTTGACCCGTTGTCAGTCAGGATCACGAGCGGCATCTTCTGCCCGTACCTCGCGTGATCCTTGGTCGCATAGTCAAGGTCGCGGGTGATGTCCTCGATCTCGTAGAAGGGTGCTTTTGACGGGGCACGCTTGACGAGGAAGTAATCCGCGTCGAAATCACCGCCCGACTCCCGGATCAGGGAGATGACTGCCTGTTCGATGGCAACGCCCGAACAGATTCCGTCTGCGTCCGCGTGGTGCCGGATGATGATGGGCTGGGAGGAGAAGACTGCCCGCCGTATGATCTTGGCCACCTTCCGCATTTCAGGCTTTACACGCTCCAGCACCTCGCTCTCGATGAGGAGGGGGATATCAGGGGGTTCGGCACGCTGGTCAAGCGCCCTGTCAATCCGGACCCTGACCGTCTCGGCATCTTCGCCTGCAAGCAGCGTCAGATTCTCGACCTCGATCTGGAGCTGGTTCTGCCGCATCATGACCTCGCCGACGATCCTGACAATATCCCCGAGCTCCGCCTCGGGATATGCTCTGACGCCCGCTTCGACGAATGCCGCCGCGTTCTCGGTGCCGGACTCGTCGACAATCGTGAAGATGGTGGGACCGCTGGTCTGCTTGACCTGGGCAACCTCCCCCTCTATGCTGACCGTCCGCCCCACCTTCCCGCCGAGCTCCGAGAGCCTGACCGCAGTGGACTTCTTCTCCACCATCTCGACCGTATAGACGGGAATGGTGACCTCCTCGAGGTCGATATTCCCGTTGTTCCTGATATTCATGACCCGGACAAGGATACTCTCCCGTTCCCGGTGGACCGTGCGGGCGTTGCTCTTGTGGACGAGCCCCTTCACCCGGTCATTCAGCTGTATGAATGTGCCGAAATTCGCGAAACCCTGGACGCGCCCGATATAGGTCTTCCCGACCTCCACATCACCGAGGTCGCATCCCTGCCCCATGCGATATACTATGATATTTGTATCACTCATGTGCTCACCCACGGAAAGGACATCACCTGATTTATAAAGAGCATAGGTTCGGGGTTCTTATGTAAGTATGGAAATGAACCGGATACGGACGATACATTCATTCTTCCGAATCGCGGAAGTGGATCTCCATCATCTCGAGGTCGGAAGGGATCACGATCTCTCCGTGGAACCGGGACGCGGCATCCTTCTGGTGACCCGCAATGGTGGTATACCTCGAGCTGATATGGACGAGCGCGAGCACACGTGCGGAGAGGTGCTCCGCTGCCTCCCCGGCTTCCCCCGCGGTGGAGTGGAGCACTTCCCGTGCCCTGTCAATGGCCTCGTCATCATAGGTCGCATCGTGAATCAGGAGATCGGGATGATGCGCACTATCCCGTATCCTGGTATGCACCGGGCGGGTATCACCGGTATAGACGATCTTCCGGCCGGGGCGGGCATTGCCCATGACCTCCCCCGGGCTCACTACCACTTCCTTGCCGTCCCTGACAATGCAGACTGTCTCGCCCCTCTGCAGTCTCCCGAAAAGGGGGCCCGGGGGAACCCCGAGTTCGAGCGCCCGCTGCCGGTTAAACCTTCCCGGCCTTGTCTCTTCCTCGAGGGTATACCCGAGCGCAGCCATCCCGTGGGCTGTCTCGAATGCCCTGACGGTATACCCGGAAAATTCGACCACGGAACCGTCCCTGAGCTCGACTGAATGGATGGGAAACTTCACGTTGTACCGGGCAAGGGTCCTGACCGACGCGGTCACTTCGTGGACCCATTCGGGGCCGTAGATGGTAAGCGGTTCGGTCCGTCCCATGAACGAGAGTGTCTGGCAGAGCCCGAACAATCCCAGGAAGTGATCGGCATGCCAGTGGGTGATAAAGATGGCGTCGACCAAAAACCCTGTCCTTGCCCTCATCATCTGCTGCTGGGCGCCCTCGCCGCAGTCGAAAAGGAGGGTGTCGGATCCCCGCTTGATCATAATACAGGGGGGGTTTCGCATGGGAGTGGGGAGCGCTGCAGCCGTCCCGAGGAAATACACGTGAAGGGTCTCGCCGCTCATGCCAGCCACTCCCGGACGACCTGGAGGCTTGCGTATCCTTCCTCGAGGTTCCTCCCCTCCACGACAAGAATCCCCGAATAGCCATGTGCGATGGCAGGGCCCACCGTTGTCCAGTCTATATTGCCCTTCCCGATTGCGAGGTGATCGTCGTGTTCACCGAAGTTATCATGGATGTGCATGTGCGAGGCTTCCGGGATATACGGGAGAAAGGCCCTGACCAGGCCCACGGTGTTGGCGTGGCCGATATCGATGGTGACGCCGACGCCTGGCATACCCCCGGTCATCCCGAAGAGCTCGCCAGGGTCGCGGCAGAGGAACTCTTTCAGGGAGATCATATTCTCAAGGCATGCAAGGACGCCGTGATCTGCTGCAACGTTCCCTATCTCACGGAGCGCATCTTTCTGCTGCTGCCATGAACGCTCTGGCATCATCTTCCCGACAGGGCTCATGTACCCCGGGTGGATCGTCACCCTGTCTGTCCATGCCGATGCCTGTTCGATGCACATGCAGATCTGCCTGATTGATTCTCGCCATATGGGGTAGTTGAGGGTTGCAAGGTTCAGGTCAGAATAGGGCGCATGCACCGTGATCGAAAGGTTCGTCGAGGCAATCGCCTCGTCGATTCTCTTCACATTGTCAGGCACATCGAGGCGGTAGTTGCCGTCCGCGACGATCTCCCACCCCTCAAAGCCCGCGTGTCCAATGCCATAGATCCAGGAGATGTCATCCCAGACTTTTGATGATGACGAGAACGAGAGGGTGATCGTCATGGATCCCCCATGATCTCAAGGAGGAGGGATCGTGCCGCCCGGGAAAATTCCTCGAGGGTTCCGGAGTTGTAGAGGGTGTAGTCCGCGGACGAGAGTGCCTTCCCGAGCCCCCACCTGATCTCCCTCCGGTCCCGTTCCACCAGCTGCTCGGGGTTCGAGAAATCATCCTCCCTCCCTCTGCGGGAGAGCCTCTCCAGGCGGTCGTGAAAGGGAGCATCTATCCCGATGAGGAAGAACCGGGAGAACTCCTCCCGGAATACATCCACCTCGGAATCCCCCCGGATACCGTCCACGAGGACAAGGGGAGCATCGCATGCCCTGATCCGGGGTACGGACCGGCGGGCGATCGCGTCCATCCCCTCTTCGCGGCGGAGCCGGTGTGCGACTGCCCCGAGGTTGGCATCGGTGATCGGGAGCCCTGCATCCCGGACCGCCTCGCGGATGACATCCCCCATCACGACGATGGGAATCCCCATCTCCGCTGCGATGTGTGAGAACTCACCCTTACCGCTGGCAGGCAACCCAACGACCCCGATCACCTTCATAGATCACCTCCCCCTGGTCCCTGGTCCGTATCCTGATGGTCCTTCCCACCCTGACCATCTTTGCAGCAAGAGCGGAAAGTTCTTCGAACGTGAGCGGGGAGCGCTCCCCTTTCACTTCCTCTTCTGATCGGTAGGGCTTTCCGTTGACCTCATTCGAGAGGGACCAGTCTTTCCAGAACCGCTTGAATACTCCCTGCTGGAGGACAATGGTCCCACGGGGAAGGTCCCGCTCGATTGCCAGAATCTCCTTCTCGTTTCCCCAGAAGATGGTCAGGACAACCTCGTATTCCCGGAGTCTGCCTGCAAGGTGAGCCTCCTGGCAGATGGCCATGGAACGCTTCACCTGGGCGGCATAGTCCTCTGTGCACGCACGGGAATATCCCTCCCACCGCTTCGCGAAACCTTCCCACCGGCTCTTGAAATCGAGGGCGACCCGATCCAGCACTCCTTCCCGGATCAGCGCCTCAATCGTATCGGGAAAGTACCCGTTGGTCTGGATCCCCACGTCGAGCCCCCGGTCTTTCGCAGCCCGGGCGAGGGCCAGGAGGGGTTCGCGCTGCAGGGTTGGTTCGCCACCTGAAAAGATGACCCCGGATATGAGAGGCCGTGCGGCGTCGATCTTCGCGATCACCTCATCGATCTCCCGCACGTCGCTCCCTGTCTGGATGGCGGCGTTGTGGCAGTACGAGCACCGCAGGGGGCAGCCACGGAGGAATACCGTGCATACCGCCCTTCCCGGCCAGTCGATCGTGCTCAGGTCCACGAACCCGCCAAAATTCACCTTCACCCGGTTCACCGTGCTAGTATACTGAGCGGGTAAGTTTCTTCAAGGTATGGGGAGCAGTTGGGGCGAGGAGCCC
>DAWU01000055.1 GCA_002506105.1 Methanolinea sp. UBA275 | reverse complement strand
TAATATAATAGGTTCTTAACTATAAGATGCACAGAGAAGGCATTTCCCACTCGGTTTTCCAAGGGAGAGATCCATCACCTTTGTTGGGTGTATCAGTCTTCAACTATCACCCTGAACACAAGGATCAGGGGGCAACCTTCCCTGAGTGATTTCACAAACTCCCGGGGTATGCTCCTTGCGGCAATATCTGCATGGATCGCCACGGTTCTCCCGCACACGTAGCCGCTTTTTCTCCACACCATATCTGTCGGATGATCAAGCGTGAAGGCCGAGCTCCCCCGTGCCTGGACCTCAACCGTCATACCGTCACAGGAGAGTGTTGTGTGAATGCGGGCATCATCATTGCAGAGGAGCGATCGGATCTCTCCGGGAAGGTCGCGTGCCCCGTAATCGGCACTGACACCGATTATGCAGTCTCCCCGGAGGGAGAGATCTCTGTCACACGTGATCTCGAGGGTTGATGGGTGATTCGCTGTCACCAGGGGATGTCCCTTGCAGTGAATTATCGCACGTGCTTCACGGATCATTCCTGGATTGACCTGAAACCCCGGATGAAGTGGTCCGATGCCAGTACCCGCAGCCTTTCTGGATTATTATGCCTGCATATGGCCGGTATGTCAACACCTTCCAATTAGTGACCAGTGTCATCAGTATTTGTACCAGCGTCCCTTTTCATCATATTCACCATGAAGTACTGGAGGTTCTGTCTCTTGTGCATCTCCTGTGGTCGTCTGGAAAAAGACTGCTTTGAAAGCATATATGATATTTGTCACGACTGCCACACCGATAAAGTAGAAGACGGAAGTGAGCTGAATCCCCCACGAGCCCAGCATTCCGTTCAGCATTGACATGGAAAATGACTGGATCTGTGAAGGATCCATTGTTGAGAGTGGGAGAAGATGGTCATAGAGGATGCCTGTCCAGATGACAGCCAGGGGGAGTGCAATGATGAAAACGATTCCCAGGCATGCAAGGAAAAAGCCGATCACCCTCGCCGGCCGATTCAGCACCACTTCCACGCTCCTCCGGATACAGTCAAAGACACCACGATCTTCAAAAACCGCGGCAGTATCATAAAAAAATACAAAAAAAATGATGGGGATGATTGAACCAAGGAGGATAAAGGGAAGAACCGTCTCAATTGCGCCCATGATCGCAAGGGGTATCGACAGGAGTATTACTGTTGCAAGGATCGCACAGGTGATCAGGAGTGTGGGAAGGAGAATCCGGAAGTAATAATGGATTCCCGCAGAGAGAAACGCTTTCAAATCCTTATCCCCGGTTTTAATCTCCGTGTATGCACCTGCGAGGAGAAAGGGCATTATGAGGGCTTCTATGATCACTACCCGGGAAGCAAAAAATGTCCCATAGGTAAACTGAAGAAGGATATCCATCGCTCCGAGACCACCGGCAACAATTCCGGGGAGCCACAGGAGTGGACTTCTGGCGAGAAGGAGAAATACACGCCGCAGAGAATCCATGACCATCCTGTCACCGGTTCCTTGGCATTGCAACGATCTCGCGGACCTGGAGATCGAAAAATGTTGAAGTGTGTGCAGGCAATATAACGCAGACTGTATCGGAACCGCTCGCGGTTCCACCCACGGCGATGATCTCTTCGTCAACCGGGATTACTCCCTGATCGGCTGCAATGAGTGTGCATTCGACGGCAACCTTCAGGCCTACGGCAACAATCCGACGTAACGCCTCTGCAACCGCCTCGGTCCGGGAGCCGCCGCCGACTTTTGCAGAGCGTGAAAAGGCTCGTTCCATTCCAGAGAGGACGTGAGTGCCGGTTACAACCGGGATCTTCTCCTGCTTGAGAGTTTTTGCAGCCTCGGGGGAGAATTCCCATTCGCCGGGTTTTGAGAACCCTATAACGTGGGTGACAACAACGAGCTTGATTCCGGACCCCCTGAACATCCGGTAAAAGGCAAGCGCCGTATCTCCAGAAGTGCTCGCGACAACCACCCTTGAGATCGATAGTTCACGTGCCCTTTCCAGTGCAAATCGTGCGCAATCAATAGTATTTGCCGGGCCCGGGGCATCAAAATAATAGGTGGATCTTGCAACAAACGACATACGTACACTAAGGTTTAGGTAGTACCAGGTAAAGGGAATTTCTATGATTACGCTCGCACTGGCCGGAAAGCCGAATTGCGGCAAGTCGACATTTTTCAGGGCTGCAACCATGGCCCATGCCGAAATTGCTAATTATCCTTTCACCACCATCGATGCAAATTTCGGAGTCGCTTATGTCAGGACTACATGTCCCTGCAAGAGCCTGAACCTCCAGTGCGGGCACTGTTCCGATGGGATCAGGTATGTCCCGGTGAACCTGATTGATGTTGCGGGACTGGTACCTGATGCACATAAAGGCAAGGGCCTCGGGAACCAGTTCCTCGATCATCTGCGCCAGGCAGATGCAATCATCCATATCGTCGATGCCAGCGGATCGACAGATGCAGAAGGAAATCCAGTCGACCCCGGCAGTCATGATCCACGGGAGGATATTGCATTCCTGAAATTCGAGATGACTATGTGGGTATACGGGATACTCGACAAACACTGGGCAAAACTTCACCGGCAGGCACAATCAAAGACCTATTCCATCCACCGCGGCATATCAGAAGTGTTCACCGGTCTCGGAATCTCTCCAGAAGATGTCCAAGACGCTGAAAGATCCGCGAATATTGACCTTATGCGGGCAGAGCAGGAAGGACTCATCCGTTTCTGCGAGGAGATTGTGCACATCAGCAAACCCATGCTCACTGTGGGAAACAGGATTGACCTTGCACCCGCCCCCATGGTAGATATGCTCAAGGCTTCAGGCATTTCCTTTGCCTCGGCTGCAGGAGAATTGGCATTGCGAAACGCTGTCACGGCAGGTTTGATCCAGTACCACCCGGGAGATCCAGTGTTTTCTCTCGTAAAAGAGGACACTCTCACTCCTCCACAGAAAGCGGGACTTGCCACAATTGCACAGGTGATGAAGTTGTATGGCGGCACTGGCGTCCAGCAGACAGTCAATAAGGCGGTCTATGATCTTCTTGGCATGATTGTCGTCTACCCCGTTGAAGATGAACACAAGTTTTCCGACTCACAGGGCCGTATCCTGCCCGATGCATTTTTGATGAAGAAAGGATCAACACCCCGTGATCTTGCGTTCCAGGTCCACACCGAAATTGGCAAGGGGTTTCTCTATGCCATCGACGCCAGGACCAGCATGCGGGTCAAGGACACTCACGAGCTGAAGGAAGGAGATATCATCCGCATTGTAAGTGCCGCGAAATGACCGTATTTCCAAAAAATGAGAGAGAGAAACCGGTAAAAGCGAGATAGTTATATATACTGGTAATTTCAACCGGAGTAATAATATGGGTGGCGAGGTCTATCAGGCTCAGATACTCAGAAATTTCTTCGATACCATCACAGGTACCGACAGGAACCTGACCCGCATCTACATGTGCGTAGTCAGCCTGGCAAAAATAAGGATGGAGCCTCCTGAAAGATACTCCTTCCTTATCGAACAGCTGAAAAAGAGCAAACAGCACAAGGAGCTCTCCGTCGATGTGCTTGATTATATGTGTGATGTTGCAGCCCAGCTCGAGATTGCAACAGTCCAGACCGCATTCGGTGTGAAGGAAATCGGAGAGATCCAGCAGGAATTTGGCAGCATAAGTATGGATTCCCTCTAATCTTTTTTTAAAGATCCCACTACCAAAAACCAGAGTAATTGAGGATATTCCCAGGTCTCTTTATTGAAGGTTCAGTGGTTCCCTGTAATCTTCAAGTATCTGGATCACAAAATTCTGATGCTCCTCGAGTGACTGCCCGTCATCGGGTGACTGCAGGTAGGCAACGGCGTAGAGAAGCAGGAGTGCATTATCAAGATTCAGGGTGTCCTGATCCTCAATCTGCTCTGGTTCAAGGTTCACCGCAAGGTAAGGACTATCGACCGGCTCAAACCTTGTCAGTGAAAAATCACTCACAAGGGCTTCTTCCAATGCCGCAGCCCGGTCCTGAACTATCTGAAGTGCTTTTTGCAGGGCAGGGCTCGAATCGTCTGAAGGAAGCCTGGCCAATGCCTTCGAGACATCCCTCACTGTCTTTGCATACAACCCGAACTTAAATGACAATACCGCTGAAGCGATATCATGTGCGGTCTCCTCATCAATCCTCCCGAAAAAGGGAGTCATGCGATAGATATAATCATACAGGAACTTTTCCATGGATTCTTCCTCATTCTCTTTGCAGTGTTCAGGATACTGGTTCGGCAATGAACTCTCTTATTAGAAACCAGAAGCCTCAACCCATGCAGGGATTTGAGTATGGATGATCTCCAATCGGAGAGAACCCCAGACGATGCGTGGCCTGCTAGGATCGGACCGGTAGCAGCATGGATGCGGCAGCCTTCCCGCATTGTCCAGATATGAACACCTCCCCGATTGAGGATTGCGAGAGCGAGCCCCTTCCATGCAGACATTGATTTCGTGATCGTTCTTATGAGTATGATACCCTTCCGTTTCTTATCAGATACTTCAGGATCCGGCAGCGGCAAGATACTAAGAGAATGTGGGGATACCACCTAAAAAAGATTTCAATATTCCCCCGGCCCGTGTATTTTTAAAAAACCCCGTCCCAGATGGTTTAAACGTGATGGGAGTGAAACGTTCAGGTATGAAGGTGTGCATTATGTGCGGGGGAGAGGGAACCCGGCTCCGTCCACTCACGTTTGAGCGCCCGAAACCCTGTATTCCCATTGTAAACCGCCCTTCAATTGAACACCTGGTCTCCCACCTCTCCAACCTGGGATTCCGTGACATCGTGATCACCCTTGGGTACATGGGCAACGTAATCGAGGAAGCCCTCGGTGATGGATCTCTCTTTGGGGCAGAGATCACCTACGTCCATGAAAAGACCAAACTCGGAACCGCCGGAAGCGTGAAGAATGCCCAGAAATTCCTGGAAGACCACGATTTCCTGGTGGTTGGGGGTGATCATGTGACCGATCTCAACCTCCTGGAATTCTACCGCGAGCATTCACGAAATCCGGCAACAGTCTCCATCGGTCTCATCAGCATCGATGAACCCGCGGAGTACGGAATCGCTGAGATCGATGCAGATTTTCAGATAAAGCGTTTCAAGGAGAAGCCCTCCCCGGGAGAGATCTTCTCTAACCTTGCAAGTACCGGCATCTACGTGTGCCGTCCTGATATTTTTGATGCGATTCCTCGCGGCAAAAAATATGACTTCGCACGCGACCTCTTCCCGGATCTCATGGAACACGGCCATGTTCTGAGAGCGTGGCTCGCCCGGGGGAACTGGACTGATGTGGGAAATCCCGCATCGCTTCGCCAGGCTGAACGGTGGATGCTCCAGGACATACCCTATACCAGTATTAGCGGCGACCTGACAATCAGAGCGGGTCAGATCCAGGGACCCGTTCAACTCGGCAGTTCCTTTTCCATGGGAGTGAATTCCCGCCTGATCGGGCCCGTCGCAATCGGGATGGGCACTTCCCTTGGCGACAATGTCCTTATCGGACCTTATACGAGCATCGGGGAGAACTGCCACATCAAGAGCAGTGCCAAGATATTTTCTTCATCGGTGTACAACCGTGTGGTTATTGGCAGGAACAGCACGGTATCGGGGAGTATCATTGACAATGATTCCGTGATAGGAGATGACTGCAGCCTTGAAAATGATACCGTGATAGGGCCCAGGGTTGTGTTCAGAAACGGGGTTGTGGTTCATTCAAGAACAAGAATATGGCCTGAAGTTGTCGTACCCGATGGGACGATTGTCAAGGAACACCTTCTGAACGATAACTATGCGGTCAAGTGCGAGGGATCCTAAGCCTTCTTGACAAGCCGGTGTGTGATGGCAACCAGGGGATGCCGGGCGTAATCGAGTACCTGGATGTCATCCAGTGAACGGAGGTTCATCGCACGCGCGGTTCGTTCCATCCCGAGTTCGATTTCCTCGTTCACCTCGATCACATACGCATCGAGTGATTTGATACCCATCTTTTTCGCCGCGATAGCACGATGATGCCCGTCAACAAGGATCAGTTTTCCAGGCCTCCTTACCACGATAAGGGGTTCCGCAAGTCCTTTCTTTATCTCGTACATTCTCCCTTCGAGCTCATCCTCGTAAATACGCGACTGTGTCGGGAGGAGCTCGTCAATGGGGACAACTTCCCTCTTCAGTTCCGGTGAAATGCCATGAAGGGTTTTGAGAGTGGTTATGAAATTGAAGACCTTTTCAGGTGATACATGCTCGATTTGCGAGCGGATAACATCGGTATTGGAGATGATACCCAGTAGACGGTTCTGTTCATCGACGACGGGAAGCTTCTGGATCCCTGATCGGAATATCACTCTCGCTGCATCATTGATGCTCATGTCAGGATCGGCAACGATGAGGTTTTCTGACATGACATCCCGGATCGATGTGGATGTAGACTGGAAGAGCAGGTCCCTGGCTGCAACATATCCCACTACCTGTGCACCGTGTACCACAGGAAACCCATCATGGCCGGTCTTCTGGATCTTCTCCATGACTTCAAGGATGGTCCCATTGATATCAACGGTCACCACATCGTAGGTCATGTAGTCCCGGACCTTCTTCTTATCCATCAGATCTCATTTCTGGCTGAAAAGACTAAAAACCATCGACAAAAAAGGGAGATTATTCGATTTTTATGCTGCTGCCCCGCTCTTCTTTTGATTTTTTCATCCTGACTTCAAGAACCCCGTTCTTGAAACTCGCAGTGGCGCCTTTTTCAGTCACACTGTGGGGAAGAGCTACCTGCCGGGCCATGGAACCGTACATCCGCTCTCTCACGTAGTACCCTTCCTCCTTCTCCTCCTTGTCCATCTTCCTCTCGCAGGATATTTCAACAGTGCTGGGATTCACAAGCGTCACAGAGACATCGTCCTTGTCCACTCCGGGCAGATCCGCGACAATCATGACCTCGTCATCGTGCTCCCTGACATCGACCCGGAATTCACCCCGGATTGCAGGAAGCATTCTGTCTGCCACTCCACCCGGCGGAAGAAGGCGGTCCCCGACTCCCCAGAACCGGTTCTCCATCTCCGCCATCATATCCTCAAAGTCGCGCATCATCCAGGCGAATGGGTATCTCCTTCTGTATGCCATTGGAAACCTCCTTTCCTCTGCCAACGGCAATTGCCGCTGGACTACCCATGTGTTAGGGTTTATAATATATAAAAATATTTAACACGGCAACTATGAAAGTCTCGCAACACCAGTCTGCAATGTTTATTTTCCCATGAGAGAAACCTGATAAGGATGAGTGCTCAGCAAAAAGGAAAGAAAAAGAAAAAGACGGCATCCACCTGGACCGCAGGGAAGATCGGGATTGTTGTTCTCTGTGTCGGGTTTGCAGTGATCATGGTGCTCAGCTCGCTCGGTTCCGGCTGGCTCCTCTCACTCAACCCTGCTTCAAGCGGAGATAACGTGATCGTCGGGGTTACATTCTACGATGGGCTCAACCGCCCGGTTCTGACAACGAGTTCACGCACCTTCAATTCGTCGTCTGAAGCAGGGGATATGATATGGATGTGCGGACAGTTTGCGATGCGCGTGAACGGGACCAGCCAGAAGGAACTAATCTCTATCCCTTCCTACAATTACTATTATGGGGAGGCAAAATATGCCCTCTTCTCCCCGGAATGGGACACTCTCGCGATGCACGTTGAAGGAATGCGGCAGGGCGAAAGCAAGAAAGTCACACTCCCTTCTCTCCAGGGTTTTGAACGTGATATGACCCCTGAAGAATTCAATGGGATCGGAGGGAATTACACCACAGTGGTTATCGGCGACCAGATTCTTCTTGCTTTCGCTGAAAATCCCACAGTATCACTCGAGGAAAATGTAACCCCCCAGTATGTGATCCGCACGGGATACGTCACGCAGAAGACCGCAGAGAGCGTCCGGGTCAACTATGCATACCCGCTCGCTGAGATATCACTGGTGCAGGTCAACTAGACCTGGCACACCAGAATTTTTTTATAGCAACTGTTCATTTTCTTCTGCATGGTACTTCGAGTGATCTACTTCTTCCAGGATGGATGCATGGCATGTCATGAACAGAAACCAATCCTTGAAGAGGTTGAGCGGAACTGTAACATTGCTGCCGACAGGATCAATCCACTCAAGAACAGAGCTGCAATTAAGGAATTTCGACTTTCAGTCACTCCGACCATAGTGATCCTGAAAAACGGTACTGAGGTGAAAAGGTTCGAGGGCCTGGTTCACAGGGAACCGCTGGAAGAAGCAATCCGCAGATTCTATATCGGGTAGCCAAATATTCTCTTTATTCGACGTGCCTCAATTCTTGCTCCCTCGTTTTTTAAAATCCCGCCCCTCCTTACTTTTATCCTGGAAACCCTGATCCTTCGCTGACCTGCCTTGTACACCTCCCCCACAACAAATGGTTCCTCTCCCGGCACCGTGACATGGACTGACGTGGTTGTCCTTCCATTATGGATCGCGATGCGGACGGTCACATCGTCAACCTTTCGCGTCCACAGCGTGGTGATCTCTGGCGCTGTTGCCTTCTTTACCCGTGCATTACCACATTCAATGGCAGTGACCTCCACGCCGAAAAATTCCTCGCCGCACTCCGCTACAAAATGATCTCCAAGGCGACAGGCCTCGTTGTTGTCCATTTCGACCTGGCACACTCTTGATGTCGCTTCCATGCTTACGATTGTCCTGACATAGATGGCTTTCCTTGTTTCAGATGCAGTGATTGGATGCACACCACCACATACAAGGCACCGCGCAACAGGGTTTCGCCCCTTCGCCATGATCAGGTGTTCAGTCAACTCGTTGCATACCTGGCAGGTATGTTCCTCAATCCTCTCCATTTCCTTTACCAATCCAGTATACCATTGGATTTTTAGAGAATATACACTTTGACGTTACATCCACGCCGATACATGTGGATCCCCCCGGATGCCAAAATCAACATTATTACGGGCGTTTTTTTTTATGGCAAATCCTGAATTCTTACCACGATAGGCTGGAAAATACCACCGCACAGACACCCCCGAAGAGCGTTGCGAGAAAGTTGGTCCCGGCATTTCCTATCATACCAGGATTCTCTATTATTGCTCCTATGAGGCTGTCGATATTCGTACCGATGAATCCTGCCAGCACACACCCAATGGCGGTTGGAATGTCGATGATACCGAGAAAAAAGGACAGCAGTGAAATGAGGAACGCGCCAATCACGGAAACCGCTTCCCCGATGAAGGTTACACCCCCGTTCGTCCCCGCAGGTACCCGTGCAAATGATGTGATCATGATCGGATCACCACCTGTAACCCCTATCTCGCTCGCCATGGTGTCCCCTGCAGCAGTTGCGACGCTCCCGACAAAGAGGGCCAGGAACACGGGTGATGCAGTGACACCCCAGAGGACGGCGGCGGCTGCCGCTACACTCCCGTTTGCAAACACGTTCAGGTATCCCCTGGCCCCGCCATGAGCCTGTTCTACGCCGATTCTGTGTTTATATTCGTATTTGTACCTGGTACTGGCTGATCCGAGGATGAAAAATGCCAGGACAACAAGGAACCACCGGATATCTGCAAAAATGATCAGGATAATACCTATCAGAGCCGCAGAGAGGAGTCCGCTCACGTCAGCAGTCTTGGTGCGATATGAAAAATACCCGAATGCAAATGCAATCGCCACCGCAATCGCAATCAATGCCATATCAGCGTGATAATTCAGCTCATCGATAAGGAACATTGTCATCCCGATGCCGAGTGCCTCGATCATCAGGGCATCTTCACGCTCCTGGAGAATCGCCTTTAAAAGCACCGCAACAATGATTCCGAAGAGCACAACGAGGGGAGACCAGCGGTTGAGGTATGCCATGACAAGCGTGCACCCCATCACGGCAGCAATCACATAGGCAAAGTACGAATAGATGCGATCAATGTTCTCCTGGAACGCGAGTTCTCCCATTACAAGTATCGTGAGAGTGCAGCAGAATACGAACAGAGGAAGAATGGAGATACCGTACAAAATCGCAATCGGGATAAGAGCCAGGGCAAAGTACCTGGTCCTGTTGATAAGGTACAGCACCATGGAGAATATGATCACCATGATTGCAACGATCCACGGCGGCTGGATGTATGGCGCGATGAAGATGAAGGAGAGCATCAGCACTGCTGCAAGACGTTCTCCCAGGTGGTTCATCATTCGTTTTTTTGTTGGTCTCATTGGAATAAGAGTTTTGTCAGTGAAACACAGTGACAAATTTTCCTGGATGGCCGTTATGATTGCTGCGTTTCGCTGATCCCGGTCGTGACAGCGGTATTTGGGTTTGATTAGATATATCTCCTGAAAACACCCATATGTAAAAAATGTCGCCGTCTCGGGATCTCCCCAAGAACTATGACTTTTCTGAGGTTGAACGGCGCTGGCAGAGCGTCTGGCGCGATGAAGATCACTATTTTGACCCGAATTCCACGAAGAAGAAATATATCATAGATACCCCACCCCCCTATCCCACCGGGACTTTTCACATAGGCAATGCATTCAACTGGTGCTACATCGATTTCATCGCCCGTTATAGGCGGATGTCAAATTATAACGTGATGTTCCCCCAGGGCTGGGACTGCCACGGGTTGCCGACAGAGGTGAAGGTAGAGGAGATCCACGGTATTACGAAAAACGATGTCCCCCGTGAAGAATTCAGAAAGATGTGCCGGGAGCTGACCCTCGCAAATATAGAGAAGATGCGCCGGACTCTCCGACGCATGGCGTTCTCTGTTGACTGGAGCCACGAATACATCACCATGCTCCCTGCATATTTTTCCAAGACCCAGCTCTCCTTTTTGAAAATGCTTTCAAAGGGGTATATTTACCAGAGCGAACACCCGGTAAACTTCTGCACCCGGTGCGAGACTGCCATTGCATTTGCAGAGGTCGCATATGAACCAAGGGAGACAACACTCAACTATTTCGATTTTGACGGCCTTGAGATCGCGACCTCAAGGCCGGAACTTTTGGCTGCCTGCGTTGCAGTGGCAGTTCATCCAGACGATGAGCGTTATAAAAACATGGACAAAAAGAGCCTCACCGTGCCTCTTTTCGGACATTCCGTACCACTCATCAATGACCCCGCGGTGGACCCGGAATTCGGGTCCGGTGCGGTGATGATCTGCACCTTTGGTGACAAACAGGATGTGCACTGGTGGAAACAGCACAACCTGGATCTCCGGAAGGCAATCGATCGCCAGGGCCGGATGACGCACCTTGCCAAGAAATATGCAGGGATGAAGTCATCCGAATGCAGGAAAGCTATCCTTGAAGATATGAAACGTGAGCGGATCCTGACACGCCAGGAAGCCCTCGAACAACGAGTCGGCACCTGCTGGAGGTGCAAGACGCCCATCGAGATCATGAGCGAACGGCAATGGTTCGTGAAGATAGAACCTGATGCGATCATGAAGGCGGCGAAAGAGATCTCCTGGAACCCCGAGCATATGTTTCTCAGGATGGAGAACTGGGTTGGGCAGATGGAATGGGACTGGTGTATCTCCAGGCAGCGGATTTTTGCAACACCAATCCCGGTCTGGTTCTGCACATCCTGCGGAGAGATGATGGTGCCTGATGAGAATGAACTCCCCATCGATCCCACAAAGGACCTTCCATCCCGTCCGTGCCCTACATGTGGTTCCCGCGACTTTTCGGGTGAAGAGGATGTCCTCGACACCTGGATGGACTCATCCATCTCCGTCTTGAACGTCACGGGATGGGATGGTTCGTCCAGGCCTCCGCTCTTTCCGGCAGAACTGCGGCCACAGGGTCATGATATCATACGCACATGGGCATTCTATACCATCCTCAGATCCGTAGCCCTCACCGGTTCGAGGCCCTGGGACCAGATCCTCATCAACGGAATGGTACTCGGTGAAGACGGCTACAAGATGAGCAAGAGCCGGGGCAATGTCATCTCCCCCGAAGACATCACCGAAAAATACGGGGCGGATGCGTTGCGGCAATGGGCAGCGCTTGGTGCAGCCACGGGTTCGGATATCATGTTCAACTGGAACGATGTCATCGCTGCCTCCCGTTTCCAGACAAAATTCTGGAATATCGCCCGTTTTGTCCATATGCAGCTCGACCACCAGCCTTTTAATCCTGATATTCCGGCAACGGCACTCGCCGATCGATGGCTACTCTCCAGGCTCGATGATACAGTCCGTGATGTGACCGCAGCCATGGAAGAGAGCCAGTTTGACAAAGCACTCAAATTGATTCGCGAATTCTCATGGGATACCCTTGCAGACAATTACATCGAGCTCGTCAAGGGGAGACTCTATGCAAGGGATGCCACCCGGGACGGGGCATGCAGGGTGCTGCACACCGTGCTCGACACCCTCTGCCGCCTTATTGCGCCATTCACCCCATATTTCGCAGAGGAATGCTATTCCTACCTTGGCAGGGGAAGTGTTCACGCATGTTCATGGCCTGTTGCCGGCCCGGAGAATACCGAGGTGCGGAGGAACGGCGATTTACTGGTAAAGATCGTCTCAGAACTGCGGAGATACAAACACGAAAAGGGCTATGCACTGAACGCTCCTATGGGAAGAATTGCTGTCTTTTCCTGTCCTGTCAATGACGATGCGGGCGATGCTTCGAGAGCACTCAATGCACAGGTTGACTGGCATACTGAACCTCCCCGACTGGAGAAGGTCCCTGGAGTTCTCCAGTTCAACATGTCGGTGATAGGACCGCTGCTCCGGAAAGATGCGGGTGCATTCATGAAGGCTGCCCGTGCCCTTCCCCCCGAACTTCAGGCCAGCCCTCCCGAATCGATCGATATAGGTGGAAAGGAGATACCCATCCCTGATGGGGCATTCTCACTCCAGTATACGTACCTTGAAGCAGGTGAGCGGGTTGATGTTCTCACCATCGACGAAGTGATCGTGACGATTCACACCACTCCCTGATTGCCTTTTCCGCAAAGGAGGCGAGTTCCTCCTTTTCGAGTTCCCCGTCAACAACAAGGAACCGGGAGGGCTCCTCTGCTGCAAGGGTGAGATAATGCTGCTGGACTTTTTCGAGTATCGAAGATTCTTCAAAATGCTCTTTTTTCCCCGATTCCTTCTTCCTGGCGAGAGCAACCTCCACAGGCAACACAATGAGAAGCGTATGATCAGGCGGGATCGTCCATCCGTTGTGCACGTTGCGGAGCCATGCGAGGGGGTCCGGCAGTATCGCTTCAAGGGTAGCCCACTGGTAAGCATACCTGCTGTCCGTATAACGGTCAGAGATAACCGGAACTCCCCTGGCAATCGCCGGGCGGATGATGGATTCAAGGTGGGCAGCATGGTCCGCGGCAAAGAGAAGAGCTTCAGTGACCGGATCCACTTCCTCTGCAATTGCCCGCCTCACCTGATCCCCGATCCAGGTAGCCCCAGGTTCTCTGGTGAACACGGCACCAATATCGGAGAGGGAATGCTGCAGTGAGGAAAAAAGGGTGCTCTTTCCGCTACCGTCAATTCCCTCAAGCGTGATCAGGACCATACGCCCCTCCTGAGATCTGCAAGGGGGATATTTCCATGGTGAACCGCGGTTGCAACGATTGCACCATCGAATCCAAGGGCATCGAGCGTGTCAAGATCTCCCGGTGATGCCACGCCACCCCCGTACAGGAGAGGCTTTTCGAACAGTTCCTTCATCCCTGCAAGTAGGGATTCATTGATGCCTTTTCCTGTACCGACTGCCCCGATGTTGAGTATGATTGCTCCCGAGAAGTCCCATTCACGTGCTTTTTTGAGAAGATCCCCCGGGTGTTCCCCTGTTGGGAGGACCCGCTCAGCCTTCATGTCAATGCTCAGGTACCCTCCCGGATATTCATGAAGGGTATGATATGTTGTTTCCGTTGCTGCGATATCAATAATCCCGGGGATATTGAGATATTCCGAGGGATTCCTGCATCCCCGGTCGACATAACATGCATCCACAAGAGCGCTGCAGGCAGTGACCTGCGCTGTATGGTCTCCGACACCCAATATACGATCCAGATCGGCGATATAGAGATACCTGGGAGAGAGTGCCTCCACATATTCCCCGGGTTCTGTTGAGGGCGAGAGCCCCCATGTGAGCGGCTGGTAATTCTTCCGCTTTCCAGAAACACCGTGAACCACCTTTCCCCCATTCAAATCAACGGCTAAAATCAAATCCATGGTGCAGCGCAATCACTATTAGCAAGAAGGATCATTAAATCCTATGCAATTATTAGTCAGCCCGAGGGACATAGAGGAGGCCCGGCGTTCTCTTGCTGCTGATATCGTGGATGTAAAGAGGCCATCCGAGGGATCACTTGGTGCGAATTTTCCCTGGGTTGTGCGAAGTATCAAGGATTTATCGGATAAGCCAGTGAGTGCTGCGATAGGGGATTTTCGATTTCTTCCCGGTGGAGCGGCCATGGCAGCGTATGGAGCTGCATGCGCAGGGGCAGACTTTGTCAAGGTGGGATTGATGTTCAATGGATCTTCCAAGGCAAAGGACCTCATCGAGGCTGTTGTCAGGGCAGTCAAGGACGAATACCCGGAGAAGAAGGTGGTGATCGCGAGCTATTCCGACTATAAAAGGCTCCGAACCATTTCGCCATTTACCATGTCGCCGATTGCTGCTGATGCGGGTGCCGATGTTGCCATGGTTGACACGGGGAAGAAGGACGGACGCAGTACGTTTGAATTCATGAGTGAAGAGGAACTTGTAAAATTCTGCACGATGAACAGGGACCGGGGCATGATGACTGCTCTTGCAGGTTCTCTCTGTTTTGAAGATATACCCATCCTGAAGAGGATCGATCCGGATATCATCGGTGTCCGCGGGATGGTATGCGGGGGAGACCGGACTAAAGGTATCCAGGAACACCTTGTTGACCGTCTGGTAAGGATGGTGCAATGACTATGTTCAGGGAAAAACTCGAAGCCCCCCTGGCCCTTACATTCGATGATATCCTCCTTGTCCCCGCCCCCTCGCTCATTGAGCCGAATGAAGCTGATATCCACAGCAGGTTCTCAAGGAACATTCCTTTGAATATTCCGCTCGTGGGAGCGGCCATGGACACGGTCACCGAGTCTTCTATGGCGATCGCACTTGCCAGGGAAGGTGGAATCGGAGTCATCCACCGGAACATGTCTCCCGAACAGGAGGTTGAAGAGGTACGCCGGGTCAAGCGGGCGGAGGAACTGATCGAGAGAAAGGTTGTGACGGTAAGCCCCTCAACGAGTGTGGCTGAAGTTGAACGCGTCATGGTGGAGCAGGGCATTGGAGGGGTACCTGTAATCGATGAAGGAAAGATCGTGGGGATCATCAGCAGGAGGGATGTCAGGGCGATTGCGAGCCGCCGGGGTTCCGAACACGTCCAGACCATCATGACGAGGCAGCCCATCACTGCCGGCGAGAACATCTCCATGGAGCAGGCGCTCGAGATCATGTATACCAGCAAAGTGGAGCGTCTCCCCATTGTCGACAGCACGGGGCACCTGATCGGTATCATCACCATGCAGGATATTCTCGAGAAACGTCAGTATCCGAATGCCACACGCGATGGCAGGAAGAGACTGCGGGTTGCTGCCGCAGTTGGACCATTTGATGTCAACCGTGCCAACCTCCTTGACGAGTGCGGTGTCGACGCGCTGGTCGTTGACTGTGCCCACAGCCACAACCTCAAGGTAGTAAAGTCCATCAAGGACATCAAGGGCAGCGTGAAGGCAGACATCGTGGCAGGCAATATTGCTACCTCTGAGGCCGCAGCAGATCTAATAGATACTGTCGATGCGCTCAAAGTGGGAATTGGTCCGGGCTCTATCTGCACGACACGTATTGTCGCCGGTGTAGGCATTCCCCAGATAACCGCAATTGCCAATGTCGCCGATGTGACCGCCGATACGGGAATTCCTGTAATTTCCGACGGCGGCATACGTTTCAGTGGTGACGTTGCCAAGGCAATCGCCGCCGGTGCGGACAGCGTGATGATCGGAAGCCTTTTTGCAGGGACTGATGAATCCCCCGGAAGAGTCATCACCATGAAAGGGCGGCGGTACAAGCAGTACCGCGGCATGGGATCCCTTGGGGTAATGAGCGGTGGTGTCTCGAGCGATCGGTATTTCCAGAAGAAAGAAATTGGAAAGACCAAGTTCGTCCCCGAGGGGGTTGAGGGGGTAACCCCGTATGTCGGTACGGTTTCCGATGTGGTCTACCAGCTGGTGGGAGGGCTCAAATCTGCGATGGGATACACAGGTTCCAGGACTGTTGAGGAGATGCACACAAAGACAAGGTTTGTCCGGATCACCACCGCAGGGCATACCGAGAGCCATCCGCACAATATCATGATCACTGACGAAGCGCCCAACTACCGGCTTTCAGATTGAGCTCCTCAAACCTTTTCAACCGGAAATCAACACCCTTTTAATATTTCTTAAAAGTGTGTGCATTTGCCCTGAAGGGAATCAAATAATATTTCACTCCATTAATGCGGGCGATGCACCAGTTTTTTATATAGTGGATACTAACATAAAGTAATCAATGCTGGATCAGGTCGAGGTCTCAAGAATCCTTGATATCCTTGGAAACCGAAACAGGCGCCGCATTATCGAACTCCTGAGGCAGAAACCCTGTTTTGTCACAGAGATATCCGACCGCCTGGTGCTCTCTCCAAAAGCAGTGATTGAGCACCTACAGTTGATGGAGCGGGAAGAGATCCTCTCCTTCCGCCTGGATGATCGCCGGAGAAAATACTATTACCTAGCCAATGACATCGACGTGATGGTCAGACTCCTTCGGCAGGAAGAGGTCACCATGGCAATCAGGGATAACTCCCACAGGCTGCGTTCTTCACTTGTGCGACTCCAGAAGATGATTGAAACGCGGGAAGAACTCGCCGACAGCCTGAAGAACCTTGAGAAGGATATCGACCAGCAGATCAAGGAGATCATCTCATTCGGCCAGGATGTTCTTGAGAACGAGACCCAGATCGATCTCCTCATCAGCCTTGCCCACTGCAACCTCAATATCCAGGAGCTCTCGGAACTCGTCGAGGCTCCAAGGGATGCCGTATCCGATAGTCTTGAGAAGCTGCAGAAAAAACATATCATTGAGAGGGAGGGAGAAACCTTCCGAATCTGTGATGCCCATGCCCAGTAACGACAACCCCTACGATGAATTTATCAGGAACCTTTCCCGTGTGGTCGAGGATCTTTTAAAGAACCTCCCGCAGGAGGAGGTAACACATATCATAGGGTGCACTATTATCAGCGGGAATGGAGCCAACCTGCCACAATTCATCATCAAAAAGGACGAGAGCGAGGAGGAGATCAGTTACGAGGTAATCGAGGGGCCCGACAGGCTCTTTGTGACTGCCAGGCTTCCTGTTCAGATGAATTCGGCGCCATATGCGGATATTACCCCCGATTCACTGCATATAATCGTGAATGAGAAGCGCACTCAGGTTCCCCTGCCCTGCAGAGTCGATGTGATCCACAGTTATTACCAGGTCCGCCACGGCATGATCGATATTATTTTGAAGAAGAAACCTCTTGCAACGGCGAATGCCGGCAACCAGGAATGAAAAGAGACAGACAATAGGTGATTTCCCTTTTTTTATGTGAAAATGGCTAATCCATTTTCATTCCTTGTGCATATGTTTTTTATTCGAATCATGAAGATTTTTTTATGATCTTTTTAAAATTGTGTCTGTTCCAGGCTGGAGAGAGGGAAATATCAGGGATTCTTACCCCTCTCATGAATTTTATGCCTGGATACCCGGACCTGCCAGCACCCATTCCGATATGCGGTTCTTGTCCACGCGGAATTCACGGAACTGGTGGAGAGACACGGTGAGATCCCGGGTGAAGGCGAAATACCCAATCTGTGTCGTCCTGCAGAGGTTCATGGCCATTTCCATCAAGCCTCTCGGGTCGGGTCGAGATTCCCCAAGCCATATATGGAAAATGTTTCCCCCGTCGACAATGGGGAAAAAGACATGCTCGATAGACATGCGTTCTGCCATTGTCACACTGGCACCTGGTGCAACATGGGTTCCGTTTGTGTAATAGATTGGAAGGTCCCGGGTTGTGCCTAGCCTTGGGAGGGCTTTCTCGAGGTCTCCCTTGATCACTTTTCCCGCTCCCTCGCGGTATTCCTTGTTGAGGAGATCGGCAACGGCAAAACGCTGCCCTGTTGTCTCTGCAGGGGTCCTGGCAAGGGCTATCGTCATATTATGCCTCTTGGAAAGCTCGTGTGCATAGATCTCCATCTGGGTCATTGCAAGCACTGCAAGCTTGAACGCATCCCTGGACTCGTGGAGCTGTGAACCGACATGGTGCTGCACCATCTCGTTGACGCCAACCACCCCTATTGTGTACACGAGCCCTTCGAGATCGACGGCAACTGCCCCCCGTTCACCGGTAATGGGATCTTTGGGGCGCTGCATGGCAAACGGCATCCTTCCCTGCGAGCGTATTGCCTCAAGCCACCGCCTCTTGATATGAAAGACCTCCACGCACAGGTCCATGAGCGCACGGAGTTCGGCAAAAAGCCGCTCGTTGTCGCCCTCAGCGCGGTATGCGGCCCTCGGGCAGTTCAATGAGACCACCTGCCATGAGCCCATGGAGAAGTGTTTTCCATCTTTAAAAATCAGTTTCTGATCGAACTCTGAATCCTTATCGGCTACCGCCGAGAACTGGTAGGCGCAGCACTGGTAACACGAAATGCCTTTTCCAGCCCCCCGATAGGGAGGAATCTGGTTATCATAATAGGGAGTCCCGAATTTTGATGCCAGTTCAAACGTCAGGAGGTAAAGATCCTGGTATGTCGGGAGATCGCTGTGTGCTTCGTTGAAGGCCTTATCCTCTTTCAGAAACTCGGGTTCGATGCTGATTTCCGGTTTCGGGAAGCTGAATGGTTTTCCCCATGAATCTCCTTCGAGCATAACCTCCATGAGTGCCTTGAAGAGGAGTCTCACCTCCCGTTCAAATTCCCCGTACGTACGGCTCCTGGTTCCATTGCTCCCGTCCCACACTCTTCCCCTGAACACGCAGGGTTTGTCTTTCCAGAGCGATGGGACACCCGGGCTGAGCTGGACCGATGAAAATACCAGCTGACCTCCCCGGGCAACCATCATCTGGGTCATCTCATAGACAAACATCTGCATCAGTTGCTTGATCTCGCCATACTCCATTCCTTCAAAGTACGGTGCGAGGAACGTGAGGAAATTGTAATATCCCTGACCTCCGGCGAAGTTTGTCTGGGCGCTTCCAAGGGCTTTAACCGCGTGGAGGACCGCCACCTCTGCACGCTTCGCGGGTCCTGCAACCGATGCCTTTGTCCCGTTGCCATCGGGCATTAAGCCATAGTAGAAGAAGTAGCGGAGATCCCAGTCCTGGCAAAATGGCCTTGTCCCAAAGTATTCCAGGTCATGGATATGGATATCTCCTGAGAGATGGTGATCCGCAAGGTGTGGCGGGAGTTGCAGGAGATACTGCTCCTTGCTGATCTTATCGGCTTTCTTTTTATGCGAGGTCTCGGCATTCTCCTGGAGGTTTGCATTATCCTTCGCCTCGAAGCCCCTGCCGACATCGATCAGGTGTGCATCATAGACCGGGGTTCCGACCCTGGTACATACATTCCTGTATTGTACGAGGCCATGCTCCATGAGGGTGATATTGACGATCTCGCGGATGAGCGGTCCGCTCAGGGTGCGGAGCTCCATGGACTTGATCCTCTGCTCCACAAGTTTTCCGATTTCCTGGGCAGTCTCTTCCGTCGCACTCTCGTATCCATAGAACGTGGACACGAGTTTTGTCTCCTCGACGATCTGGCGTACAATTCTCTGGCGATCCCATTCAAGGATATGCCCGTCAGTGGTTCTCACAGCAGGCATAGAGGCGACGAAGACACCATCAAGTGTGGACTGGCGTGTGTCCCGGGAAGGCATTATCTTCCCTCGATAAACGCAAGAACATTCCCTTCCTGAAGTGTTCCTGCCGCAAACATTTCTGATGACGTGAGGAACCGGTCCTTCTGCTGGAGGACCGGTGCTTCGTTGACGAAAATCCCGTTGATACGCAGTTCGGTGAGAGATTCCGCAGTGGAAAGGTCCCGCTCCTCATACCGGGCAGTCTTCTGCATGAGGAATTGTTTCAGGGTGTCGCAGTTCGGGCAGAATTCCAGGGTATATACAATCAGGTCGTCTTTATTCGTCAAAGGTCTCCCCCACGCTATGCTTGTGCAGTATAGCTCGTCCGTGAAAAAATATTTGTTGATCTGCCCTTAATTATACCTTTATAATGGGGAATTTTCAGGAAAAATATCAATATTTATTTGGGGATTCAATGACCCGCGGGAAGCATTCTCCTGAATCGGAGGAGTGGTCATGACCAGGCTTTTTGTGGCTGTTGATCTTCCTGAAGAGATCAGGAGAGAACTCGGCAGTATCCAGAGTTTTTTCAGGCAGAGCAGGGCAAGGCTAACCGTTGTTGATCCCGATATTATTCACATCACACTCAAGTTCATCGGCGAGGTTCCGGATTCAACCGCCCAGGAGATCGCAGGTGCACTCGATCACGTTCACGGGGAACCTTTTGCAATCCGGGTGACAGGAATTTCGGGGAACAATCCCCGGCACCCAAGGGTGATCTGGGCACATGCAGAAGATGGGGATACATGTGCGGCCCTGCATTCCCAGATCGAGGATCTGCTCGCCCCACTTGGGGTAACGAGGGAGGATCGCGCATTCCGGGCGCATGCCACGGTTGCGAGAGTAAAAGAGTTCCATCCCGATCTTCTGGAGTGTATGAAGGATGTACGCAACCGGGATTTTGGCAGCGGGATGGTCCAGGGGTTTACCCTTAAGAAGAGTACCCTGACTCCAAAGGGACCGGTGTACCAGAATGTGAAGGAAGTGCTCTTTTGACAAGAACCCCTCTTGAAGAGGGCATACTCGACGAAATAAGGCCGAAAGAAGATGAGACCCGGCATATCCTGGATGTCGCCAAAAGACTCGTCTCAAGGATAGAAGAATCGGGACAGGCCTCCCCGATGCTTGTGGGATCCATTGCACGAGGCACCTGGATCCACGGTGACCGAGACCTCGACATCTTCCTCCTCTTCGATCCCGACCTCCCGCGCGAAGACCTTGAAGAGAAAGGCCTCGGGCTTGCGCGGAAGATTGCACTTGCCGAGGGTGCGAATTTCCGCGAGAAGTATGCTGAGCACCCGTATATCAATGCCAGCATAAACGGCCTCTCGGTCGATCTCGTTCCCTGCTACCGGGTTGAATCGGCCTCCTGCATCAAGAGTGCGGTTGACCGAACTCCCTTCCATACCCAGTATATCCGTGAGAGGATCCAGCCCTTCGTTGATGAGGTCCTTCTCCTGAAGCAGTTCGCGAAGGCGGGGGGGATCTACGGTTCTGACCAGATGACCGAAGGATTTGCAGGATACCTCTGCGAGCTTCTCATCCTCCAATATCAGGGATTCCGCCCCCTGCTCGAAGCAGCAACGCAGTGGCGACCCGGAGTGTTGATTGATATCGAGGATCACCGCACCCGCACCTTTCCGGAACCTCTTGTGGTGATCGATCCGGTGGACCCCGGGAGGAATGTCTCAGCATCGGTCTCCCTGACGAGGATGTGCGAGTTCATCGAACTTGCACGGGGATATCTGGCTCAACCCTCGCGTTCATTCTTTTTCCCTCCGAAAAAACTTGTCCTTTCCATTGAAGAGGCTGCATCTCTCCTCTCGTCAAGGGGAACCCATCTTTATGCCATCACCCTCCCCACACCACCCTATATCGAAGACATCGTTGTCCCCCAACTCAGAAAAAGCCTTGATGCCCTGCGTGCGATGCTGGACAGGCACAGCTTTTTTGTCAATCGTGCCGACTGCGAGATGCACGAAGACAAGTCCATGCTCCTCTTCGAGCTTCTCATCGATGATCTCCCCGCAGTCAGGCGTCATGCAGGCCCTCCGGTATGGAACAGGGTCAATGCGGCAAAATTCGTGGAAAAGTACCTGAGTGCAGATGAGTCGGGCTTTTTCTCCGGCCCTTTCATCGAAGAAGGTATCTTCGTTGTCGAGATTCGCCGCCCCTATACAAGGGCTATCGACCTCCTCCGTTCCGATCAGGTGCTCCAGGTGGCGCTCGGGAAGCATGTCAAGCAGTCCCTCGAGATCTCACGCCCGGTGAATCGCGGTATCGAATGCTACCAGGAGGAGTTCGCACCGTTCATCTCTGAATTCCTCCAGAAGTCATCCCCGACCGTGTGGATTGAGAGGAGCGAGAAGAAAAAGAGCTGAATGTGCACCGACCACGCCTGGATCCATTTCTTCACTAGGAACCCCGCTATTCACCATTTCACGTGCGCTACTGCAATCATTATGAAGGGATTGCAATTTCCACGACAAAATCACCCTTTTTCCAAAGGCTCGGTTTGATACTTTTATATAATGACCAGACGCACATACCTCTTAATCTCCATGCCGTCCAGATCGCGCGAGGATGCGTTATCCGAGGTCATCGGGTTTATTTTGATACTTGCACTTATCGCAGCGCTCGCCTCGCTCTACCTCACCTACGTCGTACCTGCACAGGGGAGGGAGGGAGAAATAAAACACATGGCCACGATCAATGACCAGTTCCTTGGCTACAAGACGGCAATCGACTCGCTCTGGATCAATGACCAGACCAATGTTCCAATCTCCAGGACTTTCACTCTCGGAACCCTGACGGGAACTACCCAGGGTTCTTTCGTCATACCAATTTTCCAACCGTATCCGTCAAGCGGATCGATGGTGGTGAACGGGAGGGGAGAGAGTATTACAATTAGTGCAGATGCACTGGTGCAGGGATTCCCTGGAAGTGCAACGCCGAACCTGAACCCGATGTATTACGAGCCGGACCATATCTATGTGCAGGTGATGACGACGGATAAATCACAAGTAGGGGGCGTTGTAATATCACCTGTTCAAGGTAATAACGACTGGTACTTGACTTTAAACATTACTCCAATACTAATCTCTGGTTTTTCCGGATCTCAAGCCCCAGTTAATTTACCGAACCTGACGGTAGAAAGTGTCCCTGGTATATCGGCATGGATTAATTCTATTCTTAGACCGAATTGGACAAAATTAGTCCAAGGATCAGGTGTATCCCAGTCTGCATTAACTATGACACTTGTGAAAAATGGTAATGCTACATTCTCGAATTTTATAATTATTCCAAATATTGAAAACAATCGTAATTATACAATTGACTTATTAGATGATGCGTATGGACTCGCATCAATCTTGGAATACCCACTTGAAATTTCTACTCCCATAAGTAGCCCCCCGAATATTCACGTTTACTATCCTGTCAACGTTGGCTATATTTCATTGCTAGTGAAGAATTCGCATCAAATGGGATCACTCGAATTCCAATCCAATAATAAATACTGGATCCAGCAGAACTACTATTACCAGCAGGGCGGTGTCTTCCTCGAGCAACCCGGTGATGGAATGGTGGCGAAGGTGATGCCGCTCATCAGTATCACCAACGAAACGGGTATTCCTTCTGTTAAAATAATCGATATAGTGATTACTCCAGTTGGGCAGAGTAATATTGGCGGGACTTCCCCTGTACAGGTTGTCACAACTCTCAATGATATTTACACAGAAAACCTTGCACGGGGATTTCCCAATGCAAGGAATGTAACGTTTATCATCGATACCGATGCCGTACCAGTGTGGAACCAGATCTTTACATGGATAAAAAATAATGCTGAAAAGGACGGGAAGAATCCGGGAGTTGACGAATCATTGATACAAATTATTCCTGGAACGAATTCAATACAATTAACAATGGACACTTCACCAGATTATGGATTATACTTTGATTATACCCAGGTAAACATGAGTGTGGAGCTCCAGCCAGTCGCAACATGAGAACGTTCCCCCGTCTTGGAGATGACGCAGTCTCCGAAATCCTCGGCGCACTTCTTCTCGTTGCAGTTATCAGCCTTGCAGTGAGCATTATTGCGGTCACCATCCTTTCCAGTGTAGACACTTCTCAAACTCCCTCCCTGTCAATTATCATCTCGAATCAAAGCCAGAACGTCACCATATCGCATGGGGGAGGAGACCCACTTCCTGCAGGGTCATATCGAATATACGTTAATGATATAGATCGGACTGCCTCATTCACACCTTCGCCAGATACAATAGTATTCAAAGCAGGAACCACACTCACCTACGAGGGCTCATCACTTCCCAGGACGGCGATGGTGATATATAAAGGTTCAGATGGAAGTGAGGCCGTGCTGGTCCGGAAGTCTTTTTCCTGATATATAGTTACACTATACCGTCATACAATAGGAAAGACCCTCAACTATATCAATACCATAAGAAGACTAATCTGCAACAATTCCATGGTGAGTGTCTGTGCCTGATCGTGAACTGAAAGAACGTGCAGTTTCAGAGTTGATTGGAGCAATCCTGCTCGTCGGGCTGGTCATCACCGCCATGGCAATCGTTGCAGTGCTGCTGCTTTCAAATCCCCCGCCTGAAGAAGTGCCGCAATTGAATATTTTGGCGTCCAGAAATGAAACTTCGAAGCAATTTTTTCTCTATCATACTGGTGGAGATGAACTGAAAGAGGATCAAACACTCATCCGGATTAATGATTATCAAGAAACTGTTAATCATACTGCAATCTATCTGAAATCCGAGGATGGCACAATTGAAGGTTCAGCCTGGTCTCTTACAAAAACACCATGGACTCTCGGAAAAACTCTCATAATTCCTTCCGCAGAAACCCCGCAGAGTGTTTCCATCGTGTATCGGGGTGCTTCCTCCGAAAACCTCATCCTTTCAACCTCGTTTGTTCCTGGGGGCGGGGCCACAGCTTCCATGACAACAGGGACTACGGGAACCGTAACTGCAACGATAACAACAACAGCGACCACAACCGTTCCAACAACGACTGTAACGACTCCATCGACCACATCCCCAACTCCAACGCCCACTCCAACATGTGGCACAATATCCGGTTATAAATGGAATGATCTCAATGGCGACGGCACTCGCAATGCTGGAGAACCAGGATTATCCGGTTGGACAATAAGAGTCGCAGAATGTCTCTCTGGTAATTGTAACACTCTCGGGACCCCTTTGTCAACAACCACGAATGCTAGCGGGTATTACATTTTTACTGGGCTTACCTATCAACCCGCTAGATGGTACAGAGTGCAGGAGATCCTACAAGCGGGATGGACTGCCACCTCTCCATCAGGGGGCTATATAGACATAATACTGGAGCCTCCAGGTTCAGGAGGACAACAGGTAAAATGCTACGAATCGAACATGAATTTTGGGAACATGCAGGTGCAGCCCCCCGTCGCGAATTTCCAGGCGATTCCTACATCAGGTGCTGCTCCCTTGCAGGTACAATTTACTGACATATCAACCGGAAATCCAACCCAGTGGCAGTGGGACATCAATAATGATGGAATTGTGGATTATACTGTCCAGAATCCTCTACATGCCTACACGTCTGTGGGAACCTATACAGTGAAACTATCTGTTACAGGCCCGGGTGGATCAAATACACTTATAAGAACCAACTATATTTCTGTGAGTGCTCCGCAGTCAATCAATGTTTATCTGAATGCAAACAAAGGAGCTGCCATCCAATCCGGCGGGTATATACAATTCCGTGTGACAGGACTTTACTCCTATATCAGACATGGCAGTTCCTATTATTCACTCAATAGCGGTGACATTGTAAAAATGGAGATTACGAATGACGGTACCGGGAGTATCTATGCAACTTCAAATACTATCAATGAATTCCGGTTTGACAATGTGAAATTATCAATAAATGGGAATGATAAGGGAATAAAAGACATCAGTTCAGGTGATCTCTGGATTAGCAATTACGATTCGTATCTGTCTACCCTTACACTTGTTGTTCCTGCTCAGAATGCATGGACACAACTCATGGTAAATGGAATCTGGATAATAAATGGTAATGATGGAAAAGAAATCAGGGTAATGAACTTACAGCCGGGCAGCTTCGGAATCATGAATTTGAACACCCGGACTGATGTCTTCTATAACGGTGGTGCAAGCGGATATCAGTTAATATAATTAATTTTCCTTCTTTTCATGACCCTATCCGAATTCCAACGGACAGCAATCATCGCAGCCCTGATCGTCATAGCCATAGTCATCCTCATTGCACTGGGCATCTCCCTCATCACCGTCCCGGAATCCCGGACCACCACACAGTTCAATCTTACCGCCACCGGGAATCAGATCCTCGTTGCCCACACGGGAGGAGAATCACTCCAGTGCGGCCTGGTCACTGTCCAGTTGAATGAGGAAGAGGTTGCAATTCCCCCGGATAGTCTCGCCAGCTGCCCCTGGTCCATAGGTGAGGTCATCGCTTTACCCTATACACCGTCAGGCTCTCTCCAGACAGTCCGGATCATTTACCATCAAAAAAATATCCCGGTTGAACTACTCTATACAGAGATCGAACCGCAGATTGAAATTCCCACCGTACCAGAAACCCCAACCCCCACATTGACCACCTCCCCTCCTACTCCATCACCCACACCAACGGTCACACCCTTCGCTGGAGTCCCTGTCACCTCGTTTGATGCAACACCCAGGACCGGCCCGGTTCCCCTGACGGTCAGGTTCACCGACACTTCCACGGGAATACCCGAGAAATGGGACTGGTCATTCGGTGATGGAGTAACCTCAACGCTTCAGAATCCACGCCATACGTATACCAGGGAAGGAAGTTACCAGGTTAGCCTTTCGGTGCAGAACAGTCTGGGTACTCACACCCGGATAAGCCAGGGGTACATCACTGTCACCCCTGCGGAGGCAAGAGATGTTGCCATCAAATCGGGGCGGGATGGTAGAATCTCTCCGGGAGGTTTCATCGAATGTTCAATCGCACAACCAGGTTCCTCGATCAAGATTGCCGGGCAGGCAATCAATCTCCCCGAGGGATCACGGGTCCGTCTGGTTGTTGAGGGAGACGGGAAAGGGAAGGTCTCGATCAGGGATGGTGCAATCCTTGCATTTTCATTCGACAGTGTTGTAATGTTCGTTGACGGGAGGGAGACTGCTGCCGGAGGGGTACATGAGGTTACCATCCGCGGCTATGATGATCTCCTCTCAAGCCTCGATCTTGTCCTGGAGGGGGGAGTGGGCGATCTCCAGATCCTTGAAAATGCGGCGCCGATCGCCCCTTCCTGGAATGATTCTGCGGTCATCCTGACATCGCTCCGCCCAGGTCAGTCGGGGGTCATGTCACTCGACTGTTCCTCGCCTGCCTCAACCACGTTCCAGGGAGCCATCACCTCATACCAGACCCTCTAGGCATTCATGCATTACACGGACCTGAGTTCATTTTTTTCCACAATGGTCCGGTAGATGGGTTCTTTCATGCATTCCCGCAAAAAATATGCCGTTTTTGGGGATAGATTGATATAGAGTCAGGAGAGATGAAATTTAAATACCAGATCGGGAAGGGTTAGCAGCCTTTTCCGTGAAGGATTCGAGTGAATTTTTCGAGTGGAGCAGAATGGATCGGGAATCGGCAATCTCAAGGAATATCATACTGGCTCTGGTTGCAGCGGTGGTGATCATCATCGCAGTCATGGTGATGGTGATGATCTTCTTCCCTCCCCAGCCGGACGTTGTACCCCAGTTTTCGGCCAACATCGAAAGGTCGGGAAACGTTGTCTACCTCTATCATGATGGCGGAGATCCCCTCCAGAAGGGGAATACAGTGGTCAAGATCAATGGCCAGGAGATACCTGCATCGTCAATCTCCTTCCTCCATGCCCAGGACTGGCCCTGGACACCGGGAAAGACCCTTCGGATCCAGTACGACGGGGCAGGAATCCCCTCCCTCGTGCAGGTGATCTACAGGGGAGGAAAGGGAGAGATGCTGGTCTACTCTGACGAAGCAGCCCCGGTGCAGGACACCCCCATCCCGATAACCACCGCGGCTTCTCCTGTTGCAACCGTCACTGCTGGTACGACCACGGGTGCAGGAATAATCCCTGTAGAGACCTCGCCGACAGCGGCATCAGGTATCGCAACAATTCCATCAGGCCCGGTTGCCCCGCAGCCGCCAAAGGCAAGTTTCACCGCAGATCCACGGGCCGGCCAGCTTCCGCTTGTGGTCCAGTTTATCGACACGAGCAGTGGCGCCCCTACCTCATGGCAGTGGAACTTTGGAGATGGAGGAACCTCGACAGAACGTGCACCAGTCTACTCCTACAAAACCGCAGGGTCGTATCCTGTCTCCCTCACTGTCAGGAACCTCTATGGCACAAGCCAGAAGACCGAGGCTAATTACATCTCGGCAGGAACCCTCCCGGCTGCCCAGTTTACCGCGGTCCCCACTGAAGGCACTGTTCCGCTCGTGGTCCAGTTCAATGACCTCTCAACCGGATTACCCACAAGTTACTCCTGGGACTTCGGTGATGGGACTCTCTCTCACGACCAGTCCCCGGTTCACACCTATACAAAAGCGGGGGTCTATGACGTGGCACTGACCGTCGGGAACCAGTACGGGTACAATACCCGGATACAGAGCACGGCAGTTCGGGTCACCTCCCCTGAAATGGGAGAGATCTACCTCACAGGCAGCCGGATGGGGACATTGTTGCCGGGATACCTCCAGTTCATTGTGACCGGTGAGGGAGGGTGGATCAAGGTTGCCGGGTCCACCTATTCCTTCTCACAGGGGGACACCGTGCAGATCTTTGTCGACAATACCCAGAGCGGGGTCATAGATGCAAACGCCCTTGGGATCACCGACTTCCGTTTCGACGCGGTTCGGATGTATGTGAATGGAAACCTCGTCCGGAGCGGCCTTGCAGGGGGCATCAATGTGCCTTCGTATGCAGGGCTGCATTCCACCCTGAGCCTTGTTATCCCCCCGGGTGACTCGACAACGGTCCTCTTCATCAATGGTGGCAGAGTTCTGCCTTCCTCATCGCAACAGATTACCATCAGGAATATCGGCGAATTCACCCCGGGTCACATGAGCCTCGTGGTCAAGCAGAGCTCGCTTGCCTTCAAGGGTGGGGCCCAGTCCTTCACCTTCACGTGAACACGGCGAAATCCTTTTTTTGTTGAAAAAAAATCAGTGTCCTCTCAAAGAAAGGTCACGGAGTCTCTGAGATACGAAATCAACCAGTTCCTTTGATTCGTGCCGTGCGGATCGAAGGAATCCTTCATATGCTGATCGCGCATCATCGATGCGCGAGAGCTTCTCGCATGCAAGCGCTTTGTTCAGGTAAGCCCTCGCATAATCCCGGTGAATTGAGAGAGCCCGATCGAATTCTCGAATCGACTCCTCGCTCTGGTTGCGGTTGTAGTAAATATTCCCCATGTTATAATATGCCTCGGCGAGGTCAGGTTTCAGCTCGACAGATTTTCTGAAGTCGGATATTGCCTCGTCGGTCAATCCCTTCTTGCCGTACTCTATCCCACGGTTGTAGTATGCAGTGGGATTCTCGGGATTGATCTCGATGGCCCGGGTGAAATCGGCAATAGCCTCGTTATACATTCCCTTTGCGGCGTAGGCATTCCCACGGTTGTTCCAGGCTTTCTCGTTCTTCTGGGAATATTCGATTGTCCGGGTATAATCTGCAATCGCTTCATCGAGACGCTCGACCCTCTGGTATGCGACACCACGGTTGTAGTATGCTTCAGCAAGGTCGGGCTTGATCTCGATGGCCCGTGAGAAGTCCTCCATCGCCTGGTCTATGAGCCCCTTCTTTCCATATTCAATACCACGATTATAGTACGCAGTAGGGCTGTCCGGATTGAGCGCAATCACCCGTGAAAAATCTGCAATCGCATCATCGATCAATCCTTTACCCGCGTGTGCATTGCCACGGTTGTTATACGCTTTCTCGTTGTCAGGTTGTAACTCGAGTGCTTTGGTATAATCCGCAATCGCTTCTTCAAGCATTCCCTGCTTATGGAACGCGACTCCCCGGTTATAATATGCCTCACCGAGATCGGGTTTCAAGACAATTGCCTGCCCGAGGTCAGCAATGGCCTGGTCAAGCATCCCCCTCTCCCCGTATTCTATACCCCTGTTGTAGTACGCGGTCGCATTGCCCGGGTTCAGCTCGATTGCTCTCGTGAAATCTGCAACAGCCTCGTTGAACTGTCCAAGAGCGGCGTATCCGTTTCCACGGTTATTATACGCCTTCTCGTTCCCGGGATTGTGCGAAATTGCATTCGTGAAGTCTGCGATGGCTGCCTCTGTCATCCCCATTCTGTCATGCATGAGGCCCATGGTATAAAACAGGGTGTCGTCCCCTGGTTTGAGTTCGATAGCCCTGGCGAGGTCCGAGGTTGCCTCTTCATACTTACCCATCCGACCATACTCGGCAGCACGGGCAATATACGCATCACTGGATGAGGAATGAATATGGATAGCCCGTGAAAGGTCGTCGAGCGCTTCTGCCGACTTTTCCGAACGGCCCAGCAACTGTCCCCGGTGGTACAGCGCTGCAAAGTTCGCAGAGTCCATTTCCAGTACGCGGGAGAAGTCAGCGATTGCTTCATCTATGTGATCAAGCAAACAATGCGCCAGACCCCGCTGCAGCCAGGCATCAGTATCATCAGGGTTTTGCTCGATCACCCGGGAATAATCAGCGATTGCCTGTTCGTACCTGCCCTCCTGGCGGTTCAGGGAGGCACGTTGGAAATATGCTTCCCTGTATGCGGGGTCCAGGACTATTGCCCTGCTGAAGTCAGAGAACGCATCATCACTTCTCCGTGCCTGAGCATACAGGATTCCCCGGAACAGGTATGGTTCCTTTCTGGTGGGATCATGAGAGAGAGCTGACGAATAATCGGCGATGGCCTGATCGGAAAGCCCTTTTTTTTCATACTCCTTTCCCCTGCAAAGGAGGACCTCAATATACCCGGGTTTTACTTCGAGTGCCCTCGAAAAATCCCGCACCGCCATGTCGGAGAGACCGAGCCGGGAGAATTCACGGCCGCGATAATAGAGTGCTTCAGGGAATCCGGGATTGATCTCGAGAGCCTTGGTGTATTCGGATATCGCCTTGTCAGACATGCCGGATTCCTGGTATTTGTTCCCCCGCATGAGGCAGGCCTCGGCATACTGGGGATTGATCTTCAGGGCGTTTGTGTAGTCATTGATCGCCTCTTCGACCTTTCCAATGCGATCAAATTCATTTCCCCTGTTATAATAGGCCTCGATGAATCCGGGATCAATATCGATTGCCCTCGAATAATCTTCTATCGCTTTTTCGGACGCCCCGAGCCGGGAATATTCCAGTCCGCGGGCGTTGTACAGTTCGGGATCGTCGGGGGTCTGTCTGATCTCCTTCGAAAGATTGAGGATTGCCAGATCCTGGGGTTCCCCATCAGGTACACTTACCTGGTAATCGTCCACCTTGCCGGGTTTCTCCTCAACGGTTGCGTTTCCTTCAGGGGTTGGCCCGGTGGGCCCGGGAATTTGCGTTTCCACCGCGGGTGATGCCTCCGGCTGTGCCGGCGCCGGCTCACCGGTTATCTCGTTGAAGATATCAATTGCCCGGGAGAATTCTATGATAGCCTCATCATACCTGCCGAGCCGGTTGTAAAGGACACCCCTGTTGTTGTACGCTTCGACAAACCTCGGATTAATCTCGATTGCCTTCGCATAGTTTTCAAGCGAGGTGTCGATAAGCCCAAGATTGCTGTACTCGACTCCCAGATTGTTGTAGGCTTCGGCAGACAGGGGATTTTTCTCGATGCATGCGAGGTAGTCCGCAATGGCCGCTTCTGACTGTCCCATCTTCCCAAACACGATTCCCCGGTTATAGAGGATGTCAGTATTTCCAGGGTAGAGTTCCAGCGCACGCGTGTAATCTGCAACAGCATCATCATACTTGCCAAGCCGTGAAAATTCCAGCCCTCGGTTAAAGAGCGATTCGGTAGATGTCGGATCAATCTCGAATGCTCGTGAATACTCTGCGATGGCATCCTCATGCTGCCCTTTTCTGCCGAAGATCACACCGCGGTTGTTGTATGCCGCTGCATACTTGGGATCAAGCTGGAGGGCTTTTGAAAAGTCTGCGAGCGCCAGGTCGTCCTCTCCAAGCCGTGTATACTCAAGGCCCCTGTTATAATAGGCCTCAGTAAAATCGGGATCAGATTCAAGCGCGGTGGAAAATTCCCGTATGGCCTGTTCAGGGCGATGAAGGAGCGCGAAAGCCACACCGCGGTTATAATACGCCTCGGTGAAGTGGGGGTTAAGGCGAATTGCAATATGATAATCCTCTATCGCCCCGGTATAATCCCTCTTCCCTGCCCGGGCTACCCCCCTGTTGTGGTATGCTTCAGCATCTGCCGGATTGATCTCAATGGAACGTGAATAATCCGCAATGGCCTCGTCAAACATCCCTTTTTTATGAAAGGCAACACCGCGGTTGTAAAAAATCTGGCCGTCCATCAGACCCCCCATGCAAGAATGCTATTGAAAAACACGCGTAATTTTACCCCTTATACTCCATGTATGCCTTGAATATTTATTATATTGCTTGTTTTTTTTGGAAAATTTGGAAAATCCATTTCATGAAGGCACTGCTGTACCACTCTAGCACAAGGAACCCATTATGATCGGGCAAGGGTTATTACGATATGTAATTAAAAGAGAAAACCTATATTTCTCTCCCAATAGAGGAACTGACTGATTCGCCAGATCCATATCCTTTCACCACCCGCCAGGATCCTCCCCTGAACACTGAGGAGGAGCATATCATTTAGTTAGGAGAATTGCCATGCCAAAATTAGGAATAACCACACTCCTGTTGGTCATGATCTTCAGTGCGGGGATCGTATTCCATGCTCTGGGAGCTCAGGCAACCGAAAAAACGACATTATATAAGTCGGATTTTTCCCAGGATCCCGGCTGGACTACAAACAGCCCTACCCGCTATTTCTGGGATCCAGACCTCGAAATGTATCACTTCAAAACAGAAGGCGGGACGAATGGCTTTTCGTTCACTCCCTTCAAATACAACGGGCAGTCGTTTGTCCTGGATTATGATGTCACCATTCTTACCTCAAACAAGAATAGTGCATTCCGCTTCGGACTGATCAGTTCTGAGATGGACTTTTCCAGGGGCACAAATGTCCTCTCATCATTAGAGAATGGAAAATATGGGCGCCTTTTTTCTCTAAGAGTAATTGACCAGAGCAATATGCTCCACGAGGCGACCAGTTATTATTCGTCTTACTGCGGAGAGGTGCCCGGATGCACCACGGTAGAATTTAAGGAGAACGTCAGCTACCACATCACTGTAAAATACAACAAGGAACTCCAGAATGCTGATGTCAAAGTAACCGAGAAGGAATCCGGCAATTTTGTGTGGGGATATTTTGTCACGATAGGACGAGATCTTTATTTCATGGACCGCCTGGCAATCACGACAAGGGGGGATTATGCATTTGGGCCATACGCCGAGGGTTACATCGATAATGTGGAACTCGTTGCCTTCACGCTTGTGGACGTAACTCCCACAACCCCTCAGCCAACAACCCAGGTAACAACCACACCGCCAACTGCAATTCCCACGACACCCACCCCGACTCCAACCACCCAACCTTCCTCCATCTTCGTAATCCTTTCCGCATTGTGTATCCTTAGCCTTCTCACGGGGTGGCGCCTCGGTAAAAAGAAGTAAAAACCATTCAACCGGAAATTTCTTTTTCTCCGTGAAATACGCAATTCTGTGTGTCTGTCAGAGTGTAATGGTAGTGTAAGGAATTTACTGTAAAAACGAAAACCCGATCCTGTACATTAGCCATGACAACACTACAAGAAAAAGCAAACGAATCGATTCCAAAACTCAATGCACCATTTCCAGTGCAACTTTTCGAATCTATCCAATTGATGAATACGGCCATTGATCCGCCGCCGGGGCGCCCTTCGGGGGCGGCGGCGTTTATCACGTCTTGCTTGAATTACTCAACACTAATATCCACAGGGCAGATTGACAATTTCGACTCCGGTACCTGTATCTCGAATTCACTCATATTCAGGTAACGGTTCCCCGTG